>NZ_CP178208.1:1341940-2033881 GCF_047219225.1 Pontimicrobium sp. IMCC45349 | reverse complement strand
GGTCCCATTCTAAATCCTCCAAGAGATTTCAAACTCCAATCTATAGTTGCAAAATCCGCTACACCTTCTTCATAAATTCTTAAGGCTTCTCCATAAAATGGTCTTGCCACACGGTTTACAATAAATCCAGGTGTATCTTTAGCAACAGCCACTACTTTTTTCCAATCTGAAATAGTTTTTACTGATTTTTCAAGCACAGCTTCTGAAGTTTGAATTGCAGGAATAACTTCTACCAACTTCATTAAAGGTGCTGGATTAAAGAAATGAATTCCAACACAACGTTCTGGTTTTTGAAGTGATGCTGCTATAGATGCTATAGATAAACTTGAAGTATTTGAAGCGATAATACAATCGTCAGACACATAAGTTTCCAATTCAGAAAACACCTTTTGTTTGATGTCTAAATTTTCAATAATAGCTTCAATCGTCAAATCAGAATCTGACAAGGCTTTTAAGCTATCTACATATTGAATATTCCCTTGAATCCTATCCTTTTCAGTAGTATCAATACGACCTTTTTCAATTAGTCGATTTAGTATTTTTTCTAATGCTGCTTCTGCTTTATCTAATGCTGCTGTATTAGTATCGTATAATTTCACCTTACAACCAGAAGTTGCTGCTACTTGAGCAATACCACTTCCCATGGTTCCTGAACCAATTATTCCTACATACATAATTATTTCCCTTTGAATTCTGGATTTCTTTTTTCTATAAAAGCAGCTACACCTTCTGCATAATCCTCTGTTCCTGCAGCTTCTATTTGATATTTTGATTCCAATGCTAATTGTTCTTCTAAAGAATTGGTTAACGATTGGTTGAATGTTTTCTTGATTAAACCTAAAGCTTTGGTTGGCATATTTGCCATTTTAGTCGCTAGCTTTTCAATAGTTGCTTCAAAATCTTCTAATGACACACTTTTGTATATCATCCCAATACGTTCCGCTTCTTCTGCTCCTACTTTATCTCCGAGCATTGCTAAAGCCGTTGCTTTTTGAAAACCAACTAAACGTGGTAAAAAGAACGTTCCGGCACTATCAGGAATTAAACCTATTAAACTAAATGCTTGAATGAAACTCACTTTTTCGTGTGCTACCACTACATCACATGCCAAAGCTATATTTGCTCCTGCTCCTGCAGCAACTCCATTAATCGCTCCTATAATTGGTTTTTCGATATTTCGAATACGAAGGATTATTGGATTGTAATGTTCTTCTAAAATCTTTTTGAATCCTGGATTTAATTCAGGTGAAGTGACTTCTTTTAAATCTTGACCTGCACAAAATGCTTTTCCGTTTCCTGTTAAAACGATAGCTCTTACGTCATCATTTTGTTCGCAATCGTCTAAGATACTTTGAAGGCTTAATGCCATTTCACGATTAAAGCTATTGAAGACCTCTGGTCTGTTGAGCGCTATGTACGCTATATGGTTTTCAATTTTAAGTAGAATTGAATTGTTGCTCATACCTTATTTTTGTTATCATTACTAAAGCGAAAGATTTTTCACTTCGCTCTGAATGACACTTATTTTAAACATTTAAAATAGTCAAACGGTTCTTTACAATCTTCACATTGAAACAATGCTTTACATGCAGTAGAACCAAACTGACTTACTAGTTTTGTATTTGTAGACCCACAAAGGGTACACTTTACGATTTTTGCATCACCAAGAAGCGCTGCTTTGTCGGATTCCGCATCTAAAGGTGCTGCAATACCATATTTTTCGAGAGCAGTCCTTCCTCTTTCGGTAATCCAATCGGTTGTCCAAGCTGGAGATAAAACTAATTCCACTTTTGCCTTGTAACCAGCTTCATTAAATGCTTTAGTAATATCATCGCCAATAACGTCCATTGCTGGACAACCACTGTAGGTTGGTGTAATTTTAACTAACACCTCTTTATCTCCAATGATTTTCGCATAGCGAATCACGCCCATATCTAATATCGTTAAAACGGGAATTTCTGGATCAGAAACCTGATCTAGAATTGGAATTAATTCGCTATTAATTTCGGCGTGTTCAATCATTGATATACTCTTCTTTTTTTTATGACTACCAAGTCATATTAGGATAAGCACGTTGCATATATTGTAATTCAGCTAATAAATAACCTAAATGCTCTGTATGAATACCTTGCTTTCCTCCTTTTTGGAAATAGTTTAAATCTGGCACCTGCAAAGTTGCTTCTTCCAAAACCTCTGCAACTCGCTTGTAGTAACCTTCTTTTAATTCTAAAGTATCTACACCAACACCTTCAGCTATCATTGCTTTATCTGCATCAGTTTGATGAAATAATTCATCTGTATATGTCCATAGGTCGTTTATCGCAGTTTGAATACGCTCATGACTTTCTTCTGTACCATCACCTAGACGTTTAATCCAATCGGTTGAAAATCGCAAATGATAAGACACTTCTTTTAGCGATTTTTTTGCAATTGCCGCTAATGTTTCGTCATTGCTATTTTGTAATTCAATTAAGAACGCATAATGATACACGTCAAATAAAAACTGACGCGCAATAGTATAGGCGAAATCCGTATTAGGTTGTTCAACCAATAATACATTAACGTATTCACGCTCTGTACGCATCATTGCAATAGTATCTTCATTACGATCATCACCAGCAACCTGTGCAGCATATTGAAAATAGCTACGTACTTGCCCGAAAAAATCTAAGGAAATATTTGTACAGGCAATATCAGTCTCTAAGCTTGGACCATGTCCACATAGCTCTCCTAAACGTTGCCCAAGAATTAAACTATTGTCTGCTATACCTAATATGTAATTGTATAAATTGTTGTTCATAATTACATATGTTTAATTTCGTCTGGTAAATCGTAAAATGTTGGGTGACGATATACTTTATCTTGAGCTGGTTCAAATAACTCTCCATTATGTTCTGGATTTGATGCTGTAATATGCTTAGATTCTACAACCCAAATACTCACGCCTTCACTTCTTCTTGTATATACATCACGTGCATTTTCTAGAGCCATATCTGCATCAGCAGCATGTAAACTTCCAAAATGACGATGTTCTAATCCGTTTTTACTTCTTACGAAGATTTCCCAAAGAGGCCATTCTTTTTTCATAATTATCCTGCCTTATTTAGTTTTTTATCTTGTTGTTTTTCTGCATGAGCTATTGCTGCATCACGAACCCATTGTCCATTCTCCCAAGCAGAAACTCTTGCTTTCATTCTTTCTTTATTACAAGGACCATATCCTTTAACGACTTGCCAAAACTCGTCCCAATCGATTTCACCAGAATCATAACCACCTTTTTCTTCATTCCATTTTAAATCTGGATCTGGGATAGTTAAACCAATTAATTCGGCTTGAGGAACTGTTTGATCAATGAACTGTTGACGTAATTCGTCATTAGATTTACGCTTTAATTTCCATTTCATGGATTGCGCAGTATTTGGCGATTCATCATCACGAGGTCCAAACATCATTAGTGATGGCCACCAAAATCTATTTAAAGCATCTTGTGCCATTGCCTTTTGCTCTGGTGTTCCTTTAGATAGGGTTAGCATAATTTCATAACCTTGACGTTGATGGAAACTTTCCTCTTTACAAATACGCACCATAGCACGTGCATAAGGCCCATAAGACGTTCCACATAAAGCCACCTGATTGATAATAGCTGCACCATCAACCAACCAGCCAATAGCTCCCATATCTGCCCATGTTACGGCTGGATAGTTAAAAATACTTGAGTATTTTGCTTTTCCTGTATGTAGCTGCTCAAACATTTCGTCTCTAGAAATCCCTAAGGTTTCTGTGGCACTATATAGGTATAAACCATGACCACCTTCGTCTTGTACTTTAGCTAATAATGCTACTTTACGACGTAATGAAGGGGCTCTTGTTATCCAATTTCCTTCTGGCAACATCCCAATAATTTCGGAATGGGCATGCTGCGACATTTGCCTAATGTGTGTCTTACGATACTTTTCAGGCATCCAATCTTTAGGTTCAATTTTTTCATCACGTGCAATACGCGCTTCAAATTCTTCCTCTAAACTTTTTATTTGTGCTTCACTCATACATCATAATTTATCAATTAAAGATTCACGAATTTCAACCATAAATCACGATCATCTTCTTTAAAATTTTCAATATAATCTATATTGTTTATATCAGTTAATACTCCTATTTCATGACTATCATTAAATTGGAGAGCTAAAATTCTTTTATTACTACATTGCAAAAAATGAATCTCAGCAATTTCTAAATTTTCAATTGTACTTTCGGAGACCTTAGTAAAAGCTTCTCCATATTCATTAATTTTTGTGTTTGTTGTAATATATTTTTCTTCAAACACTAAAATCAATCTATTCTCATCTACTTCAAATAGACCTTTAAAATAATTTCTATTCCCTCCTGAACTATATTTATTCCCATCACAATAACTAACATAATAGAAGTCATTGTCAAATGTAATTAACTCAGAGCTACATTGTTTAGCTTCATAACTTATTTCACAGCTCATCATTTCAATACTTGGAGCAAGTTCAAAAACCTTATTAGAAAAAAAGTTTAGATCTATTTTACTTTTTTCAAAATCTTCAATACTACTTGTAATAACATATTCTGCTTCTTTTTCAAATACCTCTACTATAACTGAATCTTTTTCCACTTCAATCATCTCATCATCCTTACTCTGCTTAATTTCAGTTTTACAACCTAAAACTAACATTACAAGAATAAATCCCGTAAAAAATTCGTTTCTAATTTTACACATCAAAATCAACTACTACTTTATCTGATGTTGGTACTGCTTGACAACTTAACACCCAATTTTTAGCTACTTCAAATTCTTCTAAAGCGTAGTTAATTTTCATTTCTACAGTTCCTTCTTTCACTTCACATTTACAAGTACTACACACACCACCTTTACAAGCAAATGGTAAATCTGCACCTGCACCAAGTGCAGCGTCAAGTATGTTATCATATTCTTTAGTCATGGTAAAATGGAAATCTTTACCACCATCAACTATAGTTACTTCAGTTCCTTCAACGTTTTGTTGCGCTAATCGCTCTGCACGTTTAATATCTTCTTCAGACAAACCTTTTACGAATAGTTCAAAATGCACTAATTCTTTTGGTAATCCTGAATTTACAAGGTATTCACTTACATAATTCACCATGTTTTCTGGCCCACAAAGGAATACTTCATTAGTATCTGGAATATCAATAAACGTCTTAGTTAGTACTTGCATTTTCTCGTCATTAAAACGTCCATTAAACAATTCAATATCTCTACGTTCTTTAGTTAAGAAATAATAAATTTCTAAACGTCCAAAGTATGTATTTCTTAGCTGTTCTAACTCTTCCTTAAAGATAATGGATTTTACGGTTTTATTTACATAAAACAACTTACATGTAGAGTTAGGTTCATTTGCCAAATGTGTTTTAATCATTGACATTAATGGTGTAATTCCACTTCCTGCAGCAAAAAACAAGTAATTCTTTTTTAGCTCTTCTTTTGACTCAACGCCAAAAGTTCCGCTTGGCGACATCACATCCAACTCGTCTCCAATTTTAAGATCTTCGTTTACAAAGGTTGAGAACTTACCTTCTGGAATTTGCTTAACAGCAACCTTCCATTGATTTTCTAAAGGACTTGAACACAACGAATATGAACGACGAATATCTTCGCCATTTATTTCCTTTCTTAAAGTTAAGTGTTGTCCTGGAGTAAATTCAAAATCTGCTTTTAAATCTTGAGGTATATCAAAAGTAATAACAGACGTATCTTTAGTTTCTTTATATATGTCTGCAACTTTTATTTTATGAAAATCTGCCATGAAATTATTAATGTTGTAAAATAATTAAAACTAACAACTGTTAGTTTGGTTGTCAAATTTACAAAATTTGTATCAATTATTTCACAATTCCATTTAATAATACATTACTCAAATCGGAAGCCAATGTTTCTGGTAATAAATCGTCTTTATTTGGGATCCATATATAAAGCGACCTTAATGTAGATAAGATTGAAAATAGCATGACTTCTGGATTAGAATTATGAAGTTCATTTTTACTAATTCCTTCTTTAATTATGCTTCTAAAATTTTCTTCATAATCTTTTCGAAGCTTGAGATAATATTCAAGTTTACCATCTAAATGCATCCAATCATTATTTAAAGATGCCATTCCATTTTGATTATTAGATGTAATATCAACATGCAATTCAATAACACTTTTAAGTTTATCGATACTCGATTTTTCGGACACTAATATTACATTCATACCTTTAATAAACTCTTCGGCTAAAGAAATGATAATATCTGAAAGTATTTCTTGTTTGGATTTGATATGATTATATAAGCTTGCTGCTTTAATATCCATTGCTTTTGCAATGTCTCTCATAGTTACTGCACTATATCCTTTTTCTTTAAAAAGAATGGCTGATGTTTCTATGATCTGGTCTTTACGTGTATTTATTTTCATGAGCGTTGAATATACAGATTTTTTGTAACTCTTGTTACACCATAGTATTTTTATAAATTAGACCTTTGTTAAAAATATTGATATGGGAATTTTTGATTTTTTATTTAAAGACAAACAGAAAATGATTGATGACTTTAAATCTAGAAACGCCATTATACTTGACGTTAGAACAACCGGAGAATATGCTAATGGAGCTATAACAGGCTCTAAGAATATTCCTTTACAAATATTAACTTCAAAACTAGCTGATATTAAAAAGCAAAACAAACCTGTTATTACTTGCTGTGCTAGTGGTATGCGTAGCGCAAATGCTGCAAGCATATTAAAACAAAATGGTATTGAAGCAATGAATGGAGGTGGATGGCAAAGCTTAAATAATAAGCTATAAAAAAAGCATTAGCTCGCTTTGAAAAAACAAAGTTTACTAATGCTTGAATTCTTGATTAATAGCACAACAAATATATCTTTATAATTGAGTGTGCTATTCTATTTTCGATGATGTTTACAGAAAAATAGACGAACGGAAATTAGGTGCAAATTTATCAGATTAACTTATTCCTTTTTGCCTTTTGAACTGCCTCTAACTTATTATGAACCTGTAACTTTCGATAAATATGTTCAATATGTTTACGAATAGTTCCTGTAGATAAAATTAAGTTTTCAGCAATTAAGTTATAACTTAATCCTTTACTTAATTGCTCAAGAACATCTGTTTCTCTTTTTGTAAGTTTTATATCTTCTTGCTCTTGCTTGTTTTCTATTTCGATAGGATTTCGCAAAAGCTTTAATGTTTTCATTGCTATTGACGGATTCATTGCAGCACCTCCATTAAGTGTTTCTATTATACCATCATGTAAATCTCTTGGGTTGATTTCCTTTAACAAGTAACCATCTGCTCCAGCTTTAATTGCATTGAATATGTTTTCATCATTATCAAACACTGTGAGCATAATAATTTTAATATGTGGATATTTCTGCTTAACTATAGCTGTAGTTTCAATACCATTTAATATTGGCATTTCAATATCCATTAGTATTAAATCAATGTTATGATTAGCTTCTAGTTTAGTAATAAAATCAGACCCATTAGATGCTGAAAATCTATACTCTAAATCGGTAAAAAAAGACAGTTTTTCTTTAACCGCTTTAATTAAAAAGGAATTATCATCTACTATGGCAATTTTTACAGACATAAATTATTGAATTATGTAAATATACATCAATACTGTTTTACTTAAAATACGATGAGTTGCGTATTTTAATTACCTCTTTAAAATGGTGATTGTTGTCCCATTTTCTTTTTGTGATTGAATATTAAGTTGTGCATTAATTTCTGAAGCTCTCTTTTCCATATTATTAACACCATTACTTAGTTCTACTTTGTCTTTATCAAAACCAATTCCATTATCTGTAATCGTAATTACTAAACCTTTTTCATTCAAACTTATAAGTACAGTTATTTCGCTTGCCTTCGAATGTTTTATTGAATTATTAATTGCTTCTTGAATAATTCGATAGAGGTTCATTCCTTCTACTGAAGTGAACTTAATATTCTGAGACACTTCATCTGCTACATTAAAGCTAAACTGAATACCTTTAGAAGCAATATTAGCTTTATCGATGAAATTAGAAATCCTTGACTGTAAATCGTCAAAATTGATTTCATTCTTATTCATTGCCCAAATAGTATCTCTTAACTCATAAATAGTTTCTTTAGTAAAATTGCTAATCCCCGTTAATTTGTTGGTTAACATATTATCTTCAATATTAAATCCATATTTTAAATTATCTATAGAAGAAATAATAAATGTTAATTGGGCTCCAATATTATCATGCAAATCCCTTGAAATTCTCAATCTCTGGTCTTGCAATTTATTTTGAATTTCAATCTTAGCTAAAGCGTTTTTAAGTAAATTCTCTTTTTGGAGTTGTCTATTTTTAAGCTTCTGTTGATTTACTAATAAATATCCTAAAACAATAAATACTAAAGCAGCTATAGCTAATCCATAAATTTGAATATTTTTCTGTTGAAGATCTAAATCTTTTTCAGCAATAGTAGCTCTTGTTTGCGCAAGTTGCACTTCCTTTTCGGCACTTTTATAACGCTCGCTCATTTCGGCAATTTGTTTTGTTTTTGTTTCATTTAACAAAGAATCTTCAATTGCTTTATAAGCTTTATAATTTTTTAAAGCACTTTTAGAGTTCCCGAGCTTTAAGTCTAATTCATGAAACCTATAATACGCTTCTAATTCATACTTTCTAGTACCATAGTGTTTTGTATTCCACATAGCACTATCTAGTATTTTTCTTGCCTGATCATACCTTCCTGTTTCAAGATAAATTTTCCCTAAATTAACCAATGTCACTCCTTTTTTTTCATCAAAACCTGGAACAGCTAGTGACTTTATTGTGTATTCCTCTGCTTTATCATAGTTTTTTAATTTAGAGTAACTGTTACCAATGTTTGAGTACGTTGTCCTAGTAAATCCTAGATTGCCAACTTCTTCACTTAGCTTTACAGCAGTTAAATTATAATACAAAGCACTATCAAACAGTTTCTTATTAAAATTATCTTTTTCAGCTAACTCATCGTAAGCAATTCCAATTCTGCCATAACAAATAGCTTCTGCTTCTTTATCATTTAGTTTTTTAGCTATTTGCAGTGCTTTTCTATTCCATTTAATCGACTCCTTAAATTCATACATCCTATCAAAAACATAACCTATATAAGACATATCTCTTTGAATGTTTTTATCTATCTCTAGCGCTTGATTTATTTCTAATGAGGTTAAGGCAGATTGTAAACTTTTAGGAAAGTCTGAAAAAATCACGTAGATATTAGACAAATGATAATAAACATCTTTTAAATTCTCATCCTCATTAGCTTCTAGTATTGGTAATGCTTCCTTAAAAAACTCTAAAGCTTTTGTTTTATTTAATTCCAAATTAGAACGTCCAAGGTAATACAACGCAACTCCTTGCTTATGTTTTAATTTGCTCAAAACAGCTAAATCAAACATTTTTTGCGCATATTCAAAAGCTAAAGAATCGTTATTATCTAAAGCAGATAAAACAAGCTTTTCATATGTATCTAATTGATTGACTGGGTTCGTAGAATTTTGCAGTTCTTTTATCAACTCTAAACTTAGTTTTTCATCATTATTTTGCGCTAAACAACTAAACGAAAAAAACAAAACAACAACTAAACTTAACAGCCTCATAACTTTAAAATTATTAATGCCTTATGAAGATAGTAATTATGAAATAATTACCAGAAAATGTTAGACACAAAAAAAGCATCAGTAATTTTTGATTTTTACACCTTAAAACCTGACGCTTTTTTAAAAAAATTGATTAATAGCATTTCGAAGATAAAACATATTAAAGCTAGAATCTCTTTTTTTCGATAAGAAGTAGTAAAAAAAAGATTAAGCGTATAAGAGAAATCTCATTCAATCTTCTAACCTCTTAACATGAGTTTAATTATATTTTACAAGGCGCTAAAAAACAACCAATTAACACTATTTATAAGACTCTACTAAAACACCAGCACTCCACACACCAATAGAGCTATTATATTCAGCGTCTGTAAAGTAACCTAATCCATCATATTTGCCATTATACCATTTTCCCCCGTAATAACTTCCATCTTTAAAGAAGAATCTACCATCTCCTTGAAAAGAATTATTCACAAACATTCCAGAATATTTATCGCCATTACTAAACACATAAGTTCCTACATACATTTTACCATTCTTAAAAAAACCTGTAAACTTATCGCCATTTTCCCATTTAAAACGACCATATTTATTTTGACAATCTCCAGCTATACAGCCAAATGGTTTTTTGTTATCATAGAATGAATATGAAGCTACCAATACACCATCTTTATACTCTCCTTGACTCCATTTACCTTTTACATATTTTTTCCCATAACCATTAAGCTCTCCATTTTTAAACTGCCCTATCATCTCATCTTTAGTGTCGTTTTGATAAAAGTAAACTCCATAGCCATTTCTAGAGTCATCTTTCCAAGCACCTATATATTTACCTGCATCCTTCCAATCATATAAGCCATAACCATTACGTTTTCCATCTTTCCAAAAACCAGAATAATACCCATTATTGTATTGCCATTTCCCCCAACCATTATAACAATTACCGCTAACACATCCAGTAGATTTTTGTTCAGGTACTTGTTGAGGTGAATTAGGAGTTTTAACTTCTTGAGCTAAACCTATGCTTGTAATTAAAAAAAATAAAACAATTAATCTCATGACACAGTTTTTTAATGATTATACAATATACTTAGAATTGTTAAGACATATACACTCTTAACAAAAAAGATTAAGCGTAATGAGCAAAGCCACCACGCCTAATCAACAAATCTCAACAACAAGATTTAATTTGTAATTAGCTCTTTAATTACTTATTTAAATTATACGAATAAATAATATTTCCTTTGGCTTGATAATATAAATAGCCTCCAAACTCATCAACTTCGTATTCTGGCTTTTTGTTTTTTAGAATAATTTCTTTCTCTGCTAATCCAGTATCTTTATTAATTTTTATTAACCCAGCACCTTCATCCAATTTTGTTAAAATGAATTGAGCATTTTCTGTTGCTGATGTTGCTCTAAAGCGCTTGCTCATTTCATTAAAAGATGCTGTTGCTATAGCTTGAAAAGCATCTGCTTCTCTTTGTTTTTGAGCTCCATAACTATTGTATTGCCCAATGGCATTTCGATTTGCTCCAGCTTGAAAACTAGCGTCTGCCATCATAGCTGTTGATGATAATGCAAGTGCACTAAGAGCTACTATTGCTAAAGCACTTTTACCTGGAGATCTAAAATATTCATGAAATGATTCTGATCCTTCAAAATCTAACATCATCATATTTTGATCGGAAGTCAACAACAATCCATTCTTTCTAACTTCAATACTTGTTGGACTTTCTTTTTCTTCAAATTTGTAAGTAGCTAGTGTACTAATATCTCCTGAATCTTCATCGATGGCTACCAGTTCATTTCCTGTACTTATTAAATATCTTTTATGAGATTCATCATAAGTACTACAAACAGCTTTTGCTCTTTTATACTTTATTGGTTTAGACCAAATTGATTCTCCAGTATCTAGATTAATAATATTAGCATCACTATCAGTAATATAAATCATTCCTTGCTTTGTCAAAGCCATTGTATGAATGTTTTCACCTGTTTTTAAAGGCTTTTTAAACAATGGATTTCCATCAAAAGATATTTTATTAATACCACCAGATTGAATTCCGAATAAAATACCATCTTCCATTACATAGAAATGCTGTACATATCCTTTAGTTTTTGGTGCTTTTTCCCATAAATCTTCACCATTGTTTGCAGATAAAAATGATATATGACTTTGTGGTTTTGCCGAAGCTAACTTACCCAAACCTTTCTTTCCTGAAGGTGCTACATTACTAACTAAAGCAAGGCCTTTATCTGTAATTTGAAAATTAGACACCTTTCCTTTTAACTTCTTACCATCTGCCCATAACTTAGTTCCATTTTCGCTTATTTTATGAACTTCATGGTTTTTTCCTTTTAAAACAGCAGCATACATAGATTTACCATCTGCAGCAGGATAAACATAAGTTACATTTTTAAGGTCTAACATCCAGCTTTCAGCTCCTGTTTCGGCATCTATTCGATAAACACCTTTAGCTGTAGGAAGAATAATTCCGCCATTTATAATTTTAGGGCTTCCCGAAAGTACATTTGCTCCTTTTAATGCAAACAACTTTTCTTCAGCTCCTGTTTCCATATTATAAATACCAATAGCCTGTGTATATTTTTCTTTTGCTGTACGTTGTCCAGAAACAATTAATTTATTTTGCGGCATTATTAAGGTTGGTCTTTGTGCTGCTTTCCAACCATTAGACTTCGTGTCAAAAATACGCTTCCCTGACACAAAATCAATCACACTTTGCTTAGTTGATATACCACCAAAACCCGTTTGACCAACCATAACGTAAGGTGTTTTTGGCACAATAAACAATTCTTCTTGTTTTACTTTGCCATAATCATCAAAATTAAACACTAAACCTTCTTGACCAGGTTTTATACCTGCTAAACCATCTCCATGAGCAATTAATAAAACACCTGCATCAGTTAAGGTCATATAATCTATTTTACCTCCTAAGTCATATTGATAATCTGGTGTTTCTGCTCTTTGCGCATATGTTATAGTTGTACTAAAAACCAATGCAACTATTAGCATACTTTTTAAAGTATTAATTAGTTCTTTCATGACAAATAATATTTAGTTTATTGTCTATCTAAATTGAAAGAACCTTCAGTTATAGTCTTTAACGATTGGTCTCCATTAACATTTTTACCTGTAAACTCAAATGTTCCTTTAACTTTATCGTCTGTAATTTCAGCGACTCTTAATTCCCCTGCAACAGTATCGTCGTATGGCGCTTGCCAAATTTCGGTTGTAGAATTTTGAGGATTATTTATATCCACATCTGTTTCAGTATATGAGCCACTATTAAAAATATTAGCGCCTCCACCTAAAGGATAGGTACCAACACCATCAAAACCCACCACAGTAAAAGCAAAGGCATTACCATCGCTGTTTGATGCTATAATTATTAAATTTTGTCCTCCATTTGCTATAGTAGCTGAAGATGAAATAGGCATAGACTCAAAAGACGTACCATCAATTTTAGCTATTAACACACCATCTCCTGCGTTTCCTCCATCTCCACCATCATCACTACTTGAACATCCTGTAAATGTTACTAATGAAACTGTCATTAAAAGTAACATGATTTGCTTTAAATTTCTCATCGTTGAATATTTTAGAATTAATAACATTTCAAAATTGCAAAATATTAATAATCAAATCAATACGATGAATTGCGTATATTTAAGTAAGATATTCTGTACTTAACTAATCAAATACAGTGTGATATATAGCCATAATTATTACTACTATAATAATTATTGCTACAGAGCTTACAAAAAACTTTAAGCCCTTTTTAGATATTTGCTTCTGTTCTTCGATAGACTTATTATTAAACTCAGTAATAGTAGTATTATAACTTTTATTAGTTCCAACTGTAAATTTTATTATTGGATATCCAATTAACAAGCATAATATGCCTGCAAATTTACCTATAGCCTTTCCTGTTCTTCTTCCAAATGCGCTCTTAAAGAATCTATATAACTCTTTCTCAAAATCTGGCATAAAAGTCATCAATAAAAAGAAGGCGCTTAGTAAAAATAAAACTAAAGCTATAGTAGATAAAATGGTTCCCATTTTTTGAGCTGTATCTTCTTTTCCTTGTGGTTTAAGCTCGTAGTATTGATTACAATAAAGTGCTTTAAATACGTTCATATTCAATCTTATTGTTTTTTAATTATTCTTCTTACCAAAGTTTTTATTATACTCATCCACAATTTTTTGTGCTTCACTACTAATTTTCGATCGCTCTTCTTTGGTCAGAAAACTAAGTATCTCTCTCATTTTATCATTTGGAATATCACTATCCATCAAAACTCTACACTGAACTTTAGGAGTAAATTGCTTTCCAGTTTCCCTTATAAACATTGCTAAGTCTTTATAAATCTCAGTTTCAGCTTTACCAAAGGCTTTAAGATTATTATGCTTTTTCTTAAATAGATTTGTAACACAACCTTCTACATCTTGATCCTTTTTGCATTTGCTTATCTCAAGAGCTTCGCCTGTAAGTGTTTTTGATATATTATTATTTGAAGTAGAAGTATTCACACCAGTTGTTAATTGGTCAAATTCAGCTTTAGCAATAGGAACTAGTGGTTGCAACTTCATTAGTTTTGATGCTCTAAATGGTACACGATAATACTTATCACTTATACTAAAAAGAAAACTACCATCTGATTTTAGTAACTTAAAGTTTTTAATTTCTGGCTGCTCACCATTGACCACAATAAACAAATCCGTTTTTAACGAACCATCTCCTACAAACATTTTTCCCCAATAAGCATTATCCTCACTATATGGAAGCTTATTAATTTTATACACTCCTGGTTTTGTTTTCTCATACAAAAACCAATAAGTATTTTTAGAACCATTAGGCACCATTACAAACTTTTTACCATTAATGGTAATTAGTTTTGATTCTTTTACTGTGGTTAACTTCCCTTCACAATAAAACACAACATCTCCATTTTTATTTACATGTAAAACATTCTCTTCTTCACTCATCACTACCTCAACTGGATATGCCTTGTCTATATCACCATTAGAATAATTAACCAACTTAAGCACCTTTTTAGTTGCTGGTTCGTACATATAAAAATCTGAATTTATAAAATCTAAATGAACACATTTATTAGCAACGGATTCGTTTTTATCATTATAAATCCAAAATTCATCTCCTATAGTCTTTTTATAATAATACTTTCCTTTAAATGTAGCTGGAGCTGTTTGAGTTATGTTGTTTTTTTGTGATGCTTGTTTTAATGCTTTAAGTGTCGAATTGTTTACAAAACTCAAGTCATAATTAGAATCTCCAGTAGACTTACCATCTTTATATGTTAAAACTCTACTGAAAAATCTTGAACCTTTAAGTCCATTGTTATCTATATCTACTTCAGTTTTTTTTATCCAATTATTAAAAGCATCGTATTCATAATAAATTAAAGTTATTATCTTATTAAAGGGTGAACCATAAGTTGATTTCTTAATTAATTCACCTCTATTACCGTATTCGTATTTTTTACCACTCACACCTGGAAAAAAAGCATCTATAATTACACCTTTATCATTATACTTATAAATAGAAGGTCCATAAGGTGAGGTATTGTATTTTTCTATCAAACCATCTTTTACACTTAACTTCTCACCATAGTTCTTCTTATTTAGTAAATAATTTACATCTAGAACATCTTCTTCTTGTTGTAAAACTTGTGCATTTTCCGGCATGTAGAAATCTAACCCCTTAAACTTAAAACGTTTAAATTTTAGAACAGTTTCTTCTGTTTTCACATATTTAAAAGTTTTTCTAAGGCTAATAGAATAGAGGTTTCGGTCTGGTAAATACACATAAAGAGAAATACTTTTGGTGTTTAAATCCTTAGCAATAGTTTCTTGATAAATATAACCTTTACTAAACTTCCATTCTTTTATTGTCTCTACTTTTACTCTAGTTTTTTTTGATTCTTCATCTTCATTATCATACTCATACTCGACTACATTTACTACATTATTAGAAATATTAAAATCGCTATTCTTTATTCTAGTAGTATATTGATTTTGGGCAAAAACATTAGGAATTACAAATAACAAACACCAAAATAACCTCATATCTATATAATTTAAAGTATTACAAATTACTCAAAAAAAGACACAAAAGTAAATACGATGAATTGCGTATTTATTGAATAAGATATTTCTAAAACAGCATAAATGGATATTGCTTTTGAAGCTTAGTTTTTTTCGCTTCTAGATTTTGAAGGAATTTTTGGTGTGCCTCCGAATTTGAATTAAAAGGACGATGTGCTAAACCTTTTTGAATTGTTTCTACTTCATCCATTGTAGACATAGCATTTTCGTCAATCCAAACCATTTTAAAGCGTTCCCAAATATAATCTATAGCTAATGATGAAGGATGAATCATATCTTCAGCATAGAAACGATAATCTCTTAACTCGTCCATCATAAGCTCATAAGATGGAAAATAAAACCTACTTTTTCTTGGTTCAACAACTTGATGAATAGCAGTAATTAAATGCGACTTGCTTCTTTGATTCTCAACAAAACCATCTTTAATGTGGCGAATTGGAGATACTGTAAAAATGAAATTTGCATTTCTATTCACAGATTGAATTAAACTTATAATTGCCTCTAAACTTTCTTGAATTTCATCTACAGATAATAGCTCTTTAGTAAATTTCTTTTGTGGTACTTTATGGCAATTTGCTACAATAGTATCCGATTCAATATGGCGATACACCCAAGCTGTTCCTAGAGTAATTATGAAATGCTTTGATTCGGTTATTTGTTTACTCGTATTATCTATTGCATTATTTAAGCTTTGTAATAACTCTTCTTTTGAACTAGCACTTAATTGGGAATGTGCATCATAACAATGCCATTGTTCGTTATACTGAAATACCTCATCGTCCGAATAATAATCCTTATTTATAGCTCTTGTAATTAACTTTTCAATTGCTAAAGGATGAAATAGTATACCAAAAGGATTTAAAGTATTTTGAAATTTATAATATGATAATTTATTACCAATATTTTCAGTAAAACAAGAACCCAACAATAGTATATTAGATGTATAGTCTATTAAATTGTTAGACTGTCTTTGTAATGGTATTTTGGTTTGAAAATTCATTAAATGAAATCCTGAATCAAGTTCAGGATAACAACACTAATTTAAATAATCTTTTGCAGCATTTAATGCCTCAGTAATTCCATCAGGGTTTTTACCACCTGCAGTTGCAAAGAATGGTTGTCCACCTCCACCACCTTGGATGTACTTTCCTAACTCTCTAACTATTTGTCCAGCATTTAGTTGTTTTTCAGCAACTAAGTTTTTAGACACATAACAAGACAACAATGCTTTTCCATTATTGTTAGCTCCAAACAACACAAATAAATTATCTACTTCGCCACCTAATTCAAAAGCTAAATCTTTAATTCCTGCGGCATCCAAATCTACTTCTTTAGCTAAAAAGTTTACACCATTGATTTCTTGGATTTCAGACTTTAAGCTACCTTTTAAGTTTTTAGCTTTATCCTTTAACAAAGCTTCGATTTGCTTTTTAAGGTCGTTATTTTCTTGCTTTAAATCTGCTACCGATTTCACAGGGTCCTTAGCATTATTAAGCATATCTTTTATCTCGAAGAACGCTCTATTGTTATCAAAATAGAAATCTTTTACAGCATCATTGGTAATTGCCTCAATACGACGAATTCCAGCTGCCACAGCACCTTCCGATTTAATTTTAAAGTGCCAAATATCAGCAGTATTCTTTACGTGAGTACCACCACAAAGCTCCATAGATTGTCCAAATCTAATAGTACGTACCGTATCTCCATACTTTTCACCAAATAAAGCCATTGCACCTTCTTTTAGTGCTTGCTCCATGGTAACGCTTCTATTTTCTTCTAATGGCAATTTACCTTCAATACGTGCATTTACAAAGTTTTCTACATCACGTAATTGCTCTGTAGTTACTTTAGAAAAATGTGAAAAATCAAATCTTAAATATTTTGAATGAACAGCAGATCCCTTTTGCTCAACATGAGTACCTAGCACTTCTCTTAATGCTTGGTGTAATAAGTGTGTTGCAGTATGGTTACATTCTGTTCTATAACGTTGTTTTGCATCTACAACAGCTTTAAACGTTTCGTTTAAATGCTTAGGTAGGTTTTTAGCAAAATGAATAATGACATTATTCTCCTTTTTAGTATCTAAAATGTAAATCACATCACCATTTGGAGCTTCTAAATATCCTTTATCTCCAACTTGCCCTCCACCTTCAGCATAAAATGGTGTTAAATTGAATACTAACTGGTATTGCTCACCATCTTTTTTAGATTTCACTTTTCTATAGCGCGCAATCTTCACATTAGTTTCTAGGACATCATAGCCCACAAATTCTTGTTCAGTATCATCTACTAGAATCGTCCAATCATCAAATTTTATGGCTGTTGCTCTTCTTCCATCTTCTTTTCTATCCAACAAACATTTATCAAACTCTTCAACATTATACGTATAACCTTTCTCTCTTAAAATCAGTTCTGTTAAATCTTCAGGAAAACCATAAGTATCTTTAAGTTCAAACACTTTTGCACCAGAAACTTCTTTTTTATCTGATTTTTCCACAATGCGATCTAACAATACTAATCCTTGATCCAATGTCCTTAAGAACGACGTTTCCTCTTCCTTAATTACATTTTCAATCAATTGCTTTTGGCTTTTAATCTCTGGGAACGCTTGTCCCATTTTCTTACTTAAAATATCCACCAAACGATAGATAAATGGTTCTTTTTTGTTTAAGAACGTAAACCCATAACGTACAGCACGACGTAAAATTCTTCTAATTACATAACCTGCTCCATTGTTACTTGGTAATTGTCCATCGGCAATAGAAAACGCCACAGCACGAACGTGATCTGAAATTACACGAATTGCCACATCTACCTTTTCATCCTTACCATATTCTGTATCAGTAATTGTTTCTATTTCACGAATTAAAGGTGTAAATACATCAGTGTCGTAATTAGATTTCACGTCTTGCAATACCATACAAAGACGTTCAAACCCCATTCCTGTATCAATATGTTTTGCTGGAAGATTTTCTAAAGAACCATCAGCCTTACGATTGTATTGCATAAATACAAGGTTCCAAATTTCTACCACATGAGGATGGTCCATGTTAACCAAATCCTTACCATCAACTTTTGCTTTTTCTTCTGCCGAACGAATATCTACATGAATTTCGCTACAAGGTCCACAAGGTCCTTGGTCACCCATTTCCCAAAAGTTATCCTTTTTATTTCCCATTAGGATACGATCTTCTGGAATAATTGCTTTCCAAAAATCGTATGCCTCTTGGTCCATTGGGATGTTATCTTCTTTATCACCTTCAAAAACGGTTACGTAAAGAATGTCTTTATCTATTTTATAAACTTCGGTTAACAACTCCCAAGCCCAAGCAATAGCTTCTTTTTTAAAGTAATCGCCAAAACTCCAGTTACCAAGCATTTCAAATAGCGTATGATGGTATGTATCGTAACCAACCTCTTCTAAATCGTTATGCTTCCCAGAAACTCTTAAACACTTTTGTGTATCGGCAATTCTATTGTTTTTAGGTTGTGCGTTTCCAAGAAAAAACTCTTTAAAAGGCGCCATTCCCGAATTAACAAACATTAATGTTGGGTCGTCTTTTAAAACCATTGGTGCAGAAGGCACAATACTATGTTTTTTATTTTCAAAAAACTCTAAAAATTTAGATCTTACTTCTTGAGATTTCATGTAACTATGTTAAGCTTGTTCTAATAAATTGCTCAATACTGTGAAACAATTTATATATTTGTTCGTTGTTCAATTAATTCTGTTAGTTAACTACAGAATATATTCGCAAAAATAGAACTTTTTAAGTAATGTCTAAGGTAAAATATTATTACGATTCAGAAACGCTTTCTTACCGCAAAATTGTGCGTAAAAAAAGAACAACTGCAAAGTATGTTTTTGTGTTTTTACTAGCTGCTGCTTTGTTTGGTTCTGGCTTCGTTTTTATTGCTGGTCACTACTTTGAATCACCTAAAGAAAAAGCCCTTACTCGTGAATTAGAAAACATGCAAATTCAGTTTGAACTGTTAAATAGTAAAATGGATGAAGCTGAAATGGTTTTATCTAACGTTGAAGAAAGAGATAACGCTATTTACAGACATTATTTTGAAGCAAACCCAATTCCTGAAGAACAACGTAAACAAGGTTTTGGTGGTGTAAACAGATACAAAAAATTTGAAGGCTACGATAATTCAAAACTTATTATTAGTAGCAACAAACGTATTGACGAATTACAAAAACGCATTGTAGTACAATCAAAATCTTTAGACGAAATTGCTGTATTAGCCGAAGATAAAGAGAAATTTTTAGCTACAATTCCTGCTATTCAACCTGTGAAAAATGAAGATTTAACACGTATGGCTTCTGGTTACGGTTATAGAAAAGATCCTTTTACAAAGGTTAGAAAATTCCATTACGGAATGGATTTTACGGCTCCAAGAGGCACTCCAATTTATGCCACAGGTGATGGCGTGGTAAAACGTGCTGATGCAGGTTCTTCTGGTTATGGAAGACATATTAGAATAGATCATGGTTATGGTTACGTGAGCTTATATGCTCACTTATACAAATACAATGTCAAGAAAAATCAAAAAGTTAAACGTGGTGACTTAATTGGTTTTGTAGGCAGTTCGGGACGCTCGGAAGCACCTCATTTACACTACGAAGTATTTAAAGATGGGCAACGTATAAATCCTATAAACTTCTACTATGGCAACCTATCGCCTAAAGAGTTTAATGACTTATTATTAAAAGCTTCAGTAGAAAATCAATCTTTAGACTAATGCATATTGAATTACCAGAAAAACGTTATTATGGTATTGGCGAAGTAGCCAAAGCATTTGGTGTAAACACTTCTTTAATACGATTTTGGGAAAAAGAATTTGATGTATTAAAGCCTAAAAAAAATGCTAAAGGTAATCGTAAATTCACTCCTGAAGACATTAAAAACCTTAAGTTTATTTACCACTTGGTAAAAGAAAGAGGGTTTACTTTAGAAGGTGCAAAAACGCATTTAAAAGAAGGCAAAAAAGACTCCCTAAATAATTTCGAGATTATTAGTAAATTAGAAGACGTTAAAAATCAACTAATTAAAATTAAAAATCACTTGTAACATTTTGAGATTATTCTCAACTTATCTATAATCAACTTTAAAACACATTTATATTATGAAAAAGTGGCTACCATGGATTATTGTGGCAATAATTGCTATAGGATTTTATTCTAAAGGAAAAGGTTTTTATAACGATGCAATAGTTCAAGAAGAAAAAATTGGTGAACAATGGTCTAAAGTTGAAAGTGCATATCAATTACGCAGTGATTTAATTCCTAATTTAATGAAGGTTGCTGAACGCTATGCTGAATATGAACAAGAAACCTTTAAAATAGTAACTGATGCACGTTCAAAAGCTACAAGTATTCAAATTGACCCATCAAATATAACACCTGAACAGCTAGAGCAATTTAAACAAGCTCAAGGGAGCATGACCTCTGCTTTATCAAGGTTATTAGCGGTATTTGAGCGCTATCCTGATTTAAAAGCTAACGAAAACTATAAAGAATTAATGAACTCATTAGATCGTGTTGAAAAGCGCATAAAAATAGAGCGCGATCGTTTTAATGAGTCAATTACACCTTATAATGAATTAGTAAGAACCTTCCCTAATAACATATTAGCTTCAATTTTTGGCTTCGAAAAGAAAGAGCGTTTTAATGCTGACGAAGGAGCTGAAAAAGGCGTTGATGTTAATGATTACAAATCAGATAAATAGATAACTATGTCTGTTGTAGAAGACTTCTTGACGCATCAAGAGGAACAAGAAATTATTGAAGCAATAAGAATTGCCGAAAAAAACACTTCAGGTGAGATTCGTGTACATATCGAAAATCATAATAATGGCAACTCTGAAACAAGAGCGTTAGAGGTATTTCATTATCTAAAAATGGACAACACCAAGCTACAAAATGCTATTTTAATTTATGTAGCTGTTAAAGACAAGTGCTTTGCTATTTATGGTGATAAGGGCATTAATGACGTTGTTTCTAACGATTTTTGGGACGCTACAAAAAACATAATTGTGCATCAATTTAAATTGGGAAATTTCAAACAAGGTTTAATAGATGGTATTTTGAGTGCAGGAAAGCAATTAGAAGCACATTTCCCTTGGCATCATCATGATGAAGACGAATTACCTAACGAAATTTCAAAAGGCTAATGAAATTTATTAAACATATACTTCTTTTCAGTTTCTTGTGTTGCGTACAATTAAGTTTTGCTCAATTTAACATACCTGAAAAACCAAAAGGCAAAGATCAAACAAGCGTTTACGATAATATTAACTTATTATCGAGCTCACAAAAGAACACGTTAGAACAAAAACTTATTAAATACGCCGACTCTACTTCAACTCAAATAGTAATTGCAATTATTAGCACAACAAATAATGACGACATTTCTATAGTTGGCGCAAGATGGCTAGAAAAATGGGGGATTGGTCAAGCCGATAAAGACAATGGAATATTAATAACTTTAGCTAAAGATGATAGAGAAATAGACATTAATACTGGTTATGGTATAGAATATAGACTTACAGACATTGATGCCGAACGTATTATTAATCGTGTAATTATTCCAGAATTTAAACGTGGTGACTTTTATAGTGGTTTAGATAAAGGTACTGATGCTATGATACAAATTTTAAATGGCGAATTTGATGGTGAAGAACATAATAATTCAAGTGAGTTTCCTATTGGCATAGTAATTATTCTATTATTCGTATTTATTATTTTTATTATAGCTATTTCGTCTAACAGACGAGGTAAAGGTGGTGGTGGAAATAGAGGGAAACGCTCTGAAGACATAGACATTTTAGAAGCTATTATTTTTAGTAATATGGGACGAGGGAGTTATGGTAGAGGTTCAAGTAGTGGTGGTATTTTTGGGAGTGGTTCAAGTGGTGGCTTCGGAGGAGGTGGATTCTCAGGTGGCTTTGGCGGTGGAATGGGAGGAGGCGGAGGTGCCTCTGGAAGTTGGTAAACAAAAAAGCCCATAAATAAATACTTATGAGCTTTTAAAATCATCTTATTTTTTAATTACTTTTTTCTCATATATACACTTACAGGCACACCATTAAAGTTAAAGTGCTCACGTAATTTATTTTCTAAGAAACGCTTATAAGGTTCCTTAATATATTGAGGTAAATTACAGAAAAATGCAAATTGTGGTTGCGGTGTTGGCAACTGCATAATGTATTTAATCTTTACAAATTTTCCTTTATATGCGGGAGGCGGATAGTTTTCAATAATTGGCAACAACACTTCATTAAGTACACTTGTTTTAATACGCTTAGTTCTGTTTTTATAAACATCAACAGCAGTTTCTATTGCCTTGAAAATACGTTGCTTTGTTAATGCAGAAATAAATACAATTGGTACATCTGTAAATGGTTCAATTTGCTTACGAATGTATTTTTCGAACTCTTTAGTTGTCTTATTATCTTTTTCAACTAAATCCCACTTGTTAACCAAAATTACAATTCCTTTTCGGTTGCGTTCTGCTAACCAAAATATGTTTTGTACTTGACCATCAAATCCACGAGTAGCATCTAACACTAATAAACACACATCTGCATGCTCGATAGCACGCACACTACGCATTACTGAATAAAACTCTAAATCTTCCTTTACTTTAGCTTTACGACGAATTCCAGCTGTATCAACTAAATTAAATTCAAATCCAAAACGGTTATATTTTGTATCGATAGAGTCTCTTGTGGTTCCTGCAATATCAGTAACAATATATCTATCCTCACCAATCAACGCATTAATGAACGATGATTTTCCAGCATTTGGGCGACCAACCACTGCAAAACGAGGTAACTCTTCTTCTATAACTTCTTCTTTTTCAGGTAATGCTTCTACTAAGGCGTCTAATAAATCTCCTGTACCACTACCATTAATACTTGCAATGGTATAATATTCACCAAGACCTAAAGCGTAAAACTCAACAGCATCTTCGGCACGTTTTCCATTGTCAACTTTATTAACAACTAAAAACACAGGTTTATCTACCTTACGAAGTAATTTAGCAACATCTTCATCCATTCCTGTAACACCATCTTCTACATTTACCATAAAGATAATAGCATCGGCTTCATCAATAGCAAGCTCTACTTGCTTATCAATTTCAGCTTCAAAAATATCGTCACTACCAACTACATATCCTCCAGTATCAATAAGAGAAAACTCTTTCCCGTTCCAGTCACTCTTTCCATAATGTCTATCTCTGGTAACTCCACTTACTGCATCAACTATAGCTTCTCTACGTTGTATTAAACGATTAAAGAACGTTGATTTCCCAACATTAGGACGCCCTACTATGGCTACTATATTACTCATGTGTATAAATTTTAATCTGCATTACATATCCTGTAAGCGCCTGCAAAGGTAGTGTTTAGTTAAAGAAAAAATAGTAAATTGACGCATTAAAAATAATTTAAATGTCATTAACTAACGAAATTGTATTAAGACCGCGTTTTAAATTTGACGTAGAACACAACAACGAAATCATTTTAAAACTGTTTGAAGATACTAAAAAAGCTCAGTCTGACTTTATAGTTTCACGAGTTGATGATCATGTATTTATAAAAATTCCTAAAAAAGACCAACACTTTTGGTCACCACAATTACACTTAGAAATTAATGAAACAGAGCAAGACAAAAACAAAAGTACCATTTATGGGTTATTTGGACCTAACCCAACAGTTTGGACTATGTTTATGTTTTTCCATTTTATAGTTATTGGCTTGTTCTTTGGTTTTGGTGTTTGGGCATACTCAAACTGGTCTTTAGGAAACAGTTATTCTATACAACTATTTTTAGTACTATTTATGGTAATAATTTGGGTTGTGTTATACTTTGGTGGACGTATAGGAAAACAAACAGGAATGACTCAAATGCACGAACTTCACCATTTTATGAGAGACACTTTACGTAGTAAAGACATTCATGCAATGCCCTAAACTATTTTTGGTTGTACCCAAAACGCTTTAATTGCTTTTGATTACTTCTCCAGTTTTTATTGACTTTTACATAAAGCTCTAGATGAATTTGCTTGTCGAAAAATTTCTCTAAATCTTTTCTTGCCTCAACGCCTACACGCTTTAAGGCAGCACCTTTATGCCCAATAATAATTCCTTTCTGCGTTTCGCGCTCTACCATAATTACAGAACGCATTCTAATTATGTTATCATCTTCGTGAAACTCTTCGGTATCTACTTCAACTGCATAAGGAATTTCCTTTTTGTAATGCATTAAGATTTTTTCTCTAATCTTTTCGTTTACAAAAAAGCGTTCTGGTTTATCTGTTAATTGGTCTTTAGGGTAAAATGGTGGTGAGTCAGGTAACAATTCAATGATTCTATTAAATACTTCCTTTACATTAAAACCTTCTAAAGCAGAAATTGGAAAAAATTCGGCATTAGGCACTTTAGATTGCCATAATGCAGCTTGCTCTTCTAATTGGTCTTGATTTGAACCATCAATTTTATTTAACAATAATAATACTGGAATTTTAGAATTGGTGATTTTATTAAAAAATGCTTCATCTTTTAATTCTTTTTCACCTATTTCAACCATATAAACTAGAATATCTGCATCCTCAAAAGCAGACTTTACAAAATCCATCATAGAACTTTGCAACTCATAAGCTGGTTTAATAATTCCTGGAGTATCTGATAATACTACTTGAAAATCATCTCCATTAACAATACCTAAAATACGATGACGCGTAGTTTGCGCTTTTGAGGTAATAATAGATAGTTTTTCACCAACAAAAGCATTCATTAATGTTGATTTACCTACATTAGGATTTCCAATAATATTTACAAAACCTGCTTTATGCATATACTTAATTTTTGTACAAAGTTACGACCTTGGTTTATTTATTCCTCTATCATACATAATAATACTTCCAGCAACAGCCACATTTAAACTAAACTCTGATTTAAATTTAACTAACATATGTGATTTTTCAATTGCTTGTCTAGTTAACCCATGGTCTTCTGCTCCTAATAAATATACGCAACGTCTAGGATGATGAAAGGTTTCTAAGTCTTGCGCTTCATCTGTTAATTCAACACCAACAATTCTTGCTCCTTTAGGAAGATGATTGTAAAACTCTTCAAAATCATCATAATGATAATATGGCATAGATTTTACAGCATTATGTGTATCGCAAGCTTGTTTTGCATACCTATTACCAATTGTAAAAATAAAGCTAGCACCTAAATTTTGTGCCGAACGCCATAATACACCTAAGTTTTCTGGTGTTTTCCCATTTTGAATCCCTATACCAAAAAATTCATTGTGAAAATTATCTATCATAAGTACAAAAGTAAATTAATATTTAAAATCAAATAAAAAAGGCCTTCTTAAAAGAAGACCTTTTTAAGTATAACAATTTTATCATTATACCAATTTACTAAAAACACAATTACTTTTTAATTAGCTTTATACTTGATTCACCTTGAGTAGTTCTAACTTTAGCAAAGTATAATCCAGACGGTAACGGCGAAGCATCTATAGTTGTTTCTAAAGTGTTTTTTAACTCAACCGCTACGACTTGTTTTCCAAGTATATCAAATACTACTACGCTTTCTAAATTATTTTTTGTCTTAATATTCCAATTTCCTTGTGTTGGGTTAGGGTAAACTTGCACTTGATTAACTTCAAAGTCATTAATACTAAGTGGTGCTTCTCCAAACATTACATCATCAAAGTAATACGTTTTTTCTCCAGCTGTAGCCCCATCTGTTCCAAAATTAAAGAAGATTGATACTTTACTATAAACCCAACCATTATTTAATCCATGAGTTAACGTTTCTGTTCCTGGTGCTTGATTTGAAAAATCAAACTCAATCACTTCCCATCCCATAGCAACAGTAGTTAAGGTTTCTGTCTCTACAGTATGTGTATTATTTGTTGCATCTTCTGCTTTTAACCTTACTGGAATACCTGCATCTGGAGACCAAACCCTAACATTCATTTTCGTTTCTGTTGCAGAAAAAGGAATTAAAGACGCTAAACCATCGGTAGCTACAAAAGCACCAGTATCATTACTTATAGTTGTTCCTGCCCAAAGTTGTGCAGCATTTGTTTTAACAGTTTGAATAACCATATTTCCTGCGTCTTCTGGATCAACAACCAAACTAGATGCATTTCCGCCAAAATCAGTCACAGTATAATCTGTTGTTGTACCCTCAAAATCAATCGGTAAGTCAATTTGAGCTAAGCACTCATTAGGACAAGACCCACCACAATCTACACCTGTCTCGTCACCATTTTGAATACCATCATCACAAGTAGGTTCTACTCCCTGTTTTTGCAATGTAAAACGCCACCAACCTGGGGCTCCAACAGCAATATCTAACACCATTGTGTTTGCATCTATAGAAGTAACTATATACGTTATTGATGTTGGTGCATTTACTGGATCTCCCAATTCACCTCCATTATATACCTTAGACAAGCCTAAATAAGCACCTACACCATTTAATGTTAATGTCCCTGCTCCTGAATCATAAGTCCATGTTGCTGCATTAGAACCATCATGTGGCGCTACTGATGCTCGACAACCATCTCCTGCTCCATCTTGCCATACCTCAACCCAAGTATCTGCTCCATTTACATTTGCAAACGATCCATCACCATTAAAAACAAACTCGTCATCAAAATAACAAGCTCTTGTTGTTACATCAGCTAAATTGTTTGACCACCAGTTTGAATTTCCCTGACCGTCACCTACTGCCATTGCTCCAGCTTGAGGAATCATTTTCCAAGTTCCTTCTGGAGTTTGAGCATTAGAAAATAAAATTGCGAAAAACACAACTAAAAGGGTAATTTTTTTCATAATACATATTTTTTAAGATTAAAAACTTTCAATAATGTAATACTAACCCTATTTTATTAAGATTTAAAAAAAACAACCTCAACAAAAAACATACATGTAACAAAAAAATGATTATTTGGCAGCATCATACAAACAACCTTAGTAATAACAGTACATACAAGAAACCATATCATAAAAAAAACTGAGTTTTTTATACTCAGTTTTTTTTATGTTGTGGTAATGTATAGGTGTTTTTCAGCCTTGAAAACCAAAGGATTAAGAAACTAATACTTTAGTTTTTCATTTTTATCCCAAATACCCCAATAAGCTCCAACATCTCCCTCTGAACCAACCTTCCAAGATTCATCAAAAGATGAAAAATAGAAGATTTCAATATCTTCCTCTTTAGACCATTTTTGAGTGTTAATAAAATATTTAATTGCATTTTCTTCTGAAGGGTAAGCTCCTTCAAGATTAGTCCCTTCACTTGGCCAACCTGTTTCAGTAATAATTACCCTTTTTCCATTACCTGCCTTTAACGCCCTGTTATACATATCTTTCATGTATAACAAAGAATAGTCCTGATCACAACCTTCCCAAAAAGGGTAACAATTTGCTAAAATTATATCGCATGCTTCAGTAATTGCCATTCTTTCATAAAATTCGTAATAAGCATCAACATAGCCAATTGGCACATTAACTTTAACCGCCTTTTTTACCTGATATATATACTCAAGAAGTTCTTCTTCTGTTAAGTCGCCTCTATACATCACTTCATTTCCAACAGCTGCAACGTCAACAAACCCTTGATTTGTCAATTTTATTAAATTTTCAATTTCATTTTTATTAACCCCAATATCATCTCCTAACCAAGCACCCACAAGTGTTTTCATTCCTAACTCTTTAGCGATAACAGGGATCATTTCATTACCTTCTGTACAAGAAAACGAGCGAATCCATTTTGTATAGGGTCTCACAATCTCAAGTCTTCTCCTAATCTGTTTTTCCGACAATTGATCTCCAGGTTGCTGTCCTTCTTCATAAGGACTAGAACATAAACCGTGAACCCCTGATTTTAATACTTCTCTAAATGTTTTTTTTAAATCATCATTAGATGCTCCATTAAAGTCTATGTTTGCTAATGCTAAAAACTTTTCATCTCTGTGCGACATATTATCTAGATTTTATTTTTCCTTCTTTCTAATTCTTTTCTAATTTCATTAGCCTTTTCTTCTGTAACATCATAATCTCTCATAACATACATAGCTATTAACGTACCTGCTATTGGCAATCCAGAGAAAAACAATCTTAATCCTGTAATTGCTGATTCTGGCTGTGTATCTAAAGCAGAATTAAACCCAACAACAGTAAGAATTGTACCTGTTAAACCTCCTGCAATAGCAAACCCAAATTTTGTCATCCACCAATAAATAGCTCCAAAACTACCTTCTCGTCTTTTCCCTGTTTCTAATTCATCCAAATCAATTACATCTGCAGTCATAGACATCATTATGGTAAATAATCCTCCAATCCCAAAAGAGAAGAATGGTAATGCAAACAAAAACATATAAGGCTTACCTGGTATAAACAAAAACCAAAACATAATGTAGCCAATTAGTGATATGGCTTGAGATACCATAAAAGCTTTCTTTTTACCTAAAATTTTTGACATTTTTGCTACAATTGGAATTACTAAAAATGTAGTTACTAGAGCTCCAATACTACCAAAAAGAGTTGGCCAAATACCAGCTGCACCAGCATCTCCATTAAATAAGTAATACACTATAATGAAAAAAGTAAAACCTGCTACTGTATTAAATGCGTTAAAAATTAAAAAGGTTGAAATACATAGTTTACGAAAAGGTTTTGAGCTCAATGTTTTGAAAGTATCTAAGAAGCCTACTCCAATTTCTTTTAAACTACCTCCAATATTATTTACAGACAATGGTGCATAATCTTCATTCAAAGTTGATTTTCCTTTAATAAACAAAGCAGGCACAATAGCACATAAAGCAAATATAACTCCAACCCAAACAGCTAGTTCTCTAACTGCAGAATCTGCTCCATCAGGGAACCAATTGGCATCATACATAATAACCCAAAACCAAGGTGCTATAACCCATGCCCATTGCCCTATAAATTGTGCAACAGCCATTATATCTGTACGCTCATGAAAATCGTCACTCATTTCATATCCCATAGCAACATAAGGGACACTAAAAATGGTTAATCCAAGATAGAATACAAAAGACCAAACTAGGAAGTAATTAAAATTAACATCTACACTATCGCCTTTATATAACTGCCACATCATTATAAACGCAATTCCCATTACCAAACCACCTAAAAGCACATATTGCCTTCTTCTTCCCCATTTAGACTTGGTATTATCAGAAATGAACCCCATAACTGGGTCTGTAACAGCATCAAATATTCGAGGAACTAATGACACAACTCCCCACATCCAACCTGGAAAACCAAGATCCTGTACCAATACAACAATAAATATACTTATTGCAGCAGGAAACATTTGGTTTGCTAGCATACCTACTCCAAAGGCTATTTTTTGACTGAATGCTACTTTATTATTTGACATGTTCTATTTATTGATTGGAATCACTATTGTTTGAATAGCTTGAGGATTAATACTAATATCAACCATAGTATCACCAAGGCTTAATGAAAAACTTTTTTTCTTTTCTCCTTGATTAAAAACAACAACAGCAATAGTATTGTCTAGATTTTTTGCTGCAGTAACCATCAATTCTTTATCTGTATGTGTAAAACCAATACGTTTAGCACCTGGTCTAATATATTTACTAAAATGTGCTAATGTGTAATATATTGGAGTAAAATACACCTCGTTAGTTTCTGGTTTAACGATTACAGGTGCAACACACCAATTTTCAAACCAATTTGGACCACCTTGTGTATCTAATACCATGTTCCAATCTACCCATCCATCAACCCAATTATTTAAACAACCAATAATATCTCTTGCATACCTATTTACAGGTGCATATTTTGGATGTAAATATTTCTTTTCTGGTTCACGCCAATCATATCCCCAGTCTGTTGCTTCTTTTTTCCAATACCATGCATCGTCTTGCCATTTAGGAACTTCTGAATCTATACAGCCTTCAGTTTCAATTAAGTATTTATTTGGTGCTTTATTATGTGCATATTGTAATGCTTCAGGATATACTTCATAAGTACTTTCATACCAATGTATAGCAGTACCGTCAAAATATTTTGATGCTGCTTCATCTTTATACATAACATCAACCCATTCTTTTAAGCCATCTCTATTTTGATCATACCCTAAAATATTTACATGGTCAAAACCATTTTTTTCTAATAATGGCCCTAAATGATGCTGTACAAAATTGGTTTCTTCTTCTGGAGAAAAATGCATGCTCTCCCAATTATCACCATTTCCATGAGGTTCATTAACAGGAGTAATTCCCCAAATATTAATTCCCTCGGCTTTATAGGCTTCTAGGTATTTTGAAAAGAATAGTGCAAAACTGTCATTATATTTTGGCAATAATTTTCCGCCAACATAAGCATTATTGTCTTTCATCCAAGGTGGTGCAGACCAAGGTGATGCTATGATATTAAAACCATCTTTTGAAATTTCCATTGCATCTTTAATCATTGGTATTAAATCGTCTTTGTCTTCTTTTATACTAAAGTTTTCTAAAGACATATCATCTGCCACAGGAGCATATGTATAATTATTTAATGAAAAATCGCAGGAACTAATATGCGTTCTTGTAAGTGTGTAATTTGCTCCTTCCTCAGAAAAATATGCTTTTAGTATTTTAGTTCTATTCTCCTTACTTAACTTATTTAATAAATATGCTGAAGATTCTGTAAATGAACCTCCAAAGCCAGTAATTGTTTGAAATTCCTGTTCTGGCAACACTCTAATTTCAGTCTTTGATTCACTTTTAGAAAACTCGGTTATTTTCTTCAATTTATTACCATTAACAGAAGTTTCATATACTTCAACATTCAGATTTTTATCTGTATTACAAGCATTCATTGTCAAGAAAATTATTAGTATAAATCCTATTTTTTTTATCATCTTTAATAAAAGTTACTTGGTTGAATTGTTAAATGCTTTCTTAACTATATCAAACGTTTGTTTTTTATTTCTATCAATGTCAACAATTCCCCAATACTCTTCATTAGGAGAACCATCGTAAGGTACACCACTACTGTTTGGAGCCCAACCTCCAGGGTCTTGCTTATCGTTATTCCCTGCTTTCCACCAACCATCTGTAAATGAAAACAATGTAACTCCAGAACCTATATGACTGTTAGCAAACACCTCTTTTAATATATTTTCATTAGCATCTGCTTGTGCTTTTTGATTTTCACCTGCTTTATAACCATCTTTTGCTATTGTCATGTAACTATCTCCACCTGCCTCAGACAAATACATTGGCTTGCTACTTACAACTTCCCATTCTTTATAAATAGTTCCAGGTTTATCCCAACGGTATACATTCATTCCCCAAACATCAATATTTGGAGATAGTTTTAATGCTAATGAATCAGGCAAGTCACCATGTGCAGTTGTTACTGGATGATTAGGGTCGTTTTTATGAATTAAAGCTGCTGCATCATTCATAGCCTTGTACCAGTTTTTTATATCTCCTTCAAACCACTCTGGATGATAATTGTATTCATTACCAAGCTCCCAAAGTAAAATTGCTTTATGGTGTTTATATTTATTTACATAGTTGATAAAAGATCCTGAAACAATATCATAATAACCGTTTTGATCATACCCAAAACCAATTACTACTCTAATGTTAGCCTCGGCTAATTCATCTAACACTTCTTTTTCTTCTATTGGAGCATACACTCTAATAGTATTAATGCCTGCTTCTTTCATTAAAAGTATATCCTCTGTTAAAGAGGTAAAACTCCTGTTATTAGGGCTCCCTTTTGGTACTGGATGATAGCAAACCCCTTTAATTACATAAGGAGTATTATTGACCAATATTTGACGTTCAGAAACTTTTACAACATGTTCTTCCTTTGTATTACAACAAATAAGTAACACTGCAAGCAAAGGATAAATAAATATATTTTTAAGTTTCATTTTAAAGGTTTTAATGTTCTTGCAATACTTTGGTATAAGGCACAGTAACTTCTTCTAATAATAATGTTTCATCTCCATTATAAGTTTTAGTAATAGGATTGCCGTTTCTCTTTAAATTTTCAAATACACCTTTATCAACTAAATCCCATAAAGCATATTTAGCCTTCCCGTCGATTGTAAAAAGTCCAAAATTATTTTCGGAACCTCCTGGGTTTTGAACATCTTTCCAATTTTCATCAAAAGCTTCAAAATAAAAACAAGACATACCTTCTTTAGCAGTCCAATCTCTCATGGCCTTGTAAAACAACGCTTCTTTATATTCATCGGTTGCATTTGCCTCACCTTGTCCGTAAAAACCATTAGAATAACTTGCCCAACCTGTTTCTCCAATATGAATAGGTTTATTTATCCCTAAACTGCTCATATACTTTTTCACACTATCGTATTGTGAAATTGCGTAGGCTTTTGCTCTATCCATTGAAGCTTTAATCTTATCTTCTTTTGACAAGTTCTCTTCATCAGGTAAAACTCCCCAAAACACAGGATTATAATGTGTGTCATGCATTGGATATGTATGCATGGAAACATAATCTACTGCTTTATATAAAGCTTCTAAATCTTGATTATGGTAACTAGTATCTCCTCCTCCCCAAGAAGCAAAATTATCAGAAGTAGTAACCCAAACATCTTTAGAAAGCTTCCCTTCCTTCTTTAAACCTTGTAAATGGCTTACCCATTTTAAAATAACACTAGGTTTTACAAAATAACTAGTAGCCCAAGTTACCATTGCCTCATTTCCAACAGCTATAATTTTTACAATTTCTGGGTATTGATTAGCAAGCAGCACTGCTTTTTCTATTTCAGATGTATTATTAACCTCATCTTCTAAGTCGTGATTGGGATGGTTTGTCCAAGCGTCTTTACAATCTATCCAAGCACCTAACATTACGTACATTTCAAAACTACTATCTTCCTTTTTTAATTCATCAATAGCTTTTAAAACATTTGAAGCGTGGGCTAACTGCAAATTATATGTTCTTAATACTTTAATTCCTGCTGCTTCAAGGATTCTCATGTCTTCTTTTAGCTCTGCAACACTTGGTTGATTATTTCTTGTATTAGTTCTATAACCACCATAAGAAATAGCTAAATAATCTGGATTCCCTAATATTTCGGATGCTATCATTGACTTAACTTTCTTTTGTTTTTTTCCTGTTGAATTACACGATGCCAAAGCTGCAATAATCATTATTAACACTATTCTTTTTGACACATTTGACATATAACTCCTATTTCTTTATTGATACTATTATACTTTGTACACTATTATTTCTTTCAAATATTGATTTACTAGTTTCTTTATCTAAAAACAATGAGTCAAACTTTTTTAATAACCCATCATTATAGTAAACCTCGATAGATTCTTTTCCTGATTGTGAATACACTACAGGTATTTGACAATAAGTATACCCTAACATATTTTCTTCAAGAGTAATAGAAGTGAATTCACCTAATACATTCACATATTTAAACTCTCTTGATTTTTTTAAAAACTCTTCTTTTCTAAGTATTTTTGGGTTGAAATGAATCTCTCCATTTTTCACTAAAACACCTAATTCACCGAATCTGCTTAAAATATCTTCTTTTACCTGACCTGTCATTCCTGGTTGTTGCACTCCTTTAGTAAAAGGTGTATGAGAATATGGATCGGTTGGAAAACCTCCATATAGTCTTGGAGATTTATTTACTCCAATTCCTTCATTAATTTCAAAATAATGATCGAATAGTTCTCCTATCACTTCAGGGCTTTCATTTTTTTCAATTGCATCTAAAGTAACTTCTTGTACTGCCAGTTGAAGTTTTGACACCATATGCCAATAAATAGAGCCTAATCCTTCATAGCCATAAAATGTACCTGATCTTCCTGTAAATGCTTTATGATTAAATATGCTTTCAAAGATTTCGAACAATAATTCTGATTCTTTTTCTTTTAGCTCATTATATTTTTCAGGCAGTTCGTTTAAAGCAAATTTTAAACTTTCTACGTTATTAAAATCACCATTAAAATGATAGCCTTCTAAACAATCCTTTACAACTATTTGTGTATTTCCATTATTAACCAACGCTGTTAAAAGTTTAGAAGAAGCTATACTTTCTTTTGGTATATTATTTCTTTCTAAAAACCCTGGTAGTTCTTTATTTGGATATAAAATATAGCTGTACTGATCTTCTCTAAATAATTTACTAGACTTTAAGCTATTTAAAACCGACAACGCCTCTTTAGAAGATAAATAACCAGAACTCAACACAGCAACCTGACCTTCTAGCATCTCTGACAAATAAGAAACAGAAACTTTATCATTATTAACCGTCATTAAATTATAGGCATGGTATAAGTTATCTTCTCTTTTATTTGCAATAATTGAATGGTCAATGTACGCTAATGAAATTTTTATAAATGAAAGCAATTCCTCTTTTGTAATTTGCTGTTGATTGCCAGAAAATCGCTCACTATATATTTTATTTCTATAAGTACTACCTGAAACACCCAAACCATCAAGAATTGTTTTTCTATCCTTATCTGAAATATTATCGATTAAAACATCTTTATGATTTTCAAGGGTGTCATTTACCTGATTAAAAAACACTGCTAACTCTTCAGAAACAACATTTTTTGCAACCTCAGATTTATCTATTACATTTTCAAAAAACGCTAAAAACCTTCTTAAGTAATATAAAGTTACCATGGATACTCCATTCCCAACTAATGCGTTATTTGCATCATTCCATTCTGGTCTTTGAGTGTTCATCCAAATTCCAGCTTCAGGTATAAAATTAGACATCTTAGCTAGTACTGTTGCTAAAATTTTTTCAATAAAATTAACCTTACATATAAAGTAATTTTGATCTCTTAATAAAGCCCCATCTACACCTAATTCTTCTCTCTTTTGTTGGATTTTTTCTTCATTTTCATGATCAAATACAATAGTATCTTTAGGGTTTTTTAATATTTCTTGATAGCTCTTAATTCTATAAGGAACATTTGCATACACAAATAAATCTTGTGTAAAGTATTCATTTAGTTTTTGAGGGTAATGTTGCTCAATAAACTCTAAAAATTTAAGCAAATAAATTATTTGATGATCTCCCCAATAACCAATATACGACCAAGGATTATCTGGTTCAATTGTTTCCCAATCAAAGCCTCCTTTTGTAACTCTATAAGGGTTATATCCATCGAAAGTAGTTGCATTTAAGAATTTATGAATCATTCCTTCAATAAATTCTGGATATGAATGTGCTAAAGCTTCCCAGTTTTGAAAAATATCTCTCCAGTTACCTTCGTAATCTAAGATTTTAGACCCATCAACCTCACTCCTCGTATTAATAGAAAATTTATTCCAAGGTCTACTTGGGTCTCCATGCCTTCTACTAAACTTTAATGGTAAATACTCAATACAAAGACGCTTAAAATTTTTGTCTTCGTCACCTGAAGCAATTTGTTTAATATAATTAACAGAAAAATTTTCTGGTAAATTACTTAATAGGGCAGTTTTCTTTTTATAAACTTTTTTATTAGCATTAGCTATATACTTTATAAAATCAGATTTTTCAATAGTATAATTATCATCAAAAATACCTCCGCGCATGATATTAAACATGGTATTAGAAAAATGCCTTGAGTTTCTAAGCTTATCGGCTGTTAACTGAATACCATCAGCTGCTCCTACTAGTTGAATTAAATGATTGGTTCCCTTATCAATATCTTGTTGTAAAACAGAAGTAAAATCTTGAGTATTTCTTATTTTTTCATTTAGCTCAATAATATTAGAAACGGATTGATTTACATTAGCGATTAAGCTCCATTTTTTCTCATCATTAGGATTTAACGTATGTTTAAAACTTACAAAGTAAGCTCCTTTTTCAGCTTTAATATCCAACTCTTGCTTTAGGACTAAACCTTTTCTAAAATTACTTACTTGAAGTGATGATAATAAATAGGTTGGATTTTCTAACCCAGTAGACCAAACAATATTTGATTTTAAAGCCTCACTTGGTTCAGCTTTATCAACGATAATTGCACTTAAAGCATAAATTCCTAATCCTGTTTCCGATATTAACTCATTTCTTTTATAAGCATCAACCAGGTTACTGCTTGCTTTTTGTAAATCTTCTCCAACTCCATATGGCAAAATATTTTGTAAACCATCTAAAACTGAAACATTAATTAACTCTTTAGAATGATTAATCAACTTAGATTTTTTTACAAATCCATATATGTTACTTGAATTCCATTCAAAAACAAATGTCAAGCCTAAATCATGATTTATTTCTTCAAAAACAATTTTGTTTCCAAATTTATTCTTGAACAAATTTCTTGATGTATTATAAACTCCTTTATACAAAGTTGAAAATGGTTCCCATAAAAAAACCTTACCATTTTTTTGAACTCGGAATAGTGTTTTTGTTCCAGTAACATCTTCAGATTCTGTAATCTTATCATCTGTGTAATACGGAAATAACGCGGTATTACTATCTTTTCTCCCTGCTGTTAATCCTCCATTACTAGAAATAAACATCCAATGATTAGAGTTACTTACAATACTCATAAAAAAAGGACGTATAGTGTCTACATTTGTAATTTTATAAAACATTTCATTGTTTAATAAAACATGTTCTCCTATAACTTCTCTTTCTTTAATAAAAGACTTAGTATTTCCTATATAAATTTGTTCAGTAGTATTCATTTATATTTAAGCTCAAATCTTGCTTTACTATGGTATAGTAAAGCATTAAATATTTTTAATCTGCTATTTTTTATAAGCAAAGAGATAAATTAAACTAATAACTCATCTCTTTGCTTAATTGTTTTTATTGATAAACTCTTACGTAATCAATCTCCATAGTATCTGAAGTAAATCCTGGATCGATAGCTCCTCCTAACGTACCTCCCATAGCAATGTTTAGAATTAAGAAGTAATCTCTATCATAAAAAGGTAAGTCAGGGTTATTTGCCAATGTGTAATACAATACGTTATCAACAAATATCTTCACAGATTCCTCAGTCCATTCTAAAGAATACACATGGAATTCAGAGGTTGAAGTAGCTAATGGTGTAGTTTCACCATAACTAGCATTTGCATTCGTACCGTTATCAAACCAATGGCATGTTCCTAAAATTGTATTTTTATCTTGACCTGTTTGTTCCATGATATCAATCTCACCACAAAAAGGCCATCCAATAGTATCAAAATCAGCCCCTAACATCCATATTGCAGGCCATGTTCCTTGAGAAGCGGGTAACTTTGCCCTTACCTCAACTCTACCATAAGTAAATTCGAATAAATTTTCTGACTTTAACCTTGCAGATGTATAATTACCACCATTATTTACAGCAGTAATTATCAAGCTTCCATCCTGTACAATTACATTACTTGCCTCATTGGTATAGGTTTGTTCTTCTCCATTACCCCAACCTCCTGCTCCGAGGTCGTAAGTCCAATTGGCAGCATCTGGTGCTCCATTTGTATCAAATTCATCAGACCATATTAAATCAGGGAAATTATCAACTTCGTAAGGGTTTTGTGTTTGGTATTTAGCATACCAAGCAAAACCGCCTCCTTCTTGAATAAATCTAACATGCAACTCCGTATCACTAATAGATATAATATCGTATGTAACAGAACCTGCATACCAACCCATAAAACCACCATCTGAAATTTCAAAACTAGTTTGTCTATAAGGCTGCTCATTATATGACCCTTCTAAAGCTGCTAAAGATGTAGAAGGTAAAAACGATACATTTTTAACTCCAAACATATCTGGAATTACATCATCTCCATGACAAACATCACCATCTACTCCAATAACACTAGCATAAGCACCTGGTACAAAAGCTGGACCTACAGTTTGTTCAAATGTAATTCCGTCGTTAGTTCTTGAAAAAACAAATTCATTTGTATACATACATGACTTTTCAGGATCAAATGGTTGTATCCCATTCCACCATGCTTCATACGCAAATTCTCCATTTCCATAATCATCTTCTACAGGCCCTAAACCAACATGTAATGGAAGGTTAGCTGCCCAATACCATGTTTTAGAATCTCCTACATTATCACCTGCAAGAAAATTTTCAGCTTCAACGTCTGTAAATGAACTATATACTTCTATCTCAATTGTTGCACTAGACAATACTCCTCCTGCTCCAACTGCATTAACAACTACCGTATAGGCATTCACTCCTACATTAGTAAACCTATGTTGAATTTCACCACTTGGAGACACACCAGATCTATCATCTCCAAAATTAAATTGATATGTAATTTCATTATCAGCAGTTGCAGTAAAATTAACAAAACCACTACCATCTCCGTATGGGTTATCAGCATCCTGACCAACAATTTCGGCTGTAATTGTAACATTTGATGGTGCTACAACATTCCCAAAACTGGCATCATCATCTTGACAAGCAACAAAAGCTATAAACAAAAGTGATGCAAATAAATATTTTAAATTTTTCATATTATACATATATTAATTTTTAACTAGCTTATATTGCCAGAAAACTCCAGCTCCAGCTTCAATAGACACATTGATTGTATTATCATCAATAAACACAACATTATAAGTAACAGATGCAGGCGCATCTGCAGGGTTAGTCAATTCTCCTGTATTAACTGCTTTTGGTAAACCAATAAAAGCTCCTACACCGTTTAAGGTTAACTGACCAGTACCTAAATCAAAAGAATATGTTGCTGCATTTGATCCATCATGTGGTGCAACGGGTGCTCCACATCCATCTGTTCCAGCTTGCCATCCTTCAACCCAAGTATCAGAGCCAAAAATATTATTGAATGTACCATCTGCTCCAAAAACATATTGATCGTCATAATAACATGCTCTATCTGCAACACAAACATCATCACAATTCCACCAACCTATATCTCCAACTGATGGTCCTACTCCTAAAGCTCCTGCTTCCTGAGCCATTTGCCAAGTTCCAGCTAAAGGTGAAGGTGCAGCACCTTCTTTTACAAAATGATACTGCCAAAACACACCAGCGCCAGCTTCGATATACACCATCATTTCTGTATCAAAGTTTGATAATGTAACGTTATAAGTAACAGATGCAGGTGCATCTGCTGGATTAGTTAACTCCCCTGTATTAACAGCTTTTGGTAATCCTAAATAAGCTCCTACTCCATTTAATGTTACAGTTCCTGCACCAGAATCATATACATAAGTTGCAGCATTAGAACCATCATGTGGCGCAATAGGTGCTCCACATCCATCTGCTCCTCCTTGCCAACCTTCAACCCAAGTATCTGTTCCTAAAACATTACTAAATGTTCCGTCTTCGTTAAAAACATATAAATCATCATAGTAACATGCTCTATCTGCGACACAAACATCATCACAATTCCACCAACCTATATCTCCAACTGATGGCCCTACTCCTAAAGCTCCTGCAGTATTAGATAACTTCCATGTACCTGCTATACCAGTTGGAGTACCAGAAGGAGTTTTCCAAAAGTATATGTTATCTATAAAAACTGTTCCAGCTGCCCAAGGAGTACCAACAAATTTTAATTGAAAAATTTCGTTAACTGTTAGACCTTGATCTACATAATCTGAAATTGGAATTTCTATACTAGTCCAATCATTTTCATTTAAAGAAATTGTCACTGGCGCTTCTGTTACTACTCCTAAAGCATTATTAATTAAAGACACTTCTATATCTGTAACAGCTTCAGCTGTCCAAACATCTAAATGCAGTGATTCCATATTTGACACATCTATTGATGTTCCATCTGCTAAAGCAATACCTTGATAACTTAGGTTAGTGTATTGTAACATTTCATCTCCTCCTAAATCAAATAAAGCCCAACCACTACCCTGACTAGCTTGTCCCCAATCAGGAAAATAATCTGTATCAGGAACATCATTATAAGCAGTACTGAATATTGAAATCACATCTTCTTCTGCTCTATTTGGTGGAGTAGGTGCAGAAGCTAATGGCTGTAAAATAGCTGTTACTTCAAACTCCTCAGTATAAGTAGTTGTTTCAATAGCTGCACTATAAGCAGTAATTGTAATTGTGTATGTACCTGCATCTTCATAAATAAAAGAGACTCCTTCATCTATATTAGCAGATAACACTGTATTATTTGGGTCTCCAAAGCTAACATCATATGACAATGCAAAATCTGCTGTAGCAGTTACATTAACTTGTTTTGATACTACTAAATCATTTTCAATACTAACTACTAAATTTTGTGGCGCTTGGAAAGACACTATTAGCTGTTGGTTAACAACTGTTTTTAGACCATTTAAACCATTGGCTGTTATCTCTAATGTGTATGTTCCTTCTTCATAAATATGGTCTACATTATCACCTGGTTGAATTACTCCTGAACCTTCTGAATTATCGCCAAAGTCTAATTCAAAATTAACCATTCCTTCTCCCAAAGGAGTAATTGTAACTAAACCTGTATTATCTTGTGTTACACTAACTGATGCTGAAACATTAGTTGGTGCAGCGATATCATCTACAAATCTAGTATTATCATCATCCTCAGTACAGCCAATGATAAAAGCTGTAATAAGCAAAAAGCTAATTAAATATTTTATTTTCTTCATAGTTTATTTTTTTAATATCCTGGGTTTTGTGACCAATTACCATTTGAAAATTGAATTTCTTCAATTGGTATTGGGAATAATTCATGTTTTCCAGGAGTAAAACCATCTATTTCTGTTCCTCTTCCCGTTCTAACTAAATCAAAGAACCTATGTCCTTCACCTACTAACTCAACACGTCTTTCATCGTAAATTGCTTCAGTAAGTGCAGTTCCTGTCAATGAAATCTCGTTATTATTATTTCCAAAAGCTCTTTCTCTAACTCTATTTAAGTATAACTGTGCTTTGGTATCATCTATCGCTCCTCTGTTATATGCTTCAGCAGCCATTAGTAATACATCTGCAAAACGAATTGCTCTATAATTATTTGGATTTGTTAGATTTTGATCTCCTGTATTTAAGTCTCCTTGTCGAGCTATATATTTTCTATTATAATATCCTGTATGCTCAAATCCAGTGCTAAAAGTTGCTCCTGTTTCTGCAGCCCAAGCTTCTATATCTAAAATAGCTACATCCTTTCTTAAATCACCTTCTTCAAAAGCATCTACTACTTCCTGTACTGGTACATTAAAACTAAATCCTGAGTCAAACATTGGTCCAGAATAATTTCTTATTCCATTGAATCCAACAGCAACATTACCTTCACTACACTGTAAACAATCAAATCCTGCACCTTCTACATCAGTATACTGTACTTCAAAAACTGATTCTATACCATTTTCTCCTTCACTTTCAAATATTGTATCGTAATCTGTTACTAAATCATATGGTCCATTGATTATTAAATTTTCTAAAACATTTGCCGCCTCATTAAATTTATCTTGATACAGATAAGCTTTACCTAGTAGAGCTTGTGCTGACCCCTTGGTAACTCTACCTGTTTGAGGTGCTGTATATGATAAATTGTTTATTGCATACTGTAAATCTTCTTCAATAAGTGCGTATACTTCTTCTTTTGAAGATCTAGGAATCGACAACTCATCACCTAATTGAAATCTTTGATCTCCTTTTAAAGGAATACCTCCAAACCACTTAACTAATTCAAAATGATAATAAGCTCTTAAAAAACGTGTTTCAGCAATTATCACTTCTTTTCCTTCAAAGTCGGTTTTATCTTGAAACTCTAAAATATAATTTGCTCTATTAACTCCTGCAAACATCCAATTCCACACATCTCTTAAATTACTATTTACTGGTGTATGTATCATATCATCTATTTGCTGAAAACCAATTACATCAGTAGCGCTTTCCCCTCCACATAAAGTATTATCTGAAGCAATCTCTCCTAACATTACATTTACATATGTAGATTGTAACATATCGTATGCAGCAACAAGAGCATTATAATAATCGTCTTCTGAATTGAAATAATTTTCAGAATCTATACTATATGTATTAACTTCATCTAGAAAATCATCAGAACAAGAATATATTCCAAAAACAGCTACTGAAAATAGCACTACTGTTCTTACTATGTTTTTATATTTTTTCATTTTGATTTTTTTTTAAAATTTAAGGTTAAGTCCTAAAATAAACTGTCTTGACACTGGATAAAAACCATAATCAATTCCCCCTCCTATAGCTTGTCCAGTGGTAGCTGCAGGATCATATCCTTTGTATTCTGTAAATGTAAATGCATTATTAACTGAGGCATAAACTCTTACTTTTGACAGACCTATTTGCTCTATTAAAGCATCTGGTAAAGAATATCCTAATTGGATGTTTTGTATTCTTAAAAAAGAAGCATCTTCTACAAAGAAGTCTGAAAACAATTTATTTGTTGAAGAACCTACTGTAGTTCTTGGAACTGTATTACTAGTTCCTTCACCTGTCCATCTATCTAGATATAAGTTTAGTCTATTTACATTAGGCTGATCTCGTTCATAATTACGTACCATTTCCTTATTAACCTCAGCATACATATAGGTTGTGAAATCAAAATTCTTATACTTAAAATTAAGATTTAATCCCATGTAATAATCTGCTTGTGGCTTTCCAATGTATGTTCTATCATCAAATGTTATTTCCCCATCTCCGTTTGTATCTACATATCTAATATCACCTGGTGAAGCAGCAGAACCTAAAGCTGCTTGCGAAGGGTGCGCATCTACTTCGGCTTGGTTTTGGAAAATCCCATTTGTTTGTAGTCCATAAAAATAACCTATTGGTTGTCCCACTTCCATTCTAGAAGGTGCTAATTGCCCAACTCCAAAGCTTCCTCCTTCAGGAATTACATCACCATTTATTGATATTACTTCTCCTTTAACTTTAGTTACATTATAACTTACTCCATAAGAAAAATCGCCAGATAATTGATCGTTATAACTTAATAACAATTCGAATCCTTTACTACGAGTTGTTCCTGCATTTACAGTTGGATTTCCTCCTCCAGGAGCTGATGTTCCTAATATACCAGATACTGGAAGTCCTGCTATTAATAAGTCATTCCTATCTTCTAAGAAATAATCTGCAACTATTTCTAGTTTATTATCAAACAACTTAGCATCTAGTCCTATATCTAATTTCTCAGCAACTTCCCATGTTGCTTCTGGATTAGGTATTTGACCTGTTGCAACACCAGACACTAAACTTCCATCGAACACATAAGTTGCTTCACCTGAAAGTAATGCTCTAAAAATATCTCCTCCAACATTATTTCCTAATGTTCCATAACTAGCTCTTAATTTCAAAAAGTTGATAGTTTCGTTATCTTGAAGAAACTCTTCATCTGAAATTTTCCATCCAGCTGTAGCAGAAGCAAAATAATCTACTCTATTTTCTGGCGCAAAATCTGAAGCAGCATCTCTACGAATCATAGCTGACAATAAATATTTGCTATTATAATCGTATTCTAGTCTACCGAAATAAGATGTTAATCTATTATCATAAATATATGATCCATTGTTTAAAGACTCACTTAAACCATTTGCTAAACTTATATCTGCAAATTGCCATGAATTATTAGGCACATCATAACCTGTTGCAAACAAACCATCTCCCCAATTTTTTTGTGCGCTTGTACCTAAAGTAACAGTCATGTTATGTGAATCGGCAAAAGTTCTATTATAAGTTAAGAATGTTTCCCAAGTATATGAGTTAGCTGCAGTTCTAGATTGACTTACACTACTTCTATCTGTATTAAATACCTTTCCAGGTCCATAATTAACTATAGGAGAAAATGATTTTGATTTATCACTATAAGTTTTGTAACCAATTCTAGAAGTGATTTTTAAATTATCGTTGGCTTTGTACTCTAATTGGAAATTACCCTCTAAAGAGTTTCCAAAATAACTATTATATGTATTATTAATTTGAGATAATGGATTTATAACTTCATTTCCTAAAAACCCAGTTAAATCTTCTTGATTTGTTGAATATGTTGGCGCATAATTTAATGCGTTAAATAAAACTGACCCTAATCCATTCTCAGCAATTGTTTCTCTTTCTTGGGCAAAATAATTAGCATTAACTGTTGCCTTAAATTTATCACTAATATCAACTCCTAAATTCAGCTTGACATTATTTCTTAAATAATTAGACTTATCTGGCGCAATAATACCATCTTGTTCTAATCTTGAACCTCCTAAATAATAAGTAACTTTTTCGCCTCCACCAGACAAACCAATATTATGATTTATCATAAATGCTGTTTGGAATAATTCATCTTGCCAATCAGTTCCAACACCTAAACCACTTACATCTGGAAAAGGTATTGATTGACCATCAGCAGCATAACTTTCATTTAACAGTAAAGCATACTCGGTAGCATTTAAGTAAGGTAAAGTACGTGTAGTTTCTTGCATTCCAGTATATACATTATATGTTAATACTGGAGCTGTATTTTTTCTACCACTTTTTGTAGTAACTAGTACCACACCGTTTGCTCCTTTAATTCCATAAATTGCAGCTTGAGCATCTTTTAGTACAGTTATCGTTTCAATATCGTCTGCATTAATACTATTCAAAGAACCTTCATATCCATCTACAATAAAGAGTGGTTGATTATTTCCATTTGAACTAACACCACGTATTAAAATATTAAATGTACTTCCTGGAGAACCAGAAGGCGCATTTACTGTTACACCAGAAGTTGTTCCTTGTAATGCTAAACTAGCATCTACAGGTTTTAACTCTTCTAGTGTTTCTGAAGACACTAATGATACCGAACCTGTAACATCTTTTCTTTTCTTAGTTCCATAACCAATAACAACAACTTCATCTAAAGATTCTGTATCATCATCTAATAAGATTTGTAATGTATCACTTCCTGTTACTGTGACTTCTTTTGTTTTAAATCCTAAATAAGATACTACTAGTATAGAATTAATAGGCACATCTTTAATGGTAAAATTACCATCAAAATCTGTTACCGCTCCTTTTGATGTGTCCTTAACTAAAACATTTACACCAGGTAAAGGAACACCATCTGAACTTGCTTTTACAGTTCCATTAACATCAACGTTTTGTGCATTTATAGAAAACATAAACATAAATGTTAATGAAATTGTACAGAGTATTTGTTTCATAAAAAATAGTTTGAATTGATTTTAGTTAAAATTATCCAAACAAATTGTGAAATAATTAAAATTGCCCTATACAAAAAACATACATCGCAAAAAAAACCAATAAATTTTACCATATTCTCAATACAACTTAATAGTAATGAGGATTTTAATTTAAGAATAAAATAACCTAAACACACCTTAAATTAGTCAATGTTGTGGTTATGTATAGGTGTTTTCTGCCTTTGTAGTGATACTATAATTCCAAAATATAGTTTGTTAAGCTTGTTTCGTGTGGTAAATTAATCTTTTTGCGCAACCTATATCTCTTTACTTCAACACTACGTGGAGATATATTAAGCAATGGTGCTATTTCTTTTGAAGATAAATTAAGTCTTAAATATGCACAAAGCTTTAAATCGTTTGGAGTAAGTTGCGGATGTTTCTTTTTAACTTTTTTCAAAAAGTTTTTATCGGCATTATTAAAAGCTTCTTCAAACAAATTCCAATCATCTGTATTGTTTAAATTTTGATCAATAATACTGATAACAGATTTAATTTTGTTTCCTTCTCCAATTTTATTTAACTCGTTTTTAATATCATTTAAAAACTCATTCTTTTTTATTAAACTCATTGTAGAAATTGCAAGTTCTCTACTTTTATTTTCTACATCTTGCTTTAACTTTTCATTTTTCAACTTAATAAGTTCTTGCTTATTTTCTAATTCTGACAATTCTAATTCTCTTTGAGTTTTCTCAATAAGTGACTTGCGTTGTTTTTTATAATAGCTCTTATATAGATTATGAACTGCTATAAAAATTAATAGTAGACCAATAGAATAAAACACCAAACTAAGATTAGACAAGTACCATGGTCTATCTATTGTAAAACTATAGGTTTCAATATTTTTAGATACTTTATTCCCCGCCTTTGCTCTAACATTAAACGTATAATCTCCAAAAGGTAAGTTTTCGAACAACACATTAGAATTTGTAGACCATTGGCTCCAATTATCATACAATCCTATTAATTGGTATTGATATTCTGAATCTACATATTTTTCAAATTCAGCAATACTATAATCAAACTTCAAATTATTAGCATTGCTATTAAACATTCCTGCAGAGGTTTTGCCTACCAAAATACTTTCTTCATCTATAATAAAATTGGAAATATAGTTTAATGTTATATCAACTGTAGCATGAATTTTCTCATTAATATCTATAATAAAATATCCTGATGAAGTGCCGTATAAGTATTTGTCATTTCCAAGGTGCAATATATTTTCAAAGCCATTACTTCCTTTTTGCAATATATTAGGAATTGGTATTTTATTAATTTCTGGATTATCGGATAATTTCCCTGGTGTTATATATATTAAATCATCTTTAGTAAAACTCCATAATTTATTTGTATGCTTATCTACAACTAATTTTCCTGTTAAATACTCATCTACTGTATAGGCATTACTTAAAAAAGAATCTTTAACAAATTCATTAAGCTCTAAATCATATTTATATATACCTTCCTTATAAGCATATATTATTTCATTATTATACTTTACTAAACTAGAATTTATACCTTTATCTACAGAGTTCTGCCTTTTTACATTAACAACTTGTGTATAGTCATCATTAATCTCTAATTCAAACACTCCCTTATATTCATGGTTTAATATAAGCTTATTGTCATCTATAAACTCAAAGTATCTTGATGACATATCAAAACCTTCAATTTTATTTTTATACTTCCAAGAAGCACCTTGTTTTTGAAGTACAAACAATCCTAAATAATTCCCTTGAATTAAAAGATTTTCATTATTTGGTATATTTTTCACACTCCATGTGCCTTGAATATTTGATATTTTATTGGCCATACCTTCACTAACAATATATGTTCCATTGTCATGACCACAAAACAATTCGTTATTTATCACAGTTAAATCCCAAACTTGCCCTTCCATTCCTTTAACAAGCTTAAATTTATCTGATGAATTGTTCTTTTTATAAAATAATCCTTGATTTGTTCCTAAGTATAAGACTTCCTTATATATTTCTGACTTATATACGAATCCTAATTCACCATTTATATCATTATATAAATGATAAGGAGATTTCATATTTATACAATTAATTCCATTATCTAATGCTAGCCATATATTTTCATCATTATCTTCATATAATGATAAAACTGTATTGTTACTAAGCCCATTACTTTGATTAACTGTAAAATTAACCTCGCCAGAAGAAGTAATATGTATAAACCCACTAGATATGCTACCAACAACAAAACTCTTATCTTTTAATTGAATGCCACTATAAGCAGTTATATTGTCAAGTAAATTGTCTGCTGGAATCTTCCATTTAATTACAGAACCTTCTTCCAAAAAGTAAAATCCTTTTTTTTGAGTTTGAAAAAGTAACTTTCCATTATGCTGAAAAACATTTACAATAATATTATCTATTAATAATGGATTATTAGTAACTAATGTTTCATTACCATTTTCTAACTTATAAATCCCATTAAATAGTTTTTGAAAATATATTTCTTTACCAACACTAAAAACTTTAGTTAATCGAGTATTGGAATTAATTATTTTAAAAGTCTTTTTTAAAGTGTCATAAATATAAATTCTATTTAAAGTTTGAAATAACACCCATTGATCAATATTCAATATATTCCAAACCTGCTCATCTTCTATTAATGATACTTGATCATTATTTGACAATGAATTATATTCTAATTTACCAAATACATTTTTCTCCCAAAAGCCAAACTCCATATAGCAGCCTGTATATATTTTATCACCAACAACATGAACACTTCTTATAATAGACTCATTTGGAGAAGCGAATAATTCCCAATTTGCTCCATTAAAAACTAGCAAACCTTGATTATTAGCTACATATAAAACATTATTTTCATCTTGAGATATGGCCCAATTTTGACTTTGAGCACTATAATCATCAGTAGTATATGATTGTATAGGAGGTCTTTCTTGTGCAGATACTATTGAAATAAATGCAACATATATAATAACTTTTAATAATCTCACTTAGAAATGAATTAATTAAATGTTAAGGTACAAAATAAAAGCTAATCAATAATATCAATATATACAAGAATATTTACTTTCTTTTGTATAGGTTAGTTTTTCTATTTCTATTAACATAAAAAAACACAACATTATAGATTATCTATTAAATCTATATTATAAAGAGTTCAAATAAAAAACCATCTTAATAATTAGTGGCATTGATAACAAAAAAAGAAAGCTAGAAGAACAAGTGAAATTTTAAATATTGCTTACAAAAAAAGCCAAACACTTTCGTATTTGGCTTGTTGTAGCGGGAACAGGACTCGAACCTGTGACCTTCGGGTTATGAGCTCCATTCCAGTGTAATTTTCAACATAAACACTGGGCTCATCCGCTGTACTTTTGTAAAAACGTGTTCCAAAACGTGTTCAGTTTTGTGTTCACTTTGTTATACAAATATTGCAAAGCAATTTACTCAAAAATGCTTTACTTCCCCATATAATCTTGCCAAATAACTAGCACATATTTTTCTTTACTATTTTCTATATGTTTTAAAAAACCATATTCGTACACAAAAAAATAAACATTGCCTTTATGATTTTTCCAATAATGCGTGAAAAAATTAGGATCAAATCCATCGTCAAGTAATATTTTTGACCTCACAGTAGCTTTTCCAGCCTTATTATAAGCTTTTAAAATTTTTCTATTAAGCTTCAACTGATTATCAACTTTATTATAGAATCTTGGCTCTTCCTTTTTCGATTCTTCATATTGGTATGAACTTTTACAGTGAACATCACAATATTTTTTATCGGATCTACCTTGCAACTCTTTTTTACAATGCAAACATGTTCTTTGAGAAATCATATTATCGAATATTATGCGAATAATATACGGATAATATACGGATAATATACTGATTATACATTTCTTAAGATTATCTTTAATAAAATCTACGCTATGAATCGACTTCACAACATCACATTAAAGCATTTATCAATTAATAAAAATAAATGCATAGGTCTACAATACTTTTCTCATAAAGTAATAGATGCCTTAATTAGAGAATTACCAAATATAGCTTGGAGTGAATTATACCAAATGCATTATTTACCCTATAGCAAAGAAAATTTAGACAAGGTTTTTAAACTTTTTAGAGGTGTAGCATGGATAAATGGGAATTACTACTTTGGAATAAATAGGTCAAAAGATGTGGATAAATCAACAAACATATCTTGGTTTAACAACCGTAATACTCCAACAAACTACAAAACTTGCCCTGAAATTTATTTACAAAAACTTCAGATAAAAAAATACTCAAACAACACCATAAAGAATTATGTTAGTTGCTTTGAAAAATTTATAAATTATTATAAAACTAACGACATAAATACGCTTAATGAAAATGATGTCAGAAAATATATTTCGCATTTAATTAATGAAAATCGTTCTAATGCATTCATAAACCAATCGATTAATAGTATTAAATTTTATTATGAAGTCGTTCAAGGTATGCCAAACCGATTCTACTCTATAGAGCGTCCACGTAGAGAAAAAAAACTTCCTATAGTCCTATCGAAGAACGAAGTATTAAAGGTTATTAATAACACCAATAACATTAAACATAAATGCATTGTTAGTTTACTTTACTCGTCTGGCATACGTAGGAGTGAACTTATTAATTTAAAACTAACAGATATTGATAGCGAACGAATGCTTATTCGTATTGAAGCAGCCAAAGGCAAAAAAGACAGGTACACCATTTTATCAGAAAACACACTTAAAGATTTAAGAGTATATTTTAAAAAATGGAAACCTCGAACTTATCTATTTGAAGGTCAAATTGGAGAAAAATACCATGCGAATAGTGTTGGAAAATTAGTAAGTGCTGCTGGTGTTAATGCTAAATTAAGCAAACGAGTTACTCCTCATATGTTAAGGCATAGCTTTGCAACTCATTTATTAGAAGCAGGCACAGATTTAAGACACATACAATTGTTATTAGGTCATAACTCTACAAAGACAACTGAGATATATACCCATGTTGCCACAAGTTCTTTTAGCAGTATTAAAAACCCTCTTGATTCCAAAAATTAATCAAAAATATATTAATCTGATTCAGTAGTAGTTTAATTACAATTTTGTAAGTTTATACTCATAAACTAGAAATAATTTCTAGGTATATATAATAAAAATATACTCCCTAGGGAGTATACACATACGTTGTAACACATTTGACCAAACTAAATGGAGAAAGTAATTTTTAAGGAAAAAGCATTCGAATATTCTCTAATCGGATATATAATTCTACTGTTATGTTGGAATTTTTATGGACTATCAAGCGGAAATTTAATAGCGTTTCTTCCTATTGCAATTCAAGGAATTTTATTGTTCTTAATTTTCTCAAAAAATAAAAATGCGAAAATCGGAATTAAAATCTGGGCGATAATATTAATATTAAGTCACGGAATTTCATTCTTGGCTAAACTTTTAAAAATCGCCTTAGGAGATGAAATTAATTTGACTGAAATATTGAATAAAGCAATCTTTCTAATAATCGGAATTTTGATATACTCATTTAACGAAAAATATGTTGAATTAATAAAAACGAAAAAATAAAAACGTGTTACAACAATGTATAACCGCAATTACGGCGGATTCGACTGCGTCCGAATCCACTCTGAATTGCTAACGCCAGTTCTTTACCGAAAAACATTATCTTTAATCCCGTAACTGACGGTTATACAAGACCGTTGTGCATAATATGAAAATCAAGCTAATTACATATATTTTTCTACTAATTTTTCTCAGTTCTTGTGCTGAAAAATCAGCTTGTGAAAAATTTAAAAAAGGAGATTTTTATGAAATTGTACTTGGGAATGAAAATATCAATAAAAAAGTCACTCGAATTGATAACTCTGAAATCTCTTTGCTTGTAAAGAGAAACGGAAAAACGGTGGAATCAACCAAAGACTATAAAATTATAGAATGGATTAACGAATGTGATTACATTTTAAAAATTGATGAATCGAAAATGGAAATGGACGAATCTATGCGTGAAATCAATCGGAACGGTGGAATTCTTTGTGAATTTGAATTTGAATCTGATAATTATTTGCATTATAAGTGTACAAGTAAATTGGACAATTACGAATCAAGCTGGAATCAAAAAATAAGAACTGAATAAATACTATGCACAACAACGGCTATAATCCATTGCGGCTGAAATTCCTATCGGAATTTCATTGCAATTTACTATCTTTCGGCTATGGCGGAAAGAATCCTGCGGATTTTTCCGCAACGTATCATAGCCAAAACCGTTGGCAACAATATTGACGAACACCTAAACACACAAAAAAAATCAATGGGAATATTTAACTTTTCGAAAAAAGAGGAACTGAATTACACGGATTTTAATACAATGATGATTGATAATGTTTATCTGATTAAAATACCCAAAGAGTGGAATAAATATGAAAGCGACCGATTTAGAGCACGCACGAAAAATAAAAAAATCGACTTTTCTATAACCAATTACGGAAAAGAAATTTCAACACCTGACAATTTTGGAATCGAAGACTTGAAAAACCAATTCTTACCTTTATTTGACAAGTTCGTTAACGAAGGTGGTTACGTCTCGAATAAAGATTTAGAAATCGGAGAAAATTTTATTTATCAATCTTTTAAAGTGGGAAAAGAAACTCAATATTATTATTACACAAGTAGAGTAATAAAAAATGATTTAAGAGTTGTGATTGCATTAATAATTAGACAAATCGGAAAATTGGAACCGAAACATACTGAATTAATTAAAGATATGGGAAAAAGTATAACCCATAAAATAGCATAAAATACAGTTGCCAACACCGTATATAATTTATTGCTAGTTCTAGCCTACTTACGAAAATCCTCGCGGATTTTCTATTCGGTTTTTATTTGCTAAATTACGTGCTAAACCACGCAACAAACCATATACAAACCCGTTGTACCCAATTTGAGAAATGAGCCGTCTAAACACCAAAATTCTGATTTTTCTTCTGACTTTTAGTCTTCTATCTTGTAAAGACAATAAGGAAAAAAGAAAAGAAATCGTAACTGAAAAAATTGAGCAATTTTCGGAAAAAGAAACAGAATGGAATAATTTAACAAATCGGATTTTAGAAAATCAGTATGTAAACTCAAATTTGGGAAAAAGAATTTATCCAATCGATTTAGAACAATCTCTATCGACTGAATTAATAGAAAACGGAATTAAATTCATTACTGTACTCAACGATTCTGAATGTAAAGAAGTGGAATACGCAACAGAATGGACTGAATATCCAATCGGAACTCTATATCTGACTTGGACAACGTGTGGGAATTTAAAACAAACGGAAAAAGGATTTTATCAATCTGACTCAAGTTTCATAGAAATATTTGGAATTGGAAACAATTGGCTGATTTGGACTGATAGCGACTTTATCTGAAAATAAAAAACTGGGTACAACAACGTGTATAATTAATGGCTAGTTCTCGCCTACTTACGAAAATCCTCGCGGATTTTCTATTCGGTTTTTATTTACTAAATTAGGTACTTAAACACGCCACTAATCATACACAAAACCGTTGTGCATCAGCTGAACAAACATCGAACTAAATGAAAAACTTCTTACTTCTGATTTTTTTAACAAGCATTATTTCTTGCCAAAAAAATGAATTTTACACAAAGGAAATCCTAGCCGAAAATGTTTTCAAGTCTCTACAAGAAAACGATATTGAATTATTTAAAAAGTCCGTACCAAGTTATGAATTTGTCCAAGGGTTATCAGAAATGACTTCCAGCGAATATGATAATTGGGTAACCGAAAACTTCCTTGAAAGCCAAGAAGAGTTCAGTAAGAAAAATTACAAAGCGTCGGACTTTGAATTGTTTAAAGTTAATGAACCATATAGAACTTACGAGATTGACAGCTTTGAATACATAAGATATTACGTCATAATTAAAAATAGTGAAAATGTTTATCTGAAACTTGACTTTTTAGATTGCATCAAAACTTCAAATGGATATAAATTAGGTGAACCAATTGATATAAAGAAATAAATTGGAATACACAGAAGAAACAGTAAGACAAATCTTGAACAAAGCTATCGACAAACTATTTGAAGTTGACTCATATTTGCTAAACAAAAAATATGACATTAACGAAAGAACGGTTTCTCACAGATTGGCTTTGCATTTGAATGAGCATTTTGCGGAAACGGATTATAATGTAGATATTGAATATAATAGAATTAGAGAAGAATATGGAAATATTGAAGATGTTGGAAATTTAATGGGTAAAAAACTTCATTGGGAAAATTCCGATGAGGCATCTGGCGAAAATTCAAGATTTGTATTTCCAGATATTATAGTGCATAAAAGAGATAAACACGACAATCTTATCGAAATTGAAATAAAAATGGCGTGGAAAAATGGAAAGAAACAATATGATTTAGATAAAATCAATCAATATATGGACGAATTGAAATACCAATTTGGAGTTTATATTGAATTATCCGAAAACAGAAAGGATTGTCTTATCGAATTTGGACGCTTTGATTTGAATAAATAAAGCCGAATGCACAACACCGTATAAAATTAATTGCTAGTACTCGCCTACTTACGAAAGTCCTCGCGGACTTTCTATCTGGTTTTTATTTGCTAAATTAGTTGCTTAAACAACGCAACTAATCTTATACAAACACGTTGTGAGCAATTTGAGAAAAAATTATGGCAGACATTAAAAAGAGAGAAGAAATAACAAATTCGATGTTGAAACTTATAACTTCAACAAAAGAAATTCTTGTCATAATCTCGCCATATATTCAGCTTTCATCTGAATTTAAGAAAGCCATTTCAGCACTTGATAGAAACATTACAATCCTAATAGCCTTTAGGAGTAAAGACATAAATGAAAAGACTTTTGAATTTTTACACAATTTGCCAAATGCTATTCTTTTCGGCAATGACTTTTTGCACACAAAATGTTATATGAATGAAAAAACAGCAATTATTACTTCGCAAAATCTTTATGATTATTCAATGAAGAATAATTTTGAACTTGCGGTTGAATTTAAAAGCAAAATTGACCCAAAAAATTTCTATGACATAAAAAAAGAATCGTTTTTTATTTTGGAGCGTAGTCGTTGCCTGACCGAACAGAATCTAAAATACCATCTTCACGACGGAAAAGTGGCTCATTGTTCGAGTTGTGGAACAAACATATTTCCAATTTTATATGAAGAAAGTTATGGATATGGTATTTGGAGAAAAGAACATTTATGTCAAAATTGTATTGCGGAATTTGAACAATACGAAAAAGAAAATAACGAAGTAGAAATTTTTAAACGTTATGGGCAAAAATGTGCTCTTTGCGGTGGAAATAACGATAACCAATTACAATTAGCTATGGGAATTGCACCAATTTGCACAAAATGTAACAACAAAATGGTTTCACCAATCGATAAGAAAAAAATTGGAAAATATAATTGAGGAATTTAAAAAAAACGCTGACGACCTTTTTAAGAACTATAAAAAGCAAGCAGTGGAAAATGTCAATTTAGGACATTCAAAAAAGAAAGTAAAACAAAAAGACGCAACGTTATTTATGCAACTTTTTTCGGTCTATTCGGACAAAATATCTAAACTCGCAGATAGCTACGAAACGGACAATTGTACGGAGGACGAAAAATTTAAACTGAATTCGTTAGCGAAACAATATATGCTTAAATATTATAAATTGTTTAACCTAAATCGAATATAAAAACTGCTCACAACAATGGCTATAAGTAATTGCTCGTTCTCGCCTACTTCTGAAAATCCTCGCGGATTTTCAGTTTGGTGTGTACTTGCAAAGTTAAGTGCTAACCCACGCAACTACTCATAGCCGAGACCGTTGGGCATAATTTAAAAACTAATTAAAATGAAATTAAAATTACTGATAACATTATTATTTTGTGGAATTAATTCATATGCTTCTGGAGTAAGAGTTTTTATTCCAACAGAAAAAGGATATGAACAAGTCGAAATTAAATTAGAAGTAATGTCTGCTAATAACATTTTAAATTTTCTTGGTTATAATAAGGAAGAATTTTATACTTATTCCAATTATACTTCAAGTAACCATATATTTAGTATAGAATTTAAATCATTTACAAGTGAGATAATTTGTATTTCAACTGATGATACAATTGATTCTATTACTCAAAAAGACATTGATAACTATCTTGTGAATTACTCTTTCAAAGATGTTTTTGGGGCATATGAAATAGAATATACTCTTAAAAATGGAGTAAAACATAAAACACTTTCACAAGAATTTTTGAGTGAAATTTTTAATAAATCCCTATCTGATTCTAATTCATTTATTGCTTTAGAGATAGGATATGAACTACATTTTGAAAATGGATTTCTTTCTTCTTATAATTCCTCTGACGGACTTAATAAATGGGCAAAAAGTTGGAAAAATGAAATACCAGAACGCTATCGAAAATATTACAATGAAGCGTCTCGATACCAAACAAATGAAACGGACATTTTAAAGGAATTAAACGCTCAAGCTGATGCGTTTGCAAGTATACCAAATGGAGTTTATAATGAATATATAAAATTTCACACTAACGACAGCGGAATTGTGAATTACAAAATGTTATTTGTAGCTCATTACAATAAGACAATGAATTTGGACGAGTTTAAACTAATAAATAAAGGCAGGTATGAATTATCTAATGAATTTAACGACCAAAACAATTACAAAAGGACAACTTATCGAGTGAATAAAGGACTTTATACTTTTGATGAAAAAGGTCAGTTGATAAATTCTTATACATCGAATTAAAAAACTATGCCCAACAATGGCTATAAGTAATTGCTTGCTCTCGCCTACTTCTGAAAATCCTCGCGGATTTTCAGCTTGGTGTGTACTTGCAAAGTTAAGTGCTAAACCACGCAACTACTCATAGCCGAGACCGTTGTGTGTCATTTAAGACACACTTATCAAGCGAGTTTATTTACAGTAAACACAGAGAATCTCGCTTGAACAAAAATTCTCTGTGTGGTAAAACAGCCCGAGTCCAGTTAATAGGGCATACAACACGTTCATTTACTATGAAAATTAAGTATGGTGATTTCTCCTTGAAATTATCCTTAATTGAACTAGCAATAGTTTACTTGTTGCTGTTTTAAAAACATTCAGTCGGTGTTAACGCATCGGCTGAATTACGTAAATGAACTTAATAATATCTTTAATACATGAAAGAAATAAGCCGAAAAGAACAAATTATAATAGATACCGAATATTTTATATTGGTTGAAAATCAAAAACTAAAACGAATTAATAATTTTACGTTTGAATTTGATGTTTACGAACAATGCAAAGAAATTGAAAACAGATATTGCGTATATTTTAAAAATATGGATGAAGCAATAGATGTTATCTCTAACTTTAATCAGTATGACTATAAAATGAATATTGATAAAGACTCAATCAGAGTTAAATTAAGCGGAATTATGTATCACGCTAACTTAAATTCTGAAAAAGACTTTTGGATTTCTTTTTTCGTAAAGTAATTTCAATAGCTAGTTTTAAGTTTTCAAACTTATGACCATCTAAATTATTTAACATTAAAAGAAAATCTGTAATCAACTTATTTTCGTCATCAGTAAATAAATGAACATATTGTGCGTCGAATTTTGTGTCAACTTGATGCTCTGTACTTAAATAAAGTTCTTTTAAAACATCTTTATCAAAGCCTAATAATAAACCTCTATAAACCCACTCATCTAAAGTGAAATCTATTTTTTTAAGAAATATTTTTGATTCGTCAACTGACATAAAAAAACGTCACACAACAACGTGTATAAATAATAAGGGTATAATTGCTAAATTAAAATTAATAACTATTTAATTAACTATGTTCTACGTATGAAAGTTTATACACTTTTAACCCTTACTATTCATACACAAAACCGTTGTAAAACATTAGTTTGAAAACTTGGTCTATTTATTAAAATAACATCTAAACATTGATTTTTACGTTACAATGTGTTATATTTGATGTGATATTTAACACGTTGTAACATGAAAATAGAAAATCCACCAGAAATAAAGGATTTTGATTTCAACAAATATATTGAATGCTTTAAGAAGGATGGAATGGAATCATTTATTCAAGAAACTGATAAAAGATATTTTTATTGGACTGAAATAAAGCATCGTCCAAACTTACCTTTTAACAATCCGAAAAAAGCTTGGGAAATTGTTAAAACGCACAGATTTATTGGAGCGAAAAGACTATTTTTTGGAAATCATAAGTTCACTTACAACCTAACTTCATTTATACAAGAAGATTTACACAATTTCGATTTAAAATTAATTGGAGGACTTTATAAAAATTCGATTACGCCTCAAGAACAACAGGAATATTTTAAAAATTCTCTAATTGAAGAAGCTATTGCCTCTTCTCAAATTGAGGGAGCTGCAACGACAACTGATGTAGCAAGAGAAATGATTAAATCAGGCAGAAAACCAAGAACGGAATCTGAACAGATGATAATCAATAATTTCAGAGCTATCAGAGAAATTGAAAGCAGATTAGATGAAGATTTATCAATTGAATTAATTCTTGATATTCATCAAATAATGACCGTAAAAACAGATGCGGCTAAATATGCTGGAAAATTCAGAGACCATCCGATTTATGTCAAAGACCACGTAGATGGAGAAATCGCTTTTACTGCGCCTGACTATTCAGAGGTTAATGAATTAATAGAACAACTACTATATTTTATTAATTCGGAAAACGAATTTTATCATCCAATTATTAAAGCTTCTATTCTTCATTTTATGATTGGTTATATACACCCATTTGGTGATGGAAATGGACGTACTGCAAGAGCTTTATTTTATTGGTATTTAATTAAGAAAGGATACTCTTTATTAAAACATATTTCGATATCTAAAGCAATATTAAATTCAAGAACAAGCTATGATAAAGCATTTTTAAAGACAGAACACGACCAAAATGATTTAACTTATTTCATAATGTATTCAATGAAAAGCTTAAGAGTCGCTTTTCAAAGTTTGGTTTCATATAGAGATAGAAAACGTGAGGAGAGACAAAAAGCTTCTGAAATAATATATGAGCTTACACAAAAAGGATTTAATAAAAGACAAGCAGATTTATTAGGCTATTTATTTATCAAACCAAAAGCTAAAATAACTGTCCCAATATATTCTAAAAGACATGAAATTGTTAGACAAACAGCAAGTAGAGATTTAACTGATTTAGAAGAAAAAGGAATTATTTTTAAAAGTAAAGATGGTAAAACAATGGTCTATGAATTAATTGATATTGAAAAAATTGGAAACTATTTAAATAAATAACGTTTTACAACAACGTATATAATCCATTGCTAGTACTCGCCTACTTACGAAAATCCTCACGGATTTTCTATCTGTGATTTATTTGCTAAATTACGTGCTGAACCACGCAACGTATCATATACAAAACCGTTGTGTGTAATGCGAGAAAAACATCTGAACTAAGAACAAATTGAAGAATAAGATTTATAATTTCGGAAAAAAAGCTCTAATAATTTGGGGCGGAATATCGCTAATTGGAATTATTCTGATTTTCGGGTATTTTGCGTACTCGACCACAATCGGAAATAAAACTGTTGAAAATAAAGCCACGAAATCTGATGTAAGATTCGTGCTGAATTGGTGCGGACTTGGAGACGATAGAATTGAAAAAGTAACGAATAGTTATGAATCTGGTCGCTCTTTTACTGGAGATTATTTAGATGCTTATGGAATTGACATTTCGAAAGTAACTCACGATGAATTGAAAAACAAAAAAGGCTTTTATCGGTTAGATAGTTTACCTAAAGTTTTGAATGATGCTGTTGAAATGACAAACGGTTGGCAATATCAAATCCCTTGGTTTCCGAAATTAAAAGATTTGAAAAAAGAAGATGTTTATGTCTATCCTTGGAGCATATATTGTAATGGAATTGACCCAAGTGGTGCTGAATTAATTTTTGTGATACCGAATGAAAAAAAAGTATATTATATTGGAACAAAAATGTAGCGAAAGCACTACACACAACACCGTGTATAATTCATTGCTAGTACTCGCCTACTTACGAAAATCCTCGCGGATTTTCTATTCGGTTTGTATTTGCTAAATTAGTTGCTGAAACACGCAACGAAATCATACACAAACACGTTGTGTGCAACCTAAAAAAACGAAAAACATAAAATGACAACAGAACAGAAAACTAACGCAGGAACAAGAATTGGCTCAATGTTACTTGACCACATTGCAATGACATTTATCGCAATGATATTTTTTATTCCCGGAATGATATCAGGATTTTCAGCTGCATTTGAAATAAATCACGAACAAACCAATCCAGACATATTCGGTGGACTTAGTTACGTTGGACTAATTGGCTTTACTTTATATTTCTGTAAAGACTGTATAAATGGAAGAAGTATTGCAAAGAGAGCTTTAAAACTTCAAGTAGTAGAAAACAAAAGTGGAAATGTCGCTTCTCCAATTAGATGTTTTGTGAGAAATATCTTTTGCATTCTTTGGCCAATCGAAGTTATTGTGACTTTGGCAAGTCCAAGTAGAAGAATTGGAGATATGGTAGCAGGAACCAGAGTAATTCCTTTCAACCCTGAACTTGAACAACCTAAAGTTAATTTCGCACAAGTTGGACTTTCAATCGTTCTTGCATACGGACTAATGGTTCTTGTAATGCTTCCATTTGAAGGACTGAAATCAAAAATGGAAAGTAATCGAGTGAGTTATATTGAAAGCTCTTTAAACGAAAATTCTGCCAACGAAACAGAACAGCTTTTTGCAGACAGTTTAGGAACATATCTGACTGCTGATGTTCGTGTTTACGATAAAATCGAAAAAAATGAAGAACTGAAATACGTTTCTGTAATCCTTCGACTAAATGAAAATTATTTGGATAGTGATAATGATTACGAACAAATCAAATCAGCGACTGTGCCATTACTTCTGACTAAGTTTCCAGAAAAGACATTTGTCGGACAGATAAAGTATGTCTATCAACAACCAGGAAGTATGCAGACAAGAACATTACCACTTGATTGGAGAGAAAAAGAATAAAAAAGGCAGCACACAACAATGTATATAAAAAATAGGCGAAATAACAATAAATTCAAGGGTTTCGGCTCTTATCAAAGTTCGTGCTTAACCGAAAGTTTGGTGCTTCGAAATCGCCTACTTTTCATATACTAAACGTTGTGCATAATGCGGAAAATCGTGCTAAACATCAACATTTGAACTAAAAAAAGCCAATGCTCAAACAGCACATTTGTTTTTTTTCGAAACATCGGCCAACACAAAAAAAACAAAAGAGCAGTTTATTTACCAACGCTCAAATTGATGCTAATATTAAACTGAAAAAAATGAGCTATTCATACAACAAAAAAATAGTGCATTCGTTAATAGGTATTGGTCTAATTGTTTACTATGAATACTAAATAAATTTTAAAATGAAAAAAATAATTGTGGCATTATTAGTAATGGTTGTTTGCGTAAGTACAACAATGGCTCAAGAATGGCAATCAGATATTAACGTTGCAAAAGAAATTGCATCCAAAGAAAGTAAACCTATAATATTAGTATTTCAAGGTTCAGATTGGTGTGCGCCTTGTATTAAACTTGACAGAGAAATTTGGAGTACAGATACTTTTAAAAAGTATGCAAAAGAAAATTATGTGATGCTAAAGGCAGATTTTCCGAGAAGAAAGAAAAATACATTGTCAGAATCACAAAAAAAAGCAAATGTATTACTTGCTGAAGAATACAATAAACAAGGTTTTTTTCCTTTTGTTGTAGTACTTGATTCTAAAGGCAAAGTGTTAGGTGAAAGTAGTTATAAAAAGACTACACCAGAAAATTATATTAAAGAATTAAACGCTTTTACAAAGTAACTTGAAACATCTAATCACATTATTACTTTTATTCTCAATAATAGGTTGTGCAGCACAACAATCATATAAGAGAACACTCAAACTAATGGGTAGTCGGTTTGACATTACTGTTGTGGCAAACGATTCTATACAAGCAAACAAATATATTGATACTGCCGTAGCAGAAATTTCAAGAATTGAAAAATTAATTTCATCTTGGGATGATAATTCTCAAACATCAAAAATTAATCGCAATGCAGGAATTAAACCTGTGAAAGTTGACAAAGAACTATTTGATTTAATTGAAAGAGCAATAGGCCTTTCAAAATTAACTGATGGAGCTTTTGACATTAGCTATGCTTCAATGGACAGAATTTGGAAGTTTGATGGCAGTATGACCAAAATGCCTTCAAAAGAGGAAATAATTGCTTCTGTAGAAAAAGTTGGCTATCAAAACATTGTTTTAGATAAAAAGAATAGTACTGTCTTTCTTAAATTAAAAGGAATAAAAATTGGTTTTGGTGCTATTGGAAAAGGCTATGCAGCTGATAAAGCAAAAAAACTTCTTATTTCAAAAGGTGTAAGTTCTGGAATTATTAATGCTTCTGGAGATATGAATACTTGGGGAAAACAACCCAATGGAAATGAATGGAAAGTTGCTATTACAAACCCAATGGATAAAAATAAAGTCTTTGCATTACTACCTATTACTAATGGAGCTGTAGTTACTTCTGGAAATTATGAAAAATATGTAAACTTTAATGGTAAACGATACACACATATTATTGACCCAAGAACTGGATATCCTTCTACCGGAATTATAAGTGTAACCGTATTTGCGCCAAAAGCAGAATTGGCAGATGCACTAGCAACTTCAGTATTTGTTATGGGAAAAGAAGCTGGTTTAGACCGCATTAATCAATTGCCAAAAATAGAATGTATTATCATCGATGATAAAGGAAATATCACGAAATCAAAGAATATAGAAATAGATAAATTATGATTAAAAAATTTATATGTGCTACATTAATTACTACTTGTCTTAGTAGTTGCGTTGTGGTTAAAGAATACGAAAAAGTAAATATAAATGACCCAGATATGGCATTGGCAGACAAGAAAGCTGACCGAAATATTTCTACGATGCATTCCTATCGTGAAGCAGCTGTTGGAGCAAATGGAGGAAAAACTGGAGGAGGCTGTGGCTGTAACTAATAAAACTAGAAATTTGAAAAAAATAATTTTAATATTCTGCGTATTTGCTTTTGCTAAATCATATTCGCAAGCAACACAAGACTCAACCAAAGTTTATAAAAAACGTGTATTAGAAACTACTGAAGTAGATTTTCTAACAAGTTATTATTCTCAAGATGGCGACAATGCCGCGGTAAGTGGTGGAATAGGTACTGAAGAATTAACAGATATTACAGGAACTTTTGTCGTTTCAATACCTTTAAATGATGATGATGTATTAACCATTGATGCAGGAGTTTCTGCATACACATCAGCTTCTTCAAGTAATATTGATCCTTTTGATGATGGACCAGCAGACCCATTTCAAGCTTCTTCTGGCGCATCAAGTAGCGACCTTTGGGCAAATTTAACTGGAAGTTATAGTCATAGCTCTGACGATAGAAATGATATTTGGTCTGCAAAAATATCTATTTCATCAGAATACGATTATTTTTCAGCTGGTTTTGGTGGTAGTTACACAAAATTATTTAACGAAAAGAATACAGAGTTAAGTGTAAACGCAAATGTTTATATCGATACTTGGAATGCCATTTACCCAACCGAATTAAGACCGTTTGGAGAGAACGGTAATGGTTTAAACAATAGTTTGTTCACGCAAAATACAATTACAGGGAACACAAATTACAATCCTAGATTTAGTGAGTTTAAAGATGAAGGACGTAATTCTTATTCTTTAGGTTTTGGATTCTCTCAAATTCTTCACAAGAATGTACAAGGTTCGTTAGCATTAGATTTTGTAAAACAAGACGGTTTATTATCTACACCATTTCAAAGAGTGTATTTTAGTGATGTAGCGGATTCATTTATAGATGATTTTCAACTTGCAGATGCAATTGAGCGTTTGCCAGATTCAAGATTTAAAGTTGCTGTTGGTGGTCGTTTAAATTGGTATTTAAATGAAACATTTACAGTAAGAACATTCTATCGCTATTATTTTGATGATTGGGGAATATCTTCACATACTGCAAGTATTGAAGTTCCAATTAAAATAACAGATAAGTTTACGTTGTATCCATCTTATAGATTTTATAACCAAACAGAAGCCGATTATTTTAGACCTTATGAAAGTGCTTTATCTACCGATGACTTTTATACTTCTGATTATGACCTTTCCGAATATTCTGCTAACCAAATTGGATTTGGAGTGTCTTATACAGATATTTTCGCAAAGGCACATATTTGGAAACTAGGTCTAAAAAGTATTGATTTAAAATTTTATCAGTACGATAGAGATACATCTTTTAGTTCTAGTATTATTACTGCAGGATTTAAGTTTGTAATGGATTAATATTTATTTGTTATAAGCCAACACTCAAAGCCATACACATTCGCAATTCGCTACAGCCAACGCAACGCCAAAAATTGCAAAAGAGTAAGTCTCGCCAACGCACACATTTGAACTAAATAACAAACATCGGAAAACCAAGTAGAACGTGAAAAGCACTATGCACAACAATGTATATAAAACATAGCTATTTCAGGCTTTCCGAGAGGTTTTTGCTTATTTATTAAGTCCGCCAAATTTTTATTTTTGTATATTTAGAAAATTAAAAAATAAATAGAAAAAATAAAAATTCGGCTTGTGTATAATCCGAAACGATAGTGTCTTTTTACACGCTACGTTTCATATACGGAGACGTTGTGCAACATATGGAAAAACACAGACGACATAGCGAAAAACGAAATCGGTTTTCAATGTTATTCCCAATTTTGACAATCATTGGAATTGGAATTGTTGTCGTTTTGTCGTCCTTTTATGAAAAAAGTTGGACTTACAACTGGAACGGAATTAGACAACAAATAAAAGACAGTTTAAAAGTCGCTGAATATGGCGGAATTTCGAGTGGAGTTGTTGGAATTTCTGCGAAACGTCCAAAACAATTTGACAGAAGAATGTGGATAATGAAAAATGCAACACAATCTGAACTTCTAAAACTCACAGAATATCCAAATGCAACTATAAAAACCATTGCATACGAAGGACTAATTAGAAAACCAGAATTCGAAAATAAAACTGATTTGATTTTAAAAGCTATTTCGGATACCGAGTATCCAATATCATATCAATCAGGCTGTGTTGGAACAACTATGAATATTAGCGAATATCTTGTTGATTTTGTTTTATACATTGACGATAAAAGTCCACCGCCACCAATTGGATTTGAAAATGATTTTGGCCTTTCCGAAAATGAACGGAACAAAATACTTGTTGAATACAGAAAAGTTCCAAGTTTATGGAAGTAAAAATACGTTGCACAACAACGTGTATAATTAATTGCTATATTTAAACTAAAATTGAAAACACTAAACAACCAACCATAATTTCTACGGCGGAAAATTCTCCGAATTTTCTTACCGCACAAATTATACACAGAAACGTTGGCTGTAATTTGAAAAACCGTTAACTCAATCAAAAGACATATTCGCTCATTTTAGTTTTTAGTAAAAGAAAATCAATATTAGATTTGAAAATCAAAATGCAAAATTCATGAAATACATTTTAGTAATAATCTTCCTTATTTTTAGTTATACTTCTTTCGGACAAAAAGTTATAATTAAAGGAATTGCGATTGACACTACTAAAAACAGGAATAGAGTTCGAATTTCAGTTAACGATACACTTTCAAAATATTTTTCAGCAGATTTACCAAAACACAATAAACATTCAGAAATTACTAAAAACAAAGATTTATTTGTGACAGCAGATGAAAATGGAAATTTTAAAATAAAGGTAAAATTGACTGACTCATTATTTTTCAAATCCTGGCAACACATAACTGAATCATATCTTGTTTCAGATTTGGTTAAAAGAGATAGTATAAGAATTGAATTAAAACCAAAAGTTTGCACAGAATATATTCCTTGCAAAGATAAACCTAAAATGCTTTATGCATTTATTGGAAAAAAAATAAACGTAGAACCTGCGGATTACATTTATTACTGCAATATAATCTCAATGGATTCTAAATATGAAGCAGAATACGAAATCCTTGAGAATTTGTATGGAAATTATCCTAAAGACACTATTAATTTTGTTTCTTACGACCATGCATCTATAAGACGTTACGATGATTATGAAAATGTTCTAATCTATGTTGCTGATTATTGTGGAGAGTTAATTCATGTAAAATATCAATATCACGATTTATATAAAACTATTGACGGAAAATGGGCTTCACCTTATAATCCTTATATCTATAGAAAAGTTGATTCGACATTTCACATAAAACCAAGAAAAATTGAATTTGAAAAACCAATAGAATTTGAGTTTAAAGAAGAGAATCTGGAATTAATTAAAGAAAAATATCCTGAACCTTATTATGAGATTAAAAATGGTAAGGTTAAAGTTTTATATGGTAATTATCCGAATGAATTATTTGAATTAAAAAAAATAACTGTTTTAAAAGATAGAGGATTTTTTGAATAAAAAACTACAGCCAACAACGTGTATAATTAATTGCGGCTGAATTTCCTCTCGGAAATTCAATCTTATTAATTATCTTTCGGTTACGGCGGAAAATGACTGCGTCCTTTCCCGCAACTAATCATACACAAAACCGTTACCACACATTTGAGCGAACCAATGAAAAAAGGAGTTTTAATATCAATAATTGGAATTATAATTGTCGGGATTACTTATTTCGGAATTGAAATGTATGGCTTTGCTAAAGGAGTAAAAAAAGATTCTCAAAAACAAATCGGAATTAATAAAACAGAACATATTGTTCAAAAGGAACAAATAGGTGAAGAAAAATTGAATATATGTAAAAAACAGTCTGAAAATGGAATAATATTCGAAACCTGCATAAAAAAGTATAACTTATTTACTCTCAAATCATCAAAAGGAGATGTTCTGTATAAAAATGACAACAATCCTTCAGAATATATATTGAAAGATTTTAACGAAGATGGATTTTTAGATATTGAACTTCATTTTATGACAAATGTTCCTGACGTGAACGAAATTCTCATTTTCAATCCTGAATTAAAAAAATTTATAGAAATAGTAAACTTTTCAAGCTTTCCTGCCTCAATAAAAATTAAAAACACAAACTATTACTATTCTTATCATAGAAGTGGTTGTGCCGACTCGAATTGGGATAGTGATTTATATATTTTAAAAGAAAACAAAGCTGTAAAAATCGGAAATATTCACGCGATAGAATGTGAAAATGAAGATGATAAAGGAATTTACATTTATAAAGTTAACGGTGAGAATAAAAAACAATTAAAACTCATTCCAATTGAGAAGAAAGACTTTGGTAATAAATGGGAATTTATTGAAAAATATTGGACTGAAAATTATAATAAATTTGAATAAAAAACGTGTGGTAACACCGTGTATAATTCATTGCTAGTACTCGCCTACTTACGAAAATCCTCGCGGATTTTCTATTCGGTTTGTATTTGCTAAATTAGTTGCTGAAACACGCAACGAAATCATACACAAGACCGTTGGCAGTAATTAAAACCCGTACTTTTTCTTAATATATGGTTCAATGGTAGTAGCTGTAGTTATAGTTATGTGAATAGATTTTAAATCACTTGAACTAATATTCCCAACAGCTCTTTCAGGATTTTTTTTCAAAAACTCAACAACAGTTTCAATCGAAAACTCTCTTACTTTTGAACAGTCAACAAAACTATCTTTTTCAAGAAAAGGGTTATTTGCTTTGTCTACTTTTAAATGTAAAGATTTTAAATATGAATTATAAGCAACATTTGGATTGGCTTCTGAATTAATAACAACATAAGCTAGATTCTCTTCTGCATTATCTTTAGCAACTACAATTATGTACTTGTCATAATTAACAGTAAAGTCAGGGATTTTAATCAAGATTGCACTACCTAAATCTATATTTCTTTTGGCAAACTGATTTTTTAAATCATCTGGAAAGAAATCCCCTAAACTCATATTAGATCAACTCTAAATTATCATTAGTTTTCTGCATACTAATGAACTTGAGTAAACTTTCATCTGCACCAACCGCTTTAGCCATATCAATATAATTAATATTCCAAACTGCTTTATTGTATGCGTAATCGTGAGATTTATCGGTTAATGTCGGAAAATCTAAATCTTTATTTTCTTCTATTGCCTCTTTTAGACATTCTAAATCACTTTCTGACAAATAATCTAAATTTGGCTCGGCTAAAGATTTCACAAAGTACCTGTGATATTTAGCAACTACTTCTTCTAACCCTTGAATATTTTCATCAACAACATTTTTGACAAATGAAGGAACTGGACCATATTCCATTTTAACATATGTATCACCAAAAATTGGTCTTCCATACTTTAAAAGATGCTTTTGGTCAGCGAAATAAAGAATTTTATAAGTCTTGTGAGTATCAGCCTTTTCAAGATTGTTTACTACAAATAAAAGGCTATTAACAGCTTTTTCTTTATGTAAATTAAAGTCTCTCATATTTTAGTAAGTTATTCATTTTATGCGAAATGAACGCAGCAAAGTTACAAAAAAATAACTACTGCCAACAACGTATATAAAAAATAGCTAAATCTGTGCCAAATTTAATTTGTATCGCTTATTAAATAACGCTATTTTTAGTCGGAAAAGTATGCTGCTACTTACACGCTACTTTTCATATACAAAACCGTTGTAACACATTACCCAAAAAACTTCGGGAATAAATTTTGAAACTCCTTTTTTCCTTTTGAAGTCAGAAACGGGAATAACATACTTAAGTATATATTTACATGGTAATCAATATTAGCTGTATTTAACCTATTTGAATATAGACTACTAGAATATAGCCAAGTATTACCATAATTAATCATTCTTTCAGCTAGAAAATTATATTCAAATTCAAAGGATGAATCTTTCATTAATTTTTTTTCTTTCATTATTTTAAATAGTAAAAAACAGCCGTTAATTCTTTTTTTATAAACCTCTTGGAAATGCTCTTGCACTTTAGCATTTATAGTAAGAAGATTATATAGGTCAGTCCAAAAAAAAGAATAGTCAAACATCCTTTTCATACTTCTTTCAATATCATTTTTTACTTGTTCAATCGAAATTTCAATATTATTTAACATATTAACTCTTTCATCAAACTCAGAAGCCATTTCAAAATACAAAGCGTGAAAAATATCCTCTCGTTTTTTGTAATGGTAATTTAAGTTTCCTGAACTAATATTTAGTTTAGAAGCAATCATTCTTATAGTTACTTGGCTATAACCTTTTTCATTAAAAAGAGTTCTTGCAGCTTCTAAAATCAATTTTTTCTTTCTATTCATTAGTAAACTTGTCCTAAATTGTTATTTTTAGTAAATTTGTCCTAAAAATACGAAATGCAATCATTATACAAATCAGAATTAGGAAAAAAAGAGATTATAAATCTTTATGAGAAAAAATTAACGGATTTAAATATAGACTTTAAATACAAGCTCATTGAAACTAATTTTGGAAACACCAACATTATTATAGTTGGAGATTCAACAAAGCCACCCATATTATTAATTCACGGTTCAAATGGTTGCGCTCCAATTTCGCTGGAAACTTATCCGAATCTTCACAAAAAATTTCAAGTATTTGCCATAGATGTTCTTGCACAACCAAATAAAAGTGCAGAAAATAGATTGAGCATGAAAGACAATAGTTATGGTTTATGGATAAACGAACTAATAAATAAACTTGAATTGAAAAATGTAACTATGGCTGGTTTTTCTTTCGGTGGATTAATTATTCTTAAAACTTTGGTTCAGAATGAAAGTAATATCAAAGAGGTGTTTTTATCTGCCCCTGCATTTATAATCAATGGTAACCCATTGATTACGCTGTTTAAGGTATTTATTCCTATGAAACGATATATGAGAAATCAAAAGACTAAATATCTTGAAAAATTCTTGCAATCTCTCTTTTCTGAAAAAGATGAATTTGCCCAAAATTATTTATCAAAGGTTTTTTTGTATTTCAATATGGACTTTACACCTGTTCCAATAATAAAAAAAGCAGAAGCCAAATTGATAACAACTCCAATAAGTTTATTTGCTGCAAAGAAAGATATTATGTTTCCTGGAAAAAAAATGATAAAGCGTGCTAACAAAATTTTTCCGTCCTTAAAAGAAGTTTTATTGTTAGAAAATTCAAAACACGTCCAAAACAGAATTGATAATAATATCATTGAAAAAATAATCTTAAGAAAATAACATGTTACAACAAGGTATAAAAATAATAGCGGTTTTATGCTAAGTTCTAAGTTAGTATCTTTGTTCTGAGATTAGAGTTAATTTAAAAGGTTACAGCTTTGAAATCCGCTACTATTCTTATACTAGACCGTTGTAGCACATATGAAACTAACCGCAGAAAACATAAAAAACCATTATCTGATATTGATAATTAAGCTCTCAATATTGAGCTTATTTATTTTCTCATTGGTTCGTGGAAAAATAGAAACCTCGGTCTATTGGAACTTTGTAGCGGAAACTGGAAACGGATTTGAAAACTATATGAATGTTCTAAAAGAAACATCTTTTTTTAGACCAGCAATAATCTTATTAGTTCCGCTCATCGGAATTTTTATAAACAAAAAAATTGGTTGGATTTTAATTCAATCCTATTTCTATTTTTTGATTACGAATCTGACTTTTTCTGCGACATATATTGACTTAACTGATAATACTCTGATTTTATTAAATATTACCGGATTCTTACTCTTGCTTCTGATTATCATACTTATGAATAAAAAGAAAATTAGTAATCTGATTTATGGAATCGAAAAAACACAATTGATAAGTAAAAATGTTATTGCTTCTATTATTGGAATGTCAATAACAATAGTTTTAGCGTTGATTAAAGTAGATGGAATTTAAAAAAATACGTGCTACAACAATGTATAACCGCAATTACGGCGGATTCGACTACGTCCGAATCCACGCGGAATTGCTAAAGACAGGGCTTAACCGAAAAACAGTAACTTAAAACCCGCAACTGACGGTTATACGAGACCGTTGTGTGTAATTTGACGCAACCTTTTCCGAATATTTGCATCTATAAAGAAACTGAACTATGATAAAAAAAATATTATTGGGAATATTTATCTTAATTGGATTAATATCCTGTACGAATGACGATGATAACAACAACTTCCAAGAAGAGGCTATTTGTGATTCATCCAACACATCTTTCAATCAACTTTATAACGATTTGTCTGCTTCAACTTCAATTCAAGATGAAATTACAATGGATTTGGAAACTCACTCTTACGATTTTGAAGTTTTAGAAAGTAAAACTATTTGCCAAATTGGATACCAAAGCTTACAAAACTTTAACTCAACACCATACTTAATTGAGATTTTCGATAACACATCAAGTACGTTATTATATAGTGATAGTCATATTTTTTCATCGTCTGATACGGAATATGTTTCTATTACACCTATTCAGGTTGAAGTTGGACATTTGTATACGATTAAAAGAATACAAACTAATTGGAATGGCAATATTTCAAATACAATTGGAAGACTTATAAGTGGTAACTTAAGTTTTCCTAATACTTACGGTGAACTAACTATTACTAGCTCATCATTCTATGGAACAGGAGGTCCATTAGATGATTGGGGAATTCCTTATATTGACATTGTTTTTCAAAATTAAAAACTACACACAACACCGTGTATAATTAATTGCTAGGTTCTTCCCTACTTGCGAATATTCCTGCGGAATATTCACGGGTTCGTAAAAGTTTACTAATTTAGTTGCTTAACCACGCAACTAACCATACACAATCACGTTGTGGTGCATACCTGAATGAAGAGCATTTTAATAATATTAGGAGTTTTAATTGGAATAATCGGACTGATTTTTCTCGCTCTCGTTATTGCTTCATATCGAAGACGACCGAAATTTAATAACAAAGGATTTACAAACTTGGAAAAGCAACTTCTTGCCGAACTTTATGAACTGTTCGATTCGGAAATCCAAACTAAACTGAAAACTCAAATTCAATACTTTGAACCAAAAAGGAAATGGAGACAGTATTGGGAGAAAAGCATGTCTGTTGAACTTTATGGAGATAATGAAAATCCTCTTTCTGACAACTTCAGATATAAAAGAAAAGATGAAAGTAAACTGGCTACAATTCGATTTAACGCAAATAATGAAAAATTCAATATAGAATTCAATAATTATGACGGACGAATTTGGGGCTGGAAAATTAGACCAAACCCAAAGTCAATTATGAAAGTAGCAACAATTAATGTTACAAGTAAAAAAGTAAATAACGACCCAAATAGTTTTGCTCAAATCACTTTCAAAAAAGAAAAACTTAAATCGATTCCTAAATTTGATGGACTACTTGAAGAGTTAAATAATATTCAATCTATAAATCAAGTATTTAAACCAATTGGCTCTGAAGTTTTAGAGAATTACATAAAAATAATTGACTCAAAGCTACCAATAGAATATCTCGATATTATTAAACAATCCGAGGGCGTTGATTTCGGAGATTGTTGCATACTTGGAATATCTGAAATACGCTCAACAGGACTTGACGATGGAAATTACTTCCATTTGGCGGAATTTGATGATGGAGTAATTGCTGTAAAAGAGGAAGATAGAAGAGGAACAATATTTTACTGTCACTATTCAGGACTTTTAGACAATTTGGGAACTGATTTTGAGAAAATAATATTGGAAAGAATAAAAAGTACGACACCACAACACCGTGTATAATTAATTGCTTTGGCAAGTACTTATTTGGAAAATTCCTTCGGAATTTTCTCGCGTTCGTTTTTGTTTACTAAATTAGTTGCTTAAACACGCAACTAACCATACACAATCACGTTAGCAACAAGCGAATGAAACAAACTTTGAAACTAATAATAATCATATTTTTGACTTTTACAACATCGTGTAAATCTCAAAATAAATTGACTGAATTTCCGATTCAGGACTTTGAATTTGAGTCAATTTTCGGAAATAAAAAAGGAGAAAATAAAGATGATGTTTATTGTTTACTTGGTCAAGGTTTCTTTAGAACACCACGTTCTGAAAATTCTGCTGAATTATTAAAGAATTGGTTAACTGAACATCCGAACGCAAAACTAATTCCTATTTCTGCTCTCAATTCGGAATCAAAAATCACATACTGCTGGATTGTTAACGGAACTGAAAATCTGAATATTTATCTGGTAAAAAATGGTTGCTATCCTGGAGGAACTATGCAACGCCCGAGAACTTGGAAAGAAATGAGCCGAAAGGAAAAGAAAATATATCGTGGAATGGAAAAACCTGACGTGGAAGTTTTCATAAACGATAGTGAATATGATAAATTCATTGAGGAACTTAAAGAAGCGGAACTATATGCACAGGAAAATGAACTCGGAATTTGGAAAGAAAAGAAAGAATAAAGCCAGTTGCTAACACCGTGTATAGCTCATTGCGGCTGAATTCCTAATCGGAATTCATTGCAATTTGCTATCTTTCGGTTACGACGGAAAGAATCCTGCGGATTTTTCCGCAACGAAGCCATACACAAAACCGTTGCCATTCATTGAAAATTGCACTCAAAAAGAATTTTATGAACGAATTAAAATTACACTCTTCTGGTAGAACTGACCATCTTCAATCTCTAAAAGAGAGATATGAAATTTTAAAAAATAAAATTAATTGTAAAAAGTTAAATGAAACAGAAAAGAGTGCGGTATTAGATAAGTTGAAAAAATCCTTTGAAAAGAGAAAAAAGGAATCTGAAAATAACCTTTACTAAATCGGAATTGAATAACAGGATGTGAAATAAATTGCTCACTCAATTATGTATAAAAATAAACTCAAAAAATTATGAATACACAAACTAAATCAATAATAAAAGGAGGCTTCTTTGGAGCAATAGTTTATGCTGGAATTATGGCTGGATTTGACTATTTTGACGGAGAAGGTTTTAGAATATGGAGATTTATATTCAATGCTTTATTTTTTGGAATTTTTATTTCGCTTATGATTAGATATAATCTAAAACAACAAGAGAAAAAGGAAAAAAACTGAATAAAACAACGAAATGGCAACAACGTGTATAATTCATTGCTTCTGATTTTCCTTCGGAAAATCCTCGCGCTGAATTAATGCCATTGTTTATTAATTAAATAAGAAACTGAAATACGCAACAAATCATACACCAACCGTTAGCTATAATTATGAAAATAAAATTTATCCTGATTTCAGTTTTACTAACGCTCAATCTTTGTTCGTGTCAAAATAAAGAGACAAAAGCAGGAATCGATATTAGAGAATCAGGATTTCCCGATATTGGAAAGGAATGGACAGATGCGGACTTACAGAAAGCATTTGAGGTTCTGCAAGGACTAAAAAAATTGGACACTTTTTCATTGCCGCGGTTAGAGGATGAAAAAACTTCGGACATTTTCCAAAAAATAATGAGTTCAATCCCAAAAGTGAACCCTCAAGACACACTAAATTTATTTGTCCAATTTGACAACTACGGCAAACTAATTAAGGTCTTACCTAACTTGCTAGGACTTTATGGAGGCCCATCAGAAAGTGAACAAAAATTTTACAGCAATGAAGCTGTTGAAATTTTAAAAAGAGTTCTCATCGATGCAACAAATAGCTCCCAACTATTATTCGAGCATTATCTCAACGGAAAAGAGGAATCTCAAGAAGCTGTAGACAGGGCAAAAAAACATAATGGCGGAGCAGTCAAAATGTTTAGTGGCTCTTTGAATATGATTGACCCATCTAATAAATATCGTTTAGAGGACAAATTGGAAATTGCGAATACGGTTTCAGATAATCTTAAGAAAATTTGGAAGTATTTAGAAGTTGAGAATAGGACCGAATTAATGGACAAAGTGACCTTCTTTTCTAGGGAAAGCGATTCACCCGAAATCCGAGAAGTACTATCTAAATTAGCGACTAACTTATCAAAAAGTAAATAACTATAGCTAACATGGGCTATAATTCAGCTTTCCTTTTGAACAAATTGAAAACACTTAACTTTAAACCAGCTTGATTTCTAACTTGAAAAATCCTGTCGGATTTCCCAAGCCGAAATCATAGCCTAACCGTTGGCAACAAGCTGAAAAAATCCCGAATGAATCAAAATCTGGAACAAATATTTGAATTAGAAACTGCCGAAAAGTATAACGAGGCTTATTCTGAATATCAAAAACTGATTTCTGAAAACAAAGCGGATTTTGAAACGTGGAAATATTATTTCTTCTTTTTGTGGTCTATGCTTGAAGATGTTAATGGACAGTTTAAGAAAAATATTGATTTACGAACTGAATTGGAATCTGAATTAAAAAACGGATTGAATAAATACTCGAAATTGGCTGAATTTAATTTTATTGCTGGTTATGCAATTTCAATTTTCCCATACGAATTTGGAGATTATGAAGAACTGGAAATAAAAGGGAAAGAAATGCTAAAAAAAGCGTTTGAAATGGAACAATCTAATCCGATTTACAAAATGGTTTATTTAGGTTCAAAAGGTCTGAATGACAAGAATCAAAGTTTATATAAAAAGGCTTGTGCTGAATCGAAACTGATTTTAAAAACAAAATATAGCGGAAAAGGATTATTGAACGAATATTATAATCAAGTGTTTAATCGTGAATGAAAAAAGCCAGTTGCCAACAACGTGTATAATTAATTGCTTTGGCAAGTGCTTATTTGGAAAATTCCTTCGGAATTTTCTCTGGCACGTTTTTGTTTGCTAAATTAGTTGCTTAAACACGCAACTAACCATACACAAGACCGTTACAAACCATTCCAGTGGAATGAAAAAAATCGCTCCTACCCTTTTCGAGAAAAAATGGCTGCTTAACAATAACTGAAAGCGAAGCTTTCGATTTTTCGGCTCCTAATCAAATATGCTTTTCAAAAAATTGAACTCAAAATTTTCGGAATTTTAGCAAGTTTGCGCAATCGGAACTTTACTCTGACGCAAGTAAAACGCAACAACGGAATTGAGCAATATGGCGCAGTAAAACGCTCATAGGAATTGAATAACGGAACGTGAATATGCGAATGAAAATGATAAAAAACGGTTTGTAACAAAGGCTATAATCCATAGCGAGGTTTGGTGTTGTAACTAAAAGTTTGTGTATTTTTACTCGGCTGGATTCCTACTTCGGAAAATTCCTGTGGAATTTTTCTCGCAACGGAATCATAGCCTAACCGTTAGGTGCAATACTAAAAACAGCGATGAAAAGAAAAATACTTTTTCTAACTTTAATAATATCCTATTCAAGTTTTTCGCAAAGCCTTTGGAAAAAAGGGGCTGACTTAAGAAAGCAGAACGGAATTAAGGAGACAACAATTTATCTTCTTAATCCTAAAGATGAAAATGATAAAAGAATTTGGGATTGGAATTCGTATGATAAAGAAGGAAGATTAATTGAAAGTAAAAGATTTTTGAAAAGCGGAGAATTAGAATCTCATTACAAATTTGAACATCCTAACAACAAAACTCGAATTTTAATATATTTAGATAAGCGTGGAAAAGAAATAAAAAGAGTTGATCAGAAGTATGATTTATCAGGAGAAAAAGAAACTCTTAATGAATATAGCAAAAGTGGAATCTTCCGATATGAATACGATAAAAACGGAAATAAAACCAAAGTTTGGAACATTAAAAAGAAACCAGCAGTACTACAAACAGAAGTATTCCTCAACGAGAATAATTTAAGGTATAAAGAAAGGTTGTTAATTACAAGAAAATTTGGTTCAGCATACATGACTCGAATCTATGAGAGAGATAAATCAGGAAACATTCTAAAAATCATCTCTGAATTAGATGGCGAAATAGATAGCATTGAAATTCATGAACATAAAAAGTACAGCACCTAACAACGTGTATAATTAATTACTTCTGAATTTCCTTCTCGGAAATTCCTTGGAATTAATTAACTTGTGTACTCGTCGGAAAATGACTCTCGTCCTTTTCCGTAACTTAATCATACACGAACACGTTGGCAATAATTAATGAAAACCTAATTTGCTATATAAAGAATCACATATCTTAATCCTAAATAATGTATCTAGATTCATTGATTTAACCGAATTAGAAAAGCAGAAATACATTTCATTACTAACGGAGATTAATATAAAGCGGAAGGCATTTTTAATGCAAGCTGGTGATATAACATCTTACGAGTATTTTATCACTAAAGGTTGCTTAAAGGTCTATACGCTTGATGATGACGGCGCACCACACATTTCTATGTTTGCTGTAGAAGATTATTGGACAGGTGATATGGCGAGTTTTATGACTAAGGAGCCAACACGCTATTTTATAAAAGCTACCGAAGATTCTGAACTATTAGGAATTTCTAGAGCTAATTACGAATTGTTATTTCAAGAGATACCGAAGTTTGAGCGCTTCTATCGTATGTTATATCAAAAATCCTTAATTAGCTATATACGACGCTCAAATCACGGCATTTCATTAACCGCAGAGGAACGCTATATTGAGTTCAAAACGAAATATCCGAATATTGTTAACAGAATTACTCAGAAAGATTTGGCGGGTTATATTGGCATCACGCCCGAATTTATGAGCAAGATTATCACAAAAGTCAACAGAAGGTAAAAGTCTTAAACTAGTTCATTTTTTTTCATGTGTTCCTATCGGAATTTTGAAGCATGAAAAGAATAACACTCATCAGTTCACTTTTAATCATTGGGTTTTTAAATCCTTTACAGGCACAATTTACTCAGGTAGAATTGTTCTCAGGATTTGATAAAACAGACTTCACAGTATTCTCAAGTTATTCTATTACTAAAAGTCAGACGCTGAGTCTAAATACTCTGGCTTTCTTTCAAAAGTTTAAACAAGAAAACGAAGCGTTTGATGAGGTTGGTGTACAACCTACTTTATTCTGGAATATTACCAAAAATATTGCCATTGGTCCATCTATATATTATAACAGCTTTGCTGGCTTTTCAGAACGACTATCCGCAAAATACGCATTCAAAAATTCAAGATTATTGTTGGTTTTAATACCGACAGTGGCTTACTCAGAGCAAATTAATACGAGCTATGTAGAAGCCTTTCTTCAAATTCAATACAACAAACCTATAAATGACCATATTTCAATCTGGTTAAATGGTCAGTACTTAACCATTTGGGACCAGTTTAAAACACATTCAAGAAGCTATCAGCAATGGCGTGTAGGAGTGTCTTTTGATGATGTTCAGGTTGGCATTGGTTTGGATATGGACCAATACGGCTTAAAGCCTATAAACAAAACTTCTTTCGGATTGTATTATCGATTAACTATATAAACAATTTTAAATCTTAAACATTATGAAAAATTTAGTAACACAACTTTTAAAAACCAATCCAAATGTTGGAATGAGTATTGCACGCTTAACGCTTGGATTAGTGATACTTCCACATGGCGCACAAAAACTATTAGGACTCTTTGGTGGCTATGGCTATTCTGGAACGATGGATTTTCTGACCACACAAATGGGTTTACCAAGTATTGTGGCCTTCTCAGTAATTATGATTGAGTTTTTCGGCTCTATTTCATTAGTACTAGGATTCTTCTCTAGGTTTTGGACCATAGCACTTGTAGGCATGTTTGCAGGCATTATTATCACCACACAACTTGAGCATGGCTTTTTTATGAACTGGTTTGGTAACCAAGCAGGTGAAGGCTACGAATATTCACTTTTAGTTATAGGACTTGCCCTAAGCGTTGCGGTTAACGGCAGTGGAAGATGGTCAATAGATGGTTTAATCTCAAAACAATAGAACAATGAAAAAAATAATCACAATTGCAGGAAGTAACAGTCAGAATTCAATCAACAGAAAGTTGTTATCCTACACTTCTGGTTTGTTGGAAAATGTAGAACAAATTTATATCGACTTAAACGATTATGTGCTGCCTATTTACGGAGTTGATTTTGAAGAAGAAAATGGCATTCCAACAGCTGTTAAAAGACTCAATGAAGTATTTGACATCGCTGATGGATTTATAATAGCATTAGCTGAGCATAATGGAACGTATACCGCAGTATTCAAAAACACCTTAGACTGGTTATCTCGTGTGAACATAAAAGTATGGAGAGATAAACCTACACTTTTAATGGCAACCTCACCTGGTGGTCGCGGTGGAGCCACTGTATTAGAGACTGCAGTAAACTATTTTCCTTTTTTAGGAGCTAATGTAGTAGTAGATTTTTCACTACCTAGTTTTTTTGACAATTTTTCAGAGGATGGTATTTCAAATTTAGACCTAAAGGAAGCGCTAATTCAAAAGGTTCAACTTTTCGAACAAATCATAAGTCCTTTGGAATAAATGATTGGTTCATAACCACTTTAGCTTTGTACCAACATTTAAAAACAATTAAAAATGGAAATTAAAATAAGACTCATCATATTAATGCTAAGCATACTGTTTACAGGACTCTCATCAGGTTTATGTTTTACCTGGTCCAATGCCATTACGCCTGGAATAGGTAGGCTAGACGACTTAGGGTTTTTACAAGCCTTTCAAGCTATGAATCGTTCGATTCTCAATGCTAGTTTTCTAATTGTTTTTTTGAGCCCTGTGCTACTGTTATTTGTAAATGCCATTTTACATCGTAATGCAAATCCAGCCACGTTTAAGTCATTTTTAATAGCAGCCATTTTATACTTCGTTGGCATAGGTATTATTACGGTTTTTAAAAATGTTCCGCTCAATGAGATGTTGGACAAGACGGTATTGGAAAATTTATCAGCAATAGAGCTTAAAGATTTGAGAGCAAAGTTTGAACAACCATGGAACCGTTGGCATATTCAGCGCACCATAACATCGTTTACATCTTTTACACTCTTGCTAGTTGGACTCATATATTCCAAATAGAACATTATAAATAGCAATCAAAAAACGAACAAAAAGGCTTCAGATTTCTGAAGTGAAGTATAAATCAAATAAAAAAATAAAATTATGAACAGGAACATTTTAGTTATCGGTGGAACAGGAAAAACAGGTCGCCGAGTCGTAGAACAATTAAAAAACAAAGGTATTGAACCAAGAATAGGCTCAAGAAACGCATCACCAAGTTTTGATTGGGATGACAAAGATACTTGGGTAAATGGTCTAGAAGGTATTGAAAAAATGTACGTTACTTATTATCCAGATTTGGCGGTTCCAGGTGCCAAAGAAGCGATACAAGAATTAACCCAATTGGCTAAAGTTTCAGGAGTCAAAAAAATGGTTTTGCTTTCTGGAAAAGGTGAGACCGAAGCTGAGGCCTGCGAAAAAATAGTTATGGATTCTGGTATAGATTATACCATTGTAAGAGCCTCTTGGTTTAACCAAAATTGGAGCGAAAGTTTCTTTTTAGACCCAATATTGTCGGGAGAAGTAGCATTACCATTATCGGACGTTTTAATTCCATTTGTAGATGCTAATGATATTGCAGAAGTAGCAGCAACGGTATTATTAGATGATTCTTATAATGGTGAAATTATTGAGGTAACAGGTCCAGAATTAATCACTTTTAAGGATATTGTCAATATCATTTCAAAGACTAGCAACAGAAGATTAAATTTCTACGACATTACATTAGAACAGTATATTGAGGGCATGAAGCAAATGCAAATACCTAATGATGTTGTGTGGTTAATTGAGTATTTATTCAGCCATGTTCTGACCAATCCAAATAACCAACTGGTTGTTAATGATATTGAACGAGTTTTAGGAAGAAAAGCGAAAACATTTCTAGAATATGCACAAGAAACTGCTAAAACTGGGATTTGGAGTCAAGTTGAAGTCCAATAACTATTGCCAACAACGTGTATAAGTAATAGCGACTTGAATAAAAATTCAAATCGCTATTCGTTTTTATTTTGTAATTTACTTTCCGAAAAGTAACGCATATAAACTCGCTACTAATCATACACGAACACGTTGTACGCAAGCTTGAAGCAATAATGAATCTGAAAGACTAGAATTATCTATTTTTACAAATAGTAATTTATTTTCCATTGAATAAAATTAACAATCATATTATAGACCTCAATAAATCAATTGTCGTGTTACCATTCAAAAATATGAGTGGTGATAATAGCTATGATTACTTTTCTGATGGTATTACCGAAGAAATTATCAATGCGCTTTCAAAAGTTGAAGGGCTTAAAGTAACTGCAAGAACATCTTCATTTGCGTTTAAAAATAAGCCTACGGACATTCGAATCATAGGTAATGAGTTAGGTGTCACAAATGCGGTTGAAGGCAGTATTAGAATTGCAAAAGATAGGATTCGTATATCAACGCAATTGACACGTACTGATAACGGATTTCTCTTATGGTCCGAAAAGTTCGACAGGCAATTAGACGATGTGTTTGCACTACAAGATGAAATAAGTCTGTTAATTGCAGATAAAATAAGAGAGAACTTTGGACACATTGAAATTGACGAATCCCTATCAACTATTCATACTCAAAACTTAAAAGCCTATCAATGGTATCTCAAAGGGAGACATTATCAATTAACCTGGAATTTGGTTAATATGGAGAAAGCCATTGACTATTATAAAAAAAGTGCGAGTATCGATAACAATTATGCAGACCCATTAGTGGCTATTGGTTGGTGCTATGCTATAATTGCCAGTTGGAGGCATATAGATAGAGTTGATGGTCTTAAAAAAGCAAATGAATATCTCGAAAAAGGCTACCAGCTAAATTCAGATTCATATATGGGACACTTCGCAAAAGCAACCATAAGTTTTTGGGGTAACTGGCAATTCAAAAAGGGGTATCAAGAACTAATACAATGTTTAGAAGTCAATCCGTATTTTGGAGAGGCCAATGAAGCCTTGGCAGAATTATTTACAGCAAATGGTCTTTTTGATGAAGCTTTAAAAGAGACAGACCATATACTTAAAATAAATCCACTATCACCAAATCATTACTATACAAGAGGTAATATATTTTATCTACAAGGTGATTTTAACACAGCAATAAAATGCTTCGAAAGTTCTTTAAAGATTGATAACACTTTTGATTTAAGCAGACATCTAAAATTAGCCTGCCTATTATTCAAAAAGAATAAAAAAGAAGCCATAACATTCGCAAAGACGTTTTTAAGTGATAAGTTTTTAGTTATAATTGAAGAGTTATATAATGCCATTAATAACAAGCAGACTATTGAATATAACGAGCTACTCTTGACCGATGCAGAAAACTTGATGGTCTTTTGGGATTTATATTACTTAATACATTGTAATAAAATAGAAGAAGCTCTTAACCGTTTAGAACTCTTGGTAGACGAAAGAATCGGACAGGTAATCAACTTTCAGTTCGACCCATTTTTAGAACCATTAAGGCAAACGAATAGATATAAACAATTAATAGAAAGTGTTTCAGCAAGCGAAGAAATTAAGAACCTAATAGTCCCGCAATCAACATATACATCAGCATTAACATTCTCTGATACTGAATCCTCAAAGTTAAAAGCACAATTAGACCAGCTTTTAATTATGTCCAAACAATATTTAAATCCTGAAATATCGTTACGAATTTTAGCAAAAGAGTTAGACATCAACCCAAATAAACTATCAAAGTTCATTAATGATAATCTAAAAACCAATTTTAATGAGCTTATTAATACCCATCGTTTAGGCCACTTTAAGAAAATTGCACTAAAACCACAAAACAAGCACCTTACCTTATTAGGTTTAGCCTACGATAGTGGTTTCAACTCAAAGACAGTTTTCAACACCTATTTCAAAAAGGTAGAAGGACAAACCCCAAAGCAGTGGTTAAAATCACAACTATAATTAGTTAGAACACCAATCTTATTTTGATTTTCTTCTATTTAGAATATAATAAGTTCTAAATCTCACTTCTTATGTTCTGAATTTCATTTCAGAACGACTGCTCTTGCATTTCGCAACACCTTTGTCACATCAAAATTTATTAATCAGCTCATTAAGGGCAAAAAACGAACAGTTATGTTACACAAAACAAAAACCACAATCAAAAGTGCTTTATTCATTCTATTAGCAACATTTACAATAGCTTGCTCAAACGATGATGATGCGGTTTCAGAAATTCCTTCACCGTCAGAAATTCAAACACAAGAAGACCTAACATCATATTTGCAACAAGTTTTAGACGCTAAAGAAGTAGCTGGGTTTGCTGTTAATCTTGTACAAAATAATAGCGTTACCTATAGTAATTCGTTCGGGTTAAAAAATATAGAACAAGACGGATTATTTGCTAATCAGACCGTAATAAATATTGCCTCATTAAGTAAAACCTATGTAGCGGCGGCTACTGTAAAAGCTATTGAGCAAGGCTATTTTACTTTAAATACACCTATTAATGAAATACTTCCGGTAGATGTAGTTAATCTCAAAAATCCTGAAGCGATAATTACAGTAAAACATTTAGTTACCCATACTTCGGGTATCATTGATGACCCAAACACTTACATTACAACAAATTATTTTGTCTTGCCAAATCAAGATATGACCACATCTGGGGCTAATATTTTGGTAAATCAATTAGGACTTTCAATTACTAACCCAGTACCATTAGAAGATTATTTAGCAGAATATTTTGTTGAGGATGGAGAACTCTATGGTGAAGCTAACTTCATCAATACTATACCAGGAAGTACGTGGTCGTATTCAAATGTTGCAACATCATTAATGGGCTATGTTATAGAATCTGCAACTGAAATTGACTTTGCAAATTATGTTAAATCTAACATTATAGAACCACTACAAATGAATAACACAACATTCAATGTTTTAGAAGTGGACTTTGCTCAAACTGCAGTACCTTATTTAGATAGGAATACACCCTTACCTTTTTATGGTAATCACGGATACCCAGAAGGTAGTGTACATACTACGAATAATGACTTAAGTAATTATTTGTTGGATATGGTAAAGGGTATAAATGGACAGTCTAATACACTTTTTCCAAATGAATATTACCAATTACTATTTACAGAACAATTAGAGGATAATATTACACCTGATTTCTTTGCAGACAATCACGGAATATACTGGTACAAGAAAAATAATAATTGGTCTCACGGTGGAAATAGTTTGGGAGTTTCAAGTCATATGCAAATAGAGACAGACGGCTCTTATGGATTCTCAATCATTGCAAATATGGATGCAACATTCTCTGATAATTCACCAAAATGGGAAGAAGTACTTCAATTAGTGACTCAAGGTATTCAAGAGTACGTACAAAACAATTAATCAACTAATACCATTTAAAATGATACTTAATAATAACAAAGCAATACTTCTTGCAGGCGCAACAGGCTATCTCGGTGGCTATATAGCGAGTGCGATGAACGATAGAGGTCTAAAAGGAGTACTAATAGCACGTAGTCCAGAAAAACTACAACATCTTGAATCATCAAGGTTACAAATTGTAAAAGCGGAGGTTACAAACACTAATACATTAAAAGGTATTCTAAATAATGTTGACACCGTAATTTCTACTGTGGGCATAACACGTCAAAAGGATGGATTAACCTATATGGATGTGGATTACAGAGCAAATCTTAATCTGCTTAATGAAGCGAAAGAAGCTGGTGTTAGAAAATTTATATATATATCAGCAATAAATGGTAATAAGCACAGAAATCTAAAAATTCTGGAGGCGAAGGAAGCCTTTGTAGATAAATTAAAGACATCAGGTTTAGAGTACACCGTAATACGCCCTAATGGTTTCTTTTCTGATATGAAAGACTTTTTAGAAATGGCTAAAAAAGGAAAGATATACCTCTTTGGTAATGGCGAACAATTATTAAATCCAATTCACGGTGAAGACCTTGCTAAATTGTGTTTGGATTTGGTGGATGATGATGTAAAAGAAATCTCTGTTGGTGGTCCTGACATTCTAACACATAATGAGATAGCAGAATTAGCATTTAGCGCGCAAGGTAAAGTGCCGTCAATTTTGCACTTACCAGACTGGATAAGAAGGCTAACGCTGTGGACTGTGCGAAAATTTACTTCAATTAGTACTTATGGTCCTTTAGAGTTCTTTTTAACACTTATGGCAGATGATAATGTAGCGATGCGCTATGGGAAAAATAAACTTCAAGATTTCTATTTAATAGAAGCTCGAAATTCTAAATAATTAATGTGATGATACATAAAATTTTAAACCATAAATGTCCCAAATGTAATGAAGGACATTTCTACAGTAAAAGGAATATCTACTTTAATTTTTTCTCAAATAAAATGAATAAAGAGTGTAAGAAATGCGGATATAAATTTGAGAGAGAACCAGGTTTTTTCTTTGGTGCAATGTATGTGAGTTATGCTCTCGGTATAGCTGAAGCAGTGGGAGTATTCATTTTAGGTAGATTATTTTTTGAGTCGGTTTACGATATGAGAATAATCTTTTGGATAGGATTAACACTATTACTCTTATCTGCTTTTAATATAAGAATTTCCAGAATAATATGGATTTACCTAATGCGAAAAATATAGGCGATAAAAGAAGTTCGGAAAAGTAATTCAGAACGATTTGCAACGCTACACAAAAGACATTTGTAGAGTAAAATTTTAAAAGTAAAACCAAGAGTTATGAAAGCGGTAGTATATAAAACATATGGCAGCCCAGAAGTACTTCAATTAAAAGATGTACCTAAACCTATAGTCAGGCCAAATGAAGTTTTAGTAAAAGTAATAGCTACTTCTGTTACTGCTGGTGATGTGCGTCTTCGAGCGTCAAACTTTCCACCATTAGTTTGGTTACCTGCAAGAATAATTTTTGGATTATTTAGACCTAAAAAACAAATATTGGGCCACGAGTTTTCAGGAATTATTGTTGATGCTGGACTAAAAGTTTCAAAATTTAAAATAGGGGATGCTGTATTTGGTACTACATCAATGCTTAAAACGGGTGCATATGCCGAATTTATAGCATTACCCGAATTTTGGAAACAAGGAGCATTAGCACTTAAACCAACTAACGTAGGTTTTAAACAGGCAGCTGTCCTTCCAATAGGCGCAATGACAGCATTGTATTTACTAAAAAAGGCAGAAACTTATAAGGGCAAAAGAGTTTTAATATATGGAGCTTCTGGAAGCGTTGGTAGTTATGCTGTCCAAATTGCAAAATTTTTAGGTGCAGAAGTTACAGGAGTATGTAGTAGTCGAAATATAGAAATGGTAACCACACTTGGTGCAGATGCAGTCATTGATTATACAAATGAAGATTTTACAAAAACAGACAAAGCATTTGATATTGTTTTTGATACCGTTGGTAAAATAAGTAAAGCAGAGGCAAAAACTGTCCTTTTCAAAGGCGGTAAATATGTAACAACCAAAATGCTCACTAAAGAAGGTAAAGCGTCTTTAGAAGAAGTAAAAAGAATGGTTGAAAATCAGGCAATCCGCCCATTTATAGATAAAAATTACCCTTTAGAAGATATTCAAAAAGCACACGCTTATGTTGATACAAGTAGAAAGCGTGGAAATATTTCAATAATAATTTAAAACTACAAAAATGAAAAATATACTAATAATCAATGGTCATCCAGACAAAGAAAGTTTCAACTGGGCCTTGTCAGAAAGTTATACTAAAGGCGCAATTATGGCAGGTGCTAAAGTAGAAACGATAAACTTAATAGATTTAAAGTTTGACCCTAACTTAAAATACGGGTATCGCATTCCGTATCCTTTAGAACCAGATTTAGAAGAGTCTATTGCTAAAATTAAGGTTGCAGACCATATCGTTTGGTTTTTCCCGATGTGGTGGTATGGTACACCAGCATTATTAAAAGGATTTATAGATAGAACATTCTTACCAGGTGTAACATTCAAATATCAAAAAGGAAAAGTATTTCCAAATAAATTACTAAAAGGAAAAACTTCAAGAATGGTTATAACATCAGATACAGTAAGCTGGTATCATAGCTTGGTTATGAAGAAACCAGTTATTAATCATATGAAAAAAGGGGTATTAGAGTTTTGCGGTATTAAGCCCGTAAAAACTACCTATTTGGCCCCTGTCAAAAGCTCTTCTTTGGAGCAACGTAAAAAATGGCTCTATAAAATCGGAGAACTTGGAGAGCAATTAAAATGAAGTTTAACATAAATCAAACAACATGAACAAAACAGTTAAAAAATCAAGAATAGAACCTGTTCACATTACAGGAGGTAAGTGGTTAAAGAATACGAAATTGCCTAAAGGAGTTCAAGAAGGGTTTCCATATGGATTAGATTTTGTAGTGATTCGTTATAGTACGGAAAATATTGGGGAGGGTCCTAATCTACATGTACATCCATATGACGAGATATTTCATATTCTAGAAGGACGTGCCGAATTTACAGTTGGAGATTCAAAATTTGTGGCTGAAAAAGGGGATTTAGTTATTGGACCTGCAAACATACCTCATTCGTATAAAAATCTAGGTCCAGGCAAATTAGATTCCGTAGACTTTCATTTAAGCAATGAATGGATACAATACGATATGCCAATAGATGGAGAAAAATTAAGTGCGCTAGAGTTAAGATAACCCCTAAATTCTTCTAGTAGCTTAAGCTGTCTATAATTTAAAAACAATACTTAAAACAAGAATAATCATGAAAAACATTTTAGCATTCTCTGGAAGTAATAATCCAGATTCGATTAACGAGAAATTAGTACAATCTGTAATTAGCAAGTATCCTGAATATGATATTCGATTTATAGATTTAAAGAAATTTGATGCACCTATTTACTCTCAAGAAATACAGTCAAATGCCATACCTGATAGTATTTTAGAACTGTATAAGATTTTTCAGGAGAGTGAAGGATTTATAATAGCATCACCAGAACATAATGGTTTACCATCAGCTTTTTTGAAAAATACGATAGATTGGCTATCGGTAATCACTCAAAAATTCTTTGATAACAAACCTGTACTATTGTTAAGTACATCACCTGGTGCAACAGGCGCAAGAACACATTTAGGTCTATTAGCTAAATTAGTTCCTTTATGGGGTGGAAAATTAAAAGCAACGTATTCTTTAGGTAGTTTTGAAAGTAACTTTGATGTAAACACTAAAAGAATTACAAATGATATAGAGTTTAAAAAACTTGATAAAGCATTTAACGTTTTTATTAGTAACGATACAAAAGCAATGAAAACTAATAAAGAAGTTGTAGAATCTTATTTCAATGCGTTTACAAGTGGCAATTTAGATGAAGTACTTACTGTTTTTCATCCAAACACCTATATAGTAAGTGTTAAAGAAGAAGAACGTTCTACCGAGCAATTACACGGTATATACCGCACACGCGAAGAAGCAAAACAGTTTTTGAAAAATATCGTATCACTTTTTGAAACTAAAGAGTTTACTGTAGATACTGTAGTTGAAGCTGAAGGAAACTTGGTTATAGCCAAAGGTAAGTTTTCACACCTTGTAAAAAGTTCAGGAAAGTTATTTAATAGTAACTGGGTACAATTATGTGTAATCGAAGATGAGATGATTAAAGAATATCGATTCTACGAAGATTCTGCTGCATTAATTGAGGCATCATCTATTCAATTAGTATAATTATGGAATCAAGACCAATAGAACATCAATTTGAGTTTTGGGCAAATTTAGGTAAGGTAGGTGGTTATATCCATCAATATGATGGATATACCACACTCTTGCCAAAACGAGGTAGTTGGCCTTCAAAAACATTTAATATTCAGAACAACAGTATTACCAAACTGAAAACAGAAATTTTGAAAAATAACATACCCAATGCTATTGCTTTAGATGCAGATGATATAATCAATCAAGTACTAATTGAAAATCACTTTAATATGACATCTGTAGTAGAAGGTATGTCAGTTAAAGTATCGTCTAATATGGTTTTTAAAGAGAGCGCTAATATTATAAGAGTAGAAGATGAGAATGGAATTGATAAATTTTCAAGCATTGCTTCAAACGCTTTTAGTTATAACATTCACCCTACAGTTTTAGTTCATTTATTAGAAGATACAAATACCCAATTATTTATAGGGCAGCACAAAGCACAATTTGTAAGTTGCGGCATACTATACTTGGATAAAAACGGAGATTCAGGTTTACATATGATTGGAGCTAAAAAGCAAATGAGAGGTTTAGGTATTGGTAAGGAAATGACGGAACATCTGTTAGCAAATGCACTTAAAAATCATAGTAAAGAAATTCATTTAGTAGCCTCTAAATTCGGCGCACCCATATACCGAAAATATGGTTTTACAAACAGAGGCTATTTAAATTCTTTTAAATTAAAATCAATTTAGTATAATATCTAATCCATAGTAATTATGAAAACAATAAAACGTCTATTAAAAATTATTTTAACTCTCTTGATATTAATTGTATTAGTGTTGGTAGTAACAATATGGATAGATTCTTACAAAACAAATTATTTAAAGATTAATAAAAATTCAATTGATTCTAAAGACACTTATTTAATCACTAATATCAATGTAATACCAATGCATAAAGACACCATTTTAAAAAATAATATGGTGCTAATTAAGGATGGTATTATAAATAGAATAGCAGATACTATTCAAATTGATAATGTGGAAATTATAGATGGTCAAAATAAATTTTTAACACCCGGTTTAATCGATATGCACGTACACATCTGGGATAGGTACGAACTGGGACTTTATTTATCAAATGGTGTTACTGCAGTTAGAAATTTATGGGGTATGCCAATGCATTTAAGAATAAAAAAAGATGCCAATAACGGTAAAATATATGCACCAATAATAATAACCACTGGTCCAAAATTAACAGGTCCAGAGTTTATAGGAGATGATAATTTAAATCTGTTAAACCCTGAAGAGGCAAAAGAAAAAATAATTTCATACAAAGAACGAGGTTATGATTTAATTAAAACCTATTATGGATTAGATAAAGAAATATTTGATGCTGTAATTGAACAAGCAAATAAGAGTGATATAGATATTGTAGCGCATCCATCGCAAAAAGTACCCTTTTCATATCACTTAAACCCACAAATAAAATCTATTGAACACGCTGAAGAAATTGTACAGCAAGCATTAAAGTTTGATTTAGATACTTTAAAACTAAAAACTATAATTGATACGATTTCACAATCAAAGCATACAAGTTATAGTCCAACATTAATTGTGTTTAAAAACATTCACAATATGATGTTAAACGATTCTATTTTAGAGTCAGAACCTGTAATGTATATGAATCCACTTATTAAAAAAGTCGATAGTGAAATGCAATTTGAAAGGTGGTATGATACAAAAAATAACGATTCATTAGCAATTAATAGGATTGAAGAACAGCATAAATTTCATTTAAAAATAGTAGAATCACTTCATAAAGCTGATGTTAATATAATTTGTGGTACAGATGCAGGAATAGGTGTTACAGTACCTGGGTTTTCAATTCATAATGAATTGCAACTTTATAAAGAAGCTGGACTTTCCAATTACGAAGTTTTAAGAACAGCTACAGTTAATCCAAGTAAAACACATTCGTATTTTGAATCATTAGGCACAATTGAAGAAGGAAAAGTGGCTAATCTATTAGTTTTAGACATAAATCCATTAGAGGATTTATCTGCACTTTCTAAACCATCGACAATATTTATAAAAGGAAAAAAATTGAACCGAGATAAACTTAACTCATTCAATTTAAGAGCAAAAAACAGAAAGAATTTAATAGTATCTGCAATAAGATATGTGGGAAATTTAATAATTGAAAAGTAAATCATTAATCTATTTTGTTATTTATTAATAATAATTAAGTCTTTTAGTAAGCAGGTAATAAGGTTTTTGACAGTTGTTTCATTTTGTTCTATAAAGTATATTCACAAATACGAAGTATTGATACTTTCTATAAATAGAAATACTGTCGTTTTAAATAATTAATAAAATTATTTATACACATTACAGAAACTCAACCCATTTTTACATTAATATTTAAAACAAAGGAAATTTATTGGACAAGCTCTATACATTCAATAGAATTATATTAGGTAAATTAGCCAGCGTACAACAATGTATAAAAATAATAGCGATTTAATCGTAAAAACGAAACAAGGTAAATACAAAAAAGGTCTGTTATAATCAAAAAAGTTAGTACTTATATCCGCTACTATTCTTACACGAGACCGTTGTACGCAATTTGACAAAAACATGAAAAATCGATTTTCAATAATAGTAATCTTCTTTTTGGCTATATCGACTTCTGCTGTTTTCGCTCAAGAAGATGTCGATGAGTTTTTAAAGAATCAACCTATTATTGATATGCATTTCCACATTACAAAAGGGTTTGATGATAATGAAACTTACAATCAACGTAAAGTAGACATTGATAGCGCTAGAATAGATTGGATTATTGAAAATTACAAAAAGAACAATGTAGTATTAGCAGTTGGTGGCGGAACATTGAAATATGCCAAAATGTATGTAGAAACTGATAGTCTTTTTTGGGGAGGATTGGTTTTTCCTTGCATGGAAACTGTAAAACAAGATGAGCCTTGTGATAAAGAATTTTTTAATGAAACTGAATTGCGAGAAATTTACAAAACAGGGAACTTCAAAAGTCTCGGAGAATCAATGTTTAACTATTATGGTATTCCACCAACCGATAAAAGATTAGAGCCTTACTGGAAGATTGCTGAAGAATTTAATATTCCTGTAGGAATTCATGCAGACACTGGACCAAGACCAGAAAGAATAAACAAGGATGAAAGACCTAATTATAATCCAGATTACGCAAATCCTGAATTACTTAAACCTATTTTAGAAAAACATCCAAATTTAAAAATTTACCTAATGCATTATGGAGGAGGATATTCAGAACAGTCATTAGAGCTTATGAAATTATACCCGCAAATCTATTGTGAAATTTCTGCTGTGAGTATGTTTGCCCCAAAAAAGGTTTGGGAACCGAAAGTAAAACAATTATTTAATGAAGGACTTGGAGACAGATTAATGTTTGCGTCTGACTATTTTGGAACGGTAAGAAAGAACATTGAAATAATCTATGGTTTGGAATGGCTAACTGAAAAGCAAAAAAGAGATATTTATTATAACAATGCTGCTCGATTTCTGAATTTATCTGAATCCGAAATAGAGGAACATTATAGACAAGTAAATTAAAACTGCGTACAACAACGTGTATAGCTCATTGCAGCTGAATTTTTATCTCCAAATTAAAACCTAGTTTAATTTTTCGATTTTTTTAGAATTTTAAGAAACCAGTTTCAAAAACAGTCAACTGAAAAAAATCCGTTTTCGGTAAGAAATTTGACTACAATAGTAGTCAAATAGACTACAGTTGTAGTCTCCAGCAACGGTTCGTTATATTAAGTGCAACGGTTCAAAAACTAAAATCAACAGTTCATTTTTATGGTTGCAACGGTTCAAACTACCCTTGCAACGGTTCGATTTTTGACTACAAGTGTAGTCACATTTTTATTTGACTTTACTAAAATCTACATTAAAGACAGTTTCTAATAAAAAATTATCAGCTTCTTCATTTGTGATAATAGGTTGTTTTTTTCTCGGTTTCTTTTCTTTTTTTATAATTGGTGTGTCAACTGTGTTGATTTTTGGAAACTCTAATTTTTCGGCAAGTGGTTGAGAGAACTTTTCTTTGAATCGCTCAACTATATTCTTGTCTGAAAACTGAGGCTTTTCTATCGCTCCAAAATGCACTGTCATTTGCTGAAAATGTTTAGCAAAATCTTGGGCTTGTTTTTGAAAAAGATTTTCTATGGTTGGTGTAACATTTTTTATATAAGTTTTCAAATGTTTAGCCATTTGTTCAGTAAGAAATGTATGGATACCTAGATGTTCTTTATAGGCGTCTAAAACAAATTGAAATTCTATAGCATTTATTGTTTCTTTTGCTTTAAATAATTGCAGTATATTCTCCTGTAAGTATTTTGATTTAGTAACAAAGTCAATAGTGTTTATATTACTAAGATTTGTAGAACCAATTCTATCTTCATCAAAATAACTTACTTTATTTAAATCGGTCTTTTTGATTAGATTCTTATAGGCTGTTTTATTAATGTTCTCAAAAAGACTATCAGGAATGTAATAAATATATGACCTTAAAAGATTGTCTCGAATAGCATAAAAGATGTGATTCATAAGCTGCTAATATTATTTTAATAATTCCGAATAATCTGCTGGTAGTTGGGCATCTATATTCCGTAAATATTTCTCTAAAGCATCCATAGTTAAATGACCTGTAATTTGCATTAATTTACTTTTGGCAGTATTAGGGTCAAATTCCTTTTCTAACTGTCTGTAAAGTTTTGTTATGTAGGTATGCCTAAAACTATATAAACCATAATCATTCCCTAAGTTAAAATGATCTTTAACCACCTTTTTAAAACGTTTTGTAAAATAGTCTCTTCTATTAGTTTCGGTAGCATCCCATTGTCCTCCAAATTCAGATGCAGTAAATAGAAAATTATTAGGTTTTAACTTTGATATATCTGGTAAGTCATCCTTAAGAATTTTAGGGATGATTTTTGTCTTTAAAGTACTATTCTTAGCTTTAAACTGTACAGTATTATTTTTTAAATCAATATCCTTAACACGAAGCCTACAAACCTCGATAGGTCTTAAAAGGTTGTAGCTAATAAATTTAATGTACAGCAGCAATATAGGGTCTTCTTTCTCAAGAAGATTAAAGATTTGCTCTTGCATTTCGGCTGTATATCTTTTATGACGTTCAGGCTTGGTTTTTAAAACTGGTATCCTTCTCATGAAATTTACTAGCATGATTTCATTATCCTCTAAAACTTGCATGATGCTTCCTAAATCAATACGATAATTATTTCTATTTCTAGCTGATGTTCTAACTTGAACATCATTTAAAAATGCCATCGTCATCTTTTTAGTTAATTGTTCAATCGTTTTAACTTCAGAGAAGTGTTCATTAATCCAATTGATAAACTTACCTACTCTTCCTTTATAGTCCTTTAAAGTACGTTCACTTACTAAATTTTGCTTAAGCTTTAAACCTTTATCAAAACCCTCGACTAATGATGTTTCTTTAATGACACTACTCGATTTTATTGATTGTTTTTCATTAATACTAATTACTTCAGCTACTTCATTAGGTTTCACTTCTTTTTTGACTTTAGAATCTTGCCTTTTATTAATAAACAAATCTGTATTATCCTTAAATGGATTATAACCATCATTTAAAAGCAATTGTAATCTTTTGGAGTAGGTTGTTAATACAGAAAGGCGATTTTCTTTTGTTTTATAAGTGTTTGCCTTCCCATAAATATTTTTCATGCGTTGTAGTTTGCCTGTGTCAGGGTTACGATATGAAAAATAAACATACCATCGCTTTTTAAGGTCACCGTTTGCAGTGTAGATTTTTGGGGTAGAAAATTGTTTCTTCAATAGTAAATTGTGTTCAAAAACGTGTTCACTTTCGTGTTCAAATGTAAGGATTTCGTTTAATGTAGACATAAAAAAAACGGTTTAGAGTGAACTAAACCGTTTGATTCTGGCGCTTTTACCTTAGTAGCGGGAACAGGACTCGAACCTGTGACCTTCGGGTTATGAGCCCGACGAGCTACCTACTGCTCTATCCCGCGATATTGGACTGCAAATATACAACCCTTTTTCATTATTACAAGTATAAATTTAAAAAAAATGTCACCCTTTTTAAAAGGTGACATTTTCAATATAAAATCTGTTATGTAAATGTTCTAATCTGTTCCTGCAAGAGATGAATTTTTTGTGTCATTTAAGTTTTTATACTCAAATTGAACTCCTGTAGGTATTGCTAATTGTAAGGCTGCAAAATCACCTTTCAAATCATTATTATTAAGCATTAGCACTTTTAAATTTGTTAAGTTAGCTAATTCCATAGGCACGTTACCAAAAAATAAATTATCTGAAAGTATTACTTCCTCAAGTTTAGCTAAAGCACCTAGACTTGCTGGTACTGGTCCAAATAATTTATTATCAAATAAACTTAACTTCTCTAGTTTAGATAAATTTTTAATAGTTGTTGGGATCTTTCCTGATAATCTATTACTGCTTAATGACAACTCTTTTAAGTTTGATAACATTCCTATTTCTGAAGGAATATTACCATGAAAGTCATTATTAAACATTTCTAATTTTTCAAGATTAGATAAATTCCCTAGAGCAACAGGTAACTCACCTTCTATTCTATTCATAAATAATTCTAAACTTACTAATGAGCTTAAATTTCCAATAGAATTAGGCAATTCACCTTCTAAACTATTAAATGAAATATTTAAATGTTTAAGGTTATTTAATTTCCCTATAGAACTTGGAATGTTTCCTGAAATATTATTACGGAATAAGTTTAACGACTCTAAATTTACTAAGTCACCTAACTCATTTGGTAATGTTCCTGTAAGGTTATTAAAACTTAAATCTAAAGCTACAACTTTATCATCTTTAAGTGTTACACCAGACCAAGTAGAAATAGGAGATGTTAAATCCCAAGTATTAGTCCAATTATTGCCTTGTGTAGCATTATATAATGAGATTAATGCTTCTTTTTCTTTAACAGTTACGCTTGCAAAAGACAAAACTGAAACAAGACAAAACAACAATGTTAGCTTAATGGTTTTCATAATAGTAGATTTTTTTGAGGGCTTAATCTACTACGAATATACAGGTAATCAGACTAAAAGACAATTTTATTCGATGAAATACACTGTAGAAAGAATTTACTTACAAATCGAATTCTTCAATTTGTATTTGAATATCTTCCCATTGTATCATTAATGCTTCTAAAGCATCCTTCTTTTTTTGATATTCATCAAAAAAATTAGGGTTAGCAACAGTTTCGGTATAATTTACTTCTAGCTCGACATCTATTTCTTTTATTTCTTTTTCTAACTGAGAAATATTTGATTCAATCTTACTTAATTTATTATTTAAAGATTTAAGTTGCTTTTGCTGTTGATAGGATTGTTTATTATTAGTCTTTGTTTCTTCATTTTTTACAACATCTCTTTTTTCAATCTCTCTAAGGTTTTCAACATTTCGTTGCTCTAAATAAAAATCTATATCTCCTAAGTATTCTTTTATTTTTTGGTCTTTAAACTCATAAACTTTATTAGTCAAGCCTTGTAAAAAATCTCTATCATGCGATACCAAAATAAGTGTTCCCTCAAACTTAATAAGCGCTTCTTTTAAAACATTTTTGGAAAGAATATCTAAATGATTTGTTGGCTCATCCATTATTAAAATATTTAATGGTTGAAGTAAAAGCTTAGCCAAAGCTAATCTATTTCTTTCACCACCGGAGAGCACTCTCACATACTTCTCAACATCATCACCTCTAAATAAAAAAGCTCCTAATATATCTCTTACTTTTGCTCTATTAGATTCATTTGCTGAATCAATCATAGTATCCAAAACAGTTTTGTTACCATCAAGGTATTCAGCTTGGTTTTGGGCAAAATATCCTATTTGCACATTATGACCTAACTTAACTAAGCCTTCATGCTCTAACTCACCAACAATAATTTTTGCGAGCGTGGATTTACCTTGACCATTTTGTCCAACAAAGGCTATCTTACTATCTCTGTCTACCGATAGGTTAACAGCATTTAACACTTCTAAACTACCATAACTTTTATGAACATTTTCTGCTTCAATAACAACTTTTCCAGGTACTACAGATATAGGAAAGTTTAAAGTCATGACACTATTATCATTTTCATCAACTTCAATTCTTTCAATTCTATCTAATTTCTTAATTAATGATTGAGCCATTGTTGCCTTAGAAGCTTTTGCCCTAAATTTTTCAATCAATTTCTCAGTTTGTTCAATCTGTTTTTGCTGATTCTTTTGAGATGCCAGTTGCAATGTTCTAACTTCTTCTCTTAATACTAAATATTGAGAGTATGGTTTAGGATAATCATAAATTCGTCCTAGTGAAATTTCGATTGTACGATTTGTTACATTATCTAAAAACATCTTATCATGAGATACAATTACAACTGCTCCAGAATAATTTTTTAAGAAACTCTCTAACCATATGATAGATTCTATGTCAAGATGGTTTGTTGGCTCATCCAATAATAAAATATCATTATTTTGAAGTAATAATTTGGCTAACTCTATACGCATGCGCCATCCTCCTGAAAAGGTATCAGTTAACTTATTAAAATCCTCTCTTTTAAAACCTAAACCTTGAAGTATTTTTTCTGTATCTCCTTTATAGCTATAACCTCCTAAAATTTCATATTGATGCTGAATTTCATTCAGACTTATCATTAAGTTGTTGTACGCTTCACTCTCGTAATCTGTTCGTTCTGCTAATTGTGTATTTATTTCTTCCAGTTTAGCTTCTAAAGCTATTATTTCTGAAAATGCTTGGTAAGACTCTTCAAGTATAGTTCGCCCATATACAAAATCAATATCCTGTCTTAAAAAACCGAGTTTGATTTCTTTTTCTTCGGCTACCTGACCAGAATCATGCTCTAGATCGCCAGCAATTATCTTTAGTAGCGTAGATTTCCCAGCACCATTTTTTCCAATAAGACCAACACTATCTCCTCCTTTTAATCTAAAAGAAATATCTTGAAATAAATAGTCGCCTTGAAAGGAAACAGATAGCTTATGAATATTTAGCATTTTGTTACAAAAGTTACATTTATTAATCTATTAAAGATTAATTTTGTGTTTAATAAAGCGCTAAAATAACATAATTGACATGTTAAAAAAAGGAAATAAACTATACAGCATCTTAAAAGGCGCATGTCCTAAATGTCATAACGAAAGTATGTACCAAAATACTAATCCTTATGCTATTATCGATGTGTTAAAAATGAACGAAAACTGCTCCCATTGTCATACCAAATACAAAATTGAGCCTTCATTCTTTTATGGTTCAATGTATGTTAGTTATGCAGTTGGTGTTGCGTTTGCTGTTGCTGCATTTATTGTTAGCTATTTATTTCTTGGATCTAATTTAATAGCTGCATTTATAGCTATTGTAGGTACTCTTATTGTATTTTTACCAATAATAATGAGACTTTCCAGAAATATTTGGATTAATATTTTTATGCATTACGATAAATCTATTGCTAAAAAAATTAATAAAAACGATTAATATCTATTTCGTTTTCTAAAGCTACTCCATCTTCAATAAGTTTATAAAGTTGCTGAGCTACATAAGGTGCTATCATAACTCCTCTTGTACCAAGACCATTTAAAACATACATATTTTTATGTTTTGAATGCTGTCCTACTAATGGTCTTCTATCAATTACAGTAGGCCTAATTCCTGCGATTTGACTAATTACTGTAAAATCACATTTTAAAAAGGTTTTAAGCTTATTTAACAACTCTTCTTTCGCCTCTACAGTTATATTGTTAGTTTTATCTTTCCATTCGTATGTAGCGCCTAAAATGTATTTATCATTTCCTAGTGGAATTAAAAAAGCACTCGATTTAAGTATATAGTCAATTTTTAAATCAGGAGCATGTATCGTTAAAAGTTCTCCTTTAGTACCATTTAAAGGCAAGTCATTAAAATATGGGTTATTCTTTACTCCATAACCTTCAGCAAATACGATTTGATTAGCAGTAATATTTTTATAATGAACTTCGGCTCCGTTATCAATTAATCTATCATATATAAATGATTCATCTAAAAATTGATTTGTTTTGCTTAAATATGCTTTGTAGGATTGTATTAAAGTTCCAGTATCAATGCGTCCTGTATCTAGTACTTCTCCAAATCCATAATCACAAGAAATAAACTCATGCTTATCAGTAATTATATTTGTTGAAAGAAAGTCTGAAAGTGCAGGCTTATCACAAGCCAAATACCAATTGTTTTGCTCTTCAACAGAAGCAAACAGTCGATAGATAGGAATTTTATAATCTAAGGTAATATCTAAATCACTTTCTAGTAATTTATATTTTGGAAGTGCTAATGCAAGTTGTTCTTTTGACTTCCAAACAGGTGTAAATCTTTTTAATACAACAGGATTATACAAGCCACCTGCCACAGTAGAAGATTGCTGTGACGCATCATCAATTAAAACAAATGATTTATTATTTGCTCTTAGCTCTTCACAAAACATAATACCTGCTAAACCAGCTCCAACTACTATATAATCTATTTTCATGCTACAAAATTAATGAATAAAAAAAACGCTTACAGTTACTGTAAGCGTTTTTCTTTTGTTTTGTTACTAATTAATTAGTAACTCCACATATCTTGTTCAAAGTTTCTAATTTTCTCTTTAACTCTGTCTGATTCTAAAAGTTGCATCAATGCATTATCAACTATGTAGTCTTTAACCGCTCTATCACCTTGTACGTTTTCTTCTTGGTAAACATAACCATTAAAACGTCTTGAGTTTAACAAGTGGTCAAAAGATAATGGCATTGCACTATTTTTGTTATTAAAAGATTTTGCTTCATGCAAGATTTCTCTAGCATCTGGGAAGAATACCCAAAATAATGGAATTGGTTCTTTATTTGCTTCATCTTCAGAGTCAATAAAGTTTACATCTGGAGCTGCAGGTGCAATTCCTAATAAACGATACTTTAACTCACCTTGACGCTTATCAAAGTACCAAAGTCCTTTAATTAAATAAGCACTAACATCATAAGATGCTATTTCTCTTTTAGTAATATATTCTGGATCTACACGTCCTTCAGCATTGAATTGATCGTAACCAATATCTAAAGTATCAATTTTAATCATTGATGCTTGTAAATCCTTTATAGTTCTTTTAGTTGTAAAGTAAGAATCGTCATAAATATTTTCAATATTTCCATTCTTTACATTTGAATATAATACATCAAATAAAGAACGTCTTTCTTTACCAATATTATTTGTATCAACAGGATAATATAAAGGGAAGTTTACACGCTCATCAAGCACTACTCTTTCCCAAGTCATTCTAGAGTATAAAATATCTCTATCATCAACATAACCATACTCTAAAGGCTTATCATTATCTAAAGCCAATTGCGCATCAGTTTTAACACCGATTTGGTCTGGACTTTTAGCATTTAAAATATTTGCCTGAGCTGTAACTGTACTTATTGAAAAAGCAGCTACAAGGGTTAATACAACATTTTTTAATTTCATCTTACTTAATTGTTTATAATTGAGACTTCTCTCATTATTACACTTACTAACGTAAATGTTTTTATTAAAGTATATTATTAGTTAGCTAATTCTACAAATACTGGCGAAGCAGTTTTGATTCTTACACTACTGTTTGTTTTTACTTTAATATCAAAAATTTGAATTCCATCACCACGCTTAGCTCTACGTAAAGCAGACTTAGCTTGTGAGTTTAACTTGTTTCCGTTAACGTTAACAGATGGTTGTCCAGGAATCTTGATTTTAAATGAAGTTACAGTTAATGGTAACTCAAAATCGAAATCTGGTAATTGTGCACCAATTGTAGCTATCTCAACATTGTTACGAGGTAACTTAACATTGTTTGGTGTTCCAGCAATTGTTCCTTCTGGTTTTGGAATATCTTTAATTCTGAATAATTTCTTATCAGCTGTTGGAGTTCCATCATCTAAAGTAGCAGAAACACTAATTGTAACTTCTCTACCACCTTGAGGACTCATGATATATTTACCATTAGCAACCTTTCTTAATCCAGGTGCATTAGCATTTACTTTGTTATCTGGTACACCAGCAAAAGAAATTGTCATTGGGTTTTCAACACCACGATACACAACATTCATTTTGTCTGCAGAAATTGTAGCAGAGTTTGGTCTTGGTACAACAACATAGTTTGCTTTAATAGGAATTTTTAATTCCTCTCCATTCTCAATGAATGTAAATTCTCCATCAATTTCTCCTTCGCCTACATTACCAACATTAAAGTTAAGTGTTGCAGCTCCTGTAGAATCAATAGCCTCAGATAAATTGATTTCCTCTCCTTTAACTACTAATTTAGTTGGAGGAACATTAGCATACTTACCAATTACAACTCTACCTTGGAATTTTTCTCCAGCAAAGAATGCAGATTTATCAGCTAATACAATAGCTTGATAGTTATTAAGTGTTGTAGCTTCTGAAACAATGTTACCTAAGAATAAACTTAACATTTCAGATTCTGTTACTTTAACATCATTTTGCATTGCTGTAAGCTTAGTAAAAGATGCAATAGCTGGGAATCCTTTAAAGTGATAAGATAACCAATCGATTTCTTTACCATCTTTATTAGGAACCTTCTCTGTGCTAAACAATTTATTGAAAGCATCAGCTTGTCCTCTATAACTTTCGTCAGTTGCAAGAATTTCGTTAATAGACGCTTTATAAGCTTCTATTTCTGCCATAACTGCTTCTCCAGGTTTAGATAAACGATCTCCAGTAAACCACATTTCGTCAAGGATATCTGTTTTATCCATTGCTTCGAAAGGTAATTTTCCTTGCTCGTTTAATTCGTATTTTCCTTGCTTAATTAAGTCAGCTTTTAAGCCTGCTAAATAAGTATAAAATTTATCTGTAGCAATTTTTACTTGTTCTGCTCTTGCAGCTGGTACTTTAAATTGCTCTGGATTTTCATCTCCTTTTACTTTCAAGTCTGCTAATAACTTATCATTTCTATCAGTTGTAGCTTCGTTTGAGTTAGCGAATTTAGTTTCCATTAAACCAAACGCTGAAAGTACTTCTTTTGACATATTCATAGCCATCATCGCGATGAATACTAAATACATCAAGTTAATCATTTTCTGCCTTGCAGATGCTTTTCCTCCTGCCATTTCTAACTAGTTTTTTAAATTAAAATTAAATTGGTTAAACTAATTAGTTTTTGTTCATTGCAGAAAGCATTCCACCATATACTCCGTTTAAAGAAGATAAGTTAGACGCTAATGATTGCATTTGCTCTTTTAACTTAGCTGCATTTTCTACAGACTCTTCGTTAATTGCAGCTTGTCTATTAGCGCTTTCCATTTGTACTTTGTATAAGCTATTTAATGATTCCATTTGAGCAGCAGCTAAAGACATTTCTTCGCTATATTTCTTTTGAGCAGCCATTGAATCAACAGTTGGAGAGATTCCTTTAGCAGCACCTTCAAAGTTTTTAATGCTCTCACCTAAGCTAGCCATTAATTCTCCGTCAATTTTAGCGTCTCTTAATAAGTTGTCTAATTTCTTAGATAACATACCTTCAGCATCTTTAGGCTCTTCTTTTTTAGCTTTCTTACCTGTAGATTGTCCTCCAGATAATTCTGGATATACTAATGACCAATCTAAATCTGCAGATTGTCTTTCGAAAGCAGAATAGGTAAATACCAATGCCTCAACAATCATACCTAATGTTAAAATCTCAGAACCGTAAGGCCAGTGTTGGATTTTAAATAGAGCTCCAACAATAACGATTGCTGCTCCTAATCCATAAATCATATTAGTAACTGTGATTTTACCTTTTTGTGCCATAATAAATTGTGTTTTTAGTTAAGTTAAATATATTTTGTTTTTAGTTTGTTTTTGTTTTTTATCTTCTTCTGATTTTCTTGCTATTTGTTGCAGCGTTTGCTGTAACTTCAGTTCCCATGTAATCTTGAACAGTTCGGAAACCAATATAACTTCTTGCAGAATCAGCGTATTCGTAATCTCTAGAACTTACTTGTAAGAAGTATGCAACATCTTTCCAAGAACCACCTCTTACAACTTTACGTTCATTTTCTTCGTCATTAACATTAGGGTTAATTGTAGAAGAGTATTCGTAAGAAGAAGGATCGTAAGATGACATTACCCATTCTGAAACGTTACCTGCCATATTATATAAGTTATAATCGTTAGGCTCGTAAGCATCCGCTTCAACAGTATATAAAGCTTGATCAGCAGCATAATCACCTCTTAAAGGTTTAAAGTTTGCCATAAAACAACCTCTGTCATTTTTAGCATATGGCCCACCCCAAGGGAACGTTGCTCCTTGCAGACCTCCTCTTGCAGCGTATTCCCACTCTCCTTCAGATGGTAATCTAAATCCGTTTACAAATTGTCTTTTTCTAGATTTTTGGTAAGTATTTTTATTCAATGTTCTCCATTGACAAAATGCTCTAGCTTGTTTCCAGCTAACTCCTACTACAGGATAATCGCCATAAGCATCGTGCCAGAAATAGTCATTATGCATTGGCTCATTATAAGAATAAGAGAAATCTCTAATCCAAACTGTAGTATCAGGATATACAGGAACTTTTTCTTTAATAATTACATCACTACGTCTAAGCTCTTTATACTTAGCTGCAGTTTTAATGTCCATATAAGTATACTCAAATTCAAATTTTGAAACATCCCAAGTACGTTGTCCATTGTAAGATTCTTCTAATGGTAAGTACATTGTATCCATAACCTCAGCATATTCAGCATCTGGATATTCTTCAGTATCAAAAATTAAATCTACATCGTGGTTTAATTTATAACCTTCGTAACCAGTATCTCCTAAACCACTATAGTTATCAAGCATATATTTTTCATATACACTCATATCTGTAGTATCTGCTCCTTTAAATGCGAATTGACCTATACCATCTGGATCGTCTGTTGGATTTTTTCCAGTCTCATCAGCTAGAATAGCTAATTTAGTTCTAATTATAGAATCTCTAACCCAGTTTACAAACTGACGATATTCGCTGTTTGTAATTTCTGTTTCATCCATATAAAATGATCTAACAGTAACTGTTTTAGTTGGTGCATCTTTAACACCTGCAAGGTCATCATCTGATTTACCCATAATAAAGGCTCCACCTGGTACAAGCGTCATACCATAAGGCTTCTCAGGATGCCATTTTTTACCTTTAACTCCAACCAATTCTCCTCTATCTCCAGATCCACAACTGGTCAACATAGCTAAAACTGCGGTTAATAATACTAACTTCTTCATATAGGGTTAATTATTTTGCCTTTAAAATTTGAGGCGTAAACTTATTTATATATTTCTAAAAAAACAACTTTTTATTTAAAAAAATTGCATTTTATCTAAAAAAAATGCATTTCATCGATACTTTAACTAAACAATTTGCATTTTCTTTAAAGACTATTCTTTTTATAGGCTTTATACCATCTTTCTGGTATCTTTCCATTGCATGCAGATAAATAATCTTCATGCATGCAAGGTAATAACGTGTGACGTTTTAATTTATTATTAACATTTGGTAAAAAAGGTATTTCTACCCACCAACGCCCTGTTTTATTACTCTTGTAAAATGTTAACTCATCATCATCTACTAAAACAATATATTTTTTGTAATTTCTATCATCTGCAAAATCATCATCTTTAACTCTACAGTTAACACCTTCTATAAAATACCAAATAACTTGAGCCATTAACATTGAGGTAGCTTCGTCATCTTTTGAAGGTTTGTATTCAAAAAGACCAAAAGAGCTTACTTTATTGCTAATTCCTGCATATCTAGAAATAGCACAAATCTCTCTTCCATCGAACCCATTTGGCGAATATTTCTGCTTAGTACTTAACTCTGAAGACCTTACGCTTTGCAAGTCTATACTTACAATATTCGCATCTCTCATAATCGGCTCCACAAAACTAATATTATTTATGATTTCTCCAAGTCTATAAGCCTCAAAATGCAATTTATCCATCAAATCTATTTCTTCTTGAGAGTTAAAATAAGTTTGATACCCTATAGTAGCGTAGTTAAATAAGTTATATGGCTCTTCTAAAATTACTTTTCCTAAAAAGCTATTATTCTTTATTGGTTTGGAAGAATCTCCTAAATCGAAGCTTTTATCGACATTTACAATATTTACCATTGGAGCTAACTCATCGTAAGCACGATAAACAGGAAAAGTTAAATCTTGACTACCTCCAATTATAACTGGTATAATTTTTTTTTCTAATAACTCTGAAACTGTAGTGCGCAAAGCAAAATAGGTGTCCTCTACAGTATTTCCTTTTTTAATATCTCCTAAATCAGCAATATTTAAGTACCAATTACCAGGAAAAAGTCCATATAAGGCTTTTCTAATTTCACTTAACTGAAATTCTTCACCAATATAATTGACGTCATTTCTATTCTCTAAAACGCCAATAACAGCAATTTGAACATCGTCTAAATCTGGAATACCATGCTGAGCGGAATGTATCTTTAACTTTCTGCCTAGAACTTGGTTAGACAATAATTGATTATGCGCTAATACTAAGTCCTGAACTGGAGAAAGAAAGTTGAAATTCATAAGTTATTTCTTTTTTGCTGTGGTTTTTCTTTTGGTAGTTTTTTTCTTTGGTGCATTCTTTTCTATTATTGCCTGCACTTCTTCTAAAGTAAATTTTGATACGTCAACTGTTTTAGGAAGTTCTATTTTTGTTTTCCCCTTAATAATATTGTGTCGTCCCCAACGCGCTTTTTCAACACGAATACCTTCTTCTTCCCAAACATGGATTAGTTTATCTTTTTCTTTTTGAATTTTATCTTCAATTAAAGTGATAATATCATTATCAGATAAATTATCCCAGTCGTATTTTTTATTTACATTAATAAACATATTGTTCCATTTTATAAATGGTCCAAAACGTCCTTTTCCTTTTTGAACTGGCAACCCTTGATATTCATAAATAGGCGCATCAGCTTTTTCTTTTTCTTTAATAAGAATAATTGCATCCTCTAACTCTACAGTTAAAGGATCTTTACCCTTTGGTAATGACACGTATTTTTTTCCAAACTTAACATATGGCCCAAAACGTCCATTATTAACTACTATATCTTCACCTTGGTAAACACCAAGATCTTTAGGAAGTTGAAATAAGTCCATTGCTTCCTCATAAGTAATTGCTGTTAGCTGTTGGTCTGGAGACAAACTAGCAAATAAAGGTTTCTCTTCATCATCAACAGTTCCTATTTGCACCATTGGTCCAAACTTACCTAACCTAACACTTACTTGTCTTCCTGTTTTAGGGTCTGTACCTAAAATACGCTCACCAGATTCTCTTTCGGCATTTTGCTTCACATCTTCTACTTGTGGATGGAATCCTTTATAGAAGTCTTTCATCATTTTAGTCCAATCTTCTTTACCTTCAGCAATATCATCGAAATCTTCTTCAACCTTAGCTGTAAAATTATAGTCTAAAATTGCTTCAAAATGATTTACTAAAAAGTCGGTTACAATCATACCAATATCTGTTGGCACTAACTTACCTTTATCTGAACCTACTTTTTCTGTCAATAGTTTATCATTTACAGCACCATTACTTAAAGTTAATTGCGAATAGTTACGCTCTACTCCTTCAACAGTACCTTTTTCTATATAACCTCTATTTTGAATTGTAGAAATTGTTGGCGCATAAGTAGATGGTCTACCAATACCTAACTCTTCTAATTTTTTCACTAAAGATGCTTCAGTAAATCTATAAGGTGGTCTTGAATAACGTTCGGTTGCAGTAATATAATTATTAAGCAAAGTTTCATTAACCTCTAACGCAGGTAACATTCCTTCTTGCTCTAAATTTTCTTCGTCAGTACCTTCTAAGTACACTTTTAAAAATCCGTCAAACTTTATTACCTCTCCGTTAGCACTAAATGTATCATTATGTGTTGACGCTTTCACCTTAACATTAGTTCGCTCTAACTGAGCTTCACTCATTTGAGATGCAATTGCTCTTTTCCAAATAAGCTCATACAAACGTGCTTGATCTCTATCTACAGCCACAGAATGTCTTGAAAAATCGGTTGGTCTAATTGCCTCATGCGCTTCTTGAGCTCCTTTTGATTTTCCTTTATAATTTCTAGGTTTACTATAGTTTGAACCGTAAGCTTTCTTAATTTCTTCCTCAGCTGCACTTCTAGCTTCATCAGATAAGTTTACACTATCTGTTCTCATATAAGTAATCAAACCAGCTTCATACAAGCGCTGTGCCATGGTCATTGTTTTACTTACTGAAAAATACAACTTACGAGAAGCCTCCTGTTGAAGTGTTGAAGTTGTAAAAGGTGCAGCAGGTGATTTTTTTGCTGGTTTTTTCTGAAGATCTGCAACACTAAAATCAGCAGAAATATTTGACTCTAAAAACTTTTGAGCCTCTTCTTTTGAAGCAAATGTCTTAGGCAGCTTCGCTTTAAAAACTTGTCCTTTTTCGGTTTTGAATTCAGCATCTATTCTATATGAAGCTTCTGGAGTGAAAGATTGAATTTCTCTTTCTCTTTCTACTATAAGTCTTACTGACACAGACTGTACTCTACCAGCCGATAAACCTCCTTTTACTTTTCTCCATAATACAGGCGACAACTCATAACCTACAATTCTATCTAACACACGTCTTGCCTGTTGTGCATCTACAAGATTATAATCAATTCCTCTTGGATTCTCTACTGCTTTCTTAATTGCAGACTTTGTGATTTCATGAAAAACAATCCTTCTTGTCTTTTCTTTATCAAGTTTTAATGTCTCTGCTAAATGCCACGCAATAGCTTCTCCCTCACGATCCTCATCACTAGCCAACCAAACCAACTCAGCTTTCTTTGCTAAATCTTTTAGTTTTTTAACTACTGCTTTTTTATCTTTAGAGACTTGATACTTTGGCTTAAAATCTCCATCAACATCAACTCCCAACTCCTTTGAAGGTAAATCTGCTATATGTCCAAAACTAGATTCAACTTTAAAGTCTTTTCCGAGAAATTTTTCAATAGTTTTTGCCTTAGCAGGTGACTCAACAATCACTAAATTCTTAGCCATATTTTGTTTTTTAAGAGGTACAAATGTATATGATTTTTTTTATTCGCAAATTTTTAAGCTAGATAAAACGCATAAAAAAGCCTGCTAAACGCAGGCTTTTAACATAATATTTAAAGAAAATTTAATCCATTTGACTAGTTCCTATTTGGTCAATCTCTGTTAAATCATCAAATCCAACTACTTCCTTATATATAAAGTAAACTGGCAAATATGCAATTGAAATTGTAAACAAAAGACCTATACCACAACCTATTATCCCTAACATTCCTATTATTGCACATACAAACAACAAACCAAAAGATACTAACCATTTTTTTGTACCAATATTAAAACTAAGCTTTACTATTTCCATTTCACTTAAATCTGGATTATTTGAAAAAACTATAGAAAAATAAGCAAGTGGTACATATGCATATATATATGGTATCATAAACATTAACTGTGCGACTAAAGCTATTGCAGAATAAATAATACCTAACATAAAAAGCTTAGAAAAACACTCAGACTTAAAATAGTGGAAGAAATGATCTATTTGATTATTATTTACATCCTCTTCCTTACATATTTTATAAAATCCTGCCAATAAGCCAATTGTAATAGTACTCATTATTATAGTCTGTGGAAAACCATATAATATTTGCGTTGAATACACTGAATAAAAATCAAAATCCCCATCCAAAAGAAAAACGTTTGAATCTGTCCCTAAACCAATTGCAGTAAATAGTAAATTCATTAAAAAAGCTATAGCCATAATAATAATTATGACCACAAAACCTTTTAACCAAATCTTTTTAAATAAGGTAAAACAATTATCTAAAACATCACCAAAACTAACTTCTTTGTTAATTTCTATTTTTCTTTTTACATCTTCAAAAGTTGCCATTCGCTATTTCTTATTCGTTAGAAGTTCCTATTTGAGCAATTTCACTACCCTCTTCAAAACCAATCACATTTTTATATATTAAATATGTTGGATGATAAACAAATGTAGCTGTAAATAAAACACCAATACCACATAATAAAGCTCCAACTATTTGAGAAAGTAAAGAAGCTACAATAACTAACCCAAAAGAAATCAACCACTTTTTATTACCAATACTAAAACTTGCACTCACAATATCTCCCACGCTTAGTTCCGGATTAAAAGCAAAAACCAATGAAAAATATGACATTGGTACAATTACATATATTAAAGGAATATAGCACAATAAAGCAGCTGGTATAGCTATTAACGTTGAAATTATCATAAGCAACATCAACTTACTTAAGTGTTTTCCTTTTAAGAAATAGAAAAAATCTGAAGTTGACACCTGTTGATTATCGTCTAATTTATGCATCATTCTAAAAAAAGCTGCATTTAGCGCTACCGAAACAGCTCCTAACACAAAAATTCCAACAAAGACAAATAATATGTACAACAAAGACATTCCTGCAAAAAAGCCACTAAAAGCATCTGGATCACCATAACCTCCTTCAGCTTGAGCTATAACTAAACCTATCAATGGAATATAGAGCACAATTATAAGAGGTAACATCACAACAATGGTAAATATTTGCAATAAAAAACCTTGAAGCCATGTCTTTTTAAAAAGCTCTATTGATTCGCTAAAAATTGTTCCAAAATCTAAGTCTTTAGAACGCGCCACTTTTTCTTTAATTGAACTAAGTGTATTCATAATAATTTTGTTTGGTTGTATTAATATACTTTCAAAGAAACTGGTTTATTCTATGAAATCAAAAAATCTTAATCTGCCACTTTGTCATAAAACCCAAATTAATTGTATCTTTGCATACTTATTGACCATCAAAGGTTTCAAAGCGACTTATGGAAAAGATTATAGACGAGAAAAAACAAGGTGAAAGCCTTATTATGAATAAAAAAGAAGGCAACCAACGTAAACTTTTTATTGAAAGTTATGGATGCCAAATGAATTTTAGTGATAGTGAAATTGTTGCATCAATCTTACAAAACGAAGGATTTAACACTACTCAAAACCTTGAAGATGCCGATTTAGTTTTGGTAAACACATGCTCTATTAGAGACAAGGCAGAACAAACCGTTCGCAAACGTTTAGAAAAGTACAATGCTGTAAAAAAGATTAATCCTAGCATGAAGGTTGGTGTTTTAGGTTGTATGGCAGAACGTTTAAAAAGCAAATTCTTAGAAGAAGAAAAAATTGTTGATTTGGTTGTAGGTCCAGATGCTTATAAAGACCTTCCTAATCTTATTGCCGAAGTTGATGAAGGTCGTGACGCTGTAAACGTAATTTTATCTAAAGAAGAAACTTATGGCGACATTGCTCCTGTAAGACTTAACAGTAATGGTGTTACTGCTTTTGTATCTATTACTAGAGGTTGCGACAATATGTGTACATTTTGCGTAGTACCTTTTACTAGAGGTCGTGAGCGCAGTAGAAATCCTCAAAGTATTATTGAAGAGATTAACGATTTATGGAGTAAAGGCTTTAAAGAAGTAACACTTCTTGGGCAGAACGTAGATAGCTACCTATGGTATGGTGGTGGTCTAAAAAAAGATTTTGAAAAAGCTTCTGAAATGCAAAAAGCAACCTCAGTTAATTTTGCTAATCTTTTAGATTTATGCGCTAAAGCGCAACCAAAAATGCGTTTTCGCTTCTCTACATCTAATCCACAAGATATGACCATGGATGTTATTGAAGCCATGGCTAGACATAAAAACATTTGTAAATACATTCACTTACCTGTTCAAAGTGGTAGTAATCGCATTTTAAAAGAAATGAACCGTCAACATACACGTGAAGAGTATTTTGAAATGATAGATAACATAAAACGTATTATTCCAGATTGTGCAATTAGTCAAGATATGATTGCAGGTTTCCCTACAGAAACTGAAGAAGACCATCAAGACACATTAAGCTTAATGGAATATGTAAAATACGACTTTGGTTTCATGTTTGCTTATTCTGAAAGACCAGGAACCATGGCTGGACGTAAAATGGAAGATGATATTCCTGAAGATGTAAAAAAGCGCAGATTAAACGAAATTATTCAATTACAACAAAAACATGGTTTAGAACGCACACAAGCACATGTTGGAAAAGTTGAAGAAGTGTTAATTGAGAAATCATCAAAACGTTCAGATGCTCATTGGGCTGGTCGCAACAGCCAAAACACTATGGTAGTATTCCCTAAAGAAAACTATAAAGTTGGTGAGTTTGTAAATGTAAAAATAACTGATTGTACAAGTGCTACTTTAATGGGAGAAGCCGTTGGATATTCAGATAACAATTAACCAAACATGGAATCAGTACAAGCAATAAAACAACGTTTTGGCATTATTGGTAATGATGCTGGTTTAAATCGTGCTATTGAAAAAGCCATTCAAGTAGCCCCAACTGATATTTCTGTACTAGTAACTGGTGAAAGTGGTGTTGGTAAAGAAAGTATTCCAAAAATTATTCATCAATTATCTCATCGTAAACACGGAAAATATATTGCAGTAAATTGTGGTGCTATACCAGAAGGAACGATAGACAGTGAATTGTTTGGTCACGAAAAAGGCGCCTTTACAGGAGCTACACAAACACGTTCAGGTTATTTTGAAGTGGCTGATGGCGGCACCATTTTCCTTGATGAAGTTGGTGAATTACCACTAACAACTCAAGTACGTTTATTACGTGTTTTAGAAAATGGTGAATTTATTAAAGTTGGCTCTAGTAAAGTACAAAAAACCAATGTACGTATTGTAGCAGCTACAAACGTTAATATGTTTGAAGCCATTCAAAAAGAAAAATTTAGAGAAGACCTTTATTACAGATTAAGTACTGTAGAAATTCATTTACCAGCACTTCGCAAACGTAAAGACGATATTCATTTATTATTTAGAAAGTTTGCTAGTGACTTTGCTATTAAATACAAAATGCCAACAATTCGTCTAGATGATAACGCTACTCTATTATTACAAAAATACAGATGGAGTGGTAATATTAGACAATTGCGTAATGTAGCTGAACAAATTTCGGTACTTGAACGTAACCGTACAATTACAACAGACACCTTAAGAGGTTATCTTCCTGATGTTGGAAGCAACTTACCTGCTGTTATTGGTAAACAAAAAGCTGAAAGCGATTTTAGTAACGAACGTGAAATTTTGTACAAAGTGCTTTTTGATATGAAAAGTGACTTAAACGACTTAAAAAAGCTCACAATGGAGCTTATGAAAAGTGGAAACACTCAAGATGTTCAAAAAAACAATGAAGGCTTAATTCAAAAAATCTACAGTAAAGATGATGAAGATATTGTAGACACTAGTAGAACAGAAGTACTCTCTATTCCTCAACAAACGTCAGAACCTATTACACCTGCTATTGAAATTATTGAGGAAACACCAGAAGAAGACAAATATCATTTTGCTGAAGAGGTTCAAGAAGAGGAAACATTATCATTACATGATAAAGAGTTAGAGTTAATAAAGAAATCTTTAGAACGTCACAACGGAAAACGTAAACTTGCAGCTGCCGAATTAGGCATTAGTGAGCGTACACTATATAGAAAAATAAAACAGTTCGATCTTTAGCAAAGATAAAGTAGTTGTAAATACTATAATGCTTTTTATATTTATACGTTATTTACATTAAACAATACAATAAGCTTTAGCTTAATATAAAATGAAACACATAAAACGAATACTCTTTTTAGCTTTAACAATAACTATTGTTAGTTGTGGTGCATACTCGTTTTCAGGCATTTCGTTAGGTCCTGAAACAAAAACTTTTCAAGTAAATTATTTTCAAAACAATGCACCTCTAATTGAACCAGGTTTAGAACGTGATTTTAAAATAGCTCTAGAAGATTTAATCCAAAATCAAACCAACTTAAGTTTAGTGACTTCAAATGGAGATATAACATATGAAGGAGAAATCGTAGAATATAGAATCTCTCCAACTACAGCCACAGCAGACAACACAGCAGCACAAAATAGGCTAACTATTGCTGTGAATGTGAGGTTTTTTGACAAGTATGATGAAGATGCTGAGTTTGAAAAGCGTTTTTCATTTTTTTATGATTACGCAGGAAGTGCACAGTTAGTTGGAAGTCAAAAAGACACTGCTGTAACCGAAATATTTGACCGCATTACACAAGATATAATCAATGCTTCATTAGCAAAATGGTAATTCTATAAATGAACACAACAGATTTTACATATTTACTACAACATCCAAAAGCTTTAAACGCTAAACAGATTAGTGATGTACAATCTATTATTAATGAATTCCCATATTTTCAATCAGCAAGAGCTCTTTACCTTAAAGGCTTAAAAAACAAAGAAAGTTTTAAATACAATCAAGAATTAAAAACTACTGCTGCTTACACAACCGACAGAAGTGTTTTATTTGATTTCATTACTTCAGAAGACTTTCTTCAAAATGAGATTTCACTACATATTAAACAAAACATTCAACATCTAAAAACCATTGATGTTAATGACTTTGAAGATATTTCTATCAATAAAAGTGTAGTCATTGACGATGCTTTAAAACAACATATTAAAGACGCAGAACCTGTTTTAGATCCTTCTTTATTTAAAGCTAAAGAAGAAACTACACCTCAAGAGATTGAAAAAACTGCTATTAATGTTGACAACAACATTAAAGAAACATCACCAGAAGAAAAACTAGAGATAGGAAAACCTCTAGAGTTTAATAAAAGTGAAGTACACTCATTCTCTGAATGGCTAAAAATTACCAGCTTTAAACCTATTATTAGAGAACAAAATGAGCAAATAGAACCAGTTAGTGACAAAAATAAAGAGCAAAAACAAAAGAAATTTGATCTAATTGATAAGTTCATTACCAACAACCCTAAAATTGAACCTGTAAAAAAAGACACTAAAACGCATAACATTGCAAATGAGCGTATCATGCAACCAGAGTCTTTAATGACAGAAACTTTAGCGCGAATTTACCTTGAACAAAAAAACTATGATAAAGCAATTCAATCTTATAAAATATTAAGTTTGAAATATCCAGAAAAAAGTAGTTTCTTTGCAGACCAAATTCAAGCAGTAAAAGAATTACAAGAACAAAACAATAAATAATAATGAGTACGTTTTCAATATTTTTAGTCCTAATCGTAGTTGTAGCATTTCTACTTGTAGTAGTTATTATGGTACAAAATCCTAAAGGAGGAGGTTTATCATCATCTTTCGGTGGTGGTGGCACACAACAATTAGGTGGTGTACAAAAAACAACCGACTTTTTAGATAAAAGTACTTGGGCATTAGCTACACTATTATTAGTATTAATATTATTATCTAACATTGCTATTGGAGGTCCTTCTGGAGATTCTGAATCTAAAGCATTAGATGGTGATGCAACAACAACATCGCAACCAGCAGCTACAACAGATAACACTGCTACAGATGTTGCTAACCCAACAAGTAACGACTCAGTTCAATAAACTGACAAAAAATACTAACAAAAAAGCCAACGAAATTTCGTTGGCTTTTTTGTTTCTGCAAGTTTGTCAGTCTAAACCTATTGGCACAATTTTAGAATAACGCTTTAGCGTTAAAACAAATATTAATTAAAATAAATATAAAACACAATGGCTTTAAACATTAAACCATTAGCAGACAGAGTTCTTATAGAACCAATGCAAGCAGAAACAAAAACTGCTTCAGGAATTATTATTCCAGATAATGCAAAAGAAAAACCTCAAAAAGGTAAAGTTGTTGCCATAGGAACAGGAACAAAAGACGAACCTTTAACTGTAAAAAATGGAGATACTGTTTTATATGGTAAATATGCAGGTACCGAATTAAAATTAGAAGGAAAAGACTATTTAATTATGCGCGAAAGCGACATTCTTGCAATCGTTTAATTCTTAAAAACTAAAAAACAAAGACATGGCAAAAGATATAAAATTTGATATAGAGGCACGCGATGGTTTAAAACGTGGTGTGGATGCATTAGCAAATGCAGTAAAAGTTACATTAGGACCTAAAGGACGTAATGTAATTATTAGTAAAAGTTTTGGAGCACCTTCTGTAACTAAAGACGGTGTTTCAGTTGCTAAAGAAGTTGAACTTGAAAACGAGCTTGAAAACATGGGAGCTCAAATGGTAAAAGAAGTAGCTTCTAAAACTAACGATTTAGCTGGAGACGGAACAACTACTGCTACGGTTTTAGCACAAGCTATCGTAAAAGAAGGTTTAAAAAACGTTGCTGCTGGCGCTAACCCAATGGATTTAAAACGTGGTATTGATAAAGCTGTAATTTCTATTACTACTGATTTAGAAAAACAAGCTAAAAAAGTTGGTAACTCTTCTGAAAAAATTGAGCAAGTAGCTTCTATTTCTGCAAATAACGACAATACAATTGGTGAATTAATAGCTACAGCTTTTGGTAAAGTTGGTAAAGAAGGTGTTATTACTGTTGAAGAAGCTAAAGGAACAGATACTTATGTAGATGTTGTTGAAGGTATGCAATTTGATAGAGGTTACTTATCTCCTTACTTTGTAACTGATGCTGATAAAATGATTGCAGATTTAGAGAATCCATACATTTTATTATTCGACAAAAAGATTTCTAACTTACAAGAAATCCTTCCAATATTAGAACCTGTTGCACAATCTGGTCGTCCATTATTAATCATTGCTGAAGATGTAGATGGTCAAGCATTGGCTACTTTAGTAGTAAACAAGTTACGTGGTGGATTAAAAATTGCTGCTGTTAAAGCTCCAGGATTTGGAGACAGACGTAAAGCAATGTTAGAAGATATCGCTATTTTAACTGGTGGAACAGTAATTTCTGAAGAAAGAGGTTTCTCTCTTGAAAATGCTGATTTAAGCATGTTAGGTACTGCTGAAACTGTAACTATTGATAAAGATAACACAACTATTGTTAATGGTAACGGAGACGCATCTAACATTAAAGCTCGTGTAAACCAAATTAAAGCGCAAATAGAAACTACAACTAGCGATTACGACAAAGAAAAGCTACAAGAACGCTTAGCTAAATTAGCTGGTGGTGTTGCTGTACTTTATGTTGGTGCTGCTAGTGAAGTAGAAATGAAAGAAAAGAAAGATCGTGTTGATGATGCATTACATGCTACAAGAGCTGCTGTTGAAGAAGGTATTGTTGCTGGTGGTGGTGTAGCTTTAGTTAGAGCTAAGAAAACTTTAGAAAAAATAACTACAAACAACTTAGACGAAGTAACAGGAATACAAATTGTTGCTCGTGCTATTGAAGCACCTTTACGTACTATTGTAGAAAATGCTGGTGGTGAAGGAAGTGTTGTTATTAATAAAGTTTTAGAAGGCAAAAAAGACTTTGGTTACGATGCTAAAAACGACGAATATGTAGACATGCTTAAAGTTGGAATTATCGATCCTAAAAAAGTAACTCGTGTTGCTTTAGAAAATGCTGCTTCGGTTGCTGGAATGATTTTAACTACAGAGTGTGCTTTAGTAGATATTAAAGAAGATAATCCTGCAGCTGCAATGCCACCAATGGGAGGCGGAATGCCAGGAATGATGTAATCTAGAGACCTAGACACATAAAAAATAAAAAGCCTCAACAAATTGTTGAGGCTTTTTATTTTAATATTACTTCATAATTTGAATACCAATATTCTGCTCTTAAATATTCTTTTTCTCCTACTTCATTTAATCTATAACTTTTTCGATAGGCATTAAACTTGAACCCTGTAGAATTATCATACTTTAAATTCTCAATCAAACTTGTATGATCTGTTAAATCAACTTTACATGACATCAAATTGAATGTTTTATCATCAAAAAAATAAGTCCATTTATCCGAATCTTTGTCATCATCCTTATAACTAACATTAACACTGTAATATTCTTTATTATCAACTAAAGACATTCCATTATATATCAATTCAGCATTTTCACTCAGCAATTCAAAAGGTTGGCATATTACATAATGAGAAGCAAAAAAAGAATATTTAAAAGATTCTATTTCATTTACATCCTCAACTTTTCTTATCGAATCATTATCTGTTACCAAAAATGATTTTCCATCAAAATCAAAACCATGCATTCCTTCTTTGTTTAAATCTTGAATACTACCCTTTAAACCATTAACAAAACTAAACATTTGATGTTGGTTTAACTCTTTCTCAATTGTTCCATCAGGAAAATACAGAATAGTTTTTTTATCAAATGAAATTTCTTTAATACTTCTCCATTTTTTCAATCCTCCATGCACTTCAATAGATTTTGCTACAATTTGACTAGCATCATAATTTTGTTTTTGACAAGAAAAAAATAATAAAAGAACAATAAAAAACCCAAAGCAATATGCTTTGGGTTTTTTATTGTTAATCATGATTGTGACCTTCATGACCAGTTTTCTTCTTTTTTTCATTATCATGACTCTCATGCGTTTCTCCATTTGCATGTGTATGAGTTTCTTTTTTCTCAACCTTCTTTAAGTCCATTTTACACTCAGGACAAGATCCTTCTTCATCGTAAGTCTTTCCTTTTTCGCAATCCATTGGACATTGGTATTTTTCATTTAAAGCTAAATCTGCTTTATCAGCAGCATGCTCGTTATGTGTTTTTTCTTTTTCACTGTCTTTACAAGACACAAACACTGCACTTACACTAAACATAAGTGCTAACATTAAAATTACTTTTTTCATGATTGATTAGTTTTTAATTGGTTTTTCTTCTTTATGATCCTCTATAACTTCCTCGTCTCTATACTTACAACAAGGATGAATACTCTCATAAGCTTCATCTGATGCTTTTAATTCTTTTGTATCATGACCAACTGCTGCGATACTTTTTCTAATAGTATCTAAACTCGTTTTACGTTCGTCAAAAATTAATTTAAGCTCGTGAGTTTTTACATTCCAAACCGCAGACTTAACACCTTTGGTCTTAATACAAGCTTTTTCAATTCTATCCTTACACATCATACATACACCATCAACTTCAATAGATGCTCTTGCGTTTTTGTTTTGCGCGAATGTTATTAATCCAAATAACATCATACTTAATACTAATACTTTTTTCATTTTAATTTAATTTTAATCTTAATCCTGCGTAATACATACTTCCAAAAATTGGACCATAAACAAATGTAGTATCAAAGTTACCTCCAAAAGGATCATCTGCTCCTAAAATTGGATTGTCTTGTTTTACATTTGTTAAATTCTCGCCTCCTAAATATACTTCAAATTTTTTAGAAAACACTTTTGTGATTTGAGCATTTAATGTTGCCAATGTTGGTGAGTATTTATCTACTTGATATTCTAATGGGTAACTTTCTGTTGAAGGAAAACGTTGTTTACCCAACCAATTAAAGGTTGTATCAAACTTCCAACGTGATCCATTGGGTTTTAATTTAGTTTCATAGGATGCGTTTGCAAATACTCTATGCTTTGGTGTTAGAGGTCTTGTTAATTTATCTGATGTATATTGTGTTTGTACATCATAAAACTTATAAGCAAACCTTAAATCTAAACCTTCAGCAGCGTTATAGTTTAATTCTGTTTGAAAACTATTTGCATAACTGTCTCCTTGTAAGTTATAAAAACTAATTTCTTGAGGATTTTCGTAATCTACAACTACTTGATTTTTAAAATCTGTTCTATAAAAATCGACAGTCACATCAGCTTTTCTTCCAAATAAATTAAATCCTTGTAAATAAGACACACCATAATTCCATGCTATTTCTGGGTCTAATCCATATATTTCGCCACCACTTTCAACCACATTAATAGCTCTTGAAGTAGCAAATATGTTTTGGTTTTCAGCAAAAATATTAGCACTACGTTTTCCTCTACCAAAAGATGCTCTAAATGCCGATTTTTCCCAAGGCGTATAACGAAGATGCACTCTAGGTGTTACAAAAGTTCCTAATAAATTACTATGATCCACTCTAAAACCTGCTGTTAAGTTTATAGCATCTAAATTATCGAATGCATATTCAAAAAAAGCACCTACAGAGTTCTCAGTTCTCTTATAATTAGTTGCATTAACTTTTTCATCATAATCATCATTAGAAAAACTCAATCCTGTTTTTACTTTGTGTCGAGAGTCTCCAATAATAGTATTATACACAAGATTTGCGTAAAAACTACTATGATCAATATCATATTCATTTAACCCAAAATACGAGTCTTGATTATGATTACTATAAGCTAGCTGTAACCCTAGACTTTGATAAGGAATCTCTGGATTTACATATCCAAACTTACCAGAAACGTCAATTCGCTTTGTATCAATTTCACTTCCCCAAGCATTGGTAGTTAACTTATCTGTTTTAGGATTAAAATCTACTTGACCAGATTGCTTTTCATCATTTAATACTCTAAAATTAAAAAAGCTAACAAACCCTTTTTCGGTATCTGTATACTGCCAACGATTCATTACGTTTATTTGATTATATAATGGCATATCTAGGAATCCATCATCATTTACATCATGTTCTTCATTATGTGTATTACCATGAACATACAATCCTGTTGCCCATTTTTCACTAAGCTTAGTATTAAAGTGCGTATTTAATTCTAAACGTTCACTACTAGCACCATAAAGATTTAAAAAGAACTTATCGTCTGTAGTTGGTTTTCTAAGCTCAGTATTTATTTGTCCTGCAATACTCTCAAATCCATTAGTAACACTACCTGCTCCTTTTGTAATTTGTATACTTTCTACCCAAGTACCAGGAATAAAACTTAATCCGTAAGCTTGCGAAGCTCCTCTAATAGAAGGCACATTTTCAGTTGTAATTAAAATATAAGGGCTTTTTAAGCCTAACATTTTTATTTGTCGTGTTCCTGAAACTGCGTCAGCAAAATTCACATCAATAGATGGATTTGTTTCAAAACTCTCTGACAGATTACAACAAGCAGCTTTTAATAACTCATCACTACTTACATTAATAATATTTCGTGATTCTAAATAAGAAGTTGCAGATGCCTTTTTTCTAGAAGTAACTGTAATTTCGTTTAAATCACTAGTAGATGTAAGCGTATGTCTTATATACTTAGGCTGAGATATAGTAATAGTATCTGTTTTAAACCCAACATAACTTATTACTAATTTTTTATATTCATTTTGATATGGAATAGTAAACTTTCCATTAATATCTGTTACTACTCCAACAGTAGTATTTAACCAATACACATTAGCTCCTGGTAATGGTATTAATTTATCGTTTGAATCTGCTTCTAGAATTACACCATTAATCTCGTTTTGAGACAATGCGAAAAAAGGAAGCAACATCAATATATATATTAATTGTTTCAATATTCAATTTTTAAGTTACGATTAATTTGTACAAGCAATTTATTGATATACAACAAAGCGCGCCATATTCAAATGGATGCTTGCAAAACACATTTTACTTAAAAATCAAATTAAAAATACTTGGTCAACTACTTGAATATCCTTGACCAAATTGGGTGGAGAATAATCTTTATGAGGCACTACAAGCTGTGGTAACCCTTCAAAAAGATTAACATATGAGTACACATATGATGCTAAAAACAATTGTTGCTCAAATTGAATATCATCAAACGAACGAACCTTTAATTCATCCTGCCCCTCCATAACATTCACCTCATCTTTACAACAACTTTTCTTTTTCATAGTTGTTTTCTCAGTATCACTGCTAACATTTCCACTACAGTCTTTAGCTTCAGAAAAAACAGCTACATCAACCAACACATTACCACAAAAATGTTTTTCAACTGTAAAAGAAACTGTTGACAACATTACTAGCAATGCTAAACTAAAAGATGATATTTTAAAAACAAGTTGTTTTAACACAATGCAAAAATACTAAAATTTCAATTATCCTATAATCTTTTACAATAGATTAACAAAAACTACCTCTTGAGTTTATGGTAATAAAAAGCTGGCAGAAGCACTATTAATATTAATGGTTGAATAAAAAAGCGTCGTACATTAAAGAATAAATAATAATCTTCTTGTCTAGGATTAATTACGAAATATAAAAATGCAGCAAGTAAAAACACATAAGCTACTACATAAATGAGTAACGAGAGTTTCACCATAGCCTTCTCTTTAAAAAACAAGTAAATAATTCCGATGGAAATAATTGAATTCAAATCATATCTTAATGATGTGAATACAGTTAGCTTAAACACTTCTCTTCTTGGATTATCTATATATAAATAGTCATTTTCAAAAAACTGCAAATATGGATCGTAAAACAAGTAATCTTCGAAAAATCGAATTAGCACTAACAACGTAAATAGCACAAAAATTAATATGTATGTTACGCTTTTAGACATTTTGCTTTTGAAAACTTTTAAAACGATTTACCCAAAACATCCATAATAAAAACACCATCCCATAAATTATTAATGGAAAAATTACTGTGTGTAATATTTCTCTTCTCCAAGGATAATGATACAGCCCAATAGATAGAATTACAATACGAATAAGATTCACGGAATAAATTAACACACTTCCTGACAAAATATACATAGCTGTAGTTTTCCATTTGCCAGCAAAAGCTATAACAAAAGAAATGAAAAGAATAATTACACTTATTGAGTTACAGCCTTCGACTACTCTAGCCACAAATTTATCCTTAACAATTAGCATCATAGAAGCTTCATCTGGATGTGGAGTTATTTGTGTTTCATAACCAACTTCTTGTAACAACAATTTACTTTGCTTAGCTGTTAAATTAGTTAAATAATCAGGATAAAATTTAGAACCATCCGAATTATCTAAATACAATTTATAACCAATTGTTAATACTGCATATACTAATAAAAATGTAAGTATAAACTTTAAAACCGACTTATATTTCACTAAAAGTGCTTTCAAAAAAATAACTAGCGTAAATTCTTGTCGAAATTTACTTAAAAAGGGTGAGCCTTTTAGATGAATTTAAATATTTTTACCAAAAATTTTTATCCATGAATTTTGAGCAATTAAAACCTGAAGTAACTTCTATTATCACTAACTCAGATTTAACTATAGAAAAGCGTCTATATAATATCTGTTCTTTACTTGAAGCTCATATAGACTATTACAATTGGGTTGGTTTTTATTTTAAAAATGGCGATAAAAACGAACTAAAATTAGGTCCTTACGTTGGCGAACCAACAGATCATACTATTATTCCTTTTGGAAAAGGCATTTGTGGTCAAGTAGCTGTAAGCAACGAAAATTTTGTAGTACCAGATGTTGCTGCTCAAGACAATTATATTGCTTGCAGTATAACTGTAAAAGCAGAAATTGTTATTCCTATTTTTGTTAATGGTGAAAATATTGGTCAAATAGACATAGACTCTAACACTCCAGATCCATTCACCAAAGATGACGAGCATTTTTTAGAGTTTGTTTGTAGCCAAGTAGCTACTATTTTAGTCTAATCGACTTATAAAAAATATAATTCAAAAAATAGCTTTGTTGATAAGTAAACGTTTTCGTTAAAAAAACTTATACTTTATACAATTACTCTACTGTTTTTTCTTCTTTTAATTGCTACTTTTGCAACTTTAAAACACAACACAACAAAATGAGTAACAGCAAGACAATTAAATCGGCATTAATTTCGGTTTTTAGTAAAGATGGTTTAGAGCCAATTGTAAAAAAATTAGACGCACAAGGAGTAACTATTTATTCTACAGGTGGAACACAAAAATTCATTAATGACTTAGGCATAGACGTTGTACCTGCCGAAGACATTACATCATATCCATCAATTCTTGGAGGTCGAGTTAAAACCTTACATCCAAAAATATTTGGTGGTATTTTAAATCGTCAAGACAACGCTCAAGATGTTGCTGAATTAGCTGAATTTGACATTCCTCAAATTGACGCTGTTATCGTTGACTTATATCCTTTTGAAAAAACAGTTGCTTCTGGAGCAAGCACTCAAGATATTATCGAAAAAATTGACATTGGAGGCATTTCTTTAATTCGTGCTGCTGCAAAAAATTACAAAGATGTAATTTGTGTATCTTCAGTTGATGACTATGCTGAATTTTTAGAGTTAATTTCTGCTGATAATGGAAGTGTTTCTGAAGCAGACAGAAAACGTTTTGCAGCTAAATCATTTAATGTATCTTCTCATTACGACAGTGCTATTTTCAATTATTTTAATGCTGAAAAAGAAGAAACTGTTTTAAAAATAAGCGAAACTAAAGGTAAAACACTACGTTATGGTGAAAACCCACATCAAAAAGGTTTTTTCTTTGGTGATTTTGAAGCTATGTTTAACAAACTTCACGGTAAAGAACTAAGCTACAACAACTTATTAGATGTTGATGCTGCTGTTAATTTAATGAACGAATTTAAAGGCGAAGCACCAACATTTGCTATTTTAAAACACAATAACGCTTGTGGATTAGCACAACGCGATACTTTACACCAAGCTTACACTGATGCCTTAGCTGGAGATCCTGTTTCTGCTTTTGGTGGTATTTTAATTAGTAATACTGAAATTGACCTTGCAACTGCTGAAGAAATTCACAAATTATTCTGCGAGGTTGTAATTGCTCCTTCTTACTCTAATGAAGCCTTAGACGTTTTAAAAGGTAAAAAGAATAGAATCATCCTTATTCAAAACAATATTGAGTTACCACAAACTAATGTACGAACTTGTTTAAATGGTATTCTTGTTCAAGATAAAGATGGTATTACAGATTCAAAAGACATGCTAAGCAATGCTACAAACACAAATCCTACAGAGCAAGAGCTAAGTGATTTATTATTTGCTTCAAAAATATGCAAACACACAAAGTCTAACACAATTGTATTAGCTAAAAACAAGCAACTTTGTGCGAGTGGAACAGGACAAACAAGTCGTGTAGATGCATTAAACCAAGCTATCCATAAAGCTAATTCATTTGATTTTGATTTAAATGGTGCAGTTATGGCTAGTGATGCATTTTTCCCATTTCCTGATTGTGTGGAAATTGCTAAAAACGCAGGAATAACTTCTGTGATTCAACCTGGAGGCTCAATTAAAGACCAATTAAGCATTGATTATTGCAACGAAAACAACGTCTCTATGGTATTTACAGGAACACGTCATTTTAAGCATTAATTATTTAACAAAATTTACTGTTTTTTAAAAGTCCATTTTCAAAATTGTAACGTATATTTTAGTACATTTACAATGACTCGATAAAACAAGTATTAACAACCCTCATAATTTACAGTAACACATGGGATTTTTTGATTTCTTAACTGAAGAAATTGCAATAGATTTAGGTACAGCGAACACACTTATTATTCATAACGACAAGGTTGTCGTTGACAGTCCTTCGATTGTCGCCAGAGATAGAATTTCTGGAAAAATAATTGCTGTTGGTAAAGAAGCCAGTTTAATGCAAGGGAAAACCCATGAAAACATTAAGACCATTAGACCATTAAAAGATGGTGTAATTGCCGATTTTGATGCTAGTGAGCAAATGATAAGTATGTTTATTAAAAACATACCTGCACTTAAAAAGAAATTATTTGCGCCTGCTTTACGAATGGTTGTTTGTATTCCTTCTGGAATAACAGAAGTAGAAATGAGAGCTGTTAAAGAATCTTGTGAGCGTGTAAACGGGAAAGAAGTGTACTTAGTACACGAACCAATGGCAGCTGCTATTGGTATAGGTGTGGATATCATGCAGCCAAAAGGGAACATGATTGTTGATATAGGTGGAGGAACAACTGAAATAGCTGTTATTGCATTAGGAGGAATTGTTTGTGACAAATCTGTAAAAGTTGCAGGTGATGTCTTTACAAATGATATTATTTACTACATGCGTACGCAACATAACCTTTATGTTGGAGATCGTACTGCTGAAAAAATAAAAATTCAAATTGGTGCTGCTACAGAAGATTTAGAATTACCTCCTGAAGAAATGAGTGTTCAAGGACGTGACTTACTTACAGGTAAGCCTAAACAAGTACAAATATCTTATAGAGAAATTGCTAAAGCTTTAGACAAGTCTATTTTAAGAATCGAGGATTCTGTAATGGAAACCTTATCGCAAACACCTCCAGAATTAGCTGCAGATATTTATAATACTGGAATTTATTTAGCTGGTGGTGGATCTATGTTAAGAGGTTTAGACAAACGTTTATCTCAAAAAACTGATTTACCTGTTTATATTGCTGAAGACCCATTAAGAGCAGTTGTTAGAGGTACAGGAATTGTGCTTAAAAACCTTCCTAAATACAAAAGTGTATTGATAAAATAGAGTATAAATAATGCAGCAACTTATTAATTTCTTTATAAGAAACAAAAACTTTTTGTTCTTCTTGCTGTTGTTTACTATATCGCTGTTTTTAACCATACAATCACACTCTTATCATAAAAGCAAGTTTATTAATTCAGCTAACTTTTTAACTGGAGGTGTATATGAGTCTGTTAATAACATCAATCAATATTTTAATTTAAAAGAAGAAAATCTTAAGCTTCAAGAAGAAAACAATAACTTAAAAAGCTTATTATTTAATTCTGAAAATAAAATAGCTATAGATACTACATTGGCAAAAAACTACCGCTTAACACCTGCGCAAGTTTACAAAAACAGCTATTCTCAAACCAACAACTATTTAACCATAAACAAGGGAACTAATGATAGTGTTAAACAGGATTTTGGAGTTATTTCATCAAAAGGTATAGTTGGAATAATTGACAACACATCTAACAAATATGCTAGAGTAATGTCAATTCTAAATTCAAATAGTCGTATCAATGCCAAAATTAAAAAGACCAATCATTTTGGAACCTTAAAATGGAATGGTAAATCACCTAACATTACTCAATTAACTGACATACAAGGCTTAGTTCCTATTGCTGTTGGAGATACTATAACCACTAGTGGGAATTCATCAATTTTCCCTAAAGATATTTTAATAGGAAAGGTTATTTCTTTTACACTTGATGAAACTGAAGATGTATACACTATAGATGTAGAGCTGTTTAATGACATGACTAACATAGCATATGTTTACATTATTGAAAATAAAGATGCTCAAGAAATAGAATTATTAAATCAAATTGATGAATAGTATTGTTTTCACAAATATTGTACGATTTATTGTTCTTTTGCTTGTTCAAGCATTAGTGCTTAACAATATAAATTTTCTAGGTTATATAAACCCTTATATATACATTTTATTCATCTTACTTTTTCCTATAAAAAACAACCGCATATTATTCATTTTTTTGAGCTTTCTACTTGGTTTATCGGTAGATTTATTTTTAGACTCTGGAGGTGTTAATGCGGCTGCTTCAGTTACTATAGCATATATAAGACCTCAGTTTTTAAAACTTGTATTTGGTGCAGCTTATGAACATCAAACAGTTAAACTAAGCCAAACTGAGTTTAGTCAACGACTAACTTACTTTGTGTTTCTTACTCTTATTCATCATCTAATATTATTTAGCTTAGAAGTTTTTAACGTATCCTACACACTATTAATTCTTAAAAAAACGTTATTCTCAAGTATATTTACTATAATACTTTGTCTTTTACTAACCCTATTATTCAGTAAAAAAAATAAATGAGAAAACTTTTACTCTTTAGTGTTGTAATATTAGTAGGCATAACTTTTATTGCTAGGTTATTTTATTTACAAATATATTCGGGTAAAACGTATAACATCTATGAAGATAATGCCATCAAAAAAGTATTTCATTATCCAAAAAGAGGTTATGTTTATGATAGAAATGGAGTACTTTTAGTAGCTAATCAACCGTCTTACGATGTCATGGTAATACCTAGACAAGTAGAAAACATAGATATTAAAGAGTTTTGTTCTTTACTTAAAATTACTGAAGAAGATTATCATAAAAAATTAAAAAGAGCCACTACATATTCCCCTTGGTTACCTTCTCCCTTTTTATCGCATTTATCAAAAGAAGACTACGGATTTTTATCTGAAAAGATGCGCAAGTTTACAGGTTATTATATTCAAAAACGCTCTTTAAGAGATTACCAAACTACTATAGGCGCAAATGTATTAGGATACATTGCTGAAGCTAACCAGCGTGAAATAAATAAAGATCCTTACTACAAAATGGGAGACCTTATTGGTAAACAAGGTATCGAGATCTCATATGAAAAAGAGTTACGTGGAGTAAAAGGCGTTAAATTTATTCAAAAAGACAGACTAAACAGAGATATTGGTCCTTATAAAAATGGAGAAAAAGACACAATTCCTATTGCTGGAAAAAATATAACCATTACCATTGATTCAAAACTACAAGCCTATGGCGAATACCTTATGCAAAATAAAGTAGGTGGTATTGTAGCCATAGAACCTAGTACAGGTGAAATTTTAAGTTTAGTGTCTGCACCTACGTATAACCCAAATCTGTTAGTAGGAAGAGAGCGTTCAAAAAATTATAACAAGCTAAATAACGACTCTATTCACCTACCACTTATAGATAAAGGGTTGTTAAGAATGCATGAACCTGGTTCGCCTTTTAAATCACTTATTGCACTAACTGCTTTACAAGAAGGAGTTATTAATGAAAATACTTCTGTTACCTGTAACCATGGTTATGTTTATGGTAGAAACAACCGTAAAATGGGTTGTCACTGTGGTGGAGGTAAACGTAATTTAAATAGTGGTATTGCACAATCTTGTAATGCATACTTTGCGAATGCTTTTAAAAAAACAATAGATAAATTTGATAATGCTGATGAAGGTGTTAACACCTGGAGTAATCATATCAAAAGTTTTGGCCTAGGTAATTATCTTGGTTACGATTTAACTATTGGGAAAAAAGGTAATATTCCTGATGGAGCCTATTACGACAAGTGGTACCCAGATTTTCGTTGGGGAGCAACTACAATTATATCAAATTCAATAGGTCAAGGAGAAGTATTAGTAACACCTATCCAACTTGCCAATATGACTGCAGCTATTGCTAACAGAGGTTACTATTTTACTCCTCATATTATTAAAGAGATTGAAGGAGATACGATACCTTCAAAATACACTACAAAGCATGAAACCACAATAGATAAAAAACACTTTAATCCTGTTATCGAAGGCTTGTTTGATGTTTATAACAAAGGAACTGCTGAATTTTTACAGGTACCTGGAATTGAAATTTGTGGAAAAACTGGAACTGCAGAAAATTTCACTAAAATTGATGGTGAACGCAAACAACTTACAGACCACTCCATATTTATAGCTTTTGCTCCAAAAGACAACCCAAAAATAGCTATTGCTGTATTAGTAGAAAATGGTTATTATGGAGCTAGATTTGCAGGGAGAATTGCTAGTTTAATGATTGAGCAACATATTAAGGGAAACATTTCTAGAACAGATCTAGAAAATTGGGTTCTAAACCATACACTTGAGCATGAATATGACAAACCCTTTTCTAGAAAACCATTTAACATAAATGCTGATTCAAAGATTATGACAGTTGAAGAGTATAACCTACTAAACCAAAAGGCATCGCCATCTAATTAATCAATGTATAGAGAAAATACAAGACGTTTTAAATTGGACTGGATTACAATTATCCTTTTCTTACTATTAGTGTGTTTTGGCTGGTTAAACATTTTATCTGCCTCTTCTTCTGGAGAAATAGTTAGTTATTTTGACATGGGAGAACGCTATGGAAAACAACTTGTCTTTATGCTTTTTACTTTGGTACTAATCATTTTAGTGCTATCTATAGAAGCTAAATTCTACGAACGGTTTGCAAGTATTATATATCTAGCCTCTATGTTATCCCTTTTAGGTTTATTTGTTTTTGGTAAACACGTAAATGGTGCTACTTCATGGTATGCAATTGGAGGTATGACAATTCAACCTAGTGAGTTTGCAAAATTTGCAACTGCTTTAGCTGTAGCAAAATACATTAGTGATTTACAAACTAACATTAAAGACCTTAAAGATCAAATTAAAACATCTTTAATAGTACTTGTTCCTGCAATCCTAATTTTATTGCAAAATGACGCAGGAAGTACTCTTGTATATGCTTCTTTCTTTTTTGTTTTTTACAGAGAAGGTATTCCTCAAATTTATTTAATAATTGGACTTATTTTATTAGTGCTAGCTGTTTCTTCTTTGAAGTTTTTGGCATTACCAACTGCTATAGGAGCAACTACCATTATTTTTTTACATTACTTTTTTATTCGTAAAAGGAAAAAGCAAATCTTCCAACCAATACTTATATCTGTAATGTCAATTGGACTTGTTTTTGGCGTTCAGTTTTTTTACAAAAACATACTACAAAAACATCAACAAGATAGAATAACACTTTGGTTAAGACTAGAAAAAGATCCAGTTAAACTAGAACAAATGAAGAAAAGCATTTCATACAACTTAAATGAGTCTGAAAAAGCTATTGGTTCTGGAGAGTTTTGGGGAAAAGGCTTTATGGAAGGTACACGTACAACAGGTAAATTTGTACCAGAACAGGATACCGATTATATTTTTAGTACTGTTGGTGAAGAATGGGGATTTTTAGGAAGTAGTCTTGTTGTAATACTATTTGTTTTACTTATCCTTAGAATCTTATTTTTAGCTGAGCAACAAAAATCACAATTTAGTCGTGTATATGGTTACAGTGTCGCCTCAATACTGTTCTTTCACTTTTTTATTAATATAGGAATGGTGATGGGGTTAATTCCAACAATTGGTATCCCACTTCCATTTTTTAGTTATGGAGGTTCAAGTCTTTGGGGATTTACTTTACTATTATTTATTTTTATTAAACTAGATTCTAACAGAATTAACGAATGGTAAGTAAAGTAAATTTTATTGTAATAGGAGCTGCAAGAAGTGCTACAACCAGTATTTGCAATATAATTGCTGATCACCCAGAAGTATGTTTTAGCGAACCTAAGGAACCACAATTCTTTTCTGATAAAGATTGGAGGCATAAGTTAAATACTTACCATAAACTATATAAAACTAACAAAGCTAAGCTATATGGCGAAGGCTCCACAAATTATAGTAAGTACCCATCATATAACAAAAATATTCATTCAGACATTTATGAGTATAACTCAAACATGAAAATAATTTATATTATGAGAAATCCTATAGATAGAATTATTTCTCATTATCAATTTGCTCTTGAACGTGGTTATACTTCAGATAAAATTGACAAAGAGGTTTTAAGCAAAGAAATTTATATAAATACTAGTAGTTATTACGGCCAAATTAAACCATATATTGACACTTTTGGCTTTAAAAATGTCCATTTAATATTTTTTAATGACTATAAAACAAATCCTAAATCAACACTTGACGCATTATTTAATTTTTTAGAAATCGATGTCTTAAATCCAAATAAAAAATCATTACACACTAACAAAAGTGGAAAAGGTTCTATTAATCATAAAAAGTTTGACAATCCTAATTCTATTTCAGATTATATAAAAAAAATTCTCCATTCTTTAGTGCGTAAATTGCGCCTTAAAAAAACACCTAAACCTTCAATAAATAAAGCTACTAGATTAAAAATTTTAAATCTATTAGAAAATGATATTTCTAAGCTTGAAGATTTAACACAAAGAGATTTATCTGCTTGGAGAAAATAAAACTACTCTACTTCTTTAACTCTAGTTTTTCAGCAAAATAATCACAAAAGTCTTTCATTGTAGCAGTCATCTTCTCATCCTGTGTAGCACGATGAAATGTATTACTCATTGCTACTAATGTTTGATGAAAGAAAACCTTCATTTCATCAACTGGCATATCTTTAGTCCATAAATCAATTCTCAATGACTCTTGAGCTTTACTATCCCAAACTGAAAGTAGCATTGCCTTTGCCTCTGCATTTTCAACACCTCCATCTTGTGCTGTCCAAGACAGTTTTTCAGGTATTCTATTTTCATCTAGCTCTACTTGTAATTCTATTTTTGATGTATGTGTATTTGCCATTATTTTCTTGGTTTAAACTTTGCCTTGTTAAAAATTTCTTCTGCTTCAGTTGTTAACATATCGTTTAAAGTTACATCGTTATTTTCCATATACGATCTTACAATTTGCCAACCTAAATATTGTCCTAAACGCCCAGGTGATTCACTATCTAACTCTAAGTTAAACTTAGAAAAAGGTGCTGGGTTAATAAAACGTGCCACTAACTTTGGGTTTGTACTATATAACATTTCATTTTCCACAAAATGCCTCCAAATGTAAAATTCATTTTCCTTTGCCCAAAATAACTGTTCCTCTAAATATCCAATTTTTTCAGCATCTGATTTAAACGGAATGATTGCATCTTTATAATACAACTTCTTGCCCGAGTAAATCATTTCATCTAATAACGTTTTTCGTTTTGATTGATAAACTCTTTTATTAGCATAATTATCTGCTAAATCAGGAATTATTTGACTCGCATTTAAATTTTGTTTGATATAAGCATAAATATTTTCATAAAAAAAATGCTCACTCCCTAAGTAATTATCTAAAGCTATTAAAGCAATAGAATCAGTTACTATTACTTTATTTCTATAATCAACATCCGAAGTAACTGTTATTATCCTAGGTTCTTTAAATGTTTTATCATAATATTTTATGTGCTGAAACAATGCATATAACTCATCATCAATTACTGAAAAATCATTAAAGGCTTTATCAACCTCTTTATTTATTGTTTGCTGAAGTGTGTCATTGATTCTATTTATCCAAACTGAATCATTATAACGCTTAGAAAACATAAAAGGGTAAGCAATCTTTAATTCCTGTAATCGTTCTACATCAGCATTAGCAAATAATTGATCAAATCGCTCAACCTCAACATCTACAATAACATTTTTAATGTCTTGTTCTAGCTTATTTTCATTTTGACAAGAAAATGTCAACAGTAAAATAAAAATGTATAAAAACTTGTTCATTTTTTTGATTTGAAACTAAAACGTTATTAATTTTTATTAATTATTCTATTGGTTTATTTTTGTTAGGCAAATGTACTATTCTTTATAATAAAAAGCACTACTCATGGATACAGAAAAAGTTGTAACACACATTGTTAATTGGTTGAAAGAATATGCCACTAATGCTAGAGTTAATGGTTTTGTAATTGGTATCTCTGGCGGTATTGATTCGGCAGTAACCTCAACACTTTGTGCTAAAACTGGGTTAGATGTATTATGTATTGAAATGCCTATTCATCAAGCTGAAAGTCATGTAACTAGAGCTCAAGAACATATTGCCTTACTAAAAGAGCATTTTGATAATGTAAAAGACATTCGAGTGGATTTAACACCAGTTTTTGAAGAATTTAAAACAGAAGTGTCTTTAGAAGGAAAACAAGCCACTGTTGATATGGCTTTAGCAAACACTAGAGCTAGACTACGAATGACGACTTTATATTATCATGCTGGCTTGTTAGGATTACTTGTTGCTGGTACAGGAAATAAGGTTGAAGATTTTGGTGTTGGCTTTTACACCAAATATGGGGATGGAGGTGTAGACTTGAGTCCAATTGCAGATTTGGTGAAATCTGAAGTATATGAGCTTGGTGAGTACCTACAAGTTCCAGAAAGTATTATGAAGGCAGCTCCAAGTGATGGCTTATTTGGAGATGCAAGAAGTGATGAAGATCAAATTGGAGCATCTTATCCAGAATTAGAATGGGCTATGCATATGAACGATATTGGAAAAAATGAAGAAGATTTTGATGGTCGTGCAAAAGAGGTTTTTAGAATCTTTAAACGCTATAACTCAGCGAATAAGCATAAAATGATACCGATTCCAATTTGCGAAATTCCCAACAACTTAAAGCAATCTTTGAATATTTCATAAGAAAAATCTCGCTTTGCATCATTTTTTTTATTAATTTTGGAAATATCTCCGCAACAACATTAACCCTTAAAACTACTTATGTAAAGGGTATAACGTATAATTAATTTAAAAATATTGTCATGATAAAGGTATTGGTTGCAGATCACCATCCTATTATTAGAACTGGATTAAAAATGCTTTTTGAGTCCTCTTCAGATATTCAGGTAATAGGTAGCGTGACAACAGGAAAAGAGTTGTTTGATTTTGTTGGAAGAACACATGTTGATGTTGTACTTTCAGAGATTGACTTACCAGAATTAAATGGTATTACAGCACTTAGAACTCTAAAAAAGGAGTACAGTGATGTTAAGGTAATTATGTTTAGCGCACATCCAGAAGAAATTTATGCTATTAGTACAATTAAAGCAGGTGCTTCTGGCTATTTAACTAAAACGGTTAGCACGCAAACCATCAAGGAAGCTATTTTAAAAGTCTACAATGGCGGTATTTACATTAGTAATAACTTAGCTCAAAGACTTGCTTTTGATGAACGTGGTAATAAACCAAGTAAGCTTTATAAAAAACTTTCTACAAGAGAGGTTGAAGTATTAAAACTTTTATCTTCAGGAAGAAAAAATAAAGAAATTGCTTTAGAGTTAGATATAAATGAAAAAACCGTTAGTACATACAAAGCTAGGTTAATGAAAAAACTAAATGTGACTAATTTAGTTGACCTTATAAATCAAGCTAGACATTTAGAGTTAGGCTAAAGTACTCTATTTAATTTTCTAGATAATAACATCTTTAAATTAGAATAGTTTAAAACATCTTCTAATATAGATTTGTTATCTACACTTGTGTTTTGAGTTTCTTGCTTAAAATCGGACACCTTTTTGTCTATTAAGAAGCAACGTAAACTTAATATAGTTTCGCTTACTAATTGAGCAATAGTAACTTCTTTTCCTTTTGGAAATATGTTATTTTTCTCCCAGTTATGGAGCGAATAGCGTTCTTCGTTCATCAAGATATGTGTAATGTCGTTAGCCAAAACAGGATCTACTCTATTTACAAAACTTTCAATAGCAAAGTTTTCATCTTGATTTAAAGCATCAATAATAGTATAATATAAATCTTTAAAATTAGGATTTGTAAACTCCATTTCGTCTTCTTGCAAATCCAAATATATTTTCTCAAAAACTTTGGCTTGTTGTATTACAGGTTCTAGAATTAATTCACCTTCTTCAGTTTCTTTAAAAACTAAATCCTCAAAATCTTCAGTTTTATTTCCATAAAGTAATAAAAGCTCAATTATTTTTTTCTCTAACACATATTGAACATCAACTTTATCAATAGTTAAATCATTTCTTACAACATCAAAAATCTTAGCACTTTTGAATTCATCTCTTTCTATTCTACTCCTAAGTTCATCAATTCTTTTGCTTCTATATTGAGCTATTGAGCTATACAGTCTTTTCTCTTCAACATTTAAAATTTTCGCAATATTCGCTGCATAAACCTCCTGCTTTAATTTATCTGGAATGATACCCAAAGTTCTAACCATATCAGTTAAAACTTCCGTTTTCTTTATTGGATCATTTTTAGCTTCCTGCATAAGTAAAGAAGCTTTGTACGAAATAAAATCTTTAGCGTTTTCTTTTAAATAGACACTTAACTCCTCTAACGTATTTTGTTTTGCAAAACTATCAGGATCTTCTCCTTCAGGGAAGCTACACACCTTTACATTCATTCCTTGCTCAAGAATCAAATCTATTCCTCTTAAAGATGCTCTAATTCCAGCAGCATCTCCATCAAAAAGCACTGTAATATTTTTGGTAAGCCTATTTATTAACCTAATTTGCTCGGGAGTTAAAGCTGTTCCTGATGATGACACCACATTAGTTATTCCTTTTTGAGCAAACTGAATGACATCAGTATAACCTTCTACTAAAAAACAATTATCTTCTTTAGCAATACTTTGTTTAGCATAATAAATACCATATAACACCTTGCTCTTATGATATACATCACTTTCAGGAGAGTTAAGGTATTTAGCTGCTTTTTTAGTACTATCTAATATTCTACCTCCAAAACCAAGTACACGTCCAGACATACTATGAATTGGAAACATTACACGTCCTTTAAAACGATCAAATTGCTTTTCTTCTTTAACTATTGTTAAACCTGTACTTTCAAGATATTTTAATTTATAGCCTTTTTTTATAGCTTCATCTGTAAAAGCCTGCCAATCATCTAAAGAGTATCCAAGCTGAAACTTATCTATAGTTTCTTGCGTAAAACCTCTTTCTTTAAAGTAGCTTAATCCTATTGCTTTGCCTTGATCAGTTTTATTTAAAGTATTTTGAAAATAGCTATTAGCAAACTCATTAACCAAATACATACTCTCACGCTCGCTAGCTTCTTCTTTTTGAGCATCTGTTTGTTGAGTTTCTTCAATTTCAATGTTATAACGCTTAGCTAAATACTTAATAGCTTCAGGATATGTAAAATGCTCATGTTCCATTAAAAATGAAACTACAGTACCCCCTTTTCCAGTTGAAAAATCTTTCCAGATTTGCTTAACTGGTGACACCATAAAACTCGGAGTACGTTCTTCACTAAAAGGACTTAAGCCTTTAAAGTTGCTTCCAGACTTTTTTAACTGTACAAAATCACCAATAACCTCCTCTACTCGAGCAGTATCAAACACTTGGTCTATGGTTGATTTTGATATCATTTTACAATAATAATTTAAGAGAATGTAAATGTAAGATAAAAGTAAAGAATTTGAAATTTAATAAAATGATGTTTTTTACTAGCTTTGAAAAAATAAAAAATTTTCACATGAAAAAAAGTCTCTATTTTGTTTTTACACTATTACTACTTAATTCCTGTAGTAAACCAAAAGAAACCGTTTCTTTAAACACAATAGCTGAAGATTATGTTAAGCTAATTCTTGAAATTGGTTTATACGACAGCGATTTTGTTGATGCTTATTATGGTCCTGATGAATGGAAACCAACTATAAAAAAACTAGACACACTTCCTGCCAAAACTCTAATAGAAAGCATTTCTAAATTACAAAGCCAATGTAAGCAAGTTAACACAGAAGGTTTTTCTAATCTTGAAAAAGCTAGACTGATGATGTTTGAAAAACAATTGTTAGCTGCTAAAACTAAGTTAGAAATCATGTCAGGAAAAGTTTATAGTTTTGATGAAGAAGCCAAGCTTATTTACGATGCCGAACCTCCGCATTTTACCGAAGCACATTTTGAAACTCTACTATCTAAATTAAATACAATTCTTCCTGGAGAAGAAAGTCTTTATACACGTTATAATGAGTTTATTAGCCAATTTGTAATTCCAAAAGAAAAACTAGACACTGTTTTCACAACAGCTATAGCTGAAGCAAGAACAAGAACAAACAAGTACATTAAATTACCAAAAAACGAAAACTTTGTACTTGAGTATGTTAACGATAAAAGTTGGTCTGGATACAATTACTACCAAGGTAAAAGTCAAAGTTTAATTCAAATAAACACAGACATGCCTATATATATTGAGCGTGCAGTTGATTTAGCTTGTCATGAAGGTTATCCAGGGCATCATGTTTTTAATGCTTTATTGGAGCAAAACTTAGTTGAAGATAAAGGTTGGGTAGAATTTTCAGTATACCCTTTATTTTCTCCACAATCATTAATAGCAGAAGGAAGTGCTAACTATGGTATTGATGTTGCTTTTCCTGGTCAAGAACGTATTGATTTTGAAAAAAATGTTTTATTTCCATTGGCAGGTTTAGACATCAATAAAGCTGAAACATATTATGAGGTTTTAGCACTTATGGGAAAACTTAATTATGCTGGTAACGAAGCTGCTAGAAAATACTTGAACGGAGAAATTACTCGTGAAGAATGCGCTAAATGGTTAGAAAAATACTCTTTAAATACACCTGAACGCGCTTTACAACGTACACGTTTTTTTGATCAATACAGAAGCTATGTTATAAATTACAACCTAGGCAAAGATTTGGTTGCTGATTACATCGATGCACAAGGTGGAACCGTTGAACATCCAGAAAAACGCTGGGAAATCTTCAAAGAACTTTTAAGTAATCCTCATACTGCTAATAGTTTAAAATAACTTAGCTAAAAAATTAAAAAAGGCCGCTTCATTTATTTGAGGCAGCCTTTTTTGTATAAAAACAAGTTAGTATTTTTTAATCCATATCAAACCTCAACCCAACAGATATATTGTTTTGCTCTATAGTTTGATTTTTAAATATTGGAGACAAATCATATTTAACATATAAGGCTACATCATTAATAGCTACATAACCACTTAGTCCATAAACAAAATCGGTAGCATTATAACCTTGTTTAATTTTATCCTTTACTTTATCTCCGTCATTTTTATATTTTAACTTTTGCATTCCTTGAAGATTAAAGCCTGCAAAACCACCTAGTCCAATTTTAAATTGTCTATGTGTACTATACCTAAAATAATCTTTTCTTTCAATGCGTTTTGATGGTCCAAACTCAAAATGAACTGGAAAAACTAAGTTTGTCGTTCTAAATTTTGCCTTATCTAAATTGTGCGGAAAATCCTCAAGCTGGATGTTTCCATCATTATTAACTAAATATTTACCATCCTTTATATCTAATTTATTCCACATGAATGAAAAACCATACTTAAGTCGTACTGCATTAGAATTTTTAAACACACGCGTTTTCCAAGCCCAACCTAATTCCACAAATCCTGAGCCCCCTAATTTATATGGAGAATCGTCTATTGATTGCCCATCGATTAAAGCATTATTAAAACCAATAGCAAATACTAGATCACTACTTGTTCGTCTGTCGTACCTTCTTGGTTTGTCCTTAGACTTTGGACCTATAAAAATAAAGTTTTCTTTAGCATCTTTTGAGCCTCCAATTCTTATTCTAAATTCATCATCTCCATCATAAATAGTAGAATCGGAGTTATTACGTTTTAACAACTCAATTTTATTATTTACAATAGCCAACCTATTTTCAATATTTAAAGCATGTTTTTTTGCCGCTTCTTTTTTTAGTTTTTCAGCTTCATTTTGAGAAATTTCTCCTTTGTCTAAACGTTGATTAATCGCTTCAACTTCGGCTTTTAGTTTTTCCCTCTCTTCAGCTTTAATTTTCTCTTTAAGCTCTTTAAGCACTTCAATTTTTTCATTATTGCTAATATTAATTGAATCTTGAGCATGTAAATTTGTTACACATAAGGCAATAATAAGAAATGCCAATAATTTGGTAATGTTTTGCATAATTGTTTGTTTTTGATTAGTGATTATTGATGAACTATTTTTTAGTTATTACGTTGTGCCACTGCTGTTTTCACACTTTCGTAACTATTTTTCAAGGCTTTAAAAACTTTATCTCTAAACGACTGATCCAGATCAAACTCTACATCTCTAAGTAACGCATCAGCATCTACTGTATTGGTAGCTTCATCATACAGTTTTTGCATTGTTATTTCTTGCTGCGCTTTATTTAATAAAGCATCTATTTCTTCGTCAGTAACTGTAGGTTTTGATTTTTGAAGCTCAATAACTTTTGCAACTACTTCATTTACTTTTTGAGTTTCAAATGCTAAACCTTCTAAGTTTTTCTCAATTTCTACTTTTTTTTCATTTACAGTTTTACTCTGCGCTACTGCTTCATCTAAACTCGTTGGTATTAATTTTTTCTGTTCTTCTTGTAGCTTTTGTTTTAAAATTGGTTGGTTAGTTTGTTTAATAGTTGATGGCTTTTTATTTGTTTCTGTTTTGGTTTGTTGCTCTTGTTTTCTAGTTTCTATATTGTCTTCAGTTTTATCTGTTACAGCAACTTTTTCTTGTTCTGGTAATGATTCTTCAACCTTAATCGTATCAACTATTGTTGGTTCAATAGGCTGTTCTGGGTTATTTTTAAACATGAAGGTTATTGCAAGCATAACACCTACCACAGTTGCTGCTACACCTAACCACCAATAACCTTTGTTGGTTTTGCGTTCCTCTTGTATATCTAGTTTATCACTAAGCCTGTTCCACACATCATTACTTGGTTGTAATGTGCGTTTTTCTAACTTCTCTTTGAATTGTTCTTCAAACTTAATTGGTGCCATTTCCTGTTTTGTTTAATGCAATTACCTGTTGTTGTAATAACTTACGCGCTTTAAATAATTGCGATTTTGATGTGCCTTCAGTAATATTTAATAGGTTTGCTATCTCATTATGTTTATAACCTTCAATAGCGTACATTACAAATACCACTCGATATCCTTCTGGAAGATTATCTATTAGTTGCTGAATTTCGGCAACATTAATTTCTGTATTAATATTGTTAGTTTGCTTATCATGAATTTCTATTTCATCAGTAACAAACTCCATTTGCTTTTTTTGCCTTAAAAACGAAATAGCTTCTCTAATCATTATACGTCTTATCCAACCCTCAAAACTCCCTTCATTTTTAAACGACTTAATATTAGTAAACACTTTAAAAAAACCGTTTAACATTACCTCTTCGGCATGTTGTACGTCACTTATATAGTACCTACACACACTTAACATTTTTGGCGCATGCATATCGTATAATATACGTTGCGCATCACGATTGTTTTGTGCAGCTTTTTTTATAAGCTTAGTTTCATTTTTATAAAGTTGAATAACTTTCAAAAGCGTGTTCATTTAATCTTCTATTTATAAAGACGCAAAAGTTGTGCAAAAGGTTGCCTGAGGTTAAAAAATAATTTAATACTGCAATTTATAATAATTTATCTGTAGTGCTATTTTATTGATTTTATGATATAAAACTGCTAACTTCGTTTATACTTTATATATAATCGTCATCCAACATATTGAAGAACATATCTAAAAATAATCTCGAAATAAATTTAAAAAAAAGCTACTTCCAATCTTATAGAAATGGCACGAAACTCTTGTTGTAATGAAATATCTGAAAACACAAGCTATATAATTTCAGAAATCAAAAACGACTTACTGAATTTTAAAATTCAGCGAATTGAAAAAAACAAAACAAATAAAAAAAGAAAGCTGTAACATTAAAAGAAGTAACGGCTGAATTAAAATTAATTTATGAAGACTTATACGATATAAATCTGGAAATTTATAAAAGTCAAAAAAACAAAACCATTATTGATATCAGGTACTATCTTAAATCAACACTTAAACCTGATTATTACGAAAAAGTAAAAAACAATGATCCAATGTTACATTGTAAAATTGGCATTCCTCCTTACGTAGTTGACAAATCAAAAAAATATGATGTGAATTGGGAACGTAATGGAATAAAGCACAAATTAAATTTATTTTGGTATAGAATTCTATTCAATTGGAAATACCGAAACCGCAAATAAAACTCTTAAAAACTACTTCTTCCTATCAATTACATAATTTACCATAAGCTTCAATGAATCCTTATAAGGAGAATCTGGATAAGTTTCTAGAATTTGAAGTGCTTCTTCTTGGTAAGTTTTCATTTTTGTGATTGCATACTCTAAACCACCATTAGCTTTTACAAATGCAATAACTTCTTTTACACGTTTCGTGTCTTTGTTATAGTTTTTAATAGAATTGATTAGCCAACGTTTTTCTTTTTTATCACATGTATTCAACACATGTATTAAAGGCAGTGTCATTTTTTGCTCTTTAATATCGATTCCTGTTGGCTTTCCTATTTTTTCTTCGCCATAATCAAACAAATCATCTTTAATTTGGAATGCCATACCTATTAACTCTCCAAACTTGCGCATTTTTTCTACATGAACAGATTCTGGTTTTACCGAAGCTGCTCCAAGACTACAACAAGCAGCAATTAATGTCGCTGTTTTTTGACGAATAATTTCGTAGTAAACTTCTTCAGTAATATCAAGCTTCCTAGCTTTTTCTATTTGCAATAACTCGCCTTCACTCATTTCACGAACAGCTATCGAAATAATTTTAAGCAAATCGAAATCATTATTATCAATTGATAACAACAATCCTTTTGATAATAAGTAATCGCCTACTAATACTGCAATTTTATTTTTCCAAAGTGCATTAATAGAAAAGAACCCTCTACGACGATTACTATCGTCAACCACATCATCATGCACTAAAGTAGCAGTATGAATTAGCTCAATAACCGAAGCACCTCTATAAGTACGCTCACTAATTTCACCATTAGAAACCATTTTAGAAACCAGAAACACAAACATAGGTCGCATTTGTTTCCCTTTTCTATTAACAATATAATGTGTAATTCGGTTTAGTAAAGCGACTTTACTAGACATAGAAAGTTGAAACTTTTGTTCAAAAAGCTCCATTTCATAAGCTATAGGCTGTTTTATTTGCTCAACTACTTTCAAAAAGAAGTACAATTTATTTGAGAATCAAAGGTAACATAATTAGCTAAATTAAATTAACATAAATTTTAAATTAAGGCATTAGATTTTTTCTTAATTTAATTACTTAATTATTAATCAATTAACGTATGAAAAAAATTACTCTATTCTTTATTTTAATTCTAGCCTTTAGTTTTAAAAGTTATGCACAAGATACTTGTGCGACAGCCTTATCAGTTACAACTGGTGTTACCTCAGTAGCTGCTATTGATGGTACTGAAATACCTGACCCTATTTGTGCTGCTAATGATGCAGGTGCTACAGGTGGTGAATGGTACTCCTTTACTGCAACTGTAGATGGTGTAGTTAATATAACTACAGATTTACAAGCTAATGCTGGAGGAGACACACGATTGCATGTTTATGAAGGCACTTGTGGTTCTTTAACATGTCTTGCTGGAAATGATGATGTTAGTAATACTAACTACTTATCTAACACTACATTTGTAGTTTCACCAGGAACAACATACATCTTTGCTTTTGATGATAGATGGAGTGCTGCTGGTTTTGATTTTGAATTAACTGAAACAGCTGTAAGTTGTAGTACTGCTGCGCCTTATTCGTTCGATTTTACTGACTTTAACCATTATTTAGCTTGTTATACTTTTGAAAATGTAGCAGCAGATGCTACAGGATGGGGTTACAACAACGGTAATGATTTTGATGGAGATACAGTAAATGATCCAGTAGCTTTAGTTTGGGCTGAAGCTGATACTACTGTTAAAGATGATTGGTTATTCTTACCAGTATTTAATGGTACAGCTAATGCTACTTATGACTTTACATTTAGCTATAATGTTTTTAACAATCCTGCTGCTGCTGCATCAGAATCTTTTGAAGTTGTTGTACTAGATGCACCTTCATCCACTGCTGGAGTGCAATCAGTACTAGGAACTTATACTGGTATTACACAAAGTGGCGCTGGTGTTCCAGATTTATTACCAAATGCTTATTCTAACATGGTTTCTTATACCCCAACTACTGATGGTGATTTTTATTTAGCTATTAGAGCTACAACTCCATCTGGGAATAGTGGAATACTAATGTTTTTTACTCTAGGTGTTGCAGAAACTTTAAGCTTACCAGATTTTGAGTCTAATGTATTTACTCATTTTTACAATAACGATACAAAAGATTTAATAATTGAATCTTCTACTTTACCTTTTGATAATATAGAGATATATAATATAATGGGGCAAAATGTATTTTCTAAATCATTATCTCAAACAACTGAAGCTATAAGTTTATCAAACTACAATGATGGTATTTATTTAGCAAAAGTTTCAATACAAGGAAAAACAAAAACTGTAAAAATTTTAAAACACTAAATAAAAGTTAAAAATAAAAAGCGACCTTAAGGTCGCTTTTTATTTTTAACTTTTATTTGCTAATTGCCCACAAGCAGCGTCAATATCTTTACCTCTACTTCGTCTTACATTAACAACAATCCTATTTCTTTCTAGAGCAATAATATAATTATCTAAGGCTTGGTTTGTTGCTTGTTGAAACTCGCCATCATCTATTGGGTTATATTCAATAATATTTACCTTACAAGGTACATACTTACAAAATTTCACAAGGGCATCAATATCTTTTTTTGAATCGTTAATTCCATTCCAGACAACATACTCATAAGTTATTTTTCGCTTTGTTTTAGCATACCAATATTCTAACGATTCTTTTAAATCTACTAAAGGAAAAGTGCTGTTAAAAGGCATTATTGAAGTTCTTACCTCATCAATTGCTGAGTGTAAAGACACCGCAAGATTAAACTTAACCTCATCATCTGCCATTTTTTTAATCATTTTAGGCACTCCTGAGGTTGAAACAACAATACGTTTTGGAGACATACCTAATCCTTCTGGCGACGTAATTTTATCAATGGCTTTCATTACATTATTGTAATTCATAAGAGGTTCACCCATTCCCATAAATACAATATTAGACAAAGGTCTGTTATGATAAAGTCTACTTTCATTATCAATTGCAACTACCTGGTCGTAAATTTCATCGGGATTTAAATTACGCATTCGTTTTAATCGTGCAGTTGCGCAAAACTTACAATCTAAACTACAACCAACTTGAGAAGACACACATGCTGTTGTTCTAGTTTCAGTTGGAATAAGTACAGATTCTACTACTAAACCATCATGAAGTTTGACTGCATTTTTTATTGTTCCATCAGAACTTCGTTGCATGGTATCTACTTTAATATGATTAATTACAAAATTATCTTCAAGCATTTGTCTTGTTTGCTTAGAGATGTTTGTCATATCATCAAAAGTATGAGCAGACTTACTCCATAACCACTCATATACTTGATTTCCTCTAAAGGCTTTATCACCTTCTTTTACAAAGAAATCTCTAAGTTGTTCTTTAGTTAATGCCCTAATATCTTTTTTAGTAGTTGCCATATATTTTGCAAAAATAGATAAAACAAATTTGACGTATAAAAAAGCCTCGATAGACGAGGCTTAGTATATAATATTTAATTACAAATTATAAAATTAACATCGCATCTCCGTAACTGTAAAACTTATATTTTTCTTTTACAGCTTCTTCATAAGCTCGTTTAATGAAATCATGACCACCAAATGCAGAAGTCATCATTAATAACGTTGATTTTGGTGTATGAAAATTAGTAATCATACAATTTGCAATACTAAAATCGTATGGTGGGAAAATAAATTTATTTGTCCATCCAGCGAATTCATTTAAAGTACCACTAGAAGACACTGAACTCTCAATTGCTCTCATAGCTGTAGTACCTACAGCACATATACGCTTTTTATTTTTTAAAGCAGTATTAATAGTATTTGTAGCTCTAGTATCAATACGTATTTCTTCACTATCCATTTTATGCTTTGAAAGGTCTTCAACCTCTACTGGGTTAAAAGTTCCTAAACCAACATGAAGTGTAATTTCAGCAAAGTCAATTCCTTTAATTTCTAAACGCTTTAATAAGTGTTTTGAAAAATGTAAACCTGCTGTAGGAGCAGCAACAGCACCTTCATTTTTAGCAAAAATGGTTTGGTAACGCTCTTCATCTTCTGGTTCAACATCTCTCTTTATGTATTTAGGTAATGGTGTTTGCCCTAAATCGTTAAGTTTATTTCTAAATTCTTGATAAGAACCATCATAAAGGAAACGTAACGTTCTACCTCTAGATGTAGTGTTATCTATTACTTCGGCTACAAGTGTTTCATCTTCTCCAAAGTATAATTTATTACCTATTCTAATTTTACGAGCTGGGTCAACTAAAACATCCCAAAGACGTTGTTCTGCATTAAGCTCTCTTAACAAAAACACTTCAATTCTAGCACCTGTTTTTTCTTTATTACCAAATAAACGTGCAGGAAATACTTTTGTATTATTTAGAATCATGACATCGTCTTCATCAAAATAATCAATTAAGTCTTTAAAGTATTTATGCTCTATAGTTTGCTCTTTACGGTTTAGGACCATAAGTCTAGCTTCATCTCTATGCTCTGATGGATATTCCGCTAATAATTCTTCTGGCAATTCAAAGTTAAAGTGTGATAATTTCATTTGTCGGTTTTTGTTTTACAAAGTTGCAAATATACAATCTGAAAATAGGCGTTGTCAAGTATTTAGCCTTTTATTTTTTTAAGTAAGAAGTCTCAAATCCTATTTTGGCTAAATCACTCCAAAAATCTGGATATGATTTTGAAACAACATTTGCATCGTTAATTATGAATTCTTTATGTAATGCCAAAGGTGCAAATGCCATAGCCATTCTATGGTCATGATAAGTATCTACATAAACATCACTATTTAGTTTCTCAAACTTATTAATAGATAAACTAGCGTCAGTTATATTAACTTTTGTGCCAAATTTTTCTATTTCAGTTTTTAAAGCCACTAACCTATCTGTCTCTTTTATTTTTAAGGTATGCAACCCTATTAACTCACAAGGAATTTTTAACCCTAAACAAGTTACAGCAATTGTTTGAGCTATATCTGGAGCATTAGATAAGTCTAATTTAAGTGTGTCTTTATTTGCTTGTGCCTTTTTTATAATGGTAATAGAATGCTCTTTAAAAACAGTTTCTACTCCAAAGTGTTTATAAATATCAACTAATACTGAATCACCTTGTAAACTTTGTTTGCTATATGAAGAAATAGTTATTTGAGTATCTAATGAACTTAAGGCTATTATGCTATAAAAGTAGGATACTGAAGACCAATCTGACTCAACAACCAAATTATTAATCTTTAAACCACCTTGCATCGACTTCACTTTAATTACATTACCAATAAAGCTAGTCTCTACACCAATTTGATTTAATAATGACAAGGTCATGTTGATATAAGGTATAGAAGTAATTTTCCCTTCTAAATTTAGTTCAATTCCGTTCTCCAATTTAGGAGCTATTAATAATAACGCTGAAATGTACTGGCTACTAACATTTGCTTTAAGGGTTACTTTGCTTTTCGTAAGTTTTTTACCCTTTATACTAATTGGTGGGTATCCAATATTATTAACATATTGAATATCTGCTCCAAGTGATTTTAAAGCATCTACAAGAATGGCTATAGGACGTTCTTGCATTCTAGAAGAACCTGTAAGTTTAACTTCAAGATTATTTTGAATAGAAAAAAACGCAGTTAAGAATCGCATTGCTGTTCCTGCATGATGAATATCTACCACTTTAGTTTTATTCACTAAAGCTTTTTGCATTAATTGACTATCATCAGAGTTTGATAAGTTATCAATTTGCAAACTTGGAAACAGTGCTTGTAATAATAACAATCTATTAGACTCACTTTTTGAGCCTGTAATAGATATGTTATTATTTGTTTTAACTTTTGATTTATGTAGCTTAATGTGCATAGCTATGCTCCTTTAAATAAACTACAAATCTATTTTAATTTTTCGTTATTATGATGCCTATCGTGGTCTCTTTTTGTTTTTAAATCTAACTTTTTATCAAAAGCTTCTTGTAAATTCACACCTGTTTGATTTGCTAGACACAATACTACAAACATAACATCAGCAAGCTCTTCGCCTAAATCTTTATCCTTATCACTGTCCTTTTCACTTTGCTCTCCATAGCGTCTTGCTATAATTCGAGCTACTTCGCCTACTTCTTCAGTTAATTGTGCCATATTAGTTAACTCATTAAAGTATCTTACTCCATGATTTTTTATCCAATCATCGACAGCTAATTGTGCATTTTTAATATCCATTTTAAGCTTACATTTTTTTAAGAACAATTTTTTCTTGTTGAGCATCTATCATAGCTTGAAAAAACTGTTTAAAAGTTGGGTAATTTTTAGGTAAAATTAAGCTTTTCTTTATATTAAAGGTATATATTAATTGTATCATTCCGCCATTTTGTTTTGCCATACATATAAATTCTCCTTCATTGCCGTTATAATTTACCTTTGAGCTTTTTGGCATTGATTCAACAACGTATCCTTCAGGAAGTTTTATATTGACCATAATTTTATTTGTTTTTGGAAACACAAAATCTATTGGATAACTTCTTGTCTCTTCCTTAAAAGGGTTTTCTTCAGAATTTAAAAATAATAATGGTGAAAAATAAAGCTTATCACCTATTTCTTCAATTGCATTACTTAAATTATACTCATATGATTTAAGTACTGGCTTATTTAATTCTTTAACGTTTTTAACCTCAATATTTGAAACTTCTAATTCTGGATTATCTTCTTCTATATTTTTAATTAATTGTTCATTAGCTAAATTTGCATTATTATTCCTATAAGTATAAGCTTCATAGTCTGAATATTGAACTCTCAATTTTCCAAAAGCAGATAAGTCCTCATCAAATTCAACACCCACTGAAGTAATCTCTTTTGACATGTTGTTAGGAGTAAGATTTATCCAATCTGAATTTCCATCTTCCCTTATAATTCTTCCTTTCCAATTCAAAGATTTTAAAGGCAAAATATTAGGCAACGTATAATTATTACTAGCATCTAACAAAACTGGACTACCATTTATTTTTACTGAGCAAATTACATAATTAAATCCTGATCTTGTGGGCAAAATTGGGATTCCATTACTTTTTGTACTAACTAATACAGGATTAGCTGTTAACCCACTACTTCTTAACATAGACACTAACATTAAATTAATATCTGCTACATTACCAGAACCTTTTTTATATGCTTTACCTACACCTTCTTCAGCATAATAACCATGATATCCATTCCATTTTACTTTTGACTTAACAAAGTTAAAAATTAAGGCTGCTTTTGTCTGGGGGTTAGACACTCCAGTTAATAAAACGTCTAAGTCTTTTTGATAATAGCTTTCTTTCTTTAATTGACTACCAAAATCTTCAGATTTGAAAATAGTTTTGACAACTTTTTCCCATGAAGATGCTAAATTAACAATTGGTTCTTGCGGGTATTCTATTGTATTTAACTCTAAAATTAATTTAGATTGATAATTAGATAAATTATCTATAAATCGTTCATCTTTTAAAGCAGGTATATTTTCTTCTCTAGATGAAATTACGTTTGTAACATAGTCTATAGATGAAGTACTAACATTGGTTTTAACAGAAGAAAAACCACCCGCTGACGACCTTGATTTTTGGGTTAAAGTTATTTTACCATTCTTTATCGTATGTTCTAGAACAGGAATATAAGATGACATTGGATTCAATAGTGTTTTATAAGTAAAATACTCAGGTGTTTGTACTTCAACTTCTAATACATCAATTGGAATCATATTTTGAAAAAGGATATCTTTAATTCTAATTGAGCCGGATTCTATCTCGTATTTATATTCAACAATACAACCATCTTTAATATTTGGCAAAGTAAACTTTTTGGACCTCCAATACTTATTATTCTCTTCGTCAAAAATTTGATCTTTTTTTAACTTTGAAGTAACTATTTTTCCTCCTTCCAAATTATACGTGTAAGCTTTCAATCCGTTTACCTTTTCATTGATGTCAGAATCTCCTTTATATAAACTAATAGACTTATTTGCATATTCATAACCATCACTACTATATATCTTTATTCTTTCATGAACTTGTCTTCTTTGTTTAAATCCATGTCCTTGTACATATTCAAAAAGCACTTTATGACTTCTATATAATACAGCTGCTCCAGCAGTTGAGTCTAATTGATGCTTTGTAGTTTCCAACTCTTCTTTTGATACTTTTCCAAATTTATAATCTTGTCCTGTTATGAATTGACAAACAAAAAGAGTTAAGATTAATGTAAATATTTTTTTCATTTTGGGTTAATTTGTTTAGCTAATTATGATTTGTGTTTTATTACTATTTTAGATTTATCGTGTCTTACTATTTTAAGCCAAAAACTTCTAAAGTCCTTGTATTCTTCTTTAGTATATTCTCCTTTATTTAAAAGAAATTTTCGTTTAAACAGCAATGTGTTTTCTGATGTTTGAGTGATTGAAAATTGGTATTCCCCAAATTGGTTAGATATATTTACATCATCTTGTAGAGCATCTACAACGAAACCTTCAGGCAAAGTAATTTCATATTCATCGTTATCCTCAAATCCTCTATTAATTTGAAATGGAAGCTTACGTTCTCTATATCTAGGCGGAGCAGAGTTTATTCTATTAAACACATTAGGCTGTACTAGAAATAATCCACCGGTTTTTGATACATATTTTTTTGCTTTTAGCTCAATATTTTCTGTAAAAACAATACTATCTCTGTCATCATTAAATTTCATAGAAACAACCTCCAAATTGTTTATATGATCCCAATAGTTTTTATACCACAACTTTTGATCTTTTAGCTCTTCATCTTGCACTCTTTCATGTCTTCCATACTGAGTCCCTTGTGAAATTAGTGACACATCTCCAGAAATCCCTCCTTCAGCATCAATGCTTACTTTAGCTTTAGTCACCAAGGAGTTTTCTTTTGAAGTATAAACTTTAGTATGCACTATCTTTCCACCATTAGGTGTTATTACAAAAACATCTCTATCATCGGTAAAATTAGCACTATAATTAAATGGGCTTGTTTGACTGGTACACTCAAGCCATATATCATCTCCATTATTAGGTATATTTAATATTACATGATTTGTTTGACCAATAAAAGTGACAAAATCTTTATCGATACTAACCAAATTCCTATTAGATGCATTAACTCTTGTGTAATACGTTTCAACACCTACTACATCCATCAATGCTTTTGTATAATTTGTTAATCCTTTACAATCTCCATACTTTACTTCATCTACTTTTGATGCTGCAATAGGTTGTATTCCTCCAATCCCTTCTTGAACACTTATATACCTTGTTCTATCTTGTACATATTGATAAACAATTTTTGCTCTTTCAATTGGATTTTCTACTCCTGCAACCTTGCTTTTAATTTCAGCCTTCGTAGCTTCAGGAAGTACTGTACGTTCTTTCAATAACTCATCATACATCCATTTACCTAATTCTTCCCAATTACTCGAACTACCTTTATAACCTTCGTAATAAAAATTATCAACTGCAATCTTTAATAATGGTTTAATATCTATAAGTGGAGGACTATATGCTTCTGGTTTAACTGCTAAAGTGTTCTTAGAGATATAATATAAACGTCCATTAGTACTTTTATTTGTTATATCACAATCTTCAAAGTTTTGTTCTTTTGTTTTTAATCCTAAATTTTTATCGTAAATTATTTCTATACTACTATTTTCACTACTAACAAAGTATCCTTCTATTGGACTCCAAGTTGGTATATAAGCTGTATTACTTGTTAATGTTTCGTAATAAAACTCAACAGTATAAGGATATTTAGTTGGAGTATATTCTAAGTACTTTACTCTACTATCTTCATATAATGAAAAGTCACTTACTGCAGATACATCTTTAAAATCTGATTTTCGATATTTCTCAATCTCATTTCCAAAAGCATCATAAACTATAGCTCCTAATTTCTTTATATCTATTCCAGTATCGTAACTAACAACAGCATAAACATCATTATCACCTTCTTTATTTAGAACAGTAACTATTCTTTTATAAGTAGTTTTTAAAGTTTTTACATCTGGAATTTCTATTTGAGTTTGGTCTAGTCGTACAACTGCATTCGCATTTGTCTTTAATTCATCACTTAATGTTAATACAGTGCACAGGTTTTCGTTTTGAGAAAAACTCAAAAAGGCAGTAAGCATAATAAATATGCTCAGGATATTTTTAAATACCATATATTAAGTAGATTTTAATAAACGTTCAATTTAAGTAGTCTTAGGGGAAAATTAAATGACATTTATCATTCGTTATAAAACTATTATATTTTTATTTTTAAAACGAAAAATCTTATAACAAAGATAATTAAACAAGGAAATAAAATATACTTTATCTCACTTAATATTACACTAATTCCCCATTCAGAAAAAAAACGTTCTACTCCAATTGGAGATACTTTAATATCTCTAAAAGGAAAAAAGAAACGCTCATTATTAAAAGGAATTAAAAACCCTACTCCTTTTCCTCCTGATGTCATAGCATCTAAAACACCATGAGATATTGAAGATAAAAAAATTGTAAAAAACCAAAGTAGTTTATTTTGCCTTCCTAAAACAAACATTAACAAGAAAGCCCAAAGTATTGCAAACACTATTGAGTGTGTAAAACCTCTATGTCCTAAAGGGTGACTATAAGGAACTCCAAAATTAAATGCTAATACATCTATATCTGGTAAAATTGTAGAAATTACAGCAACTAAAATCAGCCATTTTGTGTTTTTATAATCTAAAACTTTGGTAATAGTAACACCTAAAATGGCATGCCCAAAAACTGACGCCATTATTCTTTGATTTTGGTATCTATAATTATTGTTACTGGCCCATCGTTTAACAGCTCTACCTTCATATCTGCTCCAAATTCCCCAGTTTGTACAGTTTTACCTAAATCATTTTGAAGTTGTTTAACAAATGCTTCATACATTGGAATAGCAATATTAGGTTTTGCTGCCTTTATATAACTAGGTCTATTTCCTTTTTTAGTACTTGCATGTAATGTAAATTGGCTAACTACAATAACATTACCATCTACTTGTAATAAGGATTCGTTCATGACATTATTAGCATCATTAAACACCCTAAGATTTATTATTTTATTTGAAAGCCATTTAATATCTTCTTGTGTGTCTTCATTTTCAACACCAAGTAGCACAAGCAATCCATTGCCTATATTTGCTACTTTTTCTCCTTCAATAGTTACACTTGCTTTAGAAACTCTTTGTATTACAGCTCTCATTGTTTATCATAATTATCAGTTCGATAATGCTCATCTTCACCTTCCAAAATCTGCAAATAACTTCTGTATCTAGAATAAGCTATTTCATCGTTATCTAAAGCTTCTTTTACTGCACATTTTGGTTCGTGTAAGTGCAGGCAGTTATTAAATTTACAATCTTGTTTCAATGCAAAAAACTCTGGAAAATAATCGCCAACCTCTTCCTTTTCCATATCAACAACTCCAAAGCCTTTTATTCCTGGTGTATCAATAATTTTTGCATCAAATGATAAATCAAACATTTCTGCGAATGTAGTGGTATGTTGTCCTTGTTGATGTTGTTCCGAAATTTCTTTGGTTTTCAAATCTAACTCTGGCTCAATAGCATTAACCAAAGTAGATTTACCAACTCCTGAATGCCCAGAAAACATACTTACTTTATCTACCATTAACTGTTTTACCTTATCTACGTTTTTTCCTGTAGCAGCAGAAATACCTATACACTCATAACCAATACTTCTATAAAGAGCTGCCAAAAACTTCACTTCTAAGAGCGTATCTTCATCATAAGTATCAATTTTATTAAACAACAAAACTGTTTTAATTGAATACGCTTCGGCTGACACCAAAAACCTATCAATAAAACTTGGAAAAGTGGGTGGATTGTTAATTGTAACTAACAAAAATACTTGGTCAATATTACTTGCAATAATATGTGTTTGCTTAGATAAGTTAACCGATTTTCTTACTATATAATTTTTTCGGTCTTGAATACGATTAATGACTCCTGTTTCTTCGTTGTTTTTTGTTTCCAATTCAAAATCTACATAATCACCTACAGCAATAGGATTAGTACTCTTAATCCCTTTGAGTCTAAATTTCCCTTTAATTCGGCATTGATATGTTTTACCGTTAAGTGTTTTTACGGTATACCAACTTCCTGTAGATTTGTAAACTAATCCTGTCATTAACTATATTCATTCTGAATTACAAATTAACAATTTTATAGTTAAGAAAAATAGTATATTCGATGCTTAATTTAAAAAAATCAACAACAACATGAAAAAAATTATTTTTGTTTTAGCTATTGCTTTATTCTCATTTATTGATGCTGGTGCTCAAGTAGAATACAAGATTATTACTAGCGTAGAATCAATTGTTCCTAATGGATTAGGTAGATCTCGACTAATTTCTACATCTGATGAAAGAAATTATAAAGATTTTACTTCTGAAAGAACTGATGATAAAGAAACTGATAAAAGAAACAAATCTAAAAGGGACGAAATTAGAGTTAAAAACTTTGAAGAAACAAAACTTCTAAACTTCTACAACTTAGGAGGAATTCGTTTTCAAAACATTGCTGCAAATGATGCTGTAGTGACTTCAAAAATAAACACTATGATTGAAGAAGGATGGGAATTAGCATTTGTTACTAGTGCTGTTGAAAGTGAAGGTGGAAAAGGTGATGGAAAAGGAATTTTTATTACACGTTACATCTTTAAAAGAGATAAATAATAATCTATCTTTTACTATATAAAAAAAGGCTCGCAAATTGCGAGCCTTTTTGTTTTAATTCCCTTTAAGGATTTTTTCTTGATGATTAATCGATTCTTGATGAATGGCCTTAAACATTCTAAGTACAAACTCTTCGCTTAAATTATTTTGTTCACCTTCTAAAATCATTTTTCCTAAAATTTCATTCCAACGCTTTGATTGCAATACTGCTACGTTTCTAGATTTTTTAAGTCGTCCAATGCCATCAGAAACCTTCATACGCTTACCTAACACTTCAATTAATTGATGGTCTATTACATCAATTTGTGTACGTAATTTGTTAAGCTCATTATTAAACTCTGCCTCATCATCGGTTTCTTTTCTAATCTTTAAATCTTCCATAATTTGCACTAATCTAGCTGGTGTTACTTGTTGCGCAGCATCACTCCAAGCATTATCTGGATTATGATGTGTTTCTACCATCAATCCATCATAATTTAAATCAAGTGCTGTTTGACATAAATCGAAAATAGTATCTCTACGTCCAGCTATATGCGATGGATCTAAAATAAGTGGTAAATCAGGAAAACGATTTTGTAAATCGACAGCTACCTGCCACTCTGGATTGTTACGATATCTCGTTTTTTCGTAAGTTGAAAATCCTCTATGAATAACTCCCAAATTTTTAACATCTGCTGTATAGAAACGTTCTACTGCTCCTAACCATAATGATAAATCTGGGTTTACAGGATTTTTAATAAGTACAGTTTTATCTGTTCCCTTAAGTGCATCAGCAATTTCTTGAACTATAAATGGACTCACTGTTGTTCTTGCTCCTATCCACAAAATATCTATATCGTGCTTTAAAGCTAAGTCTACATGATTTGCATTAGCAACTTCTGTAGTTGTTAGCATTCCTGTTTCTTCTTTGGCTTTTTGCATCCATTTTAGACCTAAAGCACCAACACCTTCAAAATTCCCAGGTCTAGTTCTAGGCTTCCAAATTCCTGCTCTAAAAACGGTTGCATCTGTATCCTTTAACTGATGCGCAATATCTAAAACTTGCTTTTCTGTTTCAGCACTACATGGTCCAGCAATTACCAATGGATGGTCTAACCCAAAATTATCTAACCATGTTCTTAATTCTTTTTTATTTTCCATGTCTATTATTTCTAGCTGTAATATTTTAATTTATTCCTTTTAATATTTGTTTAATATGATTTGTATCCTTCATTTCATTATGAATAGATTCAAAATCATCACGCTCCATTAACTCTTTAAATTGAGATAAGTTATTAATATATTCTTCTAATGTTTTTATAACATTTGTTTTATTTTGTTTAAAAATTGGCGTCCACATTTCTGGAGAGCTCTTTGCTAATCTTACTGTAGACTCAAATCCACTTCCAGCCATATCAAAAATATCTCTTTCATTCTTTTCTTTTTCAATAACTGTTTTCCCTAACATAAATGAACTAATATGTGACAAATGAGACACATAAGCTATGTGTTTATCATGTGCTTTTGGCTTCATATAGCGAATTCGCATACCAAGATCTCTAAACAAATCCAACGCTTTTTCTTGCAGTTTAAACGCAGTATCTTCAACCTCACAAATGATATTAGTTTTTCCTTTATACAATCCATGAATTGCTGCACTAGGCCCTGAAAATTCCGTTCCAGCTATAGGATGTGTCGCTAAAAAATTTCTACGTCTAGGATGGTTTTCAACTATCTTACAAATATCCTCTTTTGTTGAACCTACATCAATAACCAAAGTAGCATCTGAGATTGCATCAAGTATATTATTTAACTCTTGGACAGTTGCATCTACAGGAATTGAAACTACAACCAAGTCGGCATTTTTTAAATCTTCTATACTTGATTTTTTATCAATAACACCTAATTCAATTGCTTCTTCCAGATGTTTTTCATTTTTATCAACACCATAAATAACAGCATTCTTATTTAGTTCTTTTATATCTAAGGCTAAACTTCCGCCTATTAATCCCACTCCTATTATGTAAATATTATTCATCATATTCTTGCAATTGCTTCTTCAATATTTTCTGTTGATGCGCATAATGAAAACCTAATATATCCTTCTCCATTACTACCAAAAACGGTTCCTGGAGTAATAAAAATATGATTGTTTTTTAAAATTAAATCTATGTATTCTTCTGCTTCAACATAAGGCGGTAACTTTGCCCACACAAATAATCCTACTGCATTTTTATCATAAGTACAATTGAGTTTATCAGCAAGCTCCCAAATTAGTTTTCGTCTTTCTTCATAAACATTATTTAAACTCAAATACCATAAAGCCGAGCATTTTAGCGCTTCAACTGCTCCTTTTTGGATACCATAAAACATACCAGAATCCATATTACTTTTTACTTTTAGTATATTACTAATCTGCTTTCCGTCACCAACAATCATTCCTACACGCCAACCAGACATATTAAATGTTTTACTAAGCGAATTTAGCTCTATACAGACATCTTTGGCTCCTTTTACCTTTAAGATACTTCTAGGTGTTGTATTAAGAATAAAACTATATGGATTATCATTTACAATTAAAATATTATTACGTTTTGCAAATGCCACTAGTTCTTCAAAAAACTTATAATCTGCCACTGCTCCAGTTGGCATGTGCGGATAACTAATCCACATTATTTTTACTTTGGTCAAGTCTGTTTTTTCAAGCTCAATAATATTAGGCAACCAATTATTTTCTTCATCTAAATTGTACATAATTGGTTTTGCGCCTAATAACTTTGTTACAGAACTATATGTTGGATATCCTGGGTTTGGTATTAAAACTTCATCCCCTTGATTAAGGTAAGCCATAGAAATATGCATTATGCCTTCTTTACTCCCCATTAATGGTAGTATTTCTGTTGACGGACTTAAATGAACTCCATAATGTTCTCTATAAAATCCTGCCATAGCATCTCTTAATTCGGGAATACCTTGATAACTTTGATAACTATGAGCAGTTGCATCCTCTAAGCTACCAACCATAGCATTTATTACTCTTTGAGGTGGTTGCATATCTGGGCTTCCAACACCTAAATTAATTATTGGCTTTCCACTTGCTTTTAATAAGTTTACTTCTCTTAACTTCTTAGAAAAGTAGTATTCTTCTACTGTTTGCAACCTATTAGCTACTTCAATCATAACTTTGCATTTTTATATTCTCCTAGTACTTTAAAATCTTGTGCCATTATGTTAATAATTGACTTTGCTTTATTAAAATCTTTGTAATCATCAAAAGTCACATCTACAAAAAAAGCATACTTCCAAGGCGTTTCAATTTTTGGTAAGGATTGAATTTTCGTTAAGTTCAACTTACAATCACTCATCACGTTTAACATTGCAGCTAAACTGCCTCTTTTATGATTTAGCTCAAATTTTATTGAGGCTTTGTTTATTTCTTCATAAGGAAACTCATGATTTTCTCTTTTAACAATTACAAATCGAGTTTCGTTATGCTTAATAGTTTGTATACTTGATGCTAAAATTTCTAGTTCAAAAATATCAGCTGCCAAAACACTTGCAATTGCTGCGATTCCCTTTGTTTGTTTTAAATGAATTCGTTGTGCTACTTCAGCAGTATCTTTATCTTCAATTAACTTGATATGTGGATATTGCTTGAAAAACGTTTTACATTGCAATAATGCCATTGGGTGCGAATAAACTTCTTTAATATCTTGAATTGACTGCCCTTTCAATGCCATTAAATTATGTTGAATATCTAAATAATGTTCGCCAACAATATGTAAGTTATTATTATCTATTAAAGCATAATTAGGTATTATCGATCCCGCTATAGAGTTTTCGATAGCCATAATTACTGCTTCAGTTTCCTTATCAATTAAACTTGACACTACGCTATCAAATGTCAAACACTCTTTTACAGCTATTGTATTATTAAAGTATTCATTTGATACTATATGATGAAATGATCCTGCGACTCCTTGTATTGCTACTGAATTTATCATGTAAAAAAAAAGTCCCGATTTACATCGAGACTTATATTAAAAATTTATATCTATAAATTACACATACAACGCCTCGTTTCTTCTGCTAAAAAAGAAATAAAACCAGTTAAAATATGTGTAAGTTGTTGTTACCATTATGTTTATTGATGCGGCTAATGTAAATAATATTTTTACAAAACAAAATACTAAGACTGTTTTTTTAAAGTTTTACTAAAAGTTTTAAAGATTATTAAGTAATTCTATGTTTAAATTATTTAATGTTTATTTTTGATTAAACTTTTTCATCATGTCTATAAAGGTAGAACAACTTACTAAAGTTTACGGAACACAAAAGGCACTTAACAATGTATCTTTTGAAGTTAATAATCCTGAAATTGTTGGTTTTTTAGGTCCAAATGGTGCTGGAAAATCAACCATGATGAAAATTTTAACTACTTACTTAGAAGCTACAAGTGGAAATGCACAAGTTAATGGTCATGATGTTAAAAGTAGTACCAAAGAAGTTCAACAAAGTGTAGGTTATTTACCAGAACATAACCCTTTGTACTTAGACATGTTTATTAAAGAGTACTTAAAATTTAATGCTAGTGTATATAATATAGATAAGTCAAGAATTAATGAAGTTATTGAACTTACTGGCTTAACTCCTGAAGTACACAAAAAAATAGGGCAACTCTCTAAAGGATATCGTCAACGTGTTGGATTAGCAAATGCTTTATTGCACAATCCAGAAGTTTTAATATTAGACGAGCCTACAACAGGATTAGACCCTAATCAACTAGTAGATATTAGAACTTTAATTAAAAACGTTGGTAAAGAAAAAACAGTATTTCTATCTACACATATTATGCAAGAAGTTGAAGCCATGTGTGATCGCGTTATTATTATTAATAAAGGTGAAATAGTTGCAGACAAAAAGCTCAGCGAACTTCGAGAAGGGAAAGTACAAACTGTAATTGTTGAATTTGATTATCGTGTTGAAGATGCTTTTCTAAAAAAATTACCTAAAGTTAAGCATGTAGAAAACACCTATGGTTTTGTATACGAAATTGCTTTTGACACCCAAGAAGACATGCGCTCACATGTATTTGATTTTGCTCATGACAACAATTTAAAAATCCTTCAGTTAAATCAGAAAAACGCAAGTTTAGAAGCTCTTTTTAGAGAACTAACTGCGAATTAACAAAAGCGTATTATTTTACTGTTTTTATTGGAGTTTTGATAAAAAACCACTCGTATTTTTACATAAAAAAAGGTCACCTACAGCTCTGAAAAACAGCAGAATCAGTTATCTTTGCATGGTAATAAAACACTACTATGAGTAAAGGAATTTATGTTGCTACAATAGAGCCAAATAGCGGTAAATCTATTGTAGTTCTTGGCTTAATGCGCATGCTTTTAGGTAAGACTGCAAAAGTAGGATACTTTAGACCTATTATTGGAGATAAAGAAAATGGCGAATTAGACAATCATATCAATACAGTATTATCTCATTTCGAACTAGATATTAATTATAAAAAAGCATATGCTTTTACTAGGTCTGAGGTTTTACATAAATACAATCAAGGTAAATCTGGAGAAGTAATTGATGAAATCATCAAAAAATATAAAGATTTAGAAGAGCGCTTTGATTATGTACTTGTGGAAGGCACTGATTTTTCGGACGAGAGCTCAATAATAGAGCTAGATATTAACATATTGGTTTCTAAAAATTTAGGACTACCTGTTATAATGGTAACTCATGGTGAAGCTAAACCAAATAATGAGCTTGTTGATAGTATACAATTAGCATATGATACTTTTAAAGAAGAAGTAGATGTATTATCGATAATGGTTAACAAAGTTGATGATGACAACATTTCTTCATTAAAAGATGCACTTCAAGAACGTATAAATAATGATACAGATATAAGTGTTATTCCTAAAATTCAAAACCTTTCAAATCCTACTATAAAAGAGATAGTAACAGCTTTAGATGGTCAAATACTTTTAGGTAAGGAGTTAATCAATAATCAAACTGATAATTTTGGAGTTGGTGCAATGCAACTACGTAATTATCTAACACACTTAAAAGATAATACACTAGTAATTACGCCTGGTGATAGAGCCGATTTAATCCTTGGGGCGTTACAAGCAAATATTTCTAAGAATTACCCAAAAATTTCAGGAATAGTATTAACAGGTGGTTTAGTACCAGAACCTCCAATATTAAAACTTATAGAAGGACTTTCTAGCATTGTTCCAATAGTAAGTGTTCCTGGAGGTACATTTAATGTTACCAATAGTATTGGAGCAATAAAGTCAAAAATATATGCAGATAACACTAAAAAAATAAACACTTCGATTACCACATTTGAAAAGCATGTAGATACCGATAAATTATCAGAAAAACTTATCACTTTTGAATCGGATATTTTCACACCACGTATGTTTCAATATAACTTGTTACAACGTGCTTTAAAAAACAAAAAACATATTGTACTTCCAGAAGGAAATGATGATCGTGTATTAAAAGCAACAGCTAGACTTATACAAACCAATGTTGTAGATATTACTTTGATTGGTGACGAAGAAAAAATAAGAAACCGTGTTGAAAAGCTTGACATTCAATTAAACTTCAACAAAATAAGCATTGTGTCTCCTACACAATCACCACATTTTGAAGACTACGCCAATACACTTTATGAATTAAGAAAGCATAAAAATGTAAACTTAGCAATGGCTAAAGATATGATGGCAGATGTATCTTACTTTGGTACCATGATGATATATAAAGGTCATGCTGACGGTATGGTTTCTGGAGCAGCTCATACCACTCAACATACTTTACGTCCAGCACTTCAATTTATTAAAACTAAACCTGGAGTAAATATAGTATCTTCAATATTCTTTATGTGTTTAGAAGATCGTGTTTCTATTTTTGGAGACTGTGCTATTAACCCAAATCCAAATGCTGAACAATTAGCTGAAATAGCTATATCATCAGCAAAATCTGCTCAAAGTTTTGGTATAGAACCTAAAGTAGCAATGCTATCGTACTCGTCTGGAAGTTCTGGAAAAGGTGAAGATGTTGATATTGTAAGAAATGCTACAGAAATAGTTAAGAATATTGAACCAACTTTAAAAATTGAAGGTCCTATACAATATGATGCTGCTGTTGATATGCGAGTAGGAAAAAGTAAGTTACCAAACTCTGAAGTCGCTGGACAAGCAAGTGTTTTAATTTTTCCTGATTTAAATACTGGAAACAACACATATAAAGCAGTACAAAGAGAAACTGGTGCTTTAGCAATTGGACCTATGCTACAAGGGTTAAACAAACCAGTAAACGATTTAAGTAGAGGTTGTACTGTTGATGATATTTATAGTACAGTAATAATAACAGCTATTCAAGCTCAAGGATTATAATTTATGCAAGTATTAGTTTTAAACTCAGGGAGTTCATCTATAAAGTTTCAACTTTTTAAAATGCCAGAAGCTACTATTTTATGCTCTGGACTTATTGAACGTATTGGTTTTGAAGATGCTAAATTCACTTTTAAAACTAATGGCAATAAGCTTGAAACAATTACTTCTATTTTAAATCATAACCAAGGATTAACACTTTTAGCTAAACAGCTTTTAAATAAAGAAACTGGTGTTATTAGCTCTCCTCATGATATAAAAATAGTTGGACATAGAGTGGTCCATGGAGGACAGCATTTTACCTCTACTACAGAAATCACACCTGAAGTAAAAGCTAAAATTAAAGAACTCTCAACTTTAGCACCTTTGCATAATCCTGCTAATTTAGAAGGTATCAATGTTGCTGAAACAATTTTTTCTAGTGCTAAACAAGTGGCTGTTTTTGATACAGCTTTCCACCAATCAATACCAGAAAAGGCTTACAAGTATGCTATTCCAAATTCGTTTTTAGAAAACAATAGCATCCGTTTATATGGTTTTCATGGTACAAGCCATAAATATGTTTCTGAAAAAGCCATTGCGTATTTAAACAAACCAAATTCTAAAATCATTACTATTCATTTAGGAAATGGTTGTAGTATGACTGCGGTAAATAATGGTAAAAGTGTAGACCACACCTTAGGGTTTGCTCCTATGAATGGTTTGATTATGGGAACACGTTCTGGAGATATTGATCCTGCTATTATTTTTCATTTAGTAAATTCTTTAGATTACACTCTAGAAGAAGTAAACACTTTGCTACAAAAAGAAAGTGGTATGTTAGGGTTAACAGGTTATAGTGATTTACGTGAAATTGAAGCTGAAGCAGAAAAAGGCAATGAACAATGCCAACTAGCTCTAGAAATGAATGCTTATCGTATTAAAAAGTATATTGGTAGTTATGCTGCTATTTTAAACGGCTTAGACGCTATAGTATTCACAGCTGGGATAGGCGAAAATTCTAATACCATGAGAGCTCTTACTTGCAAAGAGTTAGACTATTTAGGTATTTCTTTAGATTTAGATAAAAACAGCGAACGCTCAGATAATATTAGAGAAATACAAAGTGATGCTTCTAAAGTAAAAGTATTAGTTATTCCTACTAATGAAGAGTTAGAAATTGCAAAACAATCGGTTGCCTTAATTAAAAATTAACTGTCCAGTATACAACTCTTGTACGTCTATTATTGGAGGTTCATTTACAGCTATAACATTACCTGTTCCTTTTAGCTCACCTTCAATAGATTGCTGTGGATTTACAATAATATCATTACTAGCACGATGTTCAATTTCCACATGTTGTGCTACTAAGCTTGCACCTTCAAAGCGTCCAGTACCTGAGAAAAAACCAACTTTTAAATTTTCAGTCTCACCTACAATATAAAACGATGATATATTATTAGATACAACTTCAAAATCATCTATCTCAATATGAAGTCTAAAATCGCCAACTGTAAAACTTTCTGGAGCATTAAAGTCTTCAGACAATAACTTTAATCTATCATAACTTAATACACCATCCGACGAAATATCAAACTGTGTAGAACTTCTAATTTCCTTAATATTTGGAGCTGTAACATACACCTTTGTAATACCATAATCACGTACATAATTACAGTTATTATTATCGGTTAATTGCAGCTCGTTATTTATAACTACAACATCTACATCGTTAATAAGATTTTCTCCAGTTTCTACTAGTACATCGTAGTTATTACCTTCTTTTAAAATAAGCTCTACATCACGATTTACTAATATTTTTTCAAAATTAGCAACCTCAACTGTTTGCTGAATTATGCTTCCTGAAGTTTGAAAACAATCAGATGCATCCTTGCTATCACAAGCAAAAATCAAACAACTTAATACTATATAAATTAGTTTTCTCATTATAATCTTATTCCAACTCCAAGTTCTACTGCTTCTGCTTTAGCTGCATGTGATTTTAAAGTTAAAGCAGCAAACCATTTATCATTAAAGTAGCGTTTTAATCCAATACGCTGGTAGGTTTGTCCTTCAAAATCGTATGGGTAATATACATAATAACCCAATTGTGCAATGATAGACATTTTATTAATAAACAACTCATGTCCAGCAAAAATACCAACTCGCTTATAATCGGTATCTGGATCTATATTTCTATCAGGATATACAATTGAATCATGATAAATTAGTTCTTTTAAAAAGTTTGAAAAAAACACATCAACACCTAGTTGCAATGCACTTTTACTATTTATTCTCTTATCTGCATATGCTGAAAAAATATAAAACGCATATTGCCCACTACCTACTATATCGCTTTCATTAATACCACTTCTAAATGCTAAATTATATCTTATTTTTTCGGTAAACTTTTCCTTAGTAATATCATTAATATATTCAGAATCTTCAGCATCTAAATTATAAGTAACTCCTAAATTTACAGTCATGGAATTAATACTTGTATTAGGTGCTTTAACATTGGCGTTTGAGTAATGTATTAAAGATAATCCTGCTTGTAAACCAAACCTATCAAAAATGCGTTCTTTCTTATAATTAAGCATTACATAGGTACTGCTCATAAACTTAGATCCAAACGCAATGTTTTTATGATTATCTTTTTTATGATAAGGATTGGTTGTAAAAGCAAACCCTTGACCAACACGAAACATTAAATTACGTTTGAAAAAATAAAAATTATAATGTCCATAAATGGAGTAATTATTACCAAGCACATCATTTTTTAAATCTTGATAAGCCAAAGACACTCCATAATCTGGATAATTATAACGTTGCTCCCAAGCTTTGTTTCCAAAGGTTTTTTTGTTCCAGCTAACAATTACACCTTCAGGATGTCCTTTAATTAAATGAAGAATATCATCATTATGCAAAGCTATGTTTCCGCTAAAATAATTTACATCGAAGTAAGAATCACTTTGAGTATCTTGTGCAATAACAAGCATACTCATTAGAGACAATAAGCAGGTAAAAAAATACTTCATAGGTTGGTTAAACTATAAAAACAAAAGTAACAGAATATTTAGAAAATCTCCGAAGCTATTGCTTTTATATTATCACTTTTTCCCATTGAGTAAAAATGAATTACTGGAACACCAGCTTTTTGAAGTTCTTTGGACTGCTTAATTGCCCACTCTACACCAACTTGTCTAACTGCTTTATTGTCTTTACAATTCTCAACAGCTTCAATTAACGCTTCTGGTAAATCCAACTTAAATACTTGAGGTAGTAATTGTAAATGTCGTTTTATTGTAATTGGTTTTATTCCAGGAATTATTGGCACTGATATACCTGCTTTTCTTGCTATGTCAACAAACTCAAAATACTTATTGTTGTCAAAAAACATTTGAGTAACCACATAATCTGCTCCAGCATCTACTTTTTCTTTTAAGCGTTTTAAATCGGTTTGCAATGAAGGTGCTTCAATATGCTTTTCTGGGTAACCAGCTACACCAATACAAAAATCGGCTTTCTCATCTACCTCAATCACATCATGTAAATATTGACCTTTATTTAAATTTTGAATTTGATCTACCAATTGTTTTGCATATTGATGTCCTCCTTTTGAAGCTTCAAAATATTTTTGGTGACTCATGGCATCTCCACGCAACGCCATGACATTATCAATACCTAAATAATGACAATCAACCAATAAATATTCTGTCTCTTCTTTTGTAAAACCACCACATAACACATGAGGCACAGTATCTACATCATACTTATGTTTTATTGCTGCACAAATACCAACCGTTCCTGGTCGCATTCTTGTAATTCTTCTATCTAAAAGACCTTTTTCTTTTTCGATATAAACATATTGTTCTCTTGAGGTAGTTACATCAATAAAAGGTGGTTTAAATTCCATTAAAGGATCAATATTATTGTATAATGCTTGAATACTATTACCTTTTTTGGGTGGAATAATTTCGAACGAGAATAATGTATTTCCTTGCGCTTGTTTAATGTGGTCTGTTACTTTCATGCTATACTGTTGTCGTAAAGTATACTATTAACAATGACGCAACTGTTAATAGTAATACTTGAGATACGAACTTAATTTCAATTTTATACTTTTTCATTTTTTATGTTTTAAATCCTATACAAGATTATTGCATTAGATTATCCAAATCATTAGTTAAACTCCAAGAAATTGTTAAGTCTCAACTAAGTTTGGATTTAGCCATTTTAAAGCTTCTTCTGTACTAATTCCTCTTCTTTTTGCATAGTCAAAAAGTTGGTCATTTTTTATTTTACCCAAACCGAAATACTTAGCATTTTCATTACCAAAATAGTAACCACTAACACTGGCTGCTGGCCACATTGCTAAACTCTCAGTAAGCTTTACTCCTATTTTGTTTTCGACATCTAATAATTCCCAAATGGTTTCTTTTTCTAAATGATCTGGACAAGCTGGATAACCTGGAGCAGGTCGAATACCTTTATAATTTTCTTTTATTAGCTCTTCGTTTGTAAAGTTTTCGTTAGCTGCATAGCTCCAATATTTAGTTCTTACTTCCTTATGTAAATATTCTGCAAAGGCTTCAGCCAAACGATCTGCTAAAGCTTTAATCATAATAGCATTATAATCGTCATGATCTTCTTCAAACTGTTGAGCTAAAGCTTGTGTACCAAATCCAGCAGTCACACAAAATGCTCCAATATAATCTTGACTCCCTGAGGATTTTGGCGCTATAAAATCTGCTAAAGCATAATTAGGGATGCCTTCTCGCTTTTTGAGTTGTTGACGAAGGGTTAAGAATTTATAGGTTTCTTTTTTGTTCTCGACTGCGCTTGAACTGACATAAGAAACCTCAACATCATCATCATTGATAGTATTAGCTGGGAATAGTCCAAAAACTGCTTTTGCTATTAATAGTTTTTCTTCAAACACACGTTGTAATAATTGTTGCGCATCTTTAAATAATTCTGAAGCTTGTGCTCCTACAACCTCATCTTCTAATATTTCTGGAAACTTTCCGTGTAAATCCCAACTCCTAAAAAATGGCGACCAATCGATATATGCTTCAAGTTTAGAAATGTCAAAATCTTGAATTTCCTGAACACCTAATTCCTTTGGTTTAATTATTTCAACCTCATCCCAATCAATCTTAAACTTATTTTTTCGTGCTTCTTCAATAGATACATATTCTTTCTTCTTAGTTCTATTTAAAAATTGGATTCTAAATTTGTTGTACTCTTCTCGAATTTGATTTTTAAAATCCTTATTATTTTCCTGAAGCAAATTTCCAACTACAGTTACAGCTCTTGACGCATCATTAACATGGACTACTGTATGCTCATAATTTGGTGCAATTTTTACTGCCGAATGCGCTCTTGAAGTTGTTGCACCACCAATCATAAGCGGAATGTCTAAATTTTGTTTATTCATTTCTTTAGACACATATACCATTTCATCTAGTGAAGGTGTAATTAAACCACTTAATCCAATTACATCTACATTTTCCTTTACAGCAGTCTCTATAATTTTTTCTGGAGGTACCATTACACCTAAATCCAGAATTTCATAGTTATTACAACCCAAAACAACGCTTACAATATTTTTACCAATATCATGTACATCGCCTTTTACTGTTGCCATTAATATTTTTCCAGCAGACTCAACTTTTCCATCTTTTTCTGCCTCTATAAACGGTTGTAAATAAGCCACCGCTTTTTTCATTACACGAGCAGACTTTACAACTTGAGGCAAGAACATTTTTCCGTCACCAAACAAATCGCCAACTACATTCATACCAACCATTAAAGGCCCTTCTATGACTTCAATTGGTCGTTGATAATTTAAACGTGCCTCTTCTACATCCTCAATTATAAACGTATCAATTCCTTTTACTAAAGCATGTGTAATTCTTGACTGTAAGTCTTCTTTTCGCCATTCTTGGACTGTGTTTTCTTCTTCCTTTTTTAATCCTTTTACTGAATCTGCAAATTCTAATAAACGTTCGGTTGCATCATCTCTTCTATCTAAAAGCACATCTTCAACTCTTTCCAATAAATCTTTTGGAATTTCATCATAAACTTCTAACATAGTTGGATTTACAATTCCTAAATTCATCCCATTTTTAATAGCATGATATAAAAATGCTGAATGCATTGCTTCTCGAACACTATTATTTCCTCTAAATGAAAATGACACATTACTAACACCTCCAGACACGTTTGCAAAAGGTAAGTTTTCTCTAATCCACTTAGTAGCGTTAAAGAAGTCTAAAGCATTTTTACGGTGTTCTTCCATTCCTGTGGCTACAGGAAAAATATTAGGATCAAAAATGATATCTTGAGGTGGAAACTTAATTTCATTTACTAGAATATCATACGAGCGTTTACAAATATCTATGCGTCTTTGGTAATTATCTGCTTGACCAACTTCATCAAAAGCCATTACTATTACTGCAGCACCATAACGTTTTATAAGTTTTGCTTGTCTTTTAAACTCTGCTTCTCCTTCTTTTAAGCTAATTGAATTTACCACACATTTACCTTGAACTACTTGGAGTCCAGCTTCAATAATTTCCCATTTAGAACTGTCTATCATAATTGGGACTCTAGCAATATCTGGTTCGGAAGCTATAAGGTTTAAAAATGTGGTCATTGCATGTACACCATCCAACATACCTTCGTCCATATTAACGTCAATAATTTGCGCACCACCTTCTACTTGATGTCTTGCTACTTCTAATGCTTCATCATATTTTTCTTCTTTAATTAATCTCAAAAACTTTCTTGAGCCAGTAACATTTGTTCTTTCTCCAACATTTATAAAATTGCTTTCAGGTGTCACAACCAAAGGCTCTAATCCAGATAATGTTAGGTATTTATTTCTATGCATCTGAGTTTAATTTTCTTGGTAGATATTTATCTGCTACTTCCGCAATTGCTTGAATATGTTCTGGATTTGTTCCGCAACAACCTCCTATAATGTTAATAAGTCCATCTTGAAGATAATCTTCAATTAAGGCTTGCATTTGTTGTGGTGTTTGATCGTATTCGCCAAATGCATTTGGTAATCCAGCATTTGGATGAGCTGATGTATAAAACTCAGATTCGTGAGCTAATCGCTTTAAATAAGGATTTAATTGTTCTGCACCTAAAGCACAATTAAATCCAACACTTAACAATGGAATGTGAGATATAGAAGTTAAAAAAGCTTCTACTGTTTGTCCTGATAATGTTCGTCCAGAAGCATCTGTTATAGTACCAGACACCATAATTGGAATATCAACATTACGCTCTTCTTTTACTTCTTCAATAGCAAATAATGCAGCTTTTGCATTAAGTGTATCAAAAATAGTTTCTACTAAAAGTATATCAACGCCTCCATCAATTAATGACTCAACTTGCTGTTTGTAGGCAACTCTTAATTCTTCAAAAGTTATAGCTCTAAATTCTGGTCTATTAACATCTGGAGATAAACTAGCTGTTCTATTTGTTGGACCAATACTACCTGCTACAAAACGTGGTTTTTCAGGGTTTTTATTAGTGAATTCTTGGGCAACTTTTTTTGCAATTTTAGCTGACTCAAAATTGAGTTCATATACCAAATCTTCCATTTGGTAGTCTGCCATAGCAATAGTTGTTCCCGAAAACGTATTAGTTTCTACAATATCTGCTCCAGCCTCGAAGTATTTTCTATGAACTTCGGTAATCGCTTCTGGTTGTGTTAAGGACAATAAATCGTTATTTCCTTTTAGAGGAATTTTATAGTCTTTAAATCGTTGACCGCGAAAATCTTCTTCAGAAAAATTATATTGCTGAAGCATAGTTCCCATGGCGCCATCGAGCACCAAAATACGTTGTTGTATAGCTTTATGTATGTTTGACATATTATTGTGTTAATATTAATATGTCATCAGGAAAGTAAAAGAGAATTTACTTGTGGTTATCTGTCTAATTAAAATTAGTAGAATTTAGCACCTTCTTTAAATACATAAAGGGTTGCTAAGGCTTCATTGGGTCTATTCCCTCTGCCTTTCGTGATAACAATCAATAAGTGTTTGAACTTGAGTACAAATAACGTGAATACTTTTTTATTTACATAATAAATACGCTTAAAAAAGTCGAGAAAATCAGGTTAATTCTCTCAATATAAATCATAAAAGAAATTTTGTTTGTTTATTGAAAATGAATCCCACACTCTCTATTACTCAAAGCTTTTACTGGATCGAAATAATCTTTATTTTTTGGTAGTCCATGAACTTCGATATAATTATCTAAATCGTAGTCACTCCAGTAATAAAAAGGACTCACTTTTAGGATACCATCTTTACTAAAACTTAGAATATCTTTTGAATTTCTATACGCTGTTTGTCTCACTCTAATGTTTGTGAACCAAACATCTGGTTGGTGCTCATTTAATGCACGTCTAAAAGGCTCTAGCTTTACGACTTCTGAAAACAAATCGTGATTATCATCTTCAAGAGATGGGAAACCAATAGTTGTTTCAATTTCTTCTTTTGATTTTAAAGATTGATATCTATGAATATTTAAATTATAATTCTGAATTAATTTTGAAGCATGTTCGTAAGTACTTGGCTGATTATACAATGTATCACACCATATCACTTTAATATTCTTATCATGTTTTGACATTGAACTTAATAATACAGCCGAATAAATACCAAAACTTGTAGTAACGATTTTGTTATTTGATAATGATAAAGCCCATTTTATAATTTCATCAGGTGTTTTATGTTTTAATTGCTTATTTAAATCTGCTAAACTTTTATTTAATGCAGCTGTTTTTGTGCTTGCTATACTAGCAGCTGTTTCTAACTCTAATGCCATAATGAAAAATAATATAATCTATAAATCCTATCGACTTTATAGGATTTAAGCAAAAGTAACTAAATAATTAATGTAAAATCTTAATAAACTGATAAATTTATTTGGTTAAATCGGCAAGTGTGGTATTTCTAAATATATCGAGGGTTTTATCTCTCACTTCTACCATCAATCCATGTACAGAACATGTTGCTTCATCTGGACAATCTGAGCATTTTTCATAAAAATTCATACTTACACATGGTACCATTGCAATAGGTCCTTCAAGTATTCTCATAATTGAAACCATTTGAATATCCTTTGGGTCTTTTAACAAATAATAACCTCCTCCTTTTCCTTTTTTTGAACCTAGATAACCATTTTTACGGAGGGTTAACAAAATGCTTTCAAGAAACTTACGCGAAATATTTTCACTTTCAGAGATAGTTCCAATTTGAGTTAAGGAATTTTTCTCCTGTTTAGCTAAAAATGTAAGTGCTTTTATTCCGTATTTTGTTTTCTTAGACAGCATAAAACAAAGATACTTAATTTGATTATGATTCTAAAGCTTGTTTTAAATCGTCTATAATATCTTTACTATTTTCTAATCCAACAGACACTCTTACTAATCCAGCTGTAATTCCCACTTCTAGCCTATCTTCTGTACTCAATTTACTATGCGTAGTGGATGCTGGATGTGTAACTATGGTTCTGGTATCACCAAGATTAGCTGAGAGTGAACACATTTTAATTTTGTCTAAAAATTGTCTTCCAGAAATAATTCCACCACTTATTTCAAAAGCAACAATATTACCTCCCAACTTCATTTGCTGTTTGGCAATTTTGTACTGAGGATGTGATTTCAAAAAAGGATACTTTACCAATTCTACTCTTGGATGATCTTCTAAAAATATTGCTATTTTTAACGCATTTTCGCAATGTCTATCTACTCTAACCGAGAGGGTTTCTAAACTTTTTGACAAAACCCAAGCATTAAAAGGCGACATTGCTGGTCCTGTATTTCTAGAGAAAAGATAAATTTCTCTAATCAAACTAGCTTTACCAATCGTTATTCCTCCAAGTACGCGGCCTTGACCATCTATTAGTTTGGTAGCCGAATGGATTACTAAATCTGCTCCAAACTTAATAGGTTGTTGTAAATATGGCGTTGCAAAACAATTATCAATCACTAATAGTAAATTATGTTTTTTCGCAATCTCACCTAAAAATTTTAAATCTAAAATATCAACAGCTGGATTGGTAGGTGTTTCTGCGAATAATATTTTTGTATTTGGTTGAATTAAGCTTTCGATTATATCAACTTCGTTTACCTTAAAATAACTAGTTGAAATATTCCATTTAGGAAAAAACTTAGTGAACAAAGTATGAGATGAGCCAAAAACCGAGCGACAAGACACAACATGATCTCCAGCATTTAATAAAGCTCCAAGAGTTGAAAAAATAGCAGCCATTCCTGTTGCAAAAGCATAACCGCTTTCTGCTCCTTCTAACTTACATACTTTCTCAACAAACTCAGATGTATTTGGGTTTGAAAACCTGCTATAAAGATTCTTCTCTTTTTCCTCTGCAAAAGAAGCACGCATGTCCTCCGCATCATCAAATATAAAACTTGAAGTTAGGTACAATGGAGTTGAATGCTCTGAAAACTGTGAACGTTCTGCTTGTGTTCTAATTGCTTCTGTTTCGAAATACTTCATGTTAATTAATAGTTTTTGATAATCGTAAAATATCTCCAAAAACACCTCTAGCTGTGACTTGAGCTCCTGCTCCTGCTCCTTGAATTACAATTGGATTTTCTCCATAAGACTCTGTAAAAATTTCGAAAATGGCATCAGACCCTTTTACTTGTCCTAAGGCACTATCATTAGGTATAGAAACCAACTGCACTTTTAATTTACCTTTGTTTTGCGATAAATCGCCATACAAATCACCTACGTATCTTAATACATGGTTTTGTTTTTGACTATACTTTATTTTTTGAAAATCTTTATCTAAATCTTCTAAACTATTTAAGAATTGGGTTGTTGATATTCCTTGTAATTTTTCAGGAATTAAATTTTCTACTTCAATATCACTAAACTCATTTTTTAAATCTAATTCGCGAGCTAGAATTAATAACTTTCTTGCTACATCATTTCCTGAGAAATCCTCTCGAGGATCTGGCTCTGTAAATCCTTTTTCTACAGTTTCTTTAATGATTGTACTAAATAATTTTTCAGTACTTGAGAACGTATTAAAAAGATAACTTAATGTACCCGAAAACACACCTCTAATACGCGTTATATTTTCACCTGATTCATGCAATAATTTTATAGTATCTATTAATGGTAAACCTGCACCAACTGTTGTTTCATATAAATACTCTTTTTTATTAGTTTTTAGTGTTTGTCTTAATTGTGTATAAAAATCATGCGAAATTGTATTTGCTATTTTATTTGAAGACACTAAATCAAAACCAGCCTTAACCAGTTTTTCATAGTTTTCATGAAAATCTTTGCTTGCTGTATTATCAACAGCAATTAAGTTTTCTAAATGATGCGTTTGTGCATAATCAATAACATCTTCAATATTATATGAGTTATCATTTGAATTAAGTTGTTCTTGCCAACTATTGTCAACGCCTTCTTTGTTTAATATTACTTGCTTTGAATTAGCAATTGCAAAAATATTTAGCTCAATACCTTTTCTGTTTTCTATTTCTGCCTTTGAATTTAATACTTGATTAATTAAAGCACTACCAACCAAACCATGTCCAAAAACTGCAATATTCACCTTCTTAGATAAGTCAAAAATCTCACCATGAATCACATTTACTGCTTTGTGTAATTGCTTTTTATTAACCACTAAGCTTACATTTTTACCAGTTACAGTATTATTAAACAACAATGGAGTGATTTGATTTTTAATTAATGCATTAAACGGTTTATGAAATGAACTTAACTCCATACCAATAATGGATACTACAGCTACATCGTCAATAATCTCAATGCTGTTTACATCTTTAGAATAAAAATCATTTTCAAATTCTCTTTCTAAAGCAATTACTGCTTGTGTAGCTTTATCAGCGTCAATAATTAGTCCTATTCCTCTCTCTGAAGATCCTTGTGAAATAATACTCACGCTTATATCTTGAAGACTTAACGCTTTAAAAATTCTAGCATCTATTCCTACTTTTCCTAACAGCCCTCTTCCCTCAAGATTTATTAAGGCAACATTATCTAATACAGATAGAGAGGTTACTTCTTTTTTGGTGCGTTTAGCTGTAATTAAAGTGCCTTCATCATTAGGATTAAAGGTGTTTAAAATTCTAAGATTTATGTTTTTTTCTAGTAACGGAATAATCGTTTTTGCATGTAGTATGTTAGCTCCAAAATTTGCAAGTTCGTTAGCTTCATTAAAGGACAATTCTTTAATCTTTTTTGCATTAGGTACTAAGTCTGGATTTGCAGTATATATACCATTTACATGAGTGAAGTTTTGCAGCTCATCAGCATCTAAATAATTTGCCAATAATGACGCTGTATAATTACTACCATTTCTTCCTAAAGTAGTTGTTTCATTTTCTTGATTTGAACCAATAAAACCTGTTACCACATTTACTGTTGAACCATTATACTTCTTAAAATATGCTTGTACATTTTCTCTCGAAACTTGCTCTAATGGTTGTGAATTTCCAAACTCACCTTCGGTTTTTATAAGTTGTCTTGCATCAGTTGCTTTGGCATTAATATTTCTTTCATTTAAAATCTTAGTCACCTGTTTTACTGAAAACAACTCACCATAAGCTAATACTTGGTCTTTAATTTTGTTGCTATAATCTCCAAGCAATTTTACACCTTCAAAAATATCTTCTAATGCTTTATATTCTTCTGAAAAGTCAGTTTTAGAATATGGAGCTTCTTGATATTTTTTAAAAGCCAACCACTGCGATTCATAATTTTGTTTGCTTGCTGCTTTTTCTAAAATAGATTCTAATTGATTTGTAGAGTCGCCTCTTGCCGAAATAACAACACCTATTTTATCTCCATTAACAACTTTATTTTCTATAATATTTATGGCTCTGTCTAATCCTTCTCCATTAGCTAAAGATTTTCCACCAAACTTTAATATTTTCATTTTCTTTTGTTTTGCATCAGTTCGAAAAATGGCTTCAATAATTTTTTCTAATTGAGGATACTCTATTAAAAAAGCATCATGACCATGAACTGAATTAATTTCGTTATACGTTACATTAGGATGTGATAACGCTAACTGTTTTTGTGTTTCTCTATTTTCTTCTGCTGTAAAAAACAAATCAGAATCTACACCTATAATATGAATGTTAGCCTCTATAAGCTCTAACACTTCAACTCCAACTGCTCTATCTCTAGTAATATCTATGGTTTTAAGTAATTGGTTCATCAACCTATAAGCAGATAATTGAAAACGCTCTTGAAGTTTCTTTCCATGATGCAATAGCCAACTTTCTACATTAAAAATTTCTAAATCTTCATTTTTAGAACGCTGAAAGCGCTCCTTAAAAGATTTTGGCGTTCTGTAGCATAGCATTGCATGCATTCTTGCATCATGTACTGGATTGCTAGAATTAGTTAGAAACTGTTCTTGTATTTGACAATTAGCAATTAACCAATCGGTAGATTTCCAATCGGTTGCAGTTACAATTAAATGTTCTGTAATCTTCGGATTTATTACAGCCATTTCCCATGCTATTCCGCCTCCTAAAGAACCTCCAATTAAAGCAAATAGCTTTTTAATATTTAACCTTTCTAATCCTATTAAGAATAAACGCGCTATATCACGAGCAACAAAATCTTTATAGTTTGTGATTTCAAATCCATCAAAACCATTTCCTGGAATATTAAAAGCTAATACTGTAAAACTAGAAGTGTCTATTACTTTTGAATCTCCAATAATAGCTTTCCACCAGCCATTTTCTCCAGAAACATTACTATTTCCCGTTAAGGCATGATTTACCAACACTATTGGCGCAATTCCAATAGGCTTACCAAAAACCTGATAACTTAAGTTAATTTGTTTTACAGGCTTTTGGCTAACCGTTTGGTAATTGAGGATTTTTATATGATGTAAATTAGAATTCACTTTTTTAAGCTAAAACTGGTTTAGAAATGGTTTCAAAAACAGCTTTTAAATCTGCTTTTAAATCGTCTATATTTTCTAATCCTACTGATAAACGAATTAAATCCTTTGTAACTCCAGTTGATTCTTGAGCTTCATCACTTAACTGTTGATGTGTTGTACTAGCTGGATGGATAATTAATGACTTTGTATCTCCAATATTTGCTAATAACGAAAATAGCTTTGTTGAGTCTGCTACTTTCTTAGCAGATTCATAACCTCCATCTACTCCAAATGTTACAATACCACTTTGTCCTTTTGGAAGGTATTTATTAGCTAAATGTTTATACTTACTTGTTTCTAATCCTGGATAATTAACCCAATTTACTTGTGGTTGTTCTTGCAACCACTTAGCTAACTGGAGTGCATTACTACTATGTTTCTTAATTCTCAACTCTAAAGTTTCTAATCCTTGAATAATTTGAAATGCATTAAAAGGACTTAATGCAGCTCCATAATCTCTCAACCCTTCTATTCTAACTTTAGCAATAAATGCAGCGGCCTCTAATGCTTCACTATAAACGAGTCCATGATATCCAGAAGATGGTTCGGTAAATTCAGGAAACTTTCCATTTGTCCAATCAAAAGTCCCTGCGTCAATAATAACACCTCCTAAAGCTGTACCATTACCATTTATATATTTGGTAAGAGAGTGTATAACTATATTAGCACCATACTCAATAGGATTTAACAAGTATGGCGTTGCAACTGTATTATCTACTATTAATGGTACTTTAAAAGCTTTTGCTTCTTTTGAAATTGCCTCAATATCTAAAACATCGAGTTTAGGATTTCCTAAAGATTCAATAAAGAATACACGTGTGTTTTCTTGTGTAGCATTCTTGAAATTTTCAGGATTAGAAGGATCTACAAATGTTGTTGTTATGCCGTGTCTAGGTAAGGTAACACTAAGCAAATTATAGGTGCCACCATACAAGCTATTGGATGCTACAATATGATCTCCAGCTTTAAGTAGTGTTAATAAACTTGTAGCAATAGCAGCTGTGCCAGACGATGTAACAACTGCAGCAATTCCACCTTCAAGTGCAGCCAAACGTTGTTCTAAAATATCATTTGTTGGGTTGTTAATTCTCGTGTAAATGTTTCCTGCTTCTGCTAACGAAAATAAATTGGCTGCATGATCGGAATCATTAAACACATAAGCTGTTGATTGGTAAATTGGAACAGCTCTTGTTCCAGCATTTTGTGACACATCGTGTCCTGCATGCAACGCTTGGGTTGCGAATTTTTGAGCACTCATTTTTCTAATTTTTTGAGTTAATAGATATGTGCTATTCGCCAAACAAGATTAATGGAGTAAAAAGCATCTTTTTCGCTTATACTTCAAAATAAAAATTAACCGTAGCTAATGCTATGCTAAATTTTTCTTTCTTGTTTAATCAAAAAATCTATTCGTTTCCTCTTACTTAATCTCACTTAACAAATAGCACGATTAAACCAAAAGCCAAATGCGTCAATATTGACGTACTTAATAGAAAAATGTTAAAAAGAAAAAGCAGTACTCATGAATACAAGTACTGTTAAGGTTATCTATCTAAATAATTTAGTAGAATTTAGCACCTTCTTTACGAATAAAGGGTTGCTAAGGCTTCACGGGGTCTAATCCCTCCACCTTTCTTGATAACATTTCAATAAGTTGTTTGAACTTTGTGAGCGCAAATATTCAAAAAGAAATATTTAATAACCAAATATTTTTCTAAAATTTTTAATTTTATTTATTTGATTCGATAAATTTTTCTCTAATAATTAAATCAACCGATTTATTTTCTATTCTACTCTTTAGCCACGAAATAACATCTAAATATAAAAACGCTCTTCGTTCATAAGGATGGTCTTCAAATTGTAATAATTTATCGTGAAGTTTAATAAACTCTCTCCTTATCTCGTGAGGATATATATCACCAAGACCTTTTAAAAACTTAATCATTTCTTTTTGCACTTCATATAAATCTTCCATTTTAATTAAAAACTTAAATGTACTTTTTATAAGTGCATCTAAATTATAATCTAATCCAGCTTCATAATGTGCCACTAAGTTTAAAATCCTAGAGAAACACAACAAGTCTTCACGCATTGCTAAAGATTTATTACTAATTATTTTTTCTAAATAAGCAATACACTTTCTGTTTTCTCCAATTCCAAAATAAAGACTCGCAATTTTATAATAAAACACCATAATGTGGTGTGCATCCAATCTTGATTTGTGCTTATTTATTCCTGTAATAACTTCATCAATTAAAGGCAAACCTTCTTTAAAAGTACCTTCCATAAAGTGAAGATTAAACTTATTTGAATATATATACAGAAATTTTAAACTCTCTACATTATCATCATTTGGAAACCATTTTTTATTAGAAACTGTTTCTAATTCTAATAAAGCGTTCTTGAATTTTTTATGATTTCTAGTAAAGAACAATGCTTCTAACAAATACTGATTTCCTCTTAAAAAGAAAACTGGATTTAACTTAATCATGTTTGGATTATCATAAAACAAATCCACCCATTTTCTAGCATATTTATAGCATGACAAAAAATCTTGAATTAAAAAACTGTACCATAAATATGATTTATATAGCCACAGCTTTTCTCTAAAACCAAGCTTATGAATATCATAAACTGGCATCCTATCATTAAAATAATTTGTAACCCAATGGTATTCTTCATCATTTTTTACATAACCAGTTTTTAAAAATATACCATAAAGCTGCAATGATAAATTAGACAATTTACTAGCAAGTACATTTTGTTGACTCAACTCTTTGGCTTGAATTGTCAACTCATCTGCTCTACTACTTATACTTCTAGTAATATACTGAGATTCAATAACCTTTTCAAGCTCAATAATTTCATAAGCAATATTCTTTTCTTCATTTACAATTGCTAGAGATTTTGCCTTATCTAATATCTTTAAACTTTGTTTATATAAACCTTTATGATAAAGTATAGTAGCAAAGTCTAATTGTTCTCTAATTTGAATTCTAACATTTTGATGTGAAGGATTTAATCTAAGGCTAATTAAAATCTGTTTATACAAATGAGCCTTTACATTAGATAACTGCTGTTTTTTAACAAACCCTTTTTTAAGAATTGCTTCTTCATCATAAACATGAAGCTTATCCAAAATATTAAAAAGCGTCAAAAATTTTGAATCTTCATTTACACCCAAGCGACCTACATAAAGTTTAAACTGTCTTTTTTCTGATTTTGACAGCGACTTTACAAGTACAAATAAATTATCTTTTTGCTCTTTAGCTATAGGCATAAAATTTATTATATTTAATTGATTTTCTGATAATTACACAAAAAATATATTAATTAAACATCGTAAAAACAACTTAAAAAACAAGCTGTTAGATAAACCCAAAATATAAATTCGTAATTCAAATAGAAAATTTATTTTGATAAATGTCAGATTCTAACGTACAAATATTTGATACAACACTAAGAGATGGTGAACAAGTTCCTGGATGTAAATTAAACACAGAACAAAAACTTGTTATTGCTAGAAAGCTTGACAATTTAGGTGTCGATGTTATCGAAGCTGGTTTTCCTGTGTCGAGTCCTGGAGACTTTAAATCGGTTGAAGAAATTTCTAAAATTGTAAAAAATGCTACAGTTTGCGGATTGACACGTTCGGTCAAAAACGATATTAAAGTTGCTGCTGAAGCTCTTAAATACGCCAAGAAACCGAGAATACATACTGGAATTGGAACTTCGGACTCACATATTATACATAAATTCAAATCAAACAGAGCAGATATCTTAGAACGCGCATTTAAAGCAGTTAGTTATGCTAAATCATTTGTTGAAGATGTAGAATTTTATGCCGAAGATGCAGGCAGAACTGATAACGATTACTTAGCTCGTGTATGTGAAGCAGCTATAAAAGCGGGAGCAACTGTTTTAAACATCCCAGACACAACTGGATATTGTTTACCGCATGAATATGGTGCTAAAATCAAATACCTAAAAGAAAACGTAAAAGGTATTGAAAAAGCAATTTTATCTTGTCACTGCCATAACGATTTAGGGCTCGCTACAGCTAACTCTATTGAAGGTGTTATAAATGGTGCGCGTCAAATAGAATGTACTATTAATGGTATTGGTGAACGCGCTGGAAATACTGCTTTAGAAGAAGTAGTGATGATTTTAAAACAGCATCCTTACCTTAATTTAGATACTAATATTAAAACAGAAATGCTTTATGGTTTAAGCCAATTAGTATCAGATAGTATGGGAATATACACCCAACCTAATAAAGCTATTGTTGGCGCAAATGCATTTGCTCACAGCTCAGGCATACATCAAGATGGTGTAATAAAAAACCGAGAAACTTATGAGATTATTGACCCTAAAGCTGTTGGTGTAACAGAATCTGCTATTGTATTAACAGCAAGAAGCGGAAGAGCTGCATTAGCATACAGAGCAAAAAATGTTGGTTACGAATTAACCAAATTACAACTAGATGAAGTCTATTCTAACTTTTTATCTTTTGCAGATAAAAAGAAAGAGATAAATGACAACGATATTCATCAAATTATAGAAACTAGTAAGGTTTATAACGTAATTATTACAGCTTAATGGCAAAGACATTATTTGACAAAGTTTGGGATGCACACGTCGTCGACTCCGTTCAAGATGGTCCTCAAGTTTTATATATAGACAAACATTTAATACACGAAGTAACAAGTCCGCAAGCTTTTAATGAATTAGAAGAACGCGGAATTCCTGTTTTTAGACCTCAACAAATTGTTGCTACTGCAGATCATAATACACCCACTCAAAATCAACACTTACCTATTAAGGATGAGTTATCAAGAAACCAGTTAGCACAACTCTCTAAAAATTGTAAAAAGAATAAAATTACACTTTACGAACTTGGACATAAATACAATGGCATCGTGCATGTCATGGCTCCAGAATTAGGCATCACACAACCAGGAATGACAATGGTTTGTGGAGATAGTCACACCTCAACTCATGGCGCTTTTGGCACTATAGCATTTGGTATTGGCACTAGTCAAGTAGCACAAGTTTTTGCAAGTCAATGTTTACTATTAGAAAAACCTAAAAGTTTACGAGTAACTGTTAACGGAACACTTAAAAAAGGAGTACTCCCAAAAGATGTTATTCTTTATATCATTTCAAAACTAGGCACAAATTCAGGTACAGGATATTTCTGCGAATATGCTGGCGATGTTTTTGAAAACATGAGTATGGAAGGCCGTATGACTGTTTGTAATATGAGTATAGAAATGGGAGCTCGTGGTGGTATGATTGCTCCTGATGAAACTACTTTTGAATATGTAAAAAACCGAGAATTTGCACCTAAAGGAGAAGTATTTGACAAAAAAGTAGCCTATTGGAAAACACTACCAACTGATGAAGACGCTACATTTGACAAAGAGTACTTTTTTGATGCTGAAGATATAGAACCAATGGTTACTTATGGTACTAATCCAGGAATGGGAATTAAAATTTCTGACACCATTCCAACTGAAGAAAACACCTCCTTTAAAAAGTCTTTAGACTATATGAATTTTAAAGCTGGAGAATCTTTAATAAATAAACCAATTAATTACGTGTTTATAGGCAGCTGCACAAACTCAAGAATAGAAGATTTTAGAGTCGCTGCACAATACATTAAAGGTAAACAAAAAGCCAACAATGTAACTGCTTGGTTAGTTCCAGGAAGCAAGCAAGTAGAAACACAAATTGAAGATGAAGGGTTAAAAGCTATTTTTGAATCAGCTGGATTTGAATTAAGACAACCTGGTTGTTCAGCATGTTTAGCCATGAATGATGATAAGATTCCTCAAGGCGAATATTGTGTATCAACATCTAATAGAAATTTTGAAGGTAGACAAGGACCTGGTTCTAGAACCATATTAGCAAGTCCACTTATAGCAGCAGCTACTGCAGTAGAAGGAAAAATTATTGATATTACTAAACACTTAAACTAAATGGAAAAGTTTGTAACACTAACATCGACAGCAGTTCCTTTAGAGATAGAGAATGTAGATACTGATCAAATAATACCTGCACGTTTTTTAAAAGCGACTAATCGAAAAGGTTTTGGCGATAATGTTTTTAGAGATTGGAGATACCATAAAGATGGTTCTTTAAATTCAGATTTTGTAATGAATAACTCTAAATTTTCAGGAAGCATCTTAGTTGCTGGTGATAATTTTGGTTGTGGTTCAAGTCGAGAGCATGCAGCTTGGGCTATTTCAGGATATGGTTTTAAAGTAGTTGTATCTAGCTTTTTTGCCGATATTTTTAAAGGCAATGCATTGAATAATGGCATACTTCCTATTCAAGTAACTCCAGAATATTTATCAGAATTATTTTCTGCCATAAAAAACAACCCTCAAACAACTCTTAAAGTTAATCTAGAAGCACAAACAATAAGTATTGAAAATAACAACCATAAAGAACATTTTCAAATAGATGCTTATAAAAAAACCTGCTTAATCAATGGTTATGATGACATTGATTACCTTTTAAGTAAAAAAGAAACTATTAAAGCTTTTGAAGCTAATAAAACATACTAATTATGAAACTAAACATTGCCGTTTTATCAGGAGATGGTATTGGTCCAGAAGTAACCAATGAAGCCATTAAGGTTTTAAAAGCTATTGCTGTAGAATTTGACCATACATTTTTGTTTAATCATGCAAAGGTTGGCGCAACAGCAATCGATCATTTTAACAACCCTTTACCAGATGATACCTTGGAGTTATGTAAAAAGAGTGATGCTATACTATTTGGAGCTATTGGTCATCCGAAATACGATAACGACCCTTCTGCAAAAGTACGTCCAGAACAAGGCTTATTAAAGCTTAGAAAATCGCTCGGTTTATACGCTAATATTAGGCCTGTAAAAGCTTATGATAGTTTATTAGATAAGTCTCCTTTAAAACAAGAAAACATAAAAGACACAGACATTAGTATTTATCGTGAATTAACTGGTGGCATCTATTTTGGAGAGAAGAAAATTAGCGATGATGGTAATACAGCTTCCGATTTATGTGAATATTCTAAACACGAAATTGAACGTATTGCTCATTTAGCATTCAAATCTGCTCAAACACGTAAAAACAAAGTCACTTTGGTAGATAAAGCAAATGTTTTAGAAAGCTCACGTCTATGGCGAAAAGTAGTGACTGATGTTGCCAAAAAGTATGTAGATGTAGAACTTGATTTCTTATTTGTTGATAATGCAGCAATGCAATTAATACTTAATCCAAGACAATTTGATGTCATTCTTACCGAAAATATGTTTGGAGATATTATTAGTGACGAAGCTAGTATTATTGGAGGTTCAATTGGACTATTAGCTAGTGCTTCAGTTGGTGATAAACATGCTATGTTTGAGCCAATTCATGGGTCTTATCCTCAAGCAACCAATAAAGGCATTGCAAATCCAATAGCATCAATTTTGTCTGCAGCTATGTTATTAGATCATTTTGAATTATTTGACGAAGCCGACTTAATTAGAGCAGCAGTTGAAAGGTCTTTAAAGCTAGAAATTACTACACCAGATTTAAACACAACATACGACAATATTACAACAAGTAAAGTTGGTGATTTTATAGAGGATTATATTTCCAATCCAAAAGACACAAACCTTAATTTCTCTAACATTCACCTAGGACAATCGACTATTATTTAACCAGATTTTTTAAAATTATTTGTTAAACGCATTACTAAAAAGTAATGCGTTTTGTTTATAATTACCTATCGTAATGACTGTGCTAAATACACAATTGCGAAAATCCATCCTAAATATAAAACAGTATAGGATAACGAGTAAATTATTGATTGTAAAACCTGTCCTTTTGTATCTTTTGATTTTGAAAAAACAAACTTTAAAGCTCTAAAAAACACCCAGTACAATATTGTCAAAATCACAAAAATTGAAAACCAAAAAAAAGCCTCTAATAAAACAAGAAGTAAAAAAACTAGAATTGTCATTCCAATCCAAAGCAAGATAGATAACAAAAAACCTCCAATACCTTCTCCTACCTCTACACTTGGAATATCTGGTGATGTCCCTGAACTAGCTATAATATCTCCAGTTTGAAAATCTCTATATTTAGGGAAATTGTCAATTAAGCCAATTCCTTCATACAAGCCATAAGTCATAAATAAAAATAGAGCAGTTCCAATTATTGATAAGGATATATAAAAGTTTGACGTTACAGTTCTATTATAATTTTCTCCAGTTAAGTAAACCGTTAATATTGTAATAAAGATTACAACAAGAGAAACTATAAAAACAGATTTTCCTTTTAAGTATGTTTGTTTAGCTTTCAATTATTTTACATACAATTTTGTTTCACTCTTTCTAAGGCTAAAGGAAATGTTTTGGTCATAAAATCTAAATGCTCATCTAGAATATCAATATCTACCTTAAGTGTATTGTAATTTTCGCCTTCAAATATAGTATAAGTTTCAGTAGTTCCTGACCATTTTTTTGCATCATCATCAATAGGCTGTTCTTTACCTTCAACGACAGTTCCAATATGTTTAAAAGTGATTGTTTTATTTGGAACATGTGTTTCAATAACACTATAAATTCCGCTTTTATCTGGCGCAAGAAACAATACTCTACTACCTACCTCCCAATTATTAGCTACTGTATAAGAACCTTCAAAAAAAACACCAGCCCAATCTTTATACATATCTAAATCCCAAAGTGCTTTCCAAATCTTTTCTTTTTCAGCTTCTATATCTATTGAAAAATACAACCTGTTAATCATGATAATAACATTCTATTTTTAACTATATTTTTTGACAAAACTAAGTTAGTAAAAGAAAATATAACCTTTACACTATTACCATTTCATAGTATTTCTTTAAAGGATATAACAGTTACACCAAAAACTGAAAGAGCTCTGGTTTGTCATTTAAGTAATCACCATAAAAATTATGAAGTTTCATTTTGGTAATAAGCGGTTTTAAATCGGTTGGTGATTTAAGTTGCACACCAACTACAGCTGCTCCATTTTCACGATTTGTTTTTTTAGTATATTCAAAGTGCGTAATATCATCATTAGGTCCTAAAATATCCACTACAAACTCGCGTAATGCTCCAGCGCGTTGAGGAAATGTGATAATAAAATAGTGTTTTAAGTTAGCATGTAACAAAGCACGTTCTTTAATTTCGGCTGTTCTTGTAATGTCATTATTACTACCACTTACTATGCATACTACATTTTTATTTTTTATCTCATCTGTATATTGTTCTAACGCAGCAATACTTAAAGCTCCTGCTGGCTCAACAACAATAGCATCCTTATTATAAAGTTCTAAAATGGTTTCGCAAACTTTACCCTCTGAAACAGTAATCATCTCATCAAGAGTCTCTTTACAGATACTAAAATTTCTATCACCAACACGTCTCACAGCAGCACCATCAACAAATTTTTCAATATGTTTTAACTCCACAACCTTACCATTTTGTAATGCAGTTTTCATTGAAGGCGCTCCCTCTGGTTCAACACCAATTATTTTAGTCTTTGGAGATAGCTCTTTAAATATGGTTGACAATCCTGAAGCCAAACCTCCACCGCCAACTGGCACAAAAACATAATCTATAGGTTGAGTTGTTTGATTTAGTATTTCAAGAGCAATAGTTGCTTGTCCTTCTATAACTTTTTCATCATTAAATGGATGAATAAAGGTTTTATTTAGTGAGCTACACTCTTCCATAGCTGCATGATATGCATCATCAAATGTATCGCCTTCTAATACAATATCAACATACGATTCGCCAAACATTTTTACTTGCTCAATCTTTTGATTTGGAGTTGGCGCAGGCATGTAAATTGTACCTTTTATATTTAACAACTTACATGATAAAGCCACGCCTTGAGCATGATTCCCAGCACTTGCGCAAACAATACCATTTTCAATTTCATGTGCGCTTAAAGATGCTATTTTATTATATGCACCTCTAATTTTATAGGAACGCACCATTTGCAAGTCTTCACGCTTAAACATCACATTACAATCAAATTGCTTTGAATACTGTATGTTTTGTACCAAAGGTGTAACCGAAACAATACCTTTTAGTTTTTCGGCTGCTTTATTTACATCGTGAAGACTTGGAAAATATGTAGTTAGTGTTTGCATAAATTATACCAATATTGGCTCTTGAGCTTCTTGTGTTTTTATAACTTTCATGGCTGTCATAGCAGCACGAAGTACTTTACCTGTAGCTTCTATTGGGTGATTTCTAATAGCATCATTAACTAAAATAAGCTCAATATTATCAACGCTGTTAGAATTTACATAAGGTTTACCTATAACATCTGTAGATACTGTTTTCATAAAATCTACTAACAATGGTTTACAAGCATGGTTAAACAAATAGCAACCATACTCTGCTGTATCAGAGATGATACGATTCATTTCAAACAACTTCTTTCTAGCCACTGTATTTGCAATTAAAGGCAATTCGTGTAATGATTCGTAATAAGCAGATTCTTCAATAATTCCAGAAGCTACCATAGTTTCAAAAGCCAATTCTACTCCAGCACGTACAAATGCTACCATCAGCACACCATTATCAAAATACTCTTGCTCCGAAATATGTTGTGCAGTTGCTGTCGTTTTCTCAAAAGCAGTTTCTCCAGTTGCTGCTCTCCATGTTAATAGGTTTACATCATCATTAGCCCAATCTTCCATCATCGTTTTAGAAAAGTGTCCAGACATAATATCATCCATATGTTTATCAAACAACGGCTTCATTATCGTTTTTAATTCTTCAGATAAATGGAATGCTTTTATTTTTGCTGGATTAGATAATCGATCCATCATATTGGTAATCCCTCCATGCTTTAAAGCTTCTGTAATCGTTTCCCATCCATACTGAATTAATTTTGCTGCGTAACTTGGCTCTATACCTTCTTCTACCATTTTATCAAAAGATAAAATTGAAGCCGTTTGAATTACACCACATAAAATAGTTTGCTCTCCCATTAAATCAGATTTTACTTCTGCTACAAACGAAGATTCTAACACACCTGCTTTATGGCCTCCTGTTGCTGCCGCATAGGCTTTTGCTTGTACCCAACCTTTTCCTTCAGGATCATTTTCTGGATGTACAGCTGTTAATGTTGGTACTCCAAATCCACGAAGGTATTCTTCTCTAACTTCTGTTCCAGGACATTTTGGTGCTACCATAATTACAGTTAAATCTTCACGAATTTGCTGTCCTTGTTCAACAATATTAAATCCATGAGAATAAGCTAGTGTAGCTCCTTGCTTCATTAAAGGCATTACTGCATCAACAACATTACCATGTTGTTTATCTGGAGTTAAATTACATACCAAATCGGCTGAAGGAATTAATTCCTCATATGTTCCAACTACAAATCCATTGCCTGTTGCGTTTACATAAGATGTTCTTTTTTCTTCAATTGCACCTTCTCGTAAAGCATATGAAATATCTAATCCTGAATCTCTCATATTCAGTCCTTGGTTTAGACCTTGTGCACCACAACCAACGATTACAATTTTCTTTCCTTTTAAAGCTAAAACACCATCTTCAAACTCTGAAGATTCCATAAATCGACATTTAGATAATTGTTCTAATTTTTGACTTAATGATAGTGTATTAAAATAATTTGCCATTGTTTTGTTTGTTATTTGTTTATCGGTTTCGACTTCGCTCAACCTGACAATTTTATATTAGTTATTAAATGCTATTAGCATTTCTGATATTTTCATTTCATCTTTAGTGACTGCAATACGACCAGAACGTACATATTGCATAATTCCGAAAGCACTCAACTCTCTATGAAGTTGCTCTACTTCATGTTTTCTTCCTGATTTTTCAAGTACAAAAAAATCTCTATTTACGGTTACAATTCTTGAATTGCTATCCTTTATGATATTTTGAATTTTACGTTCTTCAAAAAGTAAATCTGACTTAATTTTAAACATTGCAGACACTTGATAAATAGTTTCCTCATCAGTATGATAATAGGCTTTGATGACCTCAACTTGCTTTTCTATTTGTCCGATTATCTTTTTGATTTGCTCTTCTGTAAGTTTCACAACCAATGTCCATCGCGATACATTTTCTATTTCAGAAATAGACGAATTAATACTTTCAATATTGATATGTCTTCTTTGAAATATTGCCGAAATCCTGTTTAATAATCCAATATTATTTTCGGTATAAATTGAAACTGTAAAATGTTTTATGTCTTTTTCCATAACTATGCTAATCTTATATCTGAAACCGATGCTCCTGAAGGCACCATAGGGAATACGTTATCTTCTTTTTCTACACATACCTCAAGGAAGTATGCCTCCTTACTAGCTACCATTTCTGCAACAGCATCTGATAACTCTTCTCTTTTAGTAACACGTTTTGCATTTAGAAAATAACCTTTAGCAATAGCAACAAAATCTGGGTTAGTCATTTCGGTTGAAGCATATCGTTTATCAAAAAACAACTGTTGCCATTGTCTTACCATACCCAAAAACTCATTATTAAGTACTACTACTTTAACAGCTGTTTTGGTTTGAAAAATTGTGCCTAACTCTTGGATAGTCATTTGGTAGCCTCCATCACCAGAAATAGAAATTACTTCGCGTTCTGGAGCAGCCATTTTTGCACCAATAGCTGCTGGTAAACCAAAGCCCATTGTACCTAGACCTCCTGATGTGATATTACTTTTTGTTTTGTTAAAATCGGCATACCTACAAGCTATCATTTGATGCTGACCAACATCTGAAACTATAGCAGCTTCACCTTTGGTTTGTATATTAATTTCGTTTAAAACCTCACCCATAGTCAACCCTTCCTTGGTAGGATGCAAGTCATTTTTTATAACCTTTTCAAATTCTATAGCATATAAATCCTTAAACTTCTGATGCCATTCTGAATGCGAATTAGCTTTTAACAATGGTAATAGTTGCTTTAAACTTTCTTTAGCATCTCCTAAAACTGCCACATCTGCTTTTACATTCTTATTTACCTCAGCTGGATCAATTTCAAAATGTATTACTTTAGCTTGCTTCGCATAAGCATCCAATCGACCTGTTACACGATCATCAAATCGCATTCCTATAGCAATGAGCACATCACATTCGTTTGTTAATACATTAGGCGCATAATTACCATGCATTCCTACCATTCCAATGTTTAAAGGATGTGATGTTGGAATTGCTGAAGCTCCTAAAATTGTCCAAGCTGATGGAATACCTGCTTTTTCTATGATAGTCTTTAACTCTTCTTCTGCCTCACCTAGAATCACGCCTTGTCCCCAAACTATCATAGGTTTTTTTGCTGCATTGATTAAATCTGCAGCAGCTTGTACACTACTTAATTCTGTTTTTGGAACAGGATTATAACTTCTGATGCCTTCACATTTTTTATAAGAAAAATCAAATTCTTCAAATTGAGCGTCTTTAGTTATATCGACCAAAACTGGCCCTGGTCTGCCACTTTTAGCTATATAAAATGCTTTTGCCAAAACTTCTGGAATTTCAGAAGCTTTTGTAATTTGATGATTCCATTTCGTTACTGGAGTTGAGATACCAACGATATCTGTTTCTTGAAATGCGTCACTACCAAGTAAATGGGATGGAACTTGACCAGTAATACAAACCATTGGTGTAGAATCTATCTGTGCATCGGCAATTCCTGTAATTAAGTTAGTTGCTCCAGGTCCTGAAGTTGCCATAGCCACACCCACTTTACCAGAAATACGAGCATAGCCTTGAGCTGCATGAGTAGCACCTTGCTCATGACGTGTTAATACATGCTGTAATCTATCTTGATACTTATATAACTCATCATACACAGGCATAATTGCACCTCCAGGATAACCATATAATACATCAACACCTTCGGCTAACAAACATCTTATGATAGCTTCACTACCAGATATACGCTCACTTTCTTGTGTTACTTTTTTCTTTTCAATTGTTTGTGTTGCTTTCATATTCTATTATTTGAAAATGATTAAAACTCATCTGTAACACACCCTTTAGATGCTGATGATACTGTTTTTGCATATTTATAAAGCACACCACGTTTTACTTTTAACTCTGGTGCACGCCATTGTTGTTTTCGTTTTGCTAATTCTTCATTGGACACATTAACTGTTATCGTATTGGTTTCAGCGTCAATAGTAATAATATCGCCATCTTGTACTAAAGCAATAGTGCCTCCTTCTTGTGCTTCTGGAGTGATGTGCCCAACTACAAATCCATGTGTTCCTCCTGAAAAACGACCATCAGTTATTAAAGCCACATCTTTACCCAATCCTGCTCCCATAATTGCTGATGTAGGTTTTAACATTTCAGGCATCCCAGGACCTCCTTTTGGACCTTCGTATCGAATAACAACGACATCACCTTTCTCAACTTTACCAGCTCCAATACCTGCATTAGCTTCAAATTCACCTTCAAAAACTTTAGCTTTACCTGTAAACTTTAAGCCTTCTTTTCCTGTAATTTTAGCTACACTTCCTTCTTCTGCAAGATTTCCATATAGCATACGTAAATGGCCTGAAATTTTAATAGGATTTTCTAGTGGTTTTATCACATCTTGACCTTCTTTTAAATCACTCACATCCAATAAATTTTCTGCTAATGTTTTTCCTGTAACGGTTAAACAATCACCATGAAGCAGACCTTTCTTTAATAAATATTTTAATACTGCTGGAATACCTCCAACATGATGTAAATCTTCCATTAAATATTTTCCGCTAGGTTTTAAATCGGCTAAAAAAGGTGTGTTATCACTTATGTTTTGAAAATCTTCTAAAGTAAAATCTATTTGAGCTGCTCTAGCAATTGCCAAAAAGTGTAATACTGCATTAGTTGAACCTCCAAGAATAGTGACTAATCGTATGGCATTTTCCAAAGATTTTCTTGTAATAATATCTGACGGTTTGATATCTTTTTCTAATAACACTCGCATTGCTTCACCAGCTGCAATGGCTTCGTTTTGTTTGGCATCACTCTTTGCTGGGTTTGAAGCATTAAAAGGCAGTGTCATACCCAAAGCTTCTATTGCAGATGCCATGGTATTTGCTGTATACATACCTCCACAAGCACCAGCTCCTGGAATGGCTTTCTTTACTATACATTCAAACTCTTCTTGCTTCATAGTTCCTGCTACCTTACTTCCCCAAGCTTCAAAAGCAGAAACTACATCTAGTTTTTTTCCATTATGACAACCAGAATCTATAGTGCCTCCATAAACCAATATTGAAGGTCTATTTAATCGAATCATCGCCATTAAAGCTCCAGGCATATTCTTGTCACATCCAACTATAGTGATTAATCCATCATAACTCATAGCTTGCACAACAGTTTCCATAGAATCTGCAATCACATCACGAGAAGGCAACGAATAACGCATTCCAGGAGTTCCCATTGAAATACCATCACTTACTCCAATGGTGTTGAATATTAATCCAACAACATCTTGGTTTAAAGCGCCTTCTTTAGCTAATTTTGCTAAATCATTAAGATGCATATTACATGGATTACCTTCGTATCCTGTGCTTGCTATTCCAACTATTGGCTTATCAAAATCTTCACGTGTTAATCCAATTCCATGCAACATCGCTTGTGCTGCAGGTTGTGTTGGGTCTTGCGTAACTGTTTTACTATATTTATTGAGCTTACTCATTTAATTTAATCTGATTTGATGATTCGAAATTATATTTTGCACTTAATCTATTCATTGCCAGAATATTACTTTTATTTAAACCCACTTCCCTTTAAAAAATATCAACTCATTAATTATCAATTACTTATGATTTGTTTTTTATGATAGTCAGTTGCATTTTATTTATAAAAAAAACCTGTATCAAATTGATACAGGTTTTTCATTATAACATAACAATCTGTATCAACCTATATCAAGTTAATAATGACGATAATGCTAATAATTACTACTATGTTATGTTTTAATCTCATTTATATTTATTCCATAAAAAAAGCCTTCTGTAAACAGAAGGCTTTTTAATATTTTACTTTTTACAATACCTTCCTATCGTTGTGAAATAATCACAGCAATGCTAATAGAAATGATATTTAAAATTTGTTTTTTCATTTTGTTAGATCAAATTTTGATAATTTATTTTATATAACCAAATATTTTTATCAGAAAAAAAATCACTTTTCACTTTACACACATCTATCTTTCAGGTTTTTTTTCGGTTTAACATCAATTTATTATAAAAGCATTTTTTAGTTGTGTTATATTAATTACATTTGCCAACGAATTTAAGAGGAAAAATTTGATCTGATTGCAACCTCTTGTACTGAACTTGTTTCAGTACCTGTTCTCTTTAGAGTCTTCAATAGATTCTGAAACGAGTTCAGAATAAAAATGCTAAAGCAGTAATGTATCTACTTCTCTAGCGACCAAGCAATTCAACAAATTCCCTTAATTATTTAAGATTTAAATTAAAGAGATATGTCATATTTATTTACTTCGGAAAGTGTGTCTGAAGGACATCCAGATAAAGTTGCTGATCAAATTAGTGATGCACTAATAGATAATTTTTTAGCTTTTGATAAAGATTCGAAAGTAGCCTGTGAAACACTTGTAACAACTGGACAAGTTGTACTTGCTGGTGAAGTTAAGTCTAATACTTATTTAGACGTTCAAAAAATAGCTAGAGAAACGATTAATAAAATTGGTTATACAAAAAGCGAATACATGTTTGATGGTAATTCATGTGGTGTGTTTTCAGCAATTCATGAACAGTCAGATGATATTAATCGTGGTGTAGATAGAGCTACAAAGGAAGAGCAAGGTGCTGGTGATCAAGGAATGATGTTTGGTTATGCTACTCGTGAGACTGAAAACTATATGCCATTGGCTTTAGATTTATCTCATAGAATCCTAATTGAGTTAGCTGCTTTGCGTAGAGAAAATAAAGATATTACGTATTTAAGACCAGATTCTAAAAGTCAGGTTACTATTGAATACAGTGATGACAATGTGCCTCAACGAATCGATGCCATTGTAGTATCTACACAACATGATGATTTTGATACTGATGAAGCTATGTTAGCAAAAATCAGAAAGGATATTGTAGATATATTAATTCCAAGAGTGGTAGCTAAGCTTCCTGAAGCTATTCAAGCATTATTCACTGATGAAATTAAATATCACATTAATCCAACAGGAAAGTTTGTTATTGGTGGACCTCATGGAGATACTGGATTAACTGGACGAAAAATTATTGTAGATACTTACGGAGGAAAAGGTGCTCATGGTGGAGGTGCTTTTTCAGGGAAAGATCCAAGTAAAGTAGATAGAAGTGCAGCTTATGCCACAAGACATATTGCTAAAAACTTAGTTGCTGCTGGTGTTTGTAATGAAGTGTTAGTACAAGTAAGTTACGCTATTGGTGTTGTTGAACCAATGGGAATATTTATTGACACTTATGGTACATGTCCATTTAATATGACAGATGGAGAAATTGCAGAAAAAGTTTCTAAGATATTCGATATGCGTCCTGCTGCTATTGAAGAGCGTTTAAAATTACGTCAACCAATGTATAGTGAAACTGCTGCTTATGGACATATGGGAAGACCTCACAAAACAGTTTCTAAAACTTTTGAGCAACCAAATGGAGATAGCAAAACCATGGATGTAGAATTATTTACTTGGGAAAAATTAGACTACGTAGATAAAGTAAAAGCTGCTTTTGATTTATAAAAAGACTATGTAACAAAATATAAAGCCTCTAGAAAATCTAGAGGTTTTTTTATTTAAATTTCATTTTAAAGGTAGGAGTTTTTAATACTTAACTGTTTTATTTATAAACACATACAAATTACCTCGTTTGTATTTTTAGTATTAACCTAACCAATTACATTATGAAGTCTATTAAAAATGCAGTATTACTAGCCCTAATTATTTTCAGTTTTTCATGTAATGACGAAGAACTTAACACAAACACTCCACCACAAGGTAATGACCCAGATCCAACTACTTTTTCTCAAAATTTTGGAAACGAAATCTCAAGAAACTTTCTAGGTACAGTCGTTGATAAAAACAATAACCCAATAGAAAATGTAACCATTACAGTAGGAAGCTCTATAGCTTCTACAGACAGTAATGGTGTATTTATAATAAACAATGCTAATGTTAATGAACGTTTCGCATATATTAAAGCTTCTAAAGCTGGATATATTCATGGTTCTAGAGCTGTGGTCCCAAGCTCAGGAACCAATAAAGTGACCATTATGCTACTTGACGAAACCGTTATTGGTACAACCAATAGTGGTTCTCAAGAAACCTTTAATTTAGATAATGGCGCTTCTGTTTCCTTAGAAGGTGAATACATAAAAGAAGATGGTACAGCCTATTCTGGCTCTGTTGATGTAATTATGCATCACTTAGATCCTGAAGACGAGAATATGTCTAATCAAATGCCTGGGATGTTATACGCCGCTAATTCTCAAAATGAAGAACGTATGCTTCAAACCTATGGTATGCTTGCTGTGGAGTTAAGAGGAAGTGGTGGTGAAGACATTAATTTAGCCGAAGGCTCTACTGCAGAAATAAGAGTTCCGCTTGCTACTAATTTGGTAGCTTCTGCTCCTGCAACAATCCCTTTATGGTACTTCGATGAAACTCATGGTTACTGGATTGAAGATGGTCAAGCTAACCTAGTAGGTAATGAATATGTAGGTACTGTTACACACTTTTCTTTTTGGAATTATGACGCACAGTTTCCTGCTGTAAACTTATGTATTAATGTTGTTGATGAAAACGATAATCCTATTTCTAACTTATCTATAACATTAACACACTCAAATTCTGATTATCTATACCCAACCAGTAGTGGTTACACTAACGAAAATGGTGAAGTTTGTGGTTTAGTGCCTAGTAACGAAACTTTAGAGCTTAATGCTTATAGCTATGATGCTTGTGGTTCTAACACTATATATACTTCTAACATTGGACCTTTTAGTACAGACTCAACTATTACAATTATGATTCCTATTCAAGATAATCCAGAAATAATTACAGAAACTATTACTGGTAATTTTAACGATTGTAATAGCAACCCTGTAATTGATGGCTATGTTAATTTAACCTATGGAAATCAATCTTATATTGATATTGTTGATGATGGTAATTTTGAAATTACATTGATTCGTTGTGCTGGAGACGATACATTTCAAATTAGTGGTGCCGATTATACAAACCTTCAAACAACTGGTGAAATAAATTATACATTCACAACACCAACAACAAATATTGGTACTATTACTTCTTGTAATGATGTTACTGAGTTTATTCAATTTACTATTGATGGTGTTGAAGAACATTTAATTATTGAATGGATTGATGCTTATTTTGGTGAAAATGGACAAACAACAGATTTTTCCTTAAACATTTACGCACAAACGAATGATAATTTTGGTTGCTTCTTCTTATTTGGAAGCCTAAATGATGCTCCATATATAGGAACGTACGATCATTTAGATTGGAATACTCCAGGAGATACTGGAATGACTATTCAAGAATGTAATGATATTGCTGATGAAAACAACAACATTATATACAACTTAACTGCTATTGGTGACGTTGGTGAATATATAGACATTAATTTTAGTGGTGATTACCAGGATTTTCAAGGTAACACTCACACTATAACAGGCGTAATACATGTTTTACGAGACGAATAACATCTACCTTAAACAGATTAGTTATGAACCTAAAAGAGCCTTTCGAAATCGAAAGGCTCTTTTTATTGTTTGTGGGGAGAGCAGGATTCGAACCTGCGAAGGTAAAAACCAACAGATTTACAGTCTGTCCTCGTTGGCCGCTTGAGTATCTCCCCAAAAGCGGTGGCAAATATATCTAAGTTTAACCTTTACACAAAATAAAAAACCATTAAAAATAATGGTTTTTTACAGCTGACTATATTTAATTCAAAATCTATTTGAAAATGAGCTATTTACATTACAAGTTGTATTTAACACTTAATACAGCATAACGTGGTTGTATAAAATACTCACTCGTGCTTGTATACAAAGTGTTAGTATTATCTTGGTTTAGTGATTCCGTATTTAATAAGTTTGTTACTCCTAAGGTATATTCCCATTTACTATCCTTTTTTTGATATGCTAAACTAGCATCTAAAAAGCTATAGTTATTTAAAGTTTCTACTTCATTTTTATAATTATAATAGGAATAGTCTGCTTTGAATGTGAATGCCTTTAAGAAATATGCATCAAAATTAACAAAAGGACTATGCGTATAAAACTTATTAGTAGCACTACCTTGGTCATACTCATTAACAGTCAAATTATAGCCTATTTCAAAATTTGGTGCTTTTCTAAAGTTTGTGCTTAATCGCGTTCTATATGACTGTGTGAAGGATTCATTAATATTACGCTCTCCTCCAATAATTTGATTAAACTTTGAGTAAGAAAAACTTCCTCCTACAGATGCCTTTATTTTTCCAAATGTACGTTCAAATCTTCCGTTAGCTGAAACAGACTCGTCAGCAAAATTAGAATTAAAAGGTGTAGATATTCTATTGGTTGTTTGTATAAACTCCTCATCTGAATTATCTGGAAACTCAGGATTCGGAATTAATAAAAAGTCTGATTGACTTCTTATTTGATCAATACGCTTGCTATAATTTACAAAAGCGAACACATTGGTATAATTAAACATATTAAAGCTAAAATAACTTAAGTTTAAATTATGAGACAATGAATTTTCTAAATCTCTATTTCCTTGGAATAAAGAGTTATAATTATTAAACACAAGCCCTTCTGCTAACTGGTTAACATCTGTAAATGTAGTTTGCATTCTATAATTAAAGTTTATGTTTTCACTTTTCTTTAATTGAATTCTCGCATTAAAATCTGGTAATAACCTAAAGAAATTATCCTTTGTGCTTGAACCAAACTGTGTATTTTTTGTAGCATATGTATGTAAAGAAAACCCTGGAGTAATAGTAAAAATTCCTGTTTTTAATCTGTAATGTATACCTAAATAAAGATCGCTTAAACCATAGTCTATATCATTTTCCACATCGCTCTCTGCATCTTCTAACTCATATTTATTTCCATTATCTAGTATTTGGTAAATCTCTGAATTAAACTGCTGCTTACTTAACAACGTCCCTAATGTAAAATTGATATTACTCTTTTGATTTAGAACATACCAATAATCCAGTTTAGCATCTACTTTATTTGTTTTTACACGCTTATCTTGAGCAACATTATAACCAGACTGATTAGTATCTAAACCTAAAACCTGCGAAAACTGAAACTGTTCTGATTGCGTTAACGCTGCATTGTAAAATGGGTCTTCGTCTTGCCATAAATGCTGCGCTTCAAAAGCAAAAATGTTTTTTTCATTAAGTGTATAATAGTAATTAATGTTTTGATTAATACTAAAAGGGTTTTGCTCTTGAGTTTCATCAATATCGTCCAAAACTGAAGAATAGAAGTCTGTAAACTCACTCTGTTTTGACACTCTTCCAAAAACATCATAATCAAAATGATTATTGGCATTAGGCTTATAACTAGAACTCAATTTAAACAATGCTAAATCACTTTTTTGATGTGTCTTACTCGTTGTGCTTTCATCTGGTGGAGCTATTTGATTTTCGTCTTCAGGCTGCGCATATTGTCTAAAACTATTTTCTTGCATATCTGTTCTTGTTCCAGAATAGATAGCAAAACCACTTAAGTCCCATGTTTTCTTTGGTGAATAGCTAAAATTAACAGCTCCAAACTTAGTATCAATAGCTTTAGCTTTATCGTTTCTCATAGTTAAAAAGCCCATATCACTTGTCGCCACATTAAAACTTGTTCCACTATTACTATTAACACCTCTAAAGCCTCCTGAAAATTTAAAATAATCTCGTCTTGTAAATGGTATTTCACCAATATTATTCATATCTGTGATAATATTAAGACTGTATTTTGGACTGTAATAAAACAACTTAGGATGTACTAAATAACGTTCGTCTGGTCCTGCTCCAGCTGTAATTTCACCAAACCAAAAGTTCTTTTTACCTTCTTTTAATTTAATATTAATCGCAATATTATCTTCGTTACTTCTAACACTTCTTAACTGCCCAACTTCATCATAATTTTTTAGCACTTGAACCTTATCTAGTGCATCAGCTGGAATATTTTTTGTTGCTAGTTTAGTATCGCCATCAAAGAAATCTTTTCCTTCCACCATTACCTTACTAACCGCTTTTCCTTCTACTTCAATCTCTCCATCATCATTAATCTCTACTCCAGGAAGTTTTTTTAAGACATCTTCTAGTTTTCTTTCTGTACCATCTTTGAAAGAATCGGCATTATACACTAAAGTATCTCCTTTAACGGTCACAGGCATTTCATAAGTTAACTCAACCTCATCAAGCGTATTATCTGGCTGTAATGTAAAAGTCTTATTTATATCTTGATCCTTAGTTATTATAGTTTCTTCAAAGGTCTTCATACCTATATAACTCACTTGAAGTTTGTAGGTAGCATTACTTTTAAGATTTAACTTATAACGTCCTTTATCATTAGTAATTCCATAGGAATCTAACGCCTTTGTTTCTTGATTAATAGCTATTACATTAGCTAGCTCTAACGGATTTCCAATGCTATCTTTAACAACTCCTTCTACTTTAATTTGAGCAAAAGTGTTGCTTACTACTAATAGTAATATAGCAGTTAAAATGTGTTTCATCTGTTTTGTTTGATTAAATTTTTGATTGATTAGCCTCTCATTCTAAATCCGCCTTTTCTACCTCTTCCTCCATACATTTCGCGCATTTCTTCAATTTTCTTTTTCATGATTTCGGCATACTCTTTTTTAGTAACTTCTTTTCCTTTTGTTGGTTTCTTTATTTCTTCTTTCTCTTCTGGATTCATCACAATTTTAGAACATAAAATGGTAGTTTTATCTGCATTTACTTCTAAAATTAATCCAGGTAATCCCCAATATTCTCCAGGTCCTTGATTAATTGGAATTTGAGGTGTGTACCACGCTGTGATTGTAATTTCTTCAGGAATCTCAATTTCATCTAATGGATCTTTAATAGCTGTTTCACTAGAATCTGCTTTCTTTTCGGCATCTTGCTTTTCTTTATCCTTTCTTCGCATACTTTTCCAATCAAATTCATCTACTTTTTTTACTGCTGTAGCTTTAAAGCACATATACTTACCTATTTGCTTAGTTTCGCTTCCCATAACCCATTGTAATTTTGGTAATGAATCGCTTATTAGAAATTGTTTCCCAAAAAACTCTTGCTCTTGTAATAAACGCTCTTCCTTTACATTTTTATATTGCTTACCACCAGTAAAATTACTCATCATCATTCCAAAGCCTCCACTTCTTCCTGGAGCTTCTAACTTCTCTTCTTCTTTATAAGTAGATTCTGTTTTATTAAACGTTAATACAAATGTTTTTTCCAACATACTTTTCATACGCTCAGCAATCATCTTTTTTTGGTCTTCACTCATTTGTCTTCCTCCAAACCCATCCATATCAAAAGATGTTTTAGATTGATAATAAGCTACACCTTGAAAGCTATCTTGAGCAAACAAAAGAGAGGTGAAAAACAAAGCTAAACAACTAACAGTTAATTTAATAGAATCTAATTTCATTGGTTAATGTATTTGAATTTATAGTTAAAATTACGCTTTAACTTCCAATTAGACTCAAAAAACATCTATAAGTTTAATCTTAAAATGTTAAAATTTATCCTTGTCTTCGTCTACGATTATCACGAAATTCTATCATCTTTTCGGTTATAATTTCTTGATAATTCTTTTTGGTAACAATTTTCCCTTTGTTTGGAGCCTCAATTATTATTTTTTCATTAGGATTCATTATTATTTTAGAACATAAAATAGTAGTATTTCCAGCACTTACTTCTAAAATTAAACCAGGTAAACCCCAATATTCCATTGGTCCATGACTCACAGGAATATTCATAGTATACCATGCCTCAACAGCTGTTAAAGCTACACTAGAATTATCTTTTTCTTTTTCCCTCAAGCTATCCCAAGAAAATGAATACCAATTTAGATCAGACGTAGGTATTAATGCCGTAGCTCTAAAACACATATAACTTCCAATCTGTTTTGTATCACTTTCCAACTTCCACTCAATATCTTGAAGTTTATCTTTTACCAAAAAACGCTTCCCATAAAATTCTTGTTCTTGAACTTGAATATTACTTTTAACGTTTTTATACTGTTCCCCAGGAGCAAAATTTTTCCCCCAAGAATCAGTAGCACCAGATATTGCATCAAGTTTTTCCTCCTCCAAAAATAACGAAGCTTCTTTATTAAAAGTTAAAACAAAAGTTTTTTCAAGCCTTCCTTTCATACGATTGGCAATTTGTTTTTTTTGTGCATCGCTTAATCTAGCTCCCCAAGTTCCTAAATCCATAGTTGATTTAGAAAAATAATAAGCTTGTCCTTGAAACTCCTCCTTTTTAGAGTTAGAGACAAAACTACTGGTCAATAAAACAATGAACGTTAATACTACAATCTTTAAAAATCTAAATTTCATAATATGATGGTTTTTATATTTTGTTTAGCAAATTTAAATAATCATTAAACAAAACATAAATGTTTACCAAAATATTAACAATATCTTACATTATCCCCCAATTCTAATTTCAATACTCTCACCATCACCATCTCTATCATGACTATAGCGTTCTTGCATTTCTTTCATCTTCTTTTCCATAATTGCGTCATATTTTTCTTGGGTTATTTTTTTTCCTTTTGTTGGCTTATTAATAGACACTTTATTTTTAGGATTAAGAACTATTTTACTACAAATTAAAGTTTCTGAGCCATCATTTACTTCTAAGATTAAACCAGGTAAACCATGATAATTTCCAGGTCCATTATTTACTGGTATTTGTGGTGTATACCAAGCTGTAATGGTAATTGTTTCCATTTTATCTGTAGTTAAATCACCTAAATCTTTATCACCATTAACACTAATCCCACTTTCAATCATTGGAACTTCACGCGTCATGGTAGCCTTATAACATGTATAGTCTCCAATATTTTTAGTTTCACTACCTAACTCCCATTTGTGCTCGGTAAGATTCCCTTCAATTAAAAACAGCTTACTAAAAGATTCATTTTGATTAGCAAACGTACCTTCTTTAGTATTTTTATACATAACATCTGAACCTCCTGTTTCAACCATTACCATTACCATCCCTTGTGGCTGTGGTGCTTCTAATTGCTCTTCTTCCTTATAAACAGATTCTTCCTTAGTGAAACTTAATTTATATGTTTTCTCAAACTGCTTTTTTAACATATCCATCATCCGTTGATGCATCTCTGATCCCATTTGAGTACTATCTAGCTTCACATCTACTTTTCTATGCGACTTATAAGTAGCTATACCTTGAAAGTCTTGAGCCATAGTAATTGTTGTTACAAACATTAAAGCAATGGCTATAAATTTTGCTATACTATTCATTTTTCTTTTAGTTTAAATTATACATTTTTTGAATTATTGATTTTGATTTTTTTTACTTGTTCTAAAAAAGCTTCTTTTTTTTGCGATTCACTTTCTATTTTAAATGAAATGTTGCTAACCTCAACATTACCTTCTTTATTACTGAAGTTGCAATTGATTTCGAATGAATACAATTTATAACCTTCCATTTCTTGAAAAACAGTAACGATATCTTCAATATTAACTTCATCCATCTCTGACAATGAATCAGCATTAATAGTCATTGAAAACTCATCAAGATTTAGCTTTTTTGATTGTTCTTGTGAAAAAGCTAGCGATGTACATACTAACATTAAAAAGATAATAACTGTTTTCATTCTTTGTGATTTTAATTAGCAATACAAATATGATGCGTTAAGCTTAATTAAACAGTTAACTAGTGTTAACTAGTGTTAACCGATTGGTTTTATAATGTTTTAACATTTACTTTTGAAGTATGAATGACGCAAAGTATAAATGGTTACTAAATGCAATTGCTATTGTTATTATTAGCACAATAGCAATTCAGATATACTGGAACTTCAAGAATTATCAAATAAATAAGCAACAACTTATTAATGATGTACAAACAAGTTTGGATAATGCAGTTGAGACTTATTATGCTGATTTAGCTGAAAAAAGCACTATTGGATTTGCTATTGAAGCTAACTCAACCGCAGAGATTTTCGAAAAAAACGGAAGGTTTGACAGCATTATGCAAATCATAGACATTGCCGAAAAAGGATTTCAAAATATTGACTCTGTACAAATAGACTTAAACAATCAACCAGATGGTATAAAAATATTTAAAGGCTATAAAGCAGATAGTCTTTTACAAACAATACATTCAGACCATAACGTTTTTAAACCTCAAAAAGACAAATTTGAATTAAAACACATTGAGTTAAATCAATCAGATTCTACAACTATTGATGATTTAAAAATATTAACTTCTAAGGTTGTGTTTTCTATGTCACAAGATACCTTAAATCTAAACACTCTTGATACACTTTTAGTAAAGCAGTTAAACAGAAAAAGCTTAGAGTTAGACTACATACTTTCTTTTAAAAAAGTAAATGGAGATACACTTTTAAGCAAAGATTCGGCATTAAAAACCACCAATTTAAATACAGTTTCTAAGTCTCCTTTTTTACCAAAAGAAAGTGAATTAACTATTTATTTTTCTAATGAAACAAAAGTTATTTTAAAACGAATCTTAACAGGAATTGTATTATCAAGCCTTTTAGTTTTAGCAGTTATAGCTTGTCTATTTTACTTATTAAAAATAATAAAGCATCAAAAACAGCTTGCCGAAGTTAAAAATGATCTTATAAGTAATATTACACACGAATTTAAAACACCTATTGCAACAATTGGTGTTGCTTTAGAAAGTATCAATAGCTTTAATGTTATTGAAGACAAAGAAAAGACTAAACAATACATTGACACCTCAAGCAATCAATTACAAAAACTTAACCTAATGGTTGAAAAACTATTAGAAACGGCCACTTTAGATAGTGAGGCACTTGAAATAAACACTGAAGACATAGATCTAATACTATTACTGCAATCATTAATTAAAAAGCACTCCATTTCACTAACAGACAAAACAATAGAATTAAACAGTACATTAAACAGTCTCTTAATAAATGTTGATGCTTTTCATATTGAAAATGCCTTAAATAACATTATTGATAATGCCCTAAAATATGGAGGTGATAAAATAGTTATTGATGTTTCTAAACAAAACAATCAAGTCACTATTAATGTTTCCGACAATGGCACCTCATTAACCAAAACCTCTAAAGAAAAAATATTTGAGAAATTTTATAGAGTTCCAAAAGGGAATACTCACGACGTTAAAGGTTTTGGTATTGGTTTGTATTACACCAGAAAAATTATTGAAAAACACAAAGGCTCAATAATCTTGGAATTAGAAAAAGATATGACAAACTTTAAAATTACACTTCCAGAATCATGAATGATGTAAAAACAACCATATTATTAGCTGAAGATGAACCAGCTTTAGGGCAAATCATTAAGGAAAGTTTAGAAACAAGAAACTTTAATGTATTGCTTTGTGAAAATGGAGAAAAAGCTTATCAAGTATATAAATTAGAACAACCAAAACTATTAGTACTGGATGTAATGATGCCAAAAAAAGATGGTTTTACTCTTGCAAAAGAAATAAGAATGGAAGATGATACCATTCCTATTATTTTCTTAACTGCAAAATCGCAAACACAAGATGTTGTTGAAGGCTTTAATATTGGAGGCAATGACTATTTAAAAAAACCATTTAGTATCGAAGAGTTAATTGCTAGAATTAATAATTTACTACACAGAACTAAAGTTCAAAAAACTTCTCAAATAATAAAGTTTGGTAGTTTTACTTTTGATTTCCCAAAACAAACACTTCAATATTTAGAACAAGACAAAAAACAACTTACACATAGAGAAGCACATTTATTATTTCATCTTTTAAAAAATAAAAATGAAGTATTAGAACGTACAATGATACTGAATAAGCTATGGGGAAATGACGATTTTTTCTCTGCTAGAAGCATGGATGTGTTTATTACAAAACTTAGAAAAAAATTACAATTTGATGAAAATATTCAAATTGTAAATGTTCGTGGATTTGGATATAAATTAGTTTGCTAAAAATGGTTTGATTTTTGTATTTTTCAATTCTATATGAATGCGATAAAATACGTCTTTTTACTCTTAACCTTTTTTACTTATTCTCAAGAAGATATTTCTGTACGCCTTATTGAGAAAACAAAACTAGAAGCAGATAAGCTAGTTCATATTGACAACTTTGATTCTAAGTACTTTATTAAAAATAATGTGCTTTATCTAAATAAAAGTAATGATATATTTGAGTATAATAATTTTCAGCTAGGTGACATTACATCTGTAAGTGCTTATAATCCTTTAAAGATAAATCTCTTTTATAAAGATTTTAATACTGTAATAATTCTTGATAATAGACTAGCCGAAATCTCAAAACAAGATTTCAATACTACTAATTCGTATAAATATGTTACTCATGTCACTTCAGGAAATGATAATACTATATGGATTTTTAATCAAAACTTAATGCAACTTGAATTATACGATTACATTAATAAAAAATCTAGAGTTACTACTTTACCTATTTCAGAAAAAGTACTAGATATCACTAGTAATTATAATTTTTGCTGGCTCTTAACTACAGACAACATATATACATATAACTATTTTGGGAGCAACACATCTAAAATAGAAAACGATGGTTATAAAAAAATAAAAGAGCTAAAAGGAGATCTCTATTTACAGAAAGAAAATTCGTTATATGTTAAAAGAAAAAACACAGACCAAATACAAGAAATTGAACTACCACAATTGTTAATAAAACAGTTTTTTGTAACCAATGAAACCTTGTATATTTACGATGGTGAAACACTTCATCAGTACCAACTTTTAAACAATTGATATTATGCATGTTGCTATTGCAGGAAACATAGGTGCAGGAAAAACTACCCTTACAAAATTACTCGCTAAACACTATAATTGGGAAGCACAACTAGAAGATGTTGTGGATAACCCTTACTTAGATGATTTTTACAATCAAATGGAGCGTTGGAGTTTTAACTTGCAAGTGTATTTCTTAAATAGTCGTTTTAGGCAAGTTTTACAAATTAGACAAAGTGGAAAAGAGATTATTCAAGATAGAACTATCTATGAAGATGCTCATATTTTCGCTCCTAACTTACATGCAATGGGTTTAATGACAAATCGCGATTTTGAAAACTACTCATCGCTTTTTGAACTTATGGAATCTTTAGTAAAAGGTCCAGACTTATTAATTTACTTAAGAAGCTCTATTCCTAATTTAGTTAAGCAAATTCACAAACGTGGACGTGATTACGAAAACTCAATTAGTATTGATTATTTAAGTAGATTGAATGAGCGTTATGAAGCTTGGATTCATGGTTACAATAAAGGAAACCTTTTAATTATTGACGTTGACGATTTAGACTTTGTAGATAACCCTGAAGATTTAGGAAGTATTATAAATAGAATTGACGCCGAAATTAACGGCCTATTTTAAGCCCTTTAATCCTTTTATTATATTAGTTTTTAGCAATTCTAATTGATCCATCATTTTATCGTGATGTGATTCGGCAACTTGTATATTTTCTTTTATAATTTTTAAACCTCCTGGGTTATTATTTTCTAGGTGAATAGCGAATTGTTCTTCAAGATTTCCTTTTTTAACATCTAATGTATATACATCAAGAATCATAGTCTCAAAATCTGAAATATAATCATCTAACCACTTCTTTTTAATTGGAATTAATTCTTTAATTTCTTTTAGAGTTCTTAGAAAGTTATTATTTGCATTTGTATGCGAACAACCTAAATTATATTTCCTTGAAGCACACAAATTAGCTCTTCTATACACTGCATTTTCTCCATCATACATTTTTTGAGCTTGTCCTACATCATCAAACAGCACTTTTTCATGTATCATTTTACAATGTAATACACGAAATTTAGCTAACAGCTCGATCTTATTATTTATAGCTTCTAGAGTAGTAATCATATCTCTAAAACTACTAATAAGTAATATAACTAAAACACGTAATTACACCTGATTTCATAAAACAAAAAAACCACGCTATTTAGCGTGGTTTTTATATACTAGTTAAGGACTAGAACGTGAATTTACCTTGTCACTTCTTTTTCTACTTCCTTAATAACCTTCTTTACTTTTTTAGCACCTTTTTCAACATTCACCTCAACATCTTCCATTTTTTCTAAAAGTGCATCAACTTCTTCTTGAGTTCCTTCAAAAACATCTTCTTTTATAGCTTCAACACCATTTTCTGTAGTTGTAGTTATAACAGTTGCTTTTACAGTACCATCATCGTTTTTACTCATATCAACAGACACTTCTTTTTTGATAACCATTTCATGAGTCTCAACATTATTCAATGCAGAATCATGAGAAGTATGACCTCCTAAGATTGGAGCAATCACAAGACCAACTAAACAAGTTAACTTAATCAAGATGTTCATTGATGGTCCAGAAGTATCTTTAAAAGGATCACCAACAGTATCTCCAGTTACAGCTGCTTTATGCGCATCAGAACCTTTATAAGTCATTTCTCCATTAATCTCTACACCTGCTTCAAACGATTTTTTAGCGTTATCCCAAGCACCTCCTGCATTGTTTTGGAAAATTGCCCACATTACACCAGATACACAAACTCCAGCCATATATCCTCCTAATGGTTCAGCTCCAAATAATAATCCAATAATAACAGGCGTAATGATAGTAATTAAACCTGGTAAGATCATTTCTCTTAACGCCGCTTTTGTAGAAATATCCACACACTTAGCATACTCAGGAGTTCCTGTTCCTTCCATAATTCCAGGAATTTCTTTAAACTGACGACGTACTTCATGTACCATTTCCATAGCAGCTTTACCTACAGATTGCATTGCTAAAGCTGAGAATATTACAGGAATCATTCCTCCAACAAATAACATCGCTAATACATCTGCTTTAAAGATGTTAATACCATTAATTTTAGTAAAAGTTACGTATGCAGCAAATAATGCTAAGGCTGTTAAAGCCGCAGATGCAATTGCAAATCCTTTACCTACAGCAGCAGTTGTATTTCCAACTGAATCTAAAATATCTGTACGCTCACGAACGTGAGGCTCTAATTCACTCATCTCAGCCACTCCACCAGCATTATCCGCAATTGGTCCAAAAGCATCAATAGCTAACTGCATTGCAGTAGTAGCCATCATCGCAGAGGCAGCTAATGCTACTCCATAAAATCCGGCTAAAGCATACGATCCAAAAATTGCAGCTGCGAATAAAATAACTGATAAGAAAGTAGATTTCATACCAACAGCTAAACCAGCAATAATGTTAGTTGCTGCTCCAGTACTTGAATTTTGTACAATTTCTAAAACTGGTTTTTTACCTAAAGATGTATAGAATGCAGTTACCATAGAAATTAAAGCTCCTACCGCTAAACCGATTAGCGTTGCATAAAACACATGTCTTGACGGAATATCTTTAACACCTTCTCCAAAGAAATTCATTTGCATAGTTTCTGGTAACATCATGTCAATTAAGAACCATCCTGCAACAGCAGTAATGATAATTGCAACCCAGTTACCTAAATCCAAAGCTTTTTGAACTTGAGCTTCTTTTGCTTCGTTGTTAGAAATTTTAACTAAGAATGTTCCAATAATTGATGCTAAAATTCCAACACCAGCAATTACCAATGGTAATAAAATTGGGCCCATCCCATTAAAAGTTTCCAAAACTACACCAGAATCTGCCATATCCTTGATAATATAATTACCAAGTACCATAGCTGCTAGTACAGTTGCTACATACGACCCAAATAAATCGGCTCCCATTCCTGCAACATCACCTACATTATCTCCTACGTTATCAGCAATTGTAGCTGGGTTACGAGGATCATCTTCAGGAATACCTGCTTCTACTTTACCTACAAGGTCAGCTCCAACATCAGCTGCTTTAGTATAAATACCTCCACCTACACGAGCAAATAAGGCGATAGACTCAGCACCTAATGAAAAACCTGCAAGTGTTTCTAAAACCATAGTCATATTATCATAGAAACTTGCATCTTGTCCCATGAATTGACCTAAGAAAATCCAGAAAAACAAACTTAATCCTAGAACAGCTAAACCTGCTACACCTAATCCCATTACTGTTCCACCACCAAAAGATACTTTTAAAGCTTGAGGTAAACTTGTTTTTGCAGCTTCAGCAGTACGTGCATTAGCCTCTGTAGCAATACGCATACCTATATTTCCTGCAAATGCAGAAAAAATAGCTCCAAAAATAAATGCTGGTACAATCATCCAGCTAGTAGTATCTACCATTGTAGAAATAATATAAAGCGCAATAGAGGCTATTACAGCGAAAATTGCTAACAATCTATACTCTGCATTTAGAAACGCTAACGCTCCTTCTTTAATGCTCTTAGAAATAGATTGCATTCGTTCATTTCCTACAGGTTGCTTTTTTACCCAAGCCATTTTTATCATCATAAAAACTAGACCAAGGACAGCCAAAGCAATTGGCACAAAAATCATATTTGCTTCCATATATATTTGGTTTTTTTTTGATTAGCTGCGCTAATGTAACAAAAACAACCAAGATTAAAAAACCCTCTTAGATGTAATCTAAAAGGGTTTTAATTTTATTTATATGTATTGGAAATTAAATAGTGAAATCTCCTTTTGTTTTATGTTCGCTAGTTTCGTAACGATCTACACATTTATTCAAGATTTCGTAAGCTTCAGAAGCAGTTCCCCAACCACCAACATCTACTTTCTTCTTTTCTAAATCTTTATACACTTGAAAGAAATGTGTAATCTCTTCAATTCTATGTGGATTTAAGTCTGATAAATCATTTACTTTATTCCAAATTGGGTCAGAAACTGGTACACAAACTAACTTTTCATCTGGACCTTTTTCATCAGCCATATGGAATACCCCAATTGGTTTTACTTCCATAACACACATTGGAAATGTTGGCTCAGAACCTAACACTAAAACATCAAGTGGATCTCCATCTAATGCTAAAGTTTCAGGAATAAAACCGTAATCTCCAGGATACATCATTGAAGAGAATAACATACGGTCAAACCTAATCTTTTTTAATTCAAAATCGTATTCATATTTATTACGACTTCCTTTAGGAATTTCGATTAATACATCGAAGCTTATTTTATCTTTTGGACTCATAGTTTCTTTTTAAGGGCTGCAAAGATACATAACACTTTAAGTTTAGGCAATAAAAGTCATTTTAATTTACAGTTAAATTATATTAAATTAGCAATACTGCTATTTTAAACTCTTAAAAATGAAAAAATTACTTGTCTTTACGTTTTTATGCCTCTCTACATTATCATTCTCTCAAAAGCAAAAATATACAATAGCTAAAGTTGAAGCTTCTCAAAATAACCTTGAAGCTGCGTTAGAAAATATTGAAATAGCTATTAAAGACCCAAAAGTAAATTCCAAACATGACGCTTGGGCTTTAAAAGGTGAATTATACTTCAAAATTCTCAATTCTGAAGAAGAAAAATATAATCGTTTTGACAAAAACAGATGTAAAACCAGCTACATTTCTTATAAGAAAGCTATAGAACTATATGATGGAAAAAGTTCTAGAAAATTAGATGACTATAAGGGGAAAATTAGTTTAATTAATAACATGGCTTTTAATAAAGGAATAAACCTCTATAATGAAAAAAAATATCAAGATGCTGCTGAATATCTTGAACTTGCCTATGAAGTTTCAACCTATTTAAAAAAAGAAACTTCGTTGGAACTTCAAAACTTAGGGTTGGTTTATGAAAATTTAAAAAACTATAGTAAAGCAGAGTTTTATTATAAAACAGCAATTAACAAAGGTTATGATAATGAAAACACCTGCTATTTTTTATTATACACTTTAATGGCTCAAAATAAAAATGAAGAATATGTTACTCAGCTAAATAAATGTAGAGCAAAAGACCCTAATAATTTAAATCTTTTGTTTAGCGACATTAATCTAAACCTTAATTTAGGTAATAATGAAAAATCTTTAGCACTTATAAATCAAGCGCTAGAAACCGAATCAACTAATGTTATACTAAAGTTCACTAAGGCAACAATTCTTGAAAAATTGGGTAACAAAAAAGAAGCAGAAAATGCATATTTAGAAGTAATAGCACTTAAACCTGATTACTTTGATGCTTTATATAATCTAGGTGCTTTTTACTTTAATGACTTTGCAGATTTATCGGCAAAAATGAACGAAGAAATTAACGAAGTGGCTTACACAGATTATAAAACTAAAGCTAATAAACTAATGGAAAAAGCATTAATCTACCTTGAAAAAGCTAGAAATATTAAACCTAATGACAAAGGTGTTTTAATAGCTTTACAAGAAATCTACGTAAGAACAGGTGATATGGAAAAATTTAAAGAAGTAAAAGACGCTTTGAGCAAACAATAAGCTAAAAATGGAACCCAAATGTTCCTGTTACTCCAAACTTTCTAGCATCTGGATTGTCTAGATAATTACCTCTAAAATTAAAGTCTAACCTAAATACTTTAAATATATTACCTATTCCAAAACCGTATTCGTAATACATTTCATCTTTTGGAGCTATTAAAGGAATGCTATTAGGATTACTTGTCGTATTTAAATCAATATTAGCTTGAGATAAGTCCCCCCAAACTCCTCTAACACTAATTATTTCTCTTAAATTCAATTTTCTTAACCAAGGTATTCTAGAAAATAAACGTCCATTAAAATTATGTTCTAAATGAATTGATGCATAAGTATCTGTTACAAACTCATAAAAGTCTAATTGAGAAAAGGTATTATAGATTGAAAAATAAGATTGATTTCCAGGAACAACACTTAACAATCCTAATGGTACTTCTCCATAAGTTTTACCTACTTCAATAGATGAAAACAAACGCCCAAAACCTCCAATTTGCCATGGTTGACCATAAGAAAATTGCACCTTAGTGTAATTAAAATCACTATTAAACATACTCTTATCTCCTCGACTTACTTGCGCAAATAAACGCGCAAAATCATCATTAGCTTCACGACGTTCTACACCAAAACCTGTCATTTTACGCTTAGGGAAATAAAATAATGAAAGTGAAGATTCAAATTGTTTAATTTCTGATGAAATCCCTGTAGGAGCATCTAAATCAACATAATCCAAACTAAATGTTGGTGATGCAGATTCTAAAGTTCTATAATTAGCACCAAGTCTAACTATAAAATTCCTTAAGGGTTCCATTTCTACTGCTAAACTTGTTAAGTTTATTGATGTTAGTTTATCGTTAGCTCCTGTACCTACAACTGAAGATGATGCTAAGCTTCTACCCAGTACATCTGTAGAAGTAGTTAAACTTGCACCTATTTGTTCGACATCTCTTCTGTTACCTCCAGAAATAATGAGTCGATTTTTTTTATCTAGTAACCATTTACCAGAAATACCATATTTAAACTTGTCATCTTTAAATCCATAAGCTAAAAACCCTTCCAAACGCCACAAATCATTTCTTCCAAAATAGGTTCTTCCTCCAGTTCTTAAACGCAGCCCTTCTACTTCATTAAAGCCAAAAGTTGAAAATATTGGACCATAGTCCAAAGGCAATTTATTAAACTCAATATAACCAGAAGACAAAATACTACCTAAATTATATAAACGCTTAAACTTTTTTACTGTTTTTAAAGTGTCTAACATTTTATAAACACCTTTTTCATCTTTATTTAAGGCTTCTAATCGATTATTATTCCAAAACTCATCATCACGATTATAAACATCTTGATCATAATAATAAACCTCTTCATCGTAAAACTTTTTCTCTTTTTGAATATCAAATTTATAGTTATCAAACAAAGTAGTTCTTTTACCATATACACCTCTAGATTTTTCCTTTTTACTAAAGGCAAAATCAGACATCATATAATCACGTTTAACTAAAAACAGCGAATCATTTAACACTTCAAACTCTTGCTCAATATAAATCTCTTTCACCCAATTTATATTAGCACTTTTGGTTGCTTGAAGGTTTATTTCTTTGATTGCATAGGTTGTATCTGCTACCCAAAAATCTCCTTTAAAGGTTAATTCATTTTTACGACGTGGATAGTAAATAATATTATAACACCATTTATTATCAACAAAAGCACTATCTGAAAGTACATAGTTATAGGTACTAATTCCTGTTTTTGACAATGGACTCACAAAGCTTTTGTCAAAAAATTTAAGATAGTTATCGTATACATTATAATCTGAATACAAATCATCAACAAAGTCGATTATAACTTGATTATCACTAAAGCCAGAGTTCTTATTTCCTTTTAAAACCTCTTTTTCTTTATCAATGATATTATCTCCATAAACAGTAGAAGCAGCCTCATTAATAAACATAGGAAGGTATGTTTTACCTGTAACACTTGAAGTATCTACTTCATTAAACACAAACTCCATTCCTCTAAACAATTTACTCTTTATTAAAGCACTGTCTATTGTGTTTATATCAAACTCTACTTTTTCATACTTGTCGTACTCGTATTGTTTAAATTGTTTTAGCCCATTTTTGCGTTTATGCTCCCAAATTTTCCTAAGAATATCTATCGCAGGATTATTCTTCTTAGGTTGTTTTCCGGTTATCAAAACTACCTCATCTAATGCAGCAGCTTCTTCTTTAAGGGTAAACTTTAAATTATAATTTACTTTTTTATCTAGTTTTATTTCTAAGGTTTCATAACCTATAAAAGACACAATTAAAGTATCCCATGTTTCACTTGATTCCAGATAGAACTTCCCATTTTCATTAGTAATTGTTCCTTCTGATGAATTCTTAAAAATAACATTTGCAAACGACACTGGCTCATTGTTTTCATCAAACACATGACCACTTACTTTAGTTTGTGCATTCACCAACACAAAACTTAATAAAAACAGTATACTTAAAAATTTAATTTTCATATTCAAAAAAAAACTTCATCAACAATCGTGCTAATGAAGTTTATATAACGTAAAATCTTCGTTTTATTTTATTTATACATCACTTTTTTTACAGCCTTAACAACATCATTACTGTTAGGCAACCATTCTTCTAATAAAACTGGAGAATATGGTGCAGGTGTATCAGCAGTATTAATCTTAACTATAGGTGCATCTAAGTAATCAAACGCTTGTTCTTGTACTTGATATGTAATTTCAGTAGACACATTTCCAAAAGGCCATGCTTCTTCTAATATTACAAGTCTATTTGTTTTCTTTACAGATTCTAAAATAGTATTAATATCTAATGGTCTAACTGTACGTAAGTCAATAATCTCACAAGAAACACCTTCTTTTTCTAAAGCATCAGCAGCCTTATATGCTTCTTTTATAATCTTTCCAAAAGATACTATAGTAACATCGTTACCTTGTCTTTTAATTTCAGCAACTCCAATTGGTAAAACATATTCACCTTCTGGAACTTCTCCTTTATCTCCATACATTTGCTCACTCTCCATAAAAATAACAGGATCATCATCACGAATTGCAGCTTTTAATAGTCCTTTTGCATCATAAGGGTTTGAAGGTACTATTACTTTTAAACCTGGACAGTTAGCATACCAGCTTTCAAAAGCTTGTGAGTGTGTTGCTGCTAATTGTCCAGCAGAAGCTGTTGGACCTCTAAAAACAATTGGACACTTAAATTGTCCTCCAGACATTTGTCTGATTTTAGCAGCATTATTTATAATTTGATCAATTCCAACTAAAGAGAAATTAAATGTCATGAACTCAACAATTGGTCTATTTCCTGTCATCGTAGATCCTACTGCTATTCCAGCAAAACCTAACTCAGCAATTGGTGTATCTATAACACGTTTTGGACCAAATTCATCTAACATTCCTTTTGAAGCTTTATAAGCTCCATTATACTCAGCAACTTCTTCTCCCATCAAGTAGATACTCTCATCTCTACGCATCTCTTCACTCATGGCTTCACAAACCGCTTCTCTAAACTGAATTGTTTTCATTTACCTTGTTTTATAAGAACAGCAAAAATAATAATTCTAAGCAAATTATGTATATTTGTGTTCTATAAAATTTATTATGCGCGCATAGGAAATATAATTAATTTTAATTACTTTCGTAGCCACATAAATTTATACTTAAAAAAATCGATTTATATTATGAAAATATTGGTGTGTATCAGTCACGTACCTGACACTACTTCTAAAATTAATTTCACAGAAGGAGACACGAAATTTGACACTAATGGTGTACAGTTTGTTATCAATCCAAATGACGAATTTGGTTTAACTAGAGCCATGTGGTTTAAAGAAAAGCAAGGAGCATCTGTAGATGTTGTTAATGTTGGTGGTCCTGAAACAGAACCTACTCTAAGAAAAGCTTTAGCAATTGGTGCAGATAGCGCTATAAGAGTTAATACTGAAGCTACTGATGGTTTTGTAGTTGCTAAACAATTAGCAAAAGTAGTACAAGATGGTGGTTACGATTTAGTAATTGCAGGAAGAGAATCTATAGATTATAATGGAGGAATGGTTCCTGGAATGTTATCTGGATTAATTGATGCAAACTTTGTAAACAATTGTATTAATCTTGAAGTTGAAGGTACAAACGTTACTGCAACAAGAGAAATTGATGGAGGAAAAGAAACTGTTACTACAGCTTTACCTCTAGTTATTGGTGGTCAAAAAGGACTTGTTGAAGAAAGTGATTTACGTATTCCAAACATGAGAGGTATCATGATGGCACGTAAAAAACCTTTAACAGTTGTAGAAGGTGTTGATGCTGCAAACGAAACTGCTTCGGTTAAGTTTGAAAAACCAGCTCCAAAAGGTGCTGTAAAATTAGTTTCACCAGATAATTTAGATGAATTAGTAAGCTTACTTCACAACGAAGCTAAAGTAATTTAATCACTTTCAAAACAAGAACACATGTCAGTTTTAGTATATACAGAATCAGAACAAGGAAAATTTAAAAAAGCTGCTTTAGAAGTGGCTTCATACGCCAAAGCTGTTGCAAACCAAATAGGAACAACAGTAACTGCTGTAACATTTAATGCAAGTGATGCTTCAGAATTAGGCAACTATGGTGTAGACAAAGTATTAAACATTGCAAATAGCGATAGTTTTAACGCTAAAATATATGCAGATGCTATCAAGCAAGCTGCTCAAAAAGAAGATGCAAAAGTTGTTATTGTAAGCTCTAGTGCTGATAGCAAATATTTAGCACCTTTATTAGCTGTTGGTTTAGACGCAGGTTACGCATCTAACGTAGTAGAAGCACCAGTAAGTGTTGCTCCATTTAGTGTTAAGCGTACGGCATTTACTAACAAAGCATTTAATATTACAGAAATTAATACAGATGTAAAAGTTGTAGGTGTTTCAAGTAATGCATTTGGTTTAGTAGAAAACCAAGCAAGTGCTACTATGGAAGATTTCAACCCAAGTTTAACTTCATCAAACGTAACAGTACAGTCTGTAGATAAAGCTACAGATAAAGTTTCTATTGCAGATGCAGAGATCGTTGTTTCTGGTGGTCGTGGCCTTAAAGGACCAGAAAACTGGGGAATGGTTGAAGAACTTGCAGATGTTTTAGGTGCAGCTACAGCTTGTTCTAAACCTGTTTCAGATTTAGGGTGGAGACCTCATAGTGAGCACGTTGGACAAACAGGAAAACCTGTTGCTTCAAACCTATATATCGCAATAGGAATTTCGGGAGCAATTCAGCATTTAGCTGGAATTAATGCTTCAAAAGTAAAAGTAGTTGTTAATACAGATCCTGAAGCACCTTTCTTTAAAGCTGCTGATTATGGAGTTGTTGGTGACGCTTTTGAAGTAGTTCCTCAACTAATAGAAAAATTAAAAGAATTTAAGGCGCAAAACGCATAATTTTTTTAACTTGTAATTATAAAAGGACTGTTTAAATTGTATTATATCTAAAACTACATTAAGTAGTTTGGTAAAGTCCTAATTTAAACAGTTCTTTGTGTTTTAAATATTATGAGTTTAGTACGTCTTAACATAAAAGGAATTTCATATAGCCAAACACAAAATGGTGCTTATGCACTTATTTTAAGCGAAGTAGATGGCGACCGCAAATTACCTATTGTTATTGGAGCTTTTGAAGCACAATCTATTGCTATTGCATTAGAAAAAGAAATTAAACCTCCAAGACCACTTACCCACGACCTTTTTAAAAATTTTTCAGATAGATTTGATATTGTTGTTAAACAAGTTATTATACACAAATTAGTTGATGGTGTATTTTACTCTAGCTTAATTTGTGAACGTGATAATATCGAAGAAATAATTGACGCAAGAACTAGTGATGCCATTGCGTTAGCACTTAGGTTTCATGCACCTATTTTCACTTACAAAAACATATTAGACAAAGCTGGAATTTACCTAAAAGTAAATCCTGAAAAAGAAGAAGACCAAGTAGAAGACAACATTCTTTTAGATGAAGTTGTTGCTGAAGAAATCGAAAACCAATCTTCTGAAGGAAATTATTTAGGAAAAACGCTAGAAGAGCTCCACGCTTTATTAGCGCAAGCTGTTGCAGACGAAGATTACGAAGCAGCAGCAAAAATAAGAGACGAGATCTCTAAACGATAAACTTTTCATTATGAAAAAAATATTATTGGCTGTCATAGCTATTTTTTTTGGAATTACCTCAACGTTTGCTCAAGAAGCTACATCTTCTATAATTCCAAGTCAAGGTATATCTTTTGAAAGTATTTGGAGAGGTGTATTAGGAATGATTAGCCTTGTTGCCTTAGCCTATTTATTTAGTAGCAACAAAAAAGCTATTAACTGGAAAACTGTTGGTATTGGTTTATCATTTCAGTTAATAATTGCTATTGGAGTTTTAAAAGTACCCTTTATTCAAAAAATATTTGAATGGATAGGCGGAAGATTTGTTCTAGTTTTAGATTACACTAGAGCAGGAAGTAAGTTTTTATTTGAAGGTTTAGTTGTTGACATGGACACCTTTGGATTTATTTTCGCATTTCAAGTACTACCTACTATTATTTTCTTTTCGGCATTAACTTCTTTACTTTTTTACTTAGGTATTATTCAAAAACTTGTAAAAGCTTTTGGATGGTTACTATCAAAATTATTGAAAATATCAGGAGCCGAAAGCTTAAGTGTGGCTGGAAATATCTTTTTAGGTCAAACCGAAGCACCTTTACTTATTAAAGCTTATTTAGAAAAAATGAATAAGTCTGAAATGCTTCTGGTAATGATTGGTGGTATGGCAACTGTTGCTGGAGCAGTTTTAGCAGCTTATATTGGCTTTTTAGGAGGTGATGATCCTGCTTTAAGATTACAATATGCAAAACATTTATTAGCAGCTTCTGTTATGGCAGCTCCTGGTGCAATTGTAATTTCAAAGATATTATATCCTCAAACTGAAAGCATAAATACTGACGTAAAAGTATCAACTGATAAAATTGGTTCTAATATATTAGACGCTATTGCCAATGGAACAACAGAAGGTTTACGTTTAGCTGTAAACGTTGGTGCTATGTTATTAGTATTCGTAGCTTTTATAGCCATGGCTAATGGCATTTTAAGTTGGATTGGAGATGTAACAACATTAAACGATTGGGTAGCTTCTAATACAGTTTACAAAGAGTTTTCTTTAGAATTTATTCTTGGATATGCTTTTGCACCATTAATGTGGTTAATTGGAGTTGCAGGTGAAGATATGGCATTAATGGGACAACTTTTAGGTATTAAACTAGCTGCAAGTGAATTCATTGGATATATTCAATTAGCCGAGTTAAAAGATGTAGCAAATGCAACACATTTAACCTACAACAAATCTATTATTATGGCAACATATATGCTATGTGGATTTGCAAATTTTGCTTCTATTGGTATTCAAATTGGAGGAATTGGTTCTTTAGCTCCAGGACAACGTAAAACATTATCGGAGTTTGGAATGAAAGCTCTTATTGGAGGTACCATCGCTTCATTAATGTCTGCTACAATTGCAGGAATGATTATTGGATAAATAGTTAATAACTTTTTAAATAATATAAAGCTTCAAACGCATACGTTTGGAGCTTTTTTTTACTTTTAAATCCTGAGAAACAGATGATTTTATGAAACAATATTTAGACCTGGTTAAACACGTTTTAGAAAACGGAAACGAAAAAGGAGACAGAACTGGAACAGGAACAAAAAGTGTTTTTGGACACCAAATGCGTTTTGATTTAAGTGAAGGTTTCCCAATGGTTACCACAAAAAAACTACACTTAAAATCTATAATATATGAATTACTATGGTTTCTAAAAGGCGACACAAATATTAACTATCTAACAGAGAATGGTGTTAGAATTTGGAATGAGTGGGCCGATGAAAATGGTGACTTAGGACCTGTTTATGGTCACCAATGGCGTAACTGGAATAGCGATGAAATAGATCAAATAAAAGAGGTTGTTGAAACTTTAAAAAACAATCCAAACAGTAGACGTATGTTAGTTTCTGCTTGGAATCCTTCAGTCCTTCCAGATACTTCTACATCATTCAGTGAAAATGTTGCCAATGGTAAAGCCGCTTTACCTCCTTGTCATGCTTTTTTCCAGTTTTATGTAGCTGATGGCAAATTATCTTGTCAACTATATCAACGTAGTGCAGATATCTTTTTAGGCGTACCTTTTAATATCGCTTCGTATGCATTATTTACTATGATGATGGCTCAAGTTTGTGGTTATGAAGCAGGAGAATTTATCCACACTTTTGGAGATGCTCACATATACAACAATCATATGGAGCAACTAGAACTACAATTATCTAGAGAACCAAGACCACTACCTAAAATGATTTTAAACCCAGAAGTGAAAGATATTTTCGATTTTAAATTTGAAGATTTTACTCTTGTAAATTACAATCCTCACCCACATATTAAAGGTGTCGTAGCTGTTTAAAAATAACCCTATGTTTGGCAATAAAAAACAAAAACCTCAGATAGATAAAGAGCAATTAGAATTAATTGAAAATGCGCAAAAACGTATTAAACAAAAAAAGCGTTTATATATTCATTTTGTTATTTTTCTAATAGGTGCTTTATTTTTAATTATTGCTAATACTTTTTTAGGCATTGGTGAAGATGTAAAGCTTTATGGTAAAGAGTGGTTTGTTTATGCTATTCTTATTTGGTTATTCTTTTTTCTTTATCATACTTTTAATGTTTTTATTACTCAAAAATTTATGGGAAAAGATTGGGAGAAAAACCAGTTAGAAAAATTAGTAGCCAAACAAAATGAACGTATAGAAATACTTAAACAAGGCTTTATAAAAGAAGAAAAAATAATTGCTCAAACTCAAGTTTATAACGAGACAAAAAACAAACCTGCATCTAACTCTAACCCAACAAAAAAACAAGAATTAACCATAATTGTTGCTGCAGCAGAAAATGATGCTATTGGTAAAGATAACCAACTTATTTGGCATTTAAGTGATGATTTAAAGCGCTTTAAAAAGTTAACATCTGGTCACCACATTATTATGGGACGCAAAACTTTTGAAAGTTTCCCAAAACCTTTACCAAACAGAACACATATTGTTATTACAAGACAACCAGATTACCAAGCTCCAGAAGGTGTTATAATAGTAAATTCATTAGCTAACGCTATTAATGCTGCAAAAACTGATTCGCAACCATTTATTATTGGAGGTGGAGAAATCTACAAGCAAGCAATGTTATTTGCTAATAAAATTGAACTAACCAGAGTCCATCATGAATTTGAAGGCGACACATTTTTCCCTAAAGTTGATGAAACCATCTGGAAAGAAATAAATAATGTTTCCAGAGATAAAGACGAAAATCATGACTATGCGTTTTCATTTATAACTTATGTAAAAAGGCAATAAAATTGAAAAAAATAGTTCTTGTTTCTTTATACATTTTGCTATGCAACTTTTTACTAGGACAATCTAACTCACAAAATCAACTTTATTTCACAACCGAATTTCTCATTGGAAAAACTATGGAAGCAAATACAGGCTTCCCAAAATCTAATTTACAAACCTCTTTATTTGTTAGCTTAAGTAAAGATAATAACTCATCAGAAACGCAATGGTCTCGCATTTTAGGATATCCTAAAACTGGTGTTACGCTTGGAATTACAGATTTTGGAAACACAAAAGAAATTGGCAAAGCCTACTCAATATTACCATTTATTGAATTTGATTTATTTAAAAAGAAATCTAACAAATGGCACTTATTAACTGGGTTGGGAGGTTCTTACATTGATACTCAATACCACATAACCAATAATCCAAATAACCATGCTATTAGCACAAAATTAAATTGGGCATTTAAGTCGTTTATCTATTACGATGCTTTTAGTAAAAAACAAACAAACTGGAGAGTAGGTTTAGGCTATTTACACAATTCTAATGGACATAGTAGACTACCTAATCAAGGGCTAAATTCTTTTTTACTGAGTCTTTCTTCTCAATTTAATTTAAGAAAGGAAAGCACTATTCAAAAACCAACAAAAGAAGAAATCAAATTTAATCGCACAACACAAAATTACGTCTCATTTAGAAGTGGTATTGGTGTAAATGTATTATCACAAGTTTTTAATGACAAAAAAGAAGTCTATTCTGTGGCTATCTCTACTGGAAAAATAATAAATAACACATTTAAGTTTGGAGGTGGTGTATATTATAGGTTTTATGAAAAATACTATGATTACATAAAAAATGATGGTGAATTAATGTTAGAGCAAGAACCTCATTATAAAGACAATCCATTTTTATACGCATCAAATTTTGGGGTCTTTGGTACAGCAGAACTTTTATTAAATCATGTAGGGATTGAATTTGATTTAGGCTTTAACATCTTTAAACCATCATATAGATTCGATTGGCAACTATCACAAGGCTATGTTTACACATCAATGGCTACTGGCGAACCTCAACCAGCAGTTGTATTAGAAGAGTTGAACACCTACTATGAAATAAAGCGAAGTATTTCTAGCAGATTAGGAATCAAATATTACATACTCAACACAAGCAAAGCGCCAAAACACAACTTTTTTATTGGCGCTCATATAAATGCCAATTTAGGACAAGCTGATTTTTCGGAATTAAGCTTAGGATATGTTTATCAATTTAGCAGAAAAAAGCATTAATGAGTTTATTTCCTTAATTTCGCTTTATGGTAAAAGAAATTCAGTTACGCGTTACACTTAAAGAGGAAAAAGAACAAGATATTCTTGTTAAAAAAGCTTCAAAATTTTTGAGTGTTTCATCACAAGAAATTTCAGGTATTAAAGTGCTTCGAAAATCTATCGATGCAAGAAAAAGTTTAATTATTTTAAACTATAAAGTAGCTGTTTATATAAACGAGCCTGTTCCTGAAACTTCAGATTATAAATTTGATTATAAAGATGTTTCTAAAGCAAAACCAATTCATATAATAGGATTTGGACCTGCTGGAATGTATGCTGCGCTTCGTTGTATTGAATTGGGTTATAAACCTATTGTTCTAGAACGTGGTAAAAATGTTCAAGATAGGCGTCGTGACTTACGTGCTATAAACCAAGACCATTTTGTAAACGAAGACTCAAATTACTGCTTTGGCGAAGGAGGTGCAGGAACTTACTCCGACGGAAAACTATACACGCGCAGTTTAAAACGTGGTGATGTACGTCGTATTTTTGAAAACTTAGTATTTCATGGTGCAACCGAGCAAATACTAATAGATGCCCATCCACATATTGGGACTAACAAACTCCCAAAAGTGGTAAAAAACATTCGTGAAACCATTTTAAAATATGGTGGCGAAGTACATTTTGATAGTCGTGTTACTGATTTTACAATCGTAAATCAAACCATTAAAAGTATTCAATTACTTAATGGTGATAAGATGCCTGTTGAAAAAGTTATTTTAGCAACTGGACATTCTGCTCGTGATATTTATTACTTACTAAACAATAAGAATATTGCATTAAAAGCTAAGTCGTTTGCAATGGGAGTTCGTGTAGAGCATCCACAACATATTATTGACTCTATTCAATATCATTGTGAAGGTAAACGAGATGAATTACTTCCTGCTGCATCGTATAGTCTAGTGCAACAGGTAAATAATCGTGGAGTATATTCTTTTTGTATGTGTCCTGGTGGTTTTATTGTACCAGCAGCTACTGCCAATGGCGAGGTAGTTGTTAATGGTATGTCTCCATCTAAACGAAATAATGAATTTGCCAATTCGGGCATTGTAGTCGAAATAAATGTAGATAAAGATTTACCAAAATATGAACAATATGGTATTTTAAAAGGTTTAGAATATCAAAAGAATTTTGAACGTTTAGCTTTTACAGCTGGTGGTAGAACTCAAACAGCTCCTGCTCAAAGACTCACCGATTTTGTAGAAGGTAATTTTTCTAACTCCTTAAATAATACATCTTATCAACCAGGATTAAAATCGGCACCTTTACACTCTTTATTCCCAAAACTAATTGGTAGCAGATTACGAAAAGGATTTGCTGCTTTTGGACAAAAAATGAAAGGTTTTTATACTGAAGAAGCCAATGTAATTGGTGTTGAATCTAGGACATCTTCTCCTGTAAATATCCCAAGAAAAGAAAGCTTAGAACATCCAGAAATTACTAATCTTTATCCTTGTGGCGAAGGTGGCGGTTATGCTGGAGGTATTATTTCTGCAGCTATGGATGGTGAACGTTGTGCTGAAGCTGCAACTGTTGGTTTATAAACCTATATCAATTAACATATTATTCCTATTTTTGCAGCAATTAAAACTAAATTAAATGAACGCATATATTTTTCCAGGTCAAGGAGCTCAATTTTCAGGAATGGGATTAGACCTTTATGAAAACTCTCCTTTAGCACAAGAACTTTTTGAAAAAGCTAATGATATATTAGGATTTTCTATTACAGACATCATGTTTGAAGGTTCTGCTGAAGACTTAAAACAAACCAAAGTAACACAACCTGCAATCTTTTTACATTCGGTAATTCTTGCAAAAACACTAGGCGATGATTTCAAACCTGATATGGTTGCTGGACATTCTCTTGGTGAGCTTTCAGCTTTAGTTGTTAGTGGTGCTTTAAGTTTTGAAGACGGATTAAAATTGGTATCTCAACGTGCTCAAGCAATGCAAAAAGCTTGTGAGTTACAACCAAGTACAATGGCTGCTGTTTTAGGTTTAGAAGATGATGTAGTAGAAAAAATATGCGGTAGTACTGATGGTGTTGTAGTTGCAGCCAACTATAATTGTCCAGGACAACTAGTGATTTCTGGTGAAGTAGATGCTATTAATACTGCTTGTGAAACTTTAAAAGCTGAAGGTGCACGTCGTGCTTTAGTATTACCAGTTGGTGGTGCTTTCCATTCTCCTTTAATGGAACCAGCAAGAGAAGAATTAGCAGCTGCAATTGAGGCTACAAATTTCAATAAACCAAGTTGCCCAATTTATCAAAATGTAACAGCTAGTGCTATAACTGATGAAAACGAAATTAAAGCTAATTTAATTTCACAATTAACTGCTCCTGTACGTTGGACACAATCTGTACAACAAATGATTGCTGATGGTGCAACTCACTTTACTGAGGTTGGTCCAGGAAAAGTTTTACAAGGGTTAGTTAGAAAAATTAATAGAGAAGCGCAAACAGCTTCAGCAACTTTTCAAACGGAAGCATAAATGAAACTTTCAAAACGCAGTATTTTTATAATAGTTTTAATTATTATAAATTTTGTAATAGATCAAGTTTCTAAAAAATGGGTTGAAGCTAATGTAGATATGGGAGATAATTCCTCAATTATTGGAGACATCTTCACTTTACATCATGTAAAAAATACTGGCGCCTTTCTAGGTATGGGAAGTGAATTAAATGATACATTAAGACTTATCCTTTTACTTATATTACCAATAGTAGTTTTAGGCGCTGTGTTACGTCATATTTTTAAAGACAAAAACATGGATCAAATGTCTTTAATTGCCTTTTGTTGTATTATTGGTGGCGGATTTGCTAATGTGTATGATAGAATTCTATATGGAAAAGTAACTGACTTTTTACATTTAGACTTTGGCGGCGTATTTAGAACTGGTATTTTTAACCTTGCAGACGTTTCTGTATCTGCTGGTATGATAATGCTACTCGTTGCTGGAGTCAAACAATATTTAAAAGAGAAAAAACAAAAAAGCCTTGATTAATCAAGGCTTTTTTGTTTTAAAATATAACTGATTTATTTTTTATAAACCTTTCCGTTTTTCATTACAAAAACAACATTCTCCATTGTATTAATATCTTCAATTGGATTATCTTCTACAGCAACAATATCTGCTAAATAACCTACTTTAATTTGCCCTAACTCATCCTGTAGCCCTAAAACAAGTGCATTAGTAATTGTTGCAGATTGTATTGCTTCCATTTCTGGCATACCAACTTCAACCATATAACCAAACTCTTTACCATTTAATCCATGTGGAAATACACCTGCATCAGTTCCAAAAGCAATCTTCACACCTCTTTTATAAGCGTTTTTAAAAGTATTCTGAATTTTTGGTCCAATTTCTAATGCTTTAGGAACAATTATTTCAGGATAAAAACCATTAATTTTTGCATTATCAGCAACTGCTTTTCCAGCAGTAATTGTTGGCACATAGTAAGTACCATATTGCTTCATTAAATCCATAGTCTCTTCGCTCATTAAAGTTCCATGTTCTATTGTTGTAACACCTCCAATAATAGCACGTTTCATTCCTTCATCTCCATGTGCATGTGCTGCGATAATCATTCCGTAATCTTTTGCTGTATCACATATAGCCTTAATCTCCTCTAGAGTAAATTGTGGGTTTTGCCCGTTTTTAGCAACACTTAACACACCTCCTGTGGCAGTAATCTTTATATTATCTGCTCCATTTTTATAACGTTGTCTAACTGCTTTTTTAGCATCATCAACGCTATTAATTACACCTTCATTAGGCCCTGGATCTCCCATTAGGTCATGCCTCATTCCATTTGTTGGGTCTGCATGTCCTCCTGTTGTTCCAATAGCTTTTCCCGCTGTATAAATTCTTGGACCTATTATTTTATCTTGATTTATGGCATTTCTTAATGAAATATTTACACCAGAACCTCCTAAATCTCTTACTGTAGTAAATCCAGCCATTAAAGTAGTATTAGCAAAATTTACAGAGTTAAATGCTACATCTGCTTTACTAGCAGTGAACCTATCCATATACTTTTTTGGATTATACTCACTTTCAATATGCACATGCATATCAATAAGACCAGGCATTACCGTTTTAGATTTTAAATCTATAACTATATCATCTACATTTTCAGAATTGATATAACCATCATGTATTGCAGTTATTTTATTTCCTGTTATTACAATTGTTTTTTCACTAAGAACTTTACCTTCTTTGGTGTCAATAATTTTTCCACAATGCAAATAGGTACTCTGTGCAGAAACACTAATAGCAAAAAGTGCTGCAATTAAAAATGCAATTTTTTTCATGTTTGGTTTGTTAGTAGTTACACTACTAATTTAGGAATTTTTTCTGATGTTTTGTTCCCAATTCCATGCTGTACGCATTGCATCGTCCAAGGAAAGTTCTGATTTCCAACCTAAAACCTCATTTGCCCTTTTAGTATCTGCATAGGCAGCTATAACATCACCTTCTCTACGATTAGCAATTTTATAGTTTAATTTAGTTCCAGACACACGTTCAAAAGATTGAATAACTTCTAGTACAGAACTACCAGTTCCTGTACCTAAATTAAAGGTTTCGTAATTAGATTCATTCTTAGCTCCTAACAATCTTTCTAAAGCTACCACATGCGCTTTTGCCAAATCTACCACATGAATATAATCTCTTACACAAGTGCCATCGGTTGTAGGATAATCATCTCCAAATACAGATAATTGCTCTCTAAGTCCAATTGCTGTTTGTGTAATAAATGGCACTAAATTTTGTGGTACTCCAAGGGGTAATTCCCCAATTTTTGCACTTTTGTGCGCTCCAATAGGATTAAAATAACGTAAGGCTATTGCGTTAAAATCTGAGTTTACTTTACAAACATCGGTAATAATTTCTTCACCTATTTGTTTGGTATTACCATAAGGAGATTCTGCTTTTTTAACAGGAGCGCTTTCAGTAATTGGTAAAGTATCTGCTTGTCCATATACTGTACAAGAAGAGCTAAATATAAAGTTTGAATCTTCAAGTTGACTCACCTCTTGTAACATGTATACTAATGTTGTAAGATTGTTTTCATAATACATTAAAGGCTCGTTAACGCTTTCACCTACAGCTTTACTTGCAGCAAAATGAACAACTCCTTTTATGTCTTTATGGTTTTGAAAGAATGTTTGAACACCTAGTTTATCTTTTAAGTCTAATTTCTCAAAAATAGGTTGTATTCCAGTAATAGAAACTATTCTATCTAATATATCTAATGATGAATTTGATAAATCATCAATTATCACAACTTCAAATCCTTTGTTTTGAAGTTCTACAACTGTATGAGAACCAATAAAACCAAGTCCTCCTGTTACAAGTATTTTAGCCATTTACAAACTCTATTACTTTAGTAGTTATGAATTCTATTTGCTCATCATCTAACTCAGTATGCATTGGTAAAGAAATTACTTCTTTTACTAATTGATTAGTGACAGTAAAATCTGCTTCATTATACCTTTCATCTTTATATGCCTTCTGGTTATGTAAAGGTATTGGATAATATACTCCACATGGAATTCCATTGTCATTTAAAAACTTAGCTAAAGCATCTCTATCAGTATTCCTTACTTTAAGTGTATATTGATGGAATACATGGTTATCATCTCCTCCATTTCTAAAAGGAGTTACAATGTTTTCAATTCCCTCAAAAGCTTTATCATATTTACTAGCAGCTAATTTTCTAGCATTATTATAAGCATCTAGTCTAGGTAATTTTGCGCCTAAAACAGCTGCTTGAATAGAATCCAATCTAGAATTAACTCCAACTACATCATGATGATAACGTACATACATACCATGATTTACGATACCACGAATAGTATGTGCTAAATCGTCATCATTTGTAAAAATCGCTCCTCCATCTCCATAACAACCTAAGTTTTTAGATGGAAAAAATGAAGTTGAAGCAACGTGTCCAATAGCTCCCGCTTTTGTTTTCTTTCCATCAGCTGAAGTATATGTTGCTCCAATCGCTTGTGCGTTATCTTCTATCACAAATAAGTTATGCTCATTTGCTATTTCCATAATAGCATCCATATTGGCACATTGACCAAATAAATGTACAGGAACAATTGCTTTAGTATTAGGTGTAATCGCTTTTTTAATAGCTTCTACATCTATATTAAAAGTATCTGGCTCTACATCAACTAACACTGGAGTTAGTCCTAACAATGCTATTACCTCAACTGTAGCAGCAAATGTAAAATCTGCAGTTATCACTTCATCTCCTGGTTTTAACCCTAATCCCATCATTGCTATTTGTAATGCATCAGTACCATTTGCACATGGAATTACATGCTTTACTCCTAAATATTCTTCAAGATTTTTTTGAAATTCATGCACTCTAGGTCCATTAATAAAAGCTGTTGATTCAATAACTTCAATAACCGACTCATTAACAGTCTCTTTTATGATTTCATATTGACCTTTAAGGTCAACCATTTGTATTTTTCTCATGTCAAATATGGAATTTTAAACGCGATTTTTAATAAATAACTAGTTAGCGAAAATACAAAATTCATATCTCTAAGACAATGAATTTGAGATAAAGAATGTATTTTAGCCTTAAAGTAAATTAATTGCATTTTCTATACAACATACTCATAGTTATTGTTAGTTTTTTTATAAAACTCATCGCTACTTTTAATGCCAAATTAAAACTTGGTGTTATAGGAAGAACCGAAACATTTTCTAAGCTTAAAAAACACCTTTCTAAAAATGATAACGTTATTTGGCTTCACTGTGCGTCCTTAGGTGAATATGAACAAGGGTTACCTGTTTTTGAAAAACTGAAAGACTTATATCCAAAGCATAAATTTGTTTTAAGCTTCTTTTCACCTTCAGGTTATGAAATAAGAAAGACAAACCCAATTACAGATATTGTAGTTTATTTACCTTTTGACACTAAACGTAACGCAATAAGGTTTTTAAACATAGTAAATCCTAGTTTAGTCATATTTGTGAAATATGAAATATGGCCTAACTACTTTTTAGAGCTAGAAAAAAGAAAAATAAAGACCTTATTAATTTCTGCTTATTTCAGAAAAGACCAAATATTTTTTAAACCTTATGGAGGTTTAATGAGAAAATCTTTAAAAACAATTGACCACTTTTTTGTTCAAGATGAAAACTCTCAAAAACTATTACACTCTCTAAATATTCATAACGTAAGCGTTTCTGGTGACACAAGATTTGACAGAGTATCAAATCAATTAAATATTGATAACACACTTAAGTTTATAGAAGAATTTAAAAACAATAAACTTTGCTTCGTTGCTGGTAGTGTTTGGCCAGAAGACGAAGCTATATTTTTAGACTACATTAACTCATCGGATAATGACCTTAAATTTATTCTTGCACCTCACGATATAAAAAGTACCCAAATAAATAATTTAAAACACAAAATATCTAAGTCAACTGTTTTGTTTTCAGAAATGAATGGTGTTGATTTAAAAACTAAACAAGTATTTATTATAGACACTATTGGCATCTTATCTAAAATATATAGCTATGCTGATATAGCTTACGTTGGTGGTGCTATGGGTAAATCTGGACTTCATAATACGCTTGAACCAGCCACATTTGGAGTGCCAGTAATTATAGGCAAAAATTATAAAAACTTTCCAGAAGCAGCCCTAATGATACAAAACAAAGGTATGTTCAGCATTACAAGCACTTCTGAATTTAACTCAATTGCATTAAAACTATCTAAAAACAAAGACTTCAGACTAAAGTCGGGAGCAAACAATTCAAACTTAATATTAAAAAACAAAGGTGCTGTAATCCAAATTATTGATTTTATACGTAATTACTACAGCTAGTAATTTAGTTAAGAAAATGTTAAAGAAATTTTTGTTAATTTTCTTAATATGTTATTACTTGCAATAGAAATTAACATTAAAACACTAAAAATGAAAAAATTAATTCTAAGTTCTGCACTAGTAATGGCGCTTATGGTATCAATTACATCTTGTAGAGAAAAAAAAGAAGCTGATGCTTCAGGAGATGCTGTAGAGCAAACAATGGACAAAGCTGAAGAAGCTGCAAATGATGTTAAAGAAGCTGCTGGAGAAGCTGCTGGAGAAGCTAAAGATGCAGTTAACGATGCGGCAAATGACGCTAAAGACGCTGTTGACGGAGCAGTTGACGATGCTAAGGATGCAGTAAAAGATGCTGCTAAAGACGCTAAGGATGCTGTAGATGGTGCAATTGACGATGCTAAAGAAAAAGCAGCAACTGAATTAGACAAAACTGCTGATAAATTAAAGAAAGACAATTAAGAATAATTTCTTTTCTCAAATAAAAAAAGCCTTACATTTTGTAAGGCTTTTTTTATTTACTATAAAGCTTATTTCTTATCTTAGTAAGATGAAAAACATACAATTAAACGCCCTTTTAATTCTACTTACTCTCACTCCATTATTAGGGTTTACTCAAGCAAAAGTTGAACGTCTAGACATTGATGTAATATTAGAAAATGCTGTAGAAAGTTCGCAACAAGGAAACTTTGAAAAAACATTAGAAATTTTAAACAATGTAAGCAAGAATGACTCTGCTTACTGTTCTGTTCTAACTTCAAAATCTTATTATCTATTAAACTTAGAAAAGTATGACGAAGCAATTAAAATTGCAGACGAAGGATTAAGTGGTAGTTGCGATAATGAGAAACTATATTTTTACATGAATAAAGGTGCCGCTTTAGCTAGTCAAGAGAATTATAAAGCAGCTTTAAAAACATACAACAAAGGGCTAGAAAGTCATCCGAAAAATTATAAACTATGGTATAACAAAGGAATTGCTTTAGAGAACACCGATAAACTTGAAGAAGCAATTGACGCATACAAAAAAGCCATTTTCTATAGACCTTCTTACCCTAAACCTCATTTACAATTAGGAAATATCTGCTATAGACAAGGTAAAATTGCACAAGCACTAATGTGCTTTAACATGTATTTACTATTAGACCCTGATAGTGAAGGTTCTTTTAACACCTTAAAATCTCTTAATGACATTATTTCTTCCGAGAATGAAAATAGTTATAATGATGAAATTCAAATTTCTGAAGATGATGAAGCTTTTGAAGAACTTAATCTTATCATAGACAACAAAATTGCTTTAAATAAAAAGTACAAAATAGAAAACGAAATTGACATTGCACTTGTAAGACAAAATCATGCTTTACTAGAACAATTAAAAGAATTTGAAGGAAATGGTGGTTTTTGGGAAAAGAAATATGTTGCCTTTTATAACTGGATAAATGAAAACAATCTATTTGACAATTTTACATATACACTTAATGCCTCAATACAAAATCCTAAGTACAAAAAAGTAATCGACAAAAACATTAAAAACATATCTTCTTTTAAAGAGCAAATGTTACAAAAATGGATGCAAATTTTACAAGAAGGCACTATAAATAATCCAGACAAATCATTTTACTATAACAATAATTACTTACAAGCCTATGGTAAATTAAAAGATGGCAATACTATTGGAGATTGGATATTCTATGATAGTAATGGTCGAATTACAGGTAAAGGTAATTTCAACAATGAAGGAAAAAGAGATAACAATTGGAAATGGTATTATGCTAATGGCAACGTTAAAGAAACTGCACAATACACAGCAGGTGTTTTAGAAGGTGCATATATTACTTATCATGAAAATGGAAAAGAGAACATAAAAACAAGTTACGCTAACGATAAACTAGATGGTGAATATACTATCCATAATAGTAGAGGAGCTTTAACTCAAAAAAAATATTTTAAAGAAGATTTACTAGAAGGAACTTATCAAGCCTATTTTAATGTTGGAGAAGATTTAATAGAATACAAAACACCAATCACAAAAGATAATGCAGAAGGCATAGGATATGAATACTTCTCAAATGGTGATATTTTTGCTGAACGCAACTTCAAAAACGGTGAATTACATGGTTTAGAAAGCTTGTATTATAACAACAATAAAATACGTGCAGAAATAAATTATAGCAATGGAAAATATCATGGATCATACAAAACTTATCATGTAAATGGTCAACTAGCAGAAATCGGACAAAGTATAGAAGGAGTATATAATGGTTTATGGAAGACTTATTATCCCAATGGTAATCTAGAGAGTGAATTTAATTATGTAAATGGTAAAATTGATGGAATCTATAAATACTTCACTCCTTCAAGCTTATTAAATTATGAATATGAATATCGAAAAGGATTAATTATAGCCTATAAATTCTATAATGGCAAAGGAGAAATAATTAAAGAAGACAGAAAAAAAGGTGGTGAATTTTTGTACAAAAGCTATTCTATTGATGGTAATTTAACATCTGAAGGACTTTATGATATTAAAGGTGGAAAAAAAGGAGAATGGAAATTTTATTCAAACAATGGCATATTAACATCTAAAGGTACTTATATTGATAATGAAACTAATGGTGAATACACTAATTATCATAATAACGGAGAAAAATCATCTGTTTTTTATTACAAAAATGGAACTATAATCGACTATGGTATAGATTATCATTTAAATGGAAAAATAAAGGCTCAAGGTTGGTATAAAGAAGGTGCTCAAAATGGCGAATGGCATTCCTATTATTTAAATGGTAATATTGAAGCAATTAATTTTTACCATAAAGGACAATTACATGGAGAGCAGCAATACTTTTCTGTAGACGGTAAATTAGATCACACTAGTCATTACAAATATGACGAGCTTCAATACGAAAGATACTATACAATTGACAGCACACTTCTAGAGGAGGTTAATTATATTCAAGACAAAAGCGATTATCAAGTAACCTTTAAACACTTCAACAATAAGAACAATATTGTAATAGATTACAAAAATGGTCTTAAGCATGGAAAGTATATAAATTTTGATTTTTATGGAAACAAATATATTGAAGGAACATATCTTAATAATAGTGCTCATGATGAATGGAAATGGTATCATGAAAATGGTAAAGTAAAAATTCAATTAAACTACTTAAACGGAAACTTAGATGGTAAGTATTTAAGATATTACGATAATGGCATATTAGAAGATGATGATTATTACATAAATGGTGATGCACATGGAACGTGGAAATCATATTACGAAAACGGAAACCTAAATACTGTTACAGAATATGAATATGATAAAATTAATGGTAGAAAAGAATTTTATGCACCAGACGGCACATTACAATTAGTAAGAATTTATGATTATGGTAAACTTATTGGTTATACTTATTTAGGAGAAGACGGAAAAGAATTACCTATTATTCCTTTAAAAAACGAAACAGGTCTTATTAAAGCATTTTTCAAAAATGGTAAGCCTTCTAGAGAAATGGAATATATAAACGGTGACTTATCTAATATCTACAAATCATATTACATCTCTGGTGCAATTGAAAGCAAAATAGAATATGATAGTGGTGAATACCATGGATTAAACCTCGAATATTATGAAAATGGAAATATTAAAAATGAAAGGCATTATTCGCATGGCGACTTAAATGGTACTCACAAGTCATATTATGAAAATGGTAAACTTAAAAAAGAAATTAATTACCTTAATGACGAAAAACATGGCGAAGTAAAGCACTATGACAAATCAGGTAAATTAACTAAAACAGAATATTATTTTAATGGCGCAATTTATAAAGTTGAAACAAATTAATTTTAAAAAACTTATTCCTCTTTGCTCTATCATTTTAACCTTACAGTTTGGATATGCGCAATTATCAGAAGAGTTTACACATTATAGTAACAAGTTTCCTAATGCACATCAAGTAAAACTTATTGATGAAACTAAAGTCTATGTTTCCATCAATAAAAATGGAGAAATTGATATTAAGCAAGAATTTCTTGTCGAAAGTCTATATTTAGACGAATCCGCAACATATAACTCTAAGGAATCTGTAAACTTTTCTGCATTTTTTGAATTAGAAGAAATAAAAGCGTCTTCATTCACTTTCGAGAAAGGAAAGTATAGAGAAACTAAAGTTGAAGAATTTACTGAAAAGGACGATTTAGACAACTCTTTTTACGACGACACCAAAACACTTAGCTTTATATTCCCTAAGTTAAGAAAAGGATCCAAATCTAGATTATGGTACACCGAGAAAGTAAAAAATCCTAGATTTTTGTCAACATTTTACTTTGGTGGTTTTACACCAATGGCTAAAAACAAAGTTACTCTAATAGCAGATAAGGATATTTCTTTTAGGTTTCAAGAGTTTAACACAAAGGACCACAACATAATCTTTTCTAAAAAAGAAAAGAAAGGAAATATTATTTATACTTGGGAACTTAACGATTTAGATAAGTTCAAGTACGAAGCAAATGTACCAACATATAAAAACGTATTCCCACATATAGTTCCTATCATAACCTCATATAAAGTAAATGGTCAAACAAAAAAACTTTTAGGCGATGTAGACGATTTATATGGTTGGTATTACTCCTTAGTTAAAGATGTTAACCAAGAACCTAGTGACGAAGAATTAATTGCTTTAGTTGACACTTTAACAAAAGATAAAACTAACGATTTAGATAAAGTAAAAGCTATTTATTATTGGACTCAAAAAAACATTAAATATATAGATTTTGAATACGCTTTAGGTGGTTTTATTCCTAGAGAAGCGAACGCAGTTTATCAAAAAAAATATGGCGACTGTAAAGACAACTCTAGTATATTATTTAAAATGTTAAGTCTAGCTGGTTTAAAAGGAAATTTAACATGGATTGGTACACGCTCTATTCCTTATAGCTATAACGAAGTACCTACTCCTATTGTAGATAACCATATGATTTTATCATACAAATACAACGATAAAACTTACTTTTTAGATGCTACAGGAAGATTTATTCCTATAGACTTACCAACCTCATTTATACAAGGTAAAGAAGCATTAATTTCTAATGGAGAGAATAGCTATGTTATAGAAACCGTACCTGTTATACCTCCAGAAAAAAGCACTTATAAAGAAGTATCAACCCTTTCATTAGATGAACAAAATTTAAAAGGCACTACAAATACATCTATTTCTGGATATATAAAAATAAACATGTACAATACATTAGAAAACATTACTTCAGATAAAAAACTAAGCGAATATTATAATTCTAGATTACGAAAAGGAAACAACAAATTTCTTGCTAAAGATGTAAAAGAAACTAATAAGTATCATTATGAAAATGATTTTACATTAGATTATGATTTTATAATTGATAATTATGCTAAAAAACTAGGAGACGAAGTCTATATCAATCTTAACTTAAACAAAACAATATCATATTACAAAACTGAAGAAGACAGAGAAAATGACATAGAATATAAGTTTAACAACAAATATGTTTACATTAATAAATTCAGCATCCCAGAAGGCTACACTTTAGACTATTTACCAGAAAATACAAGTCTTGAAAACGATTTTATTACAAGTAACATAACCTATACTATTAAAGACGATATAATTACTTACACACATAGTTTTAAAACAAAAAACTTAACCTTAAATAAGGAGCAGCAAAAACAAGTAAATAGCCTTATAAAAAAAACAGAAAAAGCATTTAAAGAGATTATTATTTTAAAAGTAAAAAAATAGCCCATTAATGAAACATTTAACATCGTTCTTAACACTTATCTTATTTGTGTGTTTTTCAATCACAAATGCTCAAGAAACACCTTTTTATAAAGATTATAATTGGGAGGAAAAACCAAAATATAACGTCAATGAAAATTCAGAAGAAAGCATTATAACTTTAAAAGATAAAATTGTTACTGAATTCTTTTTTATTGAAGATAATTCGCTAGTTGAGTACTTTTTAGAACATAAAGTAATATGGTTAAATTCTGATGATAAAATTGAAGAATATAATAAAATCTATCTTCCATATTCTTCAACATCAAACCTAGAAGTTAACAAAGCCAGAGTAATTACAAAAGATGGAAAGATACTAGAGCTAGACGAATCAAAAATTCTTACAGCTGAAGACGAAGAAACTAAAAGACAATACAAATACTTTGCTTTCGAAGGCATAGAAAAAGGAAGTATTATTGAATATTTTTACGTTGTAAAGCAATACCCAAGATACAAAGGTAGAAGAATTACATTTCAAGGCACTCACAACAAAGAAAACGTAGCTTTTGACCTTTATGCTCCAGGAAACTTAATATTTAAATTTAAAAGTTACAATGATCTTCCAGAAGTAGTAGAGGACACTTTACACGAAACAAAATACCATTGGCAATTAAAGTTAGACAAGCTAAAAAAAATAGAGTCTGAATCGCAAGCAGCCTTTAACGCTTCAAAACAATTTTTGGTATATAAATTAGATTACAATACAGCTAATAACACTGGGGAAATATCATCATATAAAAAAGTTGCTCAAAATATTTATGCATATTACTATCCCGAAGAATACTCAAAAAAGGAACAAACAGCTATTTCAAAACTTACTAAAGACATTTTAAAAAACAACAACACATCTCAATTAGATAATATAAGACAAATTGAAAACTATATTAAAAGCAATGTTTTTATAGCAAAAGCAAGTAGCGAAGAGCTAGAAAACTTATTAAATGTCATAAACAATAAGGTTGCTAATGAAACTGGCATTATGAAACTTTATACAGCCTTATTTAGACACTTAAATATCAAACACGAAATTGTAATTACTAGCGATAGAGGAGAGATTAAATTTGACAAAAAGTTTGAAGCCAATAATTTTTTAGCAGAATTTCTTTTTTACTTCCCTAAAAGTAAAACATACATGTCTCCTAGCGAAATTGATTCTAGAGTTGGATTTCCTCCACCAGAATACACAGATAATTATGGTCTTTTCATTAAAGAAATTTCTGTTGGAGATTACAAATCTGGCTTAGGAAGAACAAAATACATCAAACCAGTAAAATCAGATAAGACAGTTGATAAAATGATACTTGATGTTGACTTTGATAAAGATGACCTAACCATAAACAATATTAATCTAAAAAAAGAGATTAGCGGTTACTACTCAATGTATATTCAGCCTTTTTTACATTTAATAAAAGACGAAGATCGCGATGAGTTATTAGATGCTTTTGCTAAATCTATAAATGAAAATGTAGATATTAAAGACAAGAAAATTGTTAATGATAACTCTGAGCTTTTTGGAATAGAACCACTTAAAATTGACATTAATTTTACTTCGGAAGCATTTGTTGAAAAAGCAGGAAGAAAGTACTTATTTAAAGTAGGTGAGCTTATTGGCCCACAAATGGAATTATACCAAGAAAAAGAAAGAGTACTTAATGTTGAAAATGATTTTCAAAGAAGTTATATAAGAACCATTAATATAACTATTCCCGAAGGTTATGAAGTAGCAAATTTAGATGATATAAAAATTGACAACTCGTTTATAGTTGATGACAAAGAAATTCTTGCGTTTCACTCAAATTACACACTAAATGACAACCAATTAACTATTACTGCTAACGAATATTACAAACTAAACATTATTGATGTAAAAAATTATGAAGACTACCGTAAAGTAATAAATAGCGCCGCTGATTTTAACAAAGTAGTATTAATCCTAGAATCTTTAAAATAGGTTTTCAATATATTTTAAAAATAAAAAAAGCCCTCACATATATGTGAGGGCTTTTTTTTAACATACTAAAAACAAAAAAGCTCTACGAAAAATCGTAAAGCTTTTGTTGTACTGAAGGCGGGACTTGAACCCGCACGACCCAAGGGTCATTGGATTTTAAGTCCAACGTGTCTACCAATTCCACCACTTCAGCATCTTGGTATATTTTAAACAGAGTATAGAGCGAAAGACGGGATTTGAACCCGCGACCCTCACCTTGGCAAGGTGATGCTCTACCCCTGAGCTACTTTCGCGTAGTTGTTTAATGAACGTGCAACCTCTCGATTGCGGATGCAAATTTAAAACATTTCTTAGATTACCAAAGCCTTTTTTGAAAAAATTTTAAAATTTATGCTCTTTTCTTTTTTTCAAGCATGCGCTTTATCTCATTAAGCTTCATTAAAGCCTCTACTGGCGTTAACGTATCTATGTCAGTATGAAGTATTTCGTCTTTAATTTCTTCTAAAAGCGGGTCATCTAAATTAAAGAAGCTTAATTGCATCTCATCATTTAAATTTTTCACTTTATCACTCAATTCTTCACTAGAATGTGATTTTTCTAGTTGTTTTAGAATTTTATTTGCGCGTCTAATAACCTGTTGTGGCATTCCTGCCATTTTTGCTACATGTATTCCAAAACTATGCTGACTACCTCCTTCTACCAATTTTCTAACAAAAAGCACATTGTCTTTTAACTCTTTTACAGACACATTAAAATTTTTGATCCTCTCAAAAGTTTCAGTCATTTCATTAAGCTCATGATAGTGCGTAGCAAATAATGTTTTTGCATTACTAGGATGTTCGTGTAAATACTCACTAATTGCCCAAGCAATAGATATACCATCGTAAGTACTTGTACCACGACCAATCTCATCCAACAACACCAAACTGCGTTTTGAAATATTATTTAAGATAGAAGCTGTTTCATTCATCTCTACCATAAAGGTCGATTCGCCCATCGATATATTATCGCTTGCTCCTACTCTAGTAAATATTTTATCTACTAAACCTATTCTTGCGCTTTGTGCTGGCACAAAACTTCCAATTTGGGCTAATAACACTATTAAAGCTGTTTGACGCAATATAGCAGACTTACCAGACATGTTAGGTCCAGTAATCATAATAATTTGCTGTGTATCTCTATCTAAAAACACATCATTAGCTATGTAACTTTCTCCAAGAGGTAATTGCTTTTCAATTACTGGATGACGGCCTTCTTTTATTTCTAAATCAAAAGAATCATCAATTATTGGATATACATATTTATTCTCTTTAGCCAATTGTGCAAAACCACATAAACAATCTAATTGTCCAATTAAATACGCATTTTGTTGTACTGGTTTAATATATTGATTCATCCAACCAACCAACTCTGCAAATAGTTGTTGTTCTATAGCTAAAATACGTTCTTCGGCTCCTAAAATTTTAGATTCGTATTCCTTTAACTCTTCTGTTATATAACGTTCGGCATTTACTAAGGTTTGTTTACGTATCCATTCTTCAGGAACTTTATCTCTATGGGTATTTCTAACTTCGATGTAATATCCAAATACGTTATTGGATGCAATTTTTAAAGATGTAATTCCTGTGCGTTCACTTTCACGTTCTAGCATTTTATCAAGGTAATCTTTACCTGAAAATGCCAAATCACGTAATTCTTTTAACTCTGTTGAAAAATCGGATGCAATCGAATTTCCTTTTAAGATATTTACTGGCGCATCTTCGTTAAGGGTTTCTTTAATCTTCTCTCTTAATACATCACAACTTTGAATATTATCGCCAATAACTTTTAAAGCTTCATTATCGCAATTAACTGCCTGAGCTTTAATTGGCACTATAGCTTCCAATGAGTTTTTAAGCTGAATTACTTCACGAGGATTTACTTTTCCTGTAGCAACTTTAGAAATTAAACGCTCTATATCGCCAATTTGCTTTATTTGATGTTGGACTTTTTGTAGCACAACTTCATTATTCATTAAATATTGAACAACTTCATGTCTACTTTTTATTTTTTCAACATTTTTTAAAGGCAATGCCAACCAACGTTTAAGCATACGTCCTCCCATTGGAGAAATTGTTTTATCAATAACATTTAGCAATGTTACTGCATTGGCATTGGTTGAGTTATATAACTCAAGGTTACGAATGGTAAATCGGTCCATCCATACATATTCATCTTCTGCAATTCTATTTATTGCAGTAATATGTTGTAGTTTATGATGTTGTGTTTCTCCTAAATAATGCAAAATAGAACCTGATGCTACAATCCCTTCATACAAATCGGCTATTCCAAATCCTTTGAGTGTTTTAGTTTGAAAATGTCCACAAAGAGTCTCGTTAGCATAATCGTCTTGATACACCCAATCTTCTAAATAAAACGTATGAAAATCATTTCCGAAAGCATTAAGAAACTCAGAACGCTTTTGCTTTTCAATTAAAACCTCACTTGGATTAAAATTTTGAAGTAGTTTATCGATATACTCCACATCACCTTGAGAGGTTAAAAACTCTCCTGTAGACACATCCAAAAACGACACGCCAATATGTTTTCCAAAATAAACAGACGCCAAAAAGTTATTAGTCTTAGAATGTAAAACCTCGTCATTAAGAGCAACTCCAGGAGTTACTAACTCAGTCACACCACGCTTTACAATTTTTTTGGTTTGCTTTGGATCTTCCAATTGGTCACAAATAGCAACACGCTCACCTGCTTTTACCAATTTAGGCAAATACGTATTTAACGAATGATGCGGAAAACCTGCTAATTCTGTTTCGCTTTCGCTACCAGCGCCTCTTTTGGTAAGAATAATACCTAATATTTTTGAAGCCTTTACAGCATCACTACCAAATGTTTCGTAAAAATCACCTACTCTAAACAGTAACATAGCATCAGGATACTTTGCTTTAATAGCATTGTACTGTTGCATTAATGGCGTTACTTTCTTTGCTTTTTTTGCCAATGGTTTATTGCGTTTTAAATCTTACTTTTGCAAGTATAGTAAGAACGCTAATGTACTTATAATTTGATGTTTTTTAAAACTGAAATTTTATAAGTTATTTACAATTGTTGAAAAATGCGAAAACTAAAAAACAGTGAGTTAGACAGACTATCGGTTAATGCTTTTAAAGAAGCTAAAAAAACACCTATTATTGTTATTCTTGATAATATTAGAAGCTTAAATAATATAGGCAGTGTTTTTAGAACGAGCGACGCTTTTTTAATTGAAAAGATTTACTTGTGTGGTATTACTGCAACACCTCCTCATAAAGACATTCATAAAACTGCATTAGGAAGCACAGATACTGTTACTTGGGAATATGTAGAAGACACTATAACACTAATTGAAAAACTAAAGTCTGAAAACGTAAAAATCCTTTCTATTGAGCAAGCTGAAAACTCGACAATGCTCAACGATTTTACACCTGAATCTGATACAACATATGCCATTGTGATGGGTAATGAGGTTAAGGGTGTACAACAAGACGTGGTTAGTGCTAGTGATACTGTTATTGAAATTCCTCAATATGGCACCAAACATTCGCTAAATATTTCTGTGAGTTGTGGCGTCGTGATTTGGGATTTGTTTTGTAAGTTGAGGAACTAATACTTTATTCTTATTATGTAATAGTCTTATCTTAAATCTAAGATGAAAAAAGAATGCTGTAATATAAACGAAGTTGTTAAGGAGTTATACAATTACCTTAAATCCTATATTTTCGGTAAAGTAAAGGATAAGACTTTAGCCGATGATATTGTTCAGGAAGTCATGGTAAAATTGATTGAAACACATCAAAAGTCTAAGGACATTGAAAATATTAAAGCGTGGCTTTTTCAAGTGAGTAGACATACAATCTATGATTATTACAAAAAGCATAACTTGGATTTCAACATTGAAAATGATTGGAATATAGAAGATGAATCAGGTTCGGAGATTTCCAAAATCATGGTTTCAGATTACGTCATTCCAATGATTAAAATGCTACCTAAGGACTATGCAGTTCCTCTAATGTTAAGTGATATTGATAAAATACCTCAAAAGGACATTGCAAAACAACTCAATCTAGAATTATCGGCTACCAAAATGCGTATTCAACGTGCTCGCACAAAACTACGAGCTTTATTTGTAGAATGTTGTCATCTTGAATACGACAGACAAGGTAATTTTATAGGTTGTACGATTAAAGATTCCTGTGAACCTCTTCATAATATTTCAAAAAAACTAAACACTTAAAACCAATAACTTAAACTGGTTTTTGAAATTATTTTAAAAATAATTCTCAAAACTTGTGTCTTTTGGTGTCTTGTTTCAGACTTCATAGAAAAGTTTAATTATAAAAACCATTCTTATGAAAACTGAAATTAAAATATTACACTCATCTTGTTGTGCTAAAGGCTCTCCTATTAAAGCACAAATTGAAAAGATTGCTTCTAAAAACAATATTAGCATTTCTATAGAGGAGCTCTCAGAATTAAAAGACACCATGATCTATGGTACTATGATCTTTCCTTCACTAGTGATTAATGGTAATGTATATGATTACAAACATTATGCTAGTGACGCAAAATTATTAGCCTTATTAAACTAAAGTCTTATGGGAAATTTAACGCAACTACTTTCGAGTATCGCAGACTATTTAGTTTATGATATATTCGGAATAGGACAAGACACTGTTTTTGCTCATGCACTTCATTATTTTATTATCGGCTTTACAGAAATAGTTCTCTTAGTCATTTTAGTAACCTATCTCATGGGTATTGTAACCAGTTATTTGCCTATGGATAAAATCAGAGTGTATTTAGAAAGGAATAAAAAATCTGGTGTTGGTAACATTTTCGCTTCCCTTTTAGGAGCTATTACGCCATTTTGTTCATGCTCTTCTATTCCTTTATTTGTTGGAATGATGCAAGCAAGAATTCCATTAGGCATTGCATTGTCATTTTTAATCACCTCACCTTTAGTTAATGAAATTGCCATTGCAATTTTCTGGGTATCTTATGGTTGGAAAGTAACCGTTATCTATGTATTAACTGGTATTTTACTTGGTGTACTTGGAGGTATAATTCTAGAAAAATTAGGAATGGCAGAACATGTTGCTGATTGGATTAAAAACTTAGGAACACAAAAGGCTGAGGTAACAAAAGATGGCCGTAAGTTTAAGGAGCGCTTACCAGAAATTCACGCTGAAGCTCTAAAAACTCTAAAAAAGCTAATCCCTTATATATTTATTGGTTTAGCAATAGGTTCGTTTATACATGGTTACGTTCCTGAATCCTTTTTTGAAACCTATATCTCAAAATCAAATCCATTTGCAGTTCCAATAGCTGTTGTATTAGCCATTCCATTATATATTGATGCTGTTGGTATATTGCCCATTATTGATTCATTAGTTGACAAAGGCGTACCTTTAGGAACAGCAATTGCTTTTATGATGGCATCTATAGGATTATCATTTCCTGAAGCTTTACTTCTTAAAAAAGTTATGCAACGCAAGTTGATTATTGCATTTTTCACCACTATAGGTATTGGAATGATACTATCTGGATTCTTTTTTAACATCATTTTTTAAACAAAACTCATGAAATCACTACTATCATCACTTAGTGCTGTTTTTGCTGCACTAGCAGCTTGCACTTGTTGCATTGGTCCTTTAATGGCTCTTGCAGGTATGTTAGGCATTAGCGCCTCTCAACTTATTTGGCTTTCTAGTATAAAAAACTATTTAATCTTTTTTAGTCTACTAGCAATAAGCTACAACTTATATCGCGCTTATTTCCCTAAAAAACAGACAGCGTGTTGCTCAACAGAACAAGAAAAAACACTTTCTAAACTGAACACAAAAGAACGCAAAACAGTCTCTTTTTTTCAATCAAAATTCTTTTTATGGAGCATTACCATATTAACAGTCATCATCTTGATACTACCTTATTTAATCAATTAAATATCATCTATTATGAAAACAATTAAAACCACAACTCTTATTGTATTTTGCTTTTTATTATTTAGCTATAACTTAAGTTACAGTCAATCAAAATCAACAACAAAAGCCAATCCAAAAACAGAGAACGTTAAAAATACTATTGTAAAAAAAACTTATACACTTAAAGGGTTTAAGCAATCCTGTTGCACAGGAATTGTAGAATATTCTTTAAAAGAAGTTGAAGGTTACATCAAATCGGAAGCCAATGTCAAGCAACGAAAATTAACCGTTTGGTTTGACACTACAAAATGTACCGAAGAAGCTATTAAAATTGCCATTAATAAAACCGCTTATAAAATTGAACACTAGTTTTAAATTTAATGTTTTAATTAAAAAGTCATATGAATTTAAATTCATATGACTTTTTTTTCTATCAAAGAAATAGCATAAATATTTTAGCCTATTCGATGTCCTTTATTGAGATTTGTTTTGTAAGTTGAAACAATAATTTTCAAAAAATGAAAAACATTCGATATATAAAAAATGACTTAGATCCTAATATTGGATTTAAAGATCATGACATCGAATTTCTTATTACTCAAACCTCGTTTTCATTTCCTAAAATCTATCTTGATTTTTTAAAAGTAGCTGGAGAACGCTCTAATATATTGGAATATGACTGTCAAAATGTAAAGACTCTAATTGCATTGCAGTCTGAATTTCAAAAAATGATTAACACTTCAGAGTTTCTAGATGATACAACTGATGAATACTGGTGTTTTGCTAAATCGGAAAACAGTTATTACTTTTTTAAATTGAACCAACACACTCAAACTATTGTTTATGAGTTTAACAATTTAGATGTCCCAATAAATAATGGTTGGGGATCTAAATTTGGACCAATAAACCGTAAGTTCATATTCAAAGATTTTATTAATACTAGAACCGATAATAAATGGGGAACTTCAACACTTGAAAACATAAAGAGATATTCTATTTTTTTTATTTCCTTGCCAATTTTTATTCCATTTTATTTATATCTAAAACTAAAATCGAAGTAACAAAACGCTTCAATTCTCGTCTTTTAATAAACTAACCAAAGTAAACAAATGGCAACTGTAATTGAAGAACGCAAAGACACCTGGAACACTATTGCTTTATTTTTATCAATAACTACTGCTTTAAGTGCAATCGCATATTTTGCCATTTTAAAACTCAAACCAACAAGTATCTATGTTGGCGCATTAATGTTGTCTCCAGCTTTAGCAAGCTTTATAACTTTAAAAATTAGAAAACGTACAATATTGAGTTTGCCTTGGCGCGTAAAAGAACTCAAGTATATAAAACTCGCTTACTTTACTCCAATTTTATATGTTTCTATTGCCTATGTACTTATATGGTTATTTGGCTTTGGAGATGTTATTAATATTAACAAAGTAACTTCATGGAGCAATGAGTTAGGTATAGATAGTTCTAACCAAATATTAGTAATTATTGTTATGGTAATTTTACTCTTAACAGTTGGCGTGGTAAAAAACTTGGGATCTACTTTAGGAGAAGAAATTGGTTGGCGTGGTTTTTTAATTTTTGAATTGCGAAAGGTAATGTCCTTTAAAGCACTTTCTATTGTTAGTGGTCTTATTTGGGCTGTTTGGCATTATCCAATTATTAATTTAATGTATGGAAGAGGTGACCATTTATTATTACACATAAGCGCTTTTACGATTATGATTGTTGGAGTTTCGGTAATTTTAGCATATTACACCTTTAAATCCAATAGTTTGTGGCCAGCTGCTATTTTCCATTCTATTCATAATATTTATATCCAAAAAATTTGTTCACCATTAACGGTTACTAATGACAATTCTACATTTTGGATTGACGAATATGGTTTTATGATTCCTATTGTAACAACACTATTCGCTATATATTTTTGGAAGAAAGCTGAAAAAGAAGGTTTATAATATTATATTGCTTGAAGAAATCTCTTATCTATTTAAAAGTGAGTTTTCAATGAAAAAATTAGACAAATACAATATATATTCTTTAAGTAAGATTATATACAAAACAGGTATAATGATTAGCGGAAATAATAAAAGCTTTACTAAGCTAAGTGAAAAGCTAATTCTTAATCTACAAGAAGGATATAGTGATGATAAAATAAAGCGAGTTTTATCTAGTGAACTAACAGTTACTTACGGATTATCTATAAGCAACAAAAAAATTGAAGAAATAACAGATACAATTATTAAATGGTTTGATTTATAAACTCATCCAACTAAACCTCACAAATCTGTTCTAAAACCCAAAGATAATCTTCTCGGTTTTTCACAAAGTCTTTATCAGAAATGTCAATGATTTTTACATTAAATTCAGGATGACTTTTTAAAAACTCTAGGTAACCTGCGTTAATTTTGTTTAAATACTCATCTTCAATCTCTTGCTCATAATTGCGGCCACGTTTCTTTATATTTTGTTGTAAACGTTCAGTGTTTTGATATAAATACACATACAAATCGGGTTTGGCTATGTCTTTATACACTTGGTAAAACAACTTTCTATATAATTTAAACTCGTCTTCTGGCAATGTAATTTTTGAAAAGATTAGCGATTTAAACACATCGTAATCACTAACAATAAAATCTTTAAATAAATCGAGCTGAGATAAATCGTCAGAAATTTGCTGGTAACGATCTGCTAAAAAAGACATTTCTAAGGTAAAAGCATAACGTTGTGGCTCTTTATAGAACTTTGGCAAAAACGGGTTGTCGGCAAAACGCTCCAATATTAACTTAGCGTTGAAATCGTAAGACATCATTGTAGATAAGCTAGTTTTACCTGCACCAATATTTCCTTCAATCGCGATATAGTTATATAATGAAAAATCGTATGCTTTACTTGGATTTTTAAGCCATATATTTATTGGACTTATCTCGCTTTTGTCTTCACAATCTTCTAATAATTCAATAACCGAATTATGCAGTTTTGGATGAATTACTTTTCCTGCAATATCTGCTAATGGCTGTAAAACAAATAATCGTTTTTGCATTTCGGGATGTGGTAAGATTAAACTTTTTGTTTCCAAAACCTCATCTTCAAACAGTAACAAATCCAAATCAATAACTCGCGATTCGTAGCCAGTTTTTTTTCCTCTTGTTCTCCCTAAATCTTTTTCAATTGCCAGTAATGTACTCATTACTTTTTTGGGTTTCATATGTGTATTCACCAAAATACAAGCATTCAAAAAATCATCTCCTTCAAAACCAAATGCAGGAGATTTATAGGCTTTAGAAATACTTTTTATAGCTCCAATTTTTAAGTGAATTTGGTCAATAGCCAACTGCAAGTTTTTAAACTTGTCACCTTTATTACTTCCTAAAGCGATATATATATTTTGCGGTTTCTCCATACAGCCTGACAAAATAACGACATAAAAAATTAATAGATTATATTTACGAAACCTATTTATTCACAATTTTCAATGACTGCAAAAGATAAACTATTAGCGCAACGAATTTATATGCTTTTGGGAGCTTTATTTATTACATCGCTAGTGGTTTCTAATCTTATTTTTAAAAAATTCTTTTATTGGCATCCTTTTGATTTAGAAGTGTTTAATACCAAACTTTTTGAAATCTCAGTAGGCTTATTGCCTTATCCCATTACCTTTTTAATTACAGATTTAATTAGTGAAATTTATGGTAAAAAGAGAGCTAATGACATTGTTGTTATGGGTATTTTCGCTTCTCTTTTTTCTATGTTAATTGTATACATAGGAAATATGGTGCCTGCAACCAGCTGGTCCCCTGTTCAAGATGAATTATACACAACTGTTTTTGGCAGCACAGCTATTGCTGTATTAGCTAGTATGATGGCTTACCTATTTGCCCAATTTATTGATATACAGATTTACCATTTTTGGAAGCGATTAACTAAAGGTAAACACTTGTGGTTACGAAATAACTTCTCTACTTTCCTCTCACAGTTTGTAGATACATTTACTGTTCTTTTCTTGCTATGTAGTTTTGGTGAAATTTCTTGGGACTTATTTACTGGTCTGCTTATTGCTGGCTTTTTATTTAAAGTAATGATTGCTGCTCTAGACACACCATTACTATATTTAGGTGTCTTCATATTTAGAAAACGCTTCAATTTAAAAATAAACGAAGAAATAGATTTAATGTAAAACTTATATTAAATCGTAAGCTTAACTCAACTTTTTGCATCATTTTTGCGTATATATTCTTGTCAGTAACACTTTACAGGTTTAATTACTCAATTAATGGTCAAAAAAATATTAAAACGCGTTGGCATCACTCTATTAGTATTACTTATTTTATTAATAGCCACACCTTATCTTTTTCAATCTCAAATAAAAGACATGGTGAAAAACTTTATTAATGATAACATTAATGCCAAAGTTGAATTTACCGATGTTGACTTAAGCTTATTAAAAAGCTTTCCTGATGCTACTATAATAATAGATGATTTGTCCGTTGTTAACTACGCTCCTTTTGAAAACGATACTTTAGTTAGTGCTAAGTCTATTGCTTTAGAATTATCCATCAAAGAGTTGTTTAAAACAAAGAGTGACGAACCAATTGCCATAAATGCAATTGCTATTGACAATATTTTAATAAATATTATTTCTAATGAAGATGGACAAGCTAATTACGACATTGCTAAACCATCAGCAGCAAATGAAAGTAATAATGAGTCTTCGTCAGGGTTTACATTTAGTTTAGAAGACTACAAAATCACCAACAGTGCAATCTCTTATTTAGATGAAAGTTCTAAAATGTATTTCAGTTTAACAGAATTTAATCACTATGGAAATGGTGTTTTTTCTGAAGAACAATCTGAACTTAACACCAAAACGACATCTCAAATAAGTTTAAGTATTGACAGTGCTCAATATTTAAATAACAACAACATAAAGCTAGATGCTATTATTGGTATGAATCTAAAAGAAAGCATCTATACTTTTAAAGACAATAAAGCCTTCATTAATAAATTACCATTAGAGTTTGATGGGTTTCTTCAGCTTATTGAAGAAGGTCAAAAAATGGATATTACATTTACAAATCCCGAATCATCATTTAAAGATTTTTTAGCTTTAGTACCTCAACAATATGCAGCTAATTTAACCTCTGTTGAAACCTCTGGCGACTTTAAAGTAAACGGTAAAATTAAGGGAGAATTAACTAAAACTACTATTCCAAGCTTTGACATAAATATTAGTTCAAACAATGCAAGCTTCAAATTCCCTGACTTGCCAAAAAGTGTAAAGAATATTGTTATTGATACGAACATAAAAAATACGTCTGGTAATATTGATGATTCGTTTGTAGCAATTAATGATTTACAATTTAAAATTGATCAAGACACTTTTAAAGCATCAGCTACCATTAAAGATTTAACAAAAAACATATTTGTTGGCGCTCATATTGATGGCACATTAAATCTTGCTAACATCACAAAAGCATATCCTATTGAATTGGAAAACGCCCTAAGTGGTACTCTTAAAGGAAAATTAGACACTTCTTTTGACATGAATGCTATTGAAACCAATGCTTACGAACGTATTAAAAATGACGGAACTGTAAATATTTCTGATTTTGTATTTTCTTCAAAAGACATTGTCAATCCGTTAAATATTAGCAATGCTAATATTGATTTTAAAACCGAATCAATCAAACTAACCGCTTTCAATGCTACTTCTGGAACATCAGATATAGAGGCAACAGGAACATTAGAAAATCTACTTGGTTTTCTATTAAGTAATAAAACATTACAAGGGAATTTTAACGTGAATTCTAATAGGTTTGCTGTAAGCGATTTTATGATTGAAGGCGAATCAAGTGATACTGAAACGAATTCTGAAAGTCAGATTTTAAAAATCCCTGCATTTTTAGATTGTACCATTAATGCAAATGCAAACACAGTATTATATGATAATCTAACTCTAAATAATGTAAAAGGCACCCTTATTTTAAAAGATGAAAAGGCTGAATTTAAAGGTTTAAAATCTGATATTTTTGATGGTCAAATTACAATGGATGGTATCGTTAACACACAAAATGAAGTGCCAACATTTAATGTCGATTTAGATGCTTCTGATTTAGATATTTCAAAATCATTTAGTGATTTAAAGCTGTTTAAAGCCTTAGTTCCTGTCGCTAATGCTTTAAAGGGAAAACTTAATAGCAATATTAATTTATCAGGTAGTTTAGATGAAGCTTATACGCCTAATCTTAGCACTGTATCTGGAAATGCATTAGCTGAACTTCTTACTACTAAAATTGAACCAAAAAACACTGAACTATTTAACAAACTAGATCAAGAATTAGGGTTTATTGACTTAAGTAAGCTAAACTTAAAAGACATAAAAACACATTTATCATTTGAAAACGGACAAGTAGCTGTAAAACCATTTGATATAAAATATAAAGACATTAATATTACCGTTTCTGGCTCGCATGGTTTTGACAAAAGCATTAATTACAGTACAGTTTTTGATGTACCAGCTAAATATTTAGGAAATGAAATAACTAGTCTTTTATCTCAAATTGATGCTAATGAAGCTCAAAGAATCACAGTTCCTGTAACTGCTAATATTGGAGGTGTACTAACCAAGCCTACAATCACAACAGATTTAAGTAAAAGTGTAACTAACTTAACTAATCAGTTAATTGAGATTAAGAAAAAACAACTACTTAATCAAGGTGGAAATTTACTTAATGATATTCTAAACAACAATACCAAATCAAACGACAGCACCAAGACTAACTCTAATACTGGTGAAGTTTTAAATAATGTTTTAGGAAATATTTTTAGTAAGAAGAAAAAAAAGAAAGACAGTATAAAAAATTAATTATTTGTAAGCTTCATAAAATCATTACAACAAAGAGGATATGATTTTACTATATCTTCTTATTGGTTTTTTAGCATCTACATTAGGCGCATTACCTTTAGGTGCTTCAAATATTGCAGTAATTAACACTACAATTAAACAAGATGTAAATCAAGCTTTTAAAATTGCAATTGCAGCTGGTGTTGCTGAATTAATATTATCCTATTATGCATTACATTGCAATACTATAGTAAGAACTTTTATTGATAATAATATGTGGATTCAAGTAATGCTTGTTTTTATATTATTAGCTGTCGGAAGCTTTTTATTATTTAAAAAGCAATCACCTAAACAAACTAAAAAGAAACGTCTTTTAAAATCTAAATACGCTACTGGATTTGCTTTAGGATTACTTAACCCTCCAGTACTTATTTATTGGATTCTTGCTATTGGATTTATTAATAAAAACGATTTTATGCTCAGTCTGCAATCGTCCATATTAGTATTATTCTTATTCTTTTTTGGTGTCTATTTAGGAAAAGTATTTGTGTTGTATTTATATAGTAAGTTCAGTATTACTCTTAAAAATAGGGTTCAAAATATAAACAAACACGTTAATAGACTAACAGGTATTTTGTTGGTAGTTATTGCATTATTTCAAGCTACTAAGTTGTATGCGTTTTAAGCTACTACATCAATTCCAACAACAGTACCTTCATTACTTCTAATATTAAAAACGGTTTCGTCTTCAAAAATGAGGTATTGCCCTTTTACACCAACTAATTTACCAAAATATTCAGGTGTTTTTTGAAGGTTTAAACTTTTTGGTTTTATAGGATATTTAGAAACAGGAAACTCTAAGTTAGTTTCGGCATTATTGTCAATAAAATAAGCTTTGGTTTCATCAGGAATAAAATCTTTTAAACGCTCTCTCCATGCTACAAGATTTTCATCTTTAGCATCATTTTTCAACATAGCTCGCCAATTTGTTTTATCACTTACATGTGCCTTTAATGCTACTTCAGTAATACCAGCTAAGTAACGATTTGGGACTTCTACTATTTCAATCGCTTCATGAGCACCTTGGTCTATCCAACGTGTTGGCACTTGTGATTTTCTTGTTACACCAACCTTTACATTACTTGAATTAGCCAGATACACAATATGAGGTTGTAATTGTGCTTTTTTTTCAAATTCTAAGTCTCTATCTTCCTTTCCAAGATGAGCTGTACTTAATTCTGGACGCATAATCCAATCGGCAGCTTGTGGTACTTCATAAAAACAGCTTTTACAAAAACCTTGTCTGTATTTTGGTTTATCTAATCCGCAATTTAAACACTGATACTTTACAAAACTGATTTTTATAGTTTTACCTAATAATTGATTCATGTTTAAAAAATCATTTTCAAACACTAAAAAGTATTGAATTGGATTTTCGTACTGAGTTTCCATTTTTGTAAGAACTCCTTGATACAGCATATGAAGATTTTTGTTATTTTTAGTCTTTCGTAAAGATATACAAACTATGCCAATTCCTATAGTAAATTCTGTTGCATCGTGGTTTTTAAAAAAGCGCTTTCATCAAATAGAATTATTCTTAAAATACCCTAATGAAGTTCAAGAAGAGCTTTTACTTGACTTAGTTGAAGAAGCGAAAGACACACAAATTGGTAAAAAATACGACTTTGCATCAATAAAAACATATCGGGAGTTTACTGAACGCATTCCAATATCTACTTATGAAGAATATGAAAACTTAATTGAACGTTCACGCTTAGGAGAAAGTAATATTTTTTGGCCAAAACCTATAAAATGGTTTGCAAAATCAAGTGGTACTACTAATGCTAAAAGTAAATTTATTCCAGTAAGCACGCAATCATTAGAAGATTGTCATTATGCTGCTGGAAAAGATTTATTATGTATGTACCTTAACAACAATCCAGAATCGCAATTGTTTACTGGAAAAAGTTTACGACTTGGAGGCAGTAAAGAGCTCTATGAAGAAAACGGAACTGTATTTGGAGATTTATCTGCTATACTAATTGACAATATGCCTTTTTGGGCTGAGTTTAGTAGTACTCCTAGTAGCAAAGTTTCTTTAATGAGTGATTGGGAATACAAAATGCAAGCAATAGTAGACGAAACCATTCAAGAAAATGTTACAAGTCTTGCTGGTGTGCCTTCCTGGATGCTCGTTTTATTAAATAATGTTTTAGAAACTACAGGTAAACAAAGTTTATTTGATATTTGGCCTAATCTTGAAGTATACTTTCATGGTGGCGTGAGCTTTTTACCATATAAAGATCAATACAAAACTATTCTTCCTAAAAAGGATTTTAAATACTACGAAATATATAATGCTTCGGAAGGTTTTTTTGCAATTCAGGATCGTAACAACTCTAGCGATTTACTGCTAATGTTAGATTATGGAATTTTTTATGAGTTTATTCCTATGGACACCTATGGTACACCTGAAGAAACTATTATTCCTTTAAGTGAAGTTGAAGTAAATAAAAACTACGCGATTGTAATAACTACAAATGCTGGGTTATGGCGCTACAAAATTGGTGATACAGTAAAATTTGTATCAACAAATCCTTACCGAATTAAAGTATCTGGAAGAACAAAACACCATATAAATGTTTTTGGAGAAGAGCTTATTATTGAAAATGCTGAAGATGCCTTAAAAAAAGTATGCAAAAAAACGAAAGCTGAAATTGTAGATTATACTGCTGCACCTATTTTTATGGAAGGTAAAGAAAAAGGTGCACATGAGTGGCTAATTGAGTTTAAAACACCTCCAAAAGACATAGATTACTTTAATGAATTATTTGACAACGCATTAAAGGCTTTAAACTCCGACTACGAAGCTAAGCGTTACAATAACATTACTCTTAATAAGCCAAAAATTAATATCGCTAGAACAAATTTGTTTTACGATTGGCTAAAAGCCAATGACAAATTAGGAGGCCAACATAAAGTCCCTCGATTATCTAACACAAGAGATTATATTGACGATTTATTAAGATTAGAATAATAAAGCACCTGTATTTTATCGGTAAAAAATACATTCTCTTTTCTTTAAACGAGTATAATTCGTGCTTTGTCTAAAAAACAGATTTGAAGTTTTTATCTTACAGTTTTAATACTACTTTTAAACCTCAAACGAAGAAATAATCTAAGATATAATAGCAACTATTAATTAATATCCTTAAATAAAAAACCACTCTTTTTAGAGTGGTTTCTTAATTTATTATAGTAGCAATAATTAAGATACTGCTTTAAGTTTTTTAAGTCTTGTTCTTGTTAACTTACCTTCTGCATACGATTTTGTTACCTCAAGTTTTGTCTCATCACTTCCTGGTAAACTAAACATAGCGTCTGTTAGAATTTCTTCACATAATGAACGTAACCCTCTAGCCCCAAGTTTATACTCAATTGCTTTTTCAACAATGTATCCTAATGCATCGTCTGTAATAGATAAATCAATCTCATCCATTTTAAACAATTTCACATATTGCTTAACAATCGCATTTTTAGGCTCTGTTAATATAGCTCTAAGCGTGTTAGCATCAAGAGGATTCATATGTGTTAAAACTGGCAACCTACCAATTATTTCAGGAATTAACCCAAAGTCTTTTAAATCCTTAGGTATGATATACTGAAGCATATTGTCTTTATCCACTATCTCGTCATCGTGCGAAGCTTTGTAGCCAATAGCTGCCATATTTAAACGCTTAGAAATATGTCTTTCAATACCATCAAAAGCACCTCCAGCAATAAATAATATATTTTCGGTATTTACCTCAATAAACTTTTGGTCTGGATGCTTTCTTCCTCCTTTTGGTGGTACATTAACAACAGTTCCTTCTAATAGTTTTAATAAAGCTTGTTGCACACCTTCACCAGAGACATCTCTAGTTATAGAAGGGTTATCGCTTTTGCGTGCTATCTTATCGATTTCATCGATAAATACAATACCTCTTTCAGCTTTCTCAAGATTATAATCGGCAGCTTGTAATAAGCGTGTTAAAATACTTTCAACATCTTCTCCAACATATCCAGCTTCAGTTAATACAGTTGCATCAACAATTGCTAAAGGCACATTTAACATTCTTGCTACTGTTTTAGCCATCAATGTTTTTCCTGTTCCTGTTTGACCAACCATAATGATATTAGATTTTTGAATCTCTATATCATCATCTGTTGGTTGCTGCAACAAACGCTTATAATGATTATATACTGCCACAGACATTACGCGCTTTGTATGCTCTTGACCAATAATATACTCATCAAGAAACGCTTTAATTTGCTGTGGTTTTTTTAACATTAACTCTGCTGAAAGCTCACTACTGTCTATTTGCTTAGACTCTTCAATTACAATACCATGAGCTTGCTCTATACATCTATCACAAATATGAGCATCTAATCCAGCAATTAATAAATTTGTTTCAGGCTTTTTCCTTCCGCAAAATGAACATTCTAATTCTTCCTTAGCCATATGTTTCTAATTATAATTTTAGTTACGAGAAAGTATTTCGTCAATCATGCCATACTCAAGAGCTTTATCCGCTTTCATCCAGTAATCACGATCACTATCTGCATATACTTTGTCGTAATCTTGTCCAGAATGTTTACTAATAATATTATATAGCTCCTCTTTTAAAGTTAAAATTTCACGAGCAGTAATTTCAATATCACTAGCCTGTCCTTGAGCTCCACCTAATGGTTGGTGAATCATAACTCTAGAGTGTGTTAATCCACTACGCTTTCCTTTTTCACCAGCACATAATAATACGGCTCCCATTGAAGCAGCCATACCTGTACAAATAGTAGCTACATCTGGCTTAATAAGTTGCATTGTATCATAAATACCTAGTCCAGCATAAACACTTCCTCCTGGTGAGTTAATGTAAATTTGAATATCCTTAGAAGCATCTACACTTTCTAAAAACAATAATTGCGCTTGAATAATATTAGCTACCTGATCATTAATAGCTGTGCCCATAAAAATGATGCGATCCATCATTAATCTTGAGAAAACATCAAAAATAGCAATGTTCATTTGACGTTCTTCAATAATATTTGGAGTTAATCCCATTGGCGTCATACTACTTACAATCTTGTCGTAATAAGTACTACTAATACCTTGGTCATTTATAGCGAACTTCTTGAATTCTTTTCCGTAATCCATCAATTAAATTTTTAATGTTTCAATTTGTAAAGATAACAACTTCTAGTTTAAAAATTTAAACTTTTATTTAACCTTTAACATCACTGGAAAACTTTGAAATACGTTATTTTTGTATAAATACATTTATTATGGTTTTTAACACAGAACAACTGCAAGAGATTAACACTCAAATTGATTTGATCTTGGATAAAATTTCTGAGTATGAAACTCGCTATCAAGAACAAATAAACAATGTTCATCCTAAATACATAAGGAGTGCTAAAAATTTAATTCATTACCTTGCTTTACGTTCTTTTGACAATGTTTTAATTGAAGAAAAAATAAGCAACTTAGAGCTTCCAAGCACTTCAAATAATGAAGGCAGTATATTAAATGGTTTAATTAGTTATAAAACAATATTAAATACACTTTTAAAGAAAGAAGAAAAACTTCAAGAACCCTTTATAAATAATAAAGAGGCTAAAGATCTACTTAAAAAAAACACAAAAGCTCTTTTTGGAAAGTCTCATAAAAAAAGGCGTACAAGAATAATGGTTACCCAACCAACTCTTGCTGCTGAAGAAAAAGATTTTGCAAAATCTTTAATAAAAAAAGGGATGAATGCCGCACGAATTAATTGTGCTCATGATGATGAAAATGTATGGAAAACCATTATTGAACATATTAAATCTAGTGATCTAGATTGTAAAATAATGATGGATTTAGGAGGCCCAAAATTAAGAACAGGAAAAATGAAGCCTGGACCAAAAGTTGTACATATAAAACCGCATCGAAACAACTTAGGTCAAGTAGTAAATCCTGCATTAGTATGGCTTGCTCCTTTTGGTATTTTGCCTCCAAATCATAAAACAGCCGATTTTATTATTCCTGTAAATAAGAAATGGCTTAAGAAAACTAAAAAAGGTTCTTATATTATTTTTAAAGATGCTCGCGATAAAAAGTGTAAACTGGTTATCGAAGAGACTGATGGTTTTGGGCGTTGGGCTTTATGTAGTGATTCTGCGTTTGTTACCTCTGATACTTTACTGAATGTGTTTTTAGAGAAAAAATCGAAATCTGAAATTCAATCTGTTCAAGAAATCCTGCCGCTTGAAGAAGTCATCTATTTATTTGAAGGCGATTTATTACGCTTAGATAAAGCTCCCATTTTAGGTGAACCTGCAAAGTTAGATGAAAATGGAAAAGTTATAGAAATCGCTCATATTTCATGTTCGCTACCAGAAGTATTTTCTTCAATAAACATTAAAGAAAAGGTATTTTTTGATGATGGTAAAATTGAAGGTATTATTAAAGAAAAACACTCTGATTACTTACTAATTGAAATAACTAGTACGAAAAAAAATGGTGGAAAATTAAAAGCCGAAAAAGGCATTAACTTTCCGAATAGTATTTTAAACGTTAGCGGACTTACCGAAAAAGACAAACAAGACCTAAAATTTGTAACTAAACATGCTGATGCTGTAAACTTTTCTTTTGTTAATAACAAACAGGATGTTGAAGACTTACTTACCGAGATGAAGCAACTAGAGGCTACTCTAGGAATAATATTAAAAATTGAAACACAAGAAGCTTATAAAAACCTACCAAGCATAATTTTAAAAGCTATGGAGAATTATCCAATTGGTGTAATGATTGCTAGAGGTGATTTGGCTATAGAAACGGGTTGGGATAACTTCGCAATTATTCAAGAAGAAATACTACGCTTATGTGAAGCTGCACATATTCCAGATATTTGGGCAACTCAAGTTCTAGAAACTTTAGCAAAAAAAGGAATACCTACACGCTCCGAAATTACTGATGCTGCCATGGCACAAAGAGCCGAATGTGTAATGCTAAATAAGGGTTATTATATTGAAAAAGCGGTAAAAATGCTTCATAACATATTATGTGAAATGCAACGTATACAAAAAAAGAAGAAGAACATTTTTCCTGAGTTACGATTTAATCCTATTGCATAAAAAAAGCACTTCCAATAGAAGTGCTTTTTTTATATTATCATTAGCTAACCACTAGCTATAAACTTCTTTTACAAACTTATCATAAGTCATTTCTTTAACTTTTAAGTTAGCATTTTCTTTATAGAAACCTAATAACTTTTGACTAGTTAATTGCTCAGATAAACGCTTTACTTCATCTTGATTAGATAATACTCTAGCAGAAATATCTTCTAATTCTTTTTCTGAAGGATTCATTTGACCAAATTGAGCCATTTGCACTTTAATCATATCAGCAGCATAAGCTTTTAATTCATCAAAGTTTACTTGTAAGTTATTTTCTGTAATTAACTTCCCTTCGATTAATTGGTAACGAATACTTTTTTCTGATTTTTCGTATTCTTCTTTAGCTTGAGCTTCATCTAAAGTTTCTTCTCCAGCAGTTTGCAACCACTTTTGTAAAAACTCTGCTGGTAAATCAAACTTAGTATTCTCTACTAAGTACTCAGTAACATCGTTAAGTAATTTTTGATCTGCTTGTTGAACAAATTGTTTTTCAGCATCTTCCTTGATCTTATCTTTAAGCTCGGTTACAGAAGTTACATTTCCTTTACCAAATAACTTATCAAATAATTCCTGATCTAAATCTGCTAATTCACGAGCGTTAACCTCGTTAATTGTAAATGTCACTTCAATTTCTAAACCATGAGCATCATCATGAGATACTTTTAAGTGGTTCATTAAATCGTGATCATCGTTAAATAAGTTTTTAGTTTTTAACTTAATTACATCACCTACTTTAGCTCCAATAAATTTCTTAGCGTTTACTTTACCTTTAATTTTATTTAAAGTTAATGTAGTTGTGTTTTCAATTTCCTTCTCTTCATTTTTGAAAACTCCAGTAATCTCATCTTCTTCAGCAACTTCAGTTTTAGAAACTAATTTCCCATATTGCTTTTGGATATTTACAACTTGATCATCAATCATCTTGTCATCAGCAACAATATTATAATGAGTAATTGCTTTTTTACCTTTTAGCTTAACTTCAAACTCAGGAGATAATCCTAATTCAAATTCAAAAGAAAAATCGTCAGCATCCCAATTTAAATCATCTTGTGCTTTTGGTAATGGGTTTCCTAAAACATCTAATTTTTCTTCAACTAAATATTTTCCAAGTGCATCTTGTAAAAGCTTATTAACCTCATCAATTAATACTGCTTTTCCATATTGCTTCTTCACCATTCCCATTGGTACATGCCCTTTTCTAAATCCAGGAATGTTTGCAGTTTTACGATAGTCCGATAAAATCTTCTCTACTTTATCACTGTAATCGTTTTTTGTAATATCTACTTTTACAACTGCATTTAACGCATCAATATTTTCTCTTGTAATGTTCATTTTTTATGATATAAAAATTGGGTGGCAAAAGTACAATATTTTTACCACCCAACAAACTTTTTAACGTCTTGTGTTTCAGACTACTTTTTATCTTCTTTAAGTACTGAATGTAATATGGATTGTAGAATAGATAAAAGTATGCTAAACAATATGGCTGTCCAGATACTTGAAACTGCAAACCCATTTATTAATTCGCTTGCTAAAAGTATTATTAATGCATTAATAATTAACAAGAATAATCCTAAAGTTAGTATAGTTATTGGTAATGTGAAAATGACTAAAACTGGTTTAACTAATACATTTAAAATTGCCAAAACTACAGCCACTATTAATGCTGTTGTATAAGTATCTAGAGTTACTCCTGGTAACAACTTAGCTATAACTATTACTGCTATAGCTGTTAGTGCGAGTTTAATAATTAGTTTCATAAGTTCTATTTTTAATTAACTATTTGAAAAATCACAGGAATTGAAAAAGCTAACTCCATAGGCTTTCCTCTTTTTGTTCCTGGTTTGAACTGTGGCAGCAACTCAACCACTCTTATTGCCTCATCTTCTAAATCTGGATGTGGTGCTTTTGCACGAACTCCTATAACATAACCCTGTTCATCTATCTCAAAGTTAACAATTATCTTTTGTCTTCCTACTAATTGTAAATCTCCAGCTAAATCAGTATTAAATTTTCTTGATATATGTCTAGTTATTTTTTCACTTGTACATTTTTTTATAGCTTTATTCCCTATTAGTTCTATACATTCAGGATGAATAACAGCAGTACTAATAACACCATTAGGTATGTTTGTAGAAATCAATTCCTCTTCATTATTTATAGTCTGTCCATTAACATACTTAACACTTTTTATTTTTTTTCCTAAGCTATTATACTTCTTCCATTTTTTTGATAAGGTATCTTTTTGATAATAACCTTCCCACACTAAAAATCCTTGTTCGTTATATCTTTTTTCTTTTCCTTCTTTTAAGTTATTACTAAGACTTCCTTCTTCTTTTACCTTACCATTTCTATAGTAGTGTACATAATTACCTTCTTTATATCCATCTATATAATTTACTTCCCATTCCTTTTCTCCTGTGTCATAAAATTGAATCCAAGTTCCAGACAAATATCCATTTTCATAATTACTTTTTACTCGTAGTACTCCAGCCTTATTAAACTCTTTAAAATATCCATTAAACATTATTCTTTCCTCAAAAAGCTCTCCCGTTTCATAATAACTCTTAAATAGAATTTCCTCTCCAACTTTTTCTGATTCCAACTTTAGAGTACCATTTTTATAATAAGATTTAGAATCTAAAAACTTCCCTTCTTTATAGTTAGAAATTTTTAAAATTTCTCCTGTTTCATAATATTTTTTCCATTCACCATTCTTTTTGTCATCTAAAAGTTCTCCTAACAATTTTATTTGCCCATTAGGATAAACTTCCTCAAACATTTCTATTTCTTGAGCACAAATGTTAAATGTAAATAAAACAAAAACACTAAAACTTACTATTTTGTTCATAAATATGATTTTTAAATACTTATGCAATAAACTGCATCACTTGATTGTAAAATTCTAATGGATTTTCGGCATGCAACCAATGTCCAGCATTACTTATTGTAACTATTGATGCATTTGGAAACTGCCTTTTAATCATTGCTTCATCTTGCAAAGCAATATATTCGCTTTTATCACCTCTTAAAAATAAGGTGTCTTTATTAAACTTGTAAAATGATGGCAATGCTTCGCCAACTTCAGCAACATTTTCTTTAAGTACCTTTAAGTTTATACGCAAACCTAATTGCCCTTTTTCAACCCAATATAAGTTTTTAAGTAAAAATTGCCTTGTTCCAAACTCAGGTACATATTGAGACAATTGCTCATCTGCTACCTTTCTAGTATCAATAACACTAAAATCTAAAGAAGATAACCCTTCTAATATAGCATCATGATGTATCGGATAAAAACGAGGAGCTATATCTGCTACTAAAAGCTTAGATACTATATTTGAATGTGTAGCTCCAAATAGCATTGCAGTTTTCCCTCCCATAGAATGCCCTAAAAGAACAATATCACTCAAGTTTTTAGTCTCGCAATAATGCTTTAAATCTTCAACCATTACTTCATAATCAAAATCTTCGCTATGAAAACTTCTTCCATGATTTCTTTGATCTACTAAGTGTACTTCAAAACCTTGTTCACTAAACTGCCTACCTAAAGTTTTCCAATTATCGCTCATTCCTAGAAAACCATGAAGAATAACCATTGGTTTTCCTTCTCCAATAATATTTGAATGTAATAGCACTACTTTAACTTATTTAAATACATGTTAATTACATTTTCAACTCCTAAGTATAAGCTCTCAGATATTAAAGCATGTCCAATAGAAACTTCCAACAATCCAGGAATTTGCTCTTTAAAAAACTTAATATTATCTAAAGACAAATCGTGTCCAGCATTAACACCTACTCCTAGTTCATTTGCTTTAATTGCACAAGCAACATAAGGTTTAATCGCTTCAGTATTATCTAAACTATACTCATGTGCAAAAGCTTCGGTGTATAATTCTATCCTATCTGTTCCAGTAGCTAAAGCACCTTCAACTTGTTTAACATCTGGATCTAAGAATATTGATGTTCTAATATTATTTTGTTTAAACTCTTTAATAACTTCAGTCAAGAAGTCTTTGTGCTTAATTGTGTCCCAACCAGCATTACTAGTAATAGCATCAACAGCATCTGGAACCAATGTTACTTGTGTTGGTTTTATTTTTAAAACCATATCTACAAATTTAGAAATTGGGTTTCCTTCAATATTATACTCTGTATAAACTACTGGTTTTAAATCGTAAGCGTCTTGATATCTTATATGTCTTTCGTCTGGTCGTGGATGAATAGTTACTCCTTGCGCACCAAACTCTTGAACATCTTTAGCAAACTGAACTACATTAGGCATATCTCCACCTCTAGAATTTCTAAGAGTTGCAATCTTATTTATATTTACACTAAGCTTAGTCATATCTTAAAATTTTATTGGCAAAAATACAAAGTAGTTTACGCTTAATGTATAATATTTTTGATTAATTTGCATATGCTTATAAACGATATTATGCCACTTAGTGAGTTTATTATAAATGATATAAAACCCTTTAAGGTTGAAAACAAAATAGGAGAAGTACAACAACTATTTAATCAGTTAACCTATTCTCACATTCCTATTAAACGGGATGATGTATATATAGGTTGTATTTCTGAAAATGACGTACACTGTTTTGACTCTCAAAAACCTATAAGTGAGTTTATTTATACTATTGAAGGTTTTTTTGTAAGACAGAATACTTTATGGCTTGATGTACTAGAAGCTTTTGCTCAAAATGACACCAATATTATGCCTGTTTTAAATGAACATAATAAATACATTGGCTATTACGAGCTACACGATATTATTTCTCAATTTAACCAAACTCCTTTTTTCTCCGAGCCTGGTGGAATAATTATTATTGAAAAAGGTTATAACGATTATTCATTTAGTGAAATTAGCCAAATAGTAGAATCAAATAATGGTAAATTATTAGGTGCTTTTGTTTCTAAAATGGAAAATGATGTTGCTCAAATTACAGTTAAAATTGGAAACACAAGTTTAAATGATATTATTCAAACTTTTAGACGCTATAGCTACAATGTGGTTTCTGGACATGAGGAAGATAGTTTTTTAAAGAGCTTAAAAGACCGTTCAGACTATTTAAACAAATACTTAAACCTGTAAAGTATGAAAATAGCCGTTTTTGGTCAATTTTATAATAAAAATGCCGAAGTTTCTATTGGAACTTTAATTGAAATTTTAAAACAAAAGAAAGCATCTATTGTTTTTCAAGAAGATTTCTATACTTCTATAGTCAATTCAGTTAACCTAAATGTTGAAAACAATGATTTTGAAACATTTAACAAACTAGACAATTCGTTTGAGTTACTAATAAGTATTGGAGGTGACGGAACCATTTTAAGAGCAATAACACTTGTAAAAGACTTAGAAATACCTATTGTTGGAATTAACACTGGAAGACTTGGTTTTTTAGCAACCATTCAAAAAGATAAAATAGAAGATGCTATAAATAGTATTTTAAAAGGTGAATATCATATTTCTGAAAGAAATCTACTTTCAATTAAAACCATCCCTGAAAACAAAGACCTTCTAGATTTAGATTTTGCTTTAAACGAAATTGCAGTAAGTAGAAAAAACACTACTTCTATGATTACTGTAGAGACATCTTTAAATGATGAGTATTTAACATCATATTGGGCAGATGGCTTAATAGTATCAACACCAACTGGATCTACAGGTTATTCATTAAGTTGTGGAGGACCAGTTATTATGCCTGAGGCAGACAATATTGTATTAACACCAATTGCTCCTCATAACCTTAACGCTAGACCTTTGGTAATTTCTAGTGATACTGAAATAAAGTTAAAAGTAAGTGGTCGAGAAGACAACTATTTAGTATCCTTAGATTCTAGAATCGCAACTCTAGACAATAACACAACTATTATTATCAAAAAAGCATCATTTAAAATAAAAATGATTGAGCTAGAAGATGAAAGTTTTTTAGACACCCTTCGTAAAAAATTACTCTGGGGAGAAGATAAACGCAACTAGACAATAAATTGCCTTAAATACTGTTTATCAGTAATACTAAACGACAAATTATAATACCCTAATCTTATTTATTATATTTGCGAACTTTTGATTTTTTATGAAGCACATAACCCTATTGATATTAACCTTTTTATGTTATAATTTGAGTACTGCTCAAATATATGAAATTGGTGTGTTTGCTGGAGGAAGTAATTTTATTGGAGATGTTGGTGCCACTACCTACATTGCACCAAGCGAGCCTGCTTTTGGTGGTATTTTAAAATGGAATCGTAGCCCTAGGCATTCGTATAGATTTTCTATAATTTACACCAACTTAGAAGGCATCGATAAAAAATCTGATGATCCAAGAAGAAAACAACGTGGTTATGAGTTTAAAAACAGTATTCTTGAACTATCAGCAGGAATGGAGTTTACCTTCTTTGATTTTAACCTCCATTATGGAGAAAACATATCTACACCTTATCTCTATACAGGAATTACAATGACAAGACATGATAATTTCTTTTTTAACAATGGTGTATTAACTTCTGAGAATACAGAAAGTTGGGCTTATGGAATACCAATGGTAATAGGCTATAAAACCACATTTACTGATCATTTAATTTTAGCCTTTGAAATTGGTGCACGTTATACATTCTCGGATGAACTAGACGGAAGTGTTCCTGATAGTAAAAATTTAATAGACACACATAGTTTTGGAAACATTAATAATAATGATTGGTATATGTTTACAGGGTTTACCTTAACTTACACCTTTGGAAGAAAACCATGCTATTGTAATTTCTAATATGAGTTTAAAAGATAATATTAATATAAAACAACTACCCGAACATATTGCCATAATCATGGATGGTAATGGGCGTTGGGCAAAACAAAAAGGAAAACTCAGAGTCTTTGGTCACGAAAATGGAACTAGAGCAGTTAGACGTACTGTAGAAGGCTGCGCAGAGTTGGGTGTTAAAAATTTAACACTATATGCCTTTTCTACAGAAAACTGGAACAGACCAAAACTTGAAGTGCAGACTTTAATGAAACTTTTAATTTCATCTCTTAAAAAAGAAATTAAAACACTTCAAAAAAACAACATAAAACTTAATGCAATAGGTGACTTAAAAGCCTTACCAACAAAAGTACACAAAGAATTAGCAGATGTTATTGACCTTACTAAAGACAATAACAGAATGACCTTAACCCTAGCTTTAAGCTATGGTTCTAGAGATGAGCTAATAAATGCTGTAACTCAAATAAGCATTAAAGTTAAAAATAATATAATTTCGCCTGAAAAAATTGATGAATCGCTAATAAATCAGCATCTTTACACCCGAAATTTGCCAGATGTAGATTTATTAATTAGAACTAGTGGCGAACAAAGAATTAGTAATTTCCTATTATGGCAAATCGCATATGCCGAATTGTATTTTACTAATGTATTTTGGCCAGATTTTACAAACGAACATTTGTATGAAGCCATTATAAACTATCAAAAAAGAGAAAGACGATTTGGAAAAACAAGTGAACAACTTAGCTAATATACCACTATTGAAAACAAAAATTACTCACTTACTATTCTTAGTATTCTTTTTAAGCAACATTACTGTTACTGCTCAAGGTGATGGAAAAGTATATACTATTGAAGAAATAACAGTTTCTGGAAATACAACATTTAGTTCTCAAACCGTAGTTACTTATTCTGGACTAAGAAAAGACGATCAAGTGACAATACCTGGTGGTAACAAAATAAGCGATGCCATAAAAAAACTTTGGAGTTCAAACTTATTTAGCAGTATTGAAATTTACATCACAAAAATTGAAGGATCAAACGTATCTTTAGAAATTGAATTAATTGATTTACCTGAATTAAAAGAAGCTACTATTGTTGGTGTAAAAAAAGGTAAAATAGATGGTTTAATAAAAGAAAACAAACTTAATCCTGGTGTAAAAGTTACCGAAAACTTAATTACTACAACAAAAAATTACGTTGCTAACAAATATAAGAAACAAGGATTTTTAAACGCAAAAGTAAACATCTCTACTTCTGAAGTTGTAGATTCATTACAAAAGACACGCGTAGATATGCTTGTTGATGTAGATAAAGGGAATAAAATAAAAATTAAGAGTATCAATTTTAATGGTAATAGTAAACTTAGTGCTAAAAAGCTTAGAAAAGCTATGAAAAACACTAAGAAGAAAAACCCAATTAGACTCTTAAAACGTTCAAAGTATATTGAAGCTGACTATGATGAAGATTTAGTAGCTATTGTTGATAAATACAAAGAAAACGGCTATAGAGATGCTCGTGTTATTTCAGATACAATTATTATTAATGATGATAACACAATTAGTCTTAAAATTGATTTAGAAGAGGGTGAAAAATACACTTACGGAAAAATCAACTTTTTAGGAAATACTGTTTATACAGATGAGCAATTAAATCAGGTCTTAAAAATTAGAGAAGGTGACACTTATAACGGTGTTGAACTGGAAAAAAGAATTGCTGACAATACTGATCCAGATGCTTTTGATTTAACTAACCTTTATCAAAATAATGGTTATTTATTCTCAACTATTACGCCAGTTGAAGTAAGTGCTGATGGAAATGTCATTGACATGGAAATTAGAATTACAGAAGGTAAACCTGCATATTTTAATAATATCACAGTAGTAGGTAACGACAAAACTAATGACAATGTTATTTACAGAGAATTAAGAACACGCCCTGGACAATTATATAGTAAAAGAAATGTTGTTCGTACTGTAAGAGAGCTTGGTCAATTAGGATTCTTTGATGCTCAACAAATATCTCCAGATTTCAAAAATGTAAATCCTACTGATGGAACATTAGATATGGAATATAGTGTTGTAGAAAAAGGATCTAGCCAAATAGAACTACAAGGTGGTTATGGTGGTGGTGGATTTATTGGAACTTTAGGATTATCGTTCAATAACTTCTCTATAAAAGATATTTTCAAAAAAGAAGCTTATAAACCAGTACCAATGGGTGATGGTCAAAGATTAGCGTTACGTTTACAGGCAAGTAGATTTTATCAAACTTATAGCTTCTCATTTTCTGAGCCTTGGTTAGGTGGTAAAAAACCCGTTTCATTTTCTACTTCATTATCGCATACTAAACAATTTTTATATAATCCAACTACTAGAAAAGCTGATAAAAATAGAAGTTTTAACATTACAGGAATCTCAGTTGGTTTAGCAAAAAAATTATCTGAACCAGACGATTATTTTGTTTTATCTCAGTCTATTGGGTTTCAACATTATGATTTAAATAACTACAACACTGGCTTGTTTACTTTTGGAGATGGTAGTTCAAACAACTTATCTTACACAATTGGGTTAAGTAGAAACAATACCTTTAATGACCCTATTTATCCAGAAGGAGGATCAAACTTTAGTATTTCAGCTAAACTATCTCCGCCTTATTCAGTATTCAACAATGTAGATTATAAAGCATTAAAGCAAGAAAGAGAAGAACAAGAGGACATAATTGCTCAATACGCAAATAGTTCTGATCCAGACGAAATTGAACTAAGAGATAATGCTTCTGAAAGAATTGGAGAAATTGACCAAGAGCGTTTTAATTGGTTAGAGTTTTATAAAATTAAGTTTAAGGGAGAATGGTTTACAAGAATTAAAGGTAAATTAATTTTAAGACCAAGTGTAGAATTTGGATTCTTAGGTGCTTATAATAATGATAGAGGTATTATTCCTTTTGAACGTTTCTTCCTTGGAGGAGATGGTCTTGGAACTTATAGTCTAGATGGTCGTGAAGCCATAGCTTTAAGAGGCTATCCTAACCAAGCATTATCATCTCAAGATGGTGGTACTATTTATAACAAATTCTCTTTAGAGTTAAGATATCCTATTACTTTAGGTCAGCAAGCTAAAATTTACGGACTTGCTTTCTTAGAAGGTGGTGCATCTTATGACAGCTTTAGAGATTACGATCCTTTTAACTTAAAAAGATCTGCAGGATTAGGAATTAGATTATTTATGCCTGCTTTTGGATTATTAGGTATTGATTTTGGTCATGGATTTGATTCATTACCTGGACAAACTGTAAAACACGGTTGGGAAACCCACTTTATCATTGGACAACAATTTTAAGTTTGGCACGATATTTTCAATCAATACAATGACGATTTAATAGCAGTGTTAAAATTTTTCAAAATATATTTCGTTTATTTGAATAATATTAACGCTCTTGACGGAATCGCAGCTTTTAATCCGTCATAAATAAAAAATTTATAAGATGAAATCGATAAATTTTAATACAAAACGGTTAAATGCTAAAGCTCTTTGCTTATTGGCCTTGACTTTCTTTTTAGGACTTAATAGTTTTGCTCAACGTAGTATAAGGATTGGTTATATAGATACCGAATACATTCTTCAAAATGTTCCTGAATACCAAAGTGCAACTTCACAGCTAGACAGTAAAGTTCAAAAATGGAAAACAGAAATTGAAACACGTCTTTCTGCTATTGAAGAAAAAAAGAAACAGTTAAATAACGAACGTGTATTATTAACAAAAGAGTTAATAGAAGAGCGTGAAGAAGAAATTTTAATTGAAGAAACTGAAGTAATAGAATATCAACAAAAAAGATTTGGACCAGAAGGAGATTTAGTTACTCAAAAGAGACAACTAATGCAACCTATTCAAGATCAAATTTTTTCGGCAGTACAAGATATTGCTGCTAATAAGAGATATGATTTTATTTTTGATAAATCGGCTGATGTAGTAATGCTTTATTCGGCTGACAGATATGACATTAGTGATTTAGTATTACGTACAATTACTCGATCATCTAAAAGAAGACAAGTTCAAAACAGAAAAGAAAAACAAGCTGCTGAAGATGAAGATGTTGTTCCTGTTATCAATAAAGAAGCTGAAGCTAGAGAAAAAGCGTTAGAAGATAAAAAAGCTGCAAGAGAGAAATTAGTTGCCGATAAAAGACAACAACAATTAGATGCAAGAGCTGCAAAGAAAAAAGAGCTTGAAGATAAAAAGAAAAAGATATTAGAAGATCGTGCTAAAGCTAGAGAAGAAAAGTTAAAAGCTAGAAATGGTGGTAATACAGAAAAGAAAGCCGAAGAGACAGAGACGGAGAAAAAAACTACTGAAAAGGCTAAAGATTCTGTAAAAACTGAAAAAGCAACTGCTAAAAAAACTAACGATAGTACTGCAGCTAAAAAGGCAACTGATAAAAAAGCAAAAGCAAAGCCATTAAGCGATAGAGAAGCTCGTAAAAAAGCATTAGAAGAAAAGAAGAAAAAAATATTAGCAGAAAGAAAAGCTAAATTAGAAGCTCGTAAAAAAGCAAAAGAAAACGATACAACATCGACAAAGAAAAAAAATTAATAGACAAAACAATTTATAATTTAATTTAAAATGAAACATTTAAAAACCCTTTTATTAGCAGCTGCACTTTTTATAGGAAGTACTAGTTTTATGAACGCGCAAAGTAAAGTTGCTCATGTTAATACTCAAGAGTTAGTTCAAGCAATGCCTGCTATGAAAGCTGCTCAAGCTGAGCTAGAAAAGTTAGCTAAGACTTACGAAACAGATATACAAGGAATGGCGGCTGAACTTCAGAATAAAATTAAGCAATACGACGCTGAAGCTTCAACACAAACAGATGAAGAAAATGCTAAGAGATTACAAGAAGTTCAAGGTATGGAGCAAAGTATTCGTCAATACCAAGCACAAGCTCAACAAGACTTACAAAAGAAAGAATTAGAGTTATTAAAGCCTATTACTGAAGATGCTAAAGCAGCAATTATTAAAGTAGCTAAAGCACAAGGTTTCCAATATGTATTAGATTCTACACAAGGACAAGGTGTAATTTTAGCAGATGGTAAAGACCTTATGGCTGATGTAAAGAAAGAATTAGGATTCTAAACAACTTTACTTTTTAAAATATTATCAAAGAAGCTGTCCTAACACGACAGCTTTTTTATTTTTGTAATATGAGCAAACAACCTATTGGCATTTTTGATTCTGGAGTTGGAGGTACTTCCATATGGAAAGAAATTCATAAAGTACTTCCTCAAGAAGACACTATTTATTTATCAGATAGTATACATGCTCCTTATGGTCCAAAAGGAAAAGAGCGCATTATAGAGCTTTGTAAAAAAAATACGGAGTATTTACTAGATAAAAACTGTAAACTCATTGTGGTTGCTTGCAATACTGCTACAACAAATGCTATAGATTATTTAAGAAGCAACTTTAATGTTCCTTTTATTGGAATTGAACCAGCTATTAAACCAGCTGCGCTTCAAAGTAAAACAAAAGCCGTAGGTATTTTAGCCACAAAAGGCACATTAAGTAGTGCTTTGTTTCATAAAACATCAGGTGAATTCGCAAGTGATATAAATGTTATTGAGCAAGTAGGTGAAGGTATTGTGCCCTTAATAGAAAACGGGAAACTCTACTCCGATGAAATGAAAAGCTTACTTAAGCTATACCTACAACCAATGATAGACACTAATATTGATTATTTAGTATTAGGCTGTACACATTACCCTTATTTAATCCCAATACTATTAGATTTACTTCCTAAAGGCGTTAAAATTATTGATTCGGGTGAGGCTGTAGCTAGACAAACTAAAGCTGTTTTAAAGAAAAATAATTTGCTTTCAACTAAACATACAAAATCAAAAAACACTTTTTTTACAAATGGTAATCTTGATGTTTTGCAACAATTATTAGGTCTAGGTTATGATATTGATTATTTAGATTTTTAATCTTCTTTAAACCAACTAGAATATTTTACATAGTTGTTTGCAATTCTATCAATCTCTCCTGAAATAAGCTCTTGACTAATATCTTTTATCTTTTTTGCGGGAATGCCAGCATATATACTTCCAGACTCTACCACAGTATTTTTACTTACTACTGCCCCAGCTGCAATTATACTATTACTTTCGATAACACAATCGTCCATTACAATACTTCCCATACCAATTAACACATTATCTTGGATTGTACAACCATGTACAATGGCGTTATGACCAATAGATACATTATTACCTATTGTAGTTGGTGATTTTTGATAAGTTGCATGAATGACTGCTCCATCTTGAATGTTTACCTTATCTCCCATTTTTATATAATGCACATCGCCTCTAACAACTGCATTAAACCAAATACTACAATTACTTCCCATAGACACCTCTCCTACTATAGTTGCATTTTCTGCTACATAACAATCTTCTGGAATTTGTGGTGATTTCCCATTTACTGGTTTTATTATTGGCATTTTATTTATTGTTTAGTTGTTGATTTGTTTATTTGACTTAATACTCCTAAAAGCTCAGTGTGACATCTTTAATTATCTTAGGCTTTTGTGTAAGAGATCCCTCATTATGCTAAGAATAACAAAGAGTTATTTAAAATATGATAGTAAATCTGATTTTTTAGAAGCAGAAACCATAACTTCTTTGCCATTGCTAAGTATCACACTTCCTCCTTTTCCTTTTACATATTTTACGACCTCATTAACATTAACAAGGTAACTTTTATGTACTCTTGCAAAACTAGAACCTAACAAAGCTTCTTCAAAATATTTTAAGGTTTTACTTACTAACTTTTTCTTATTGTTGTTTAAATAAATTTCGGTGTAATTATCGTCTGCTTTACAATACAAAATGTTAGCTGTTTCTAACACTTCAAAACCGTCTTGCTGGGGAATGGTTATTTTTCCATTTACAACATTAGTTTTTGGTACTAATACTTGGTCTTGTAATGCATCTTCTTTTGTTTTAATTTCGGTTACATAATCTACAGCTTTAATAAGCTCATCAATAGATATTGGTTTCATTAAATAATAAGAAGCATGTGCATTTAAAGCATCTATTGCATAATGGTTATAAGCAGTAACAAAGATGGTTTCAAAATTAATATCGCCTACTTTTTCTAATAAATCAAAAGCATTTCCAAAAGGCATTTCTACATCTAGAAATACAACATCTAAATCGTTATTACGAATTAAAACTAAAGCCTCTTCTATATTAGCGGCTTCTCCTAAAACATTAATGTTAGGACAGTATTTTTTTAAGTAGTTTTTTAATATTTCTCTACTTGTTTCTTCGTCTTCTACTATAATTGCGTTTAGTTTCATTTATTATATTTTTTAAGACAACTGTTGGTTTTTATAACAATTATAAGATTTGCTTGTCTTGTTCCACATGATCCAGTCGTATCCGCATCATATACTTTTGCTGCATATAATATATCTACATCGCCTTTTGTTTTAAAAAAAACATCTAACTCATCTTTTTGAAACACATGACCATCAATAATACACAAACTTATAGGTCTTGTTTCTTCTTCTAATTTAAGGTAGTTGCTTAAATCTTTAAATGTAGAAATATTCAGTTCATTATAAGTTTCAACTTTTTCTATACAAGCTTTTTTTTCTTTAGTTGCCTTACAACTAAAAAATAAAGTTATTACAACTATTAATATAACTCTTACCTTCATTAGTCCTTCTTAAGGGTTACTTCTACTTTAGTCCCTATATCTTCTTGAGTAGCTTGATAATCATCAATAAACACATCAACTTTGTCCTTATACATTTTATTAAGAATAGCTACACGTTTTTTAATATTACCCATGCCCTTTGAGTTTTGCTTTTTTTGATGCTGTGTTTTTAATGTTTTTGACTTTTCTCGACCTATACCATCGTCAATAATACTAATCTTTATTTGATCTTTTTGAGATTGCGAAATATTAATCAGCAACTTCCCTTTTTCAGTTTTATATCTTAAACCATGCCATACAGCATTTTCAATATATGGTTGTAACAACATTGGCGGAATTTGAAATTCTTCAACCTTAACATTATCTTCTACAGTAATATTATAATCAAACTTATCTTGAAATCTAAAATGCTCCAATTTAGTATACAACTGTAATAATTCTATTTCTTTTTCTAATGGAATGAAATCTTCCTCACTATTTTCTAAAACTGCTCTCATTAACAGTGAAAAATCGGTTAAATACCTATTTGCTGTACGTTCATCATTTGTAGCAATAAAACTATTTACTGAGTTTAGAGCATTAAAAATAAAGTGAGGATTCATTTGACTACGCAACGATTTTAATGCTAATAAATTATTATTTAAACGTTGTTGTTTTATGTTTTTAAACATAAAATAAGCCACAGCTAACAACAATAATAAACCACCAGTTAAAGAGTAGATTATCATTTGTTGATTTTTACTTCTTGCAATTGTTAATTGGTATTTACTTTCTGAAATTTCACGATCTTTTTCTAGACTAGTAATTCTACTCTGCTTGTCTTTTAAATCACTTCTAAAGCGTGCGGATTGAGAAATTTCTTGTTCTTTCCTTGCGTATAACTCATCCACAATACCTTCATAAACTTTAGAAGTATTAACAGCTTTTTCTAAATCACCAGCATCTCTAAAGACTTCTGCTAACTTTCTTGTAGCATCCTTTTTAACTACCAAATCTTCTTTAATATCGGCTTCACTTATACTTTTTTCTAAATAAGGAATAGCATTATTATAATCTCTTTGTAACGCATATGCATTACCTATTTTATAGTTTTGTTTTTGAGGTGTAAGTGCACTTGTATTATCAAACAAAGAATCATTTTCAATATCTTCTATCACTTCAAGAGCTTCTTTCCTAAGTTCTATTTCATCATCGTAAGCTCTATTTTTATTTTGAAAATCTGCAACCTTAACCTTTTCTTGAACTGCTCTTGTTTTATTTTCGCTTTCTGCAAGTTTTAAAGAGTTCCTAAAATATCCTCTTGCAGCCTCTAACTCACCTTTTCTATTATACGTTTCGGCTATTTTAGAATTTAAATCTGTAACCTTAGGTGTTATTAAATGTTCTCTAGCTAGATCTAAGCCTTTTGTATAAGATTCTATTGCTAAATCAAAATCGCCTATATTATTATATACATCTCCAAGGTTTTCATACAAGACTGTTAATTGCCAATTAGAAAGTTTCTTTTTTTCAATATTATTAAATATATCAATACTTTCTTGATAGTTTTTATTTTTCTCATAAGAGTCGGCTAACTTTAGTTTAACTCTATTAGTTTTAACATTTTGAAGACTAATTTTATAGTTAGTAATAGCTAAATCATACTGTTCCCACTCGTAATAAACATCTGCAAGATTTTCATATATTAATGCATTTTGTTTTGAAGAAGTTGAAAGTACTAATGCCTGTGTTATAAAAGAAATGCTTTTTTCTGCATCTTTTTTTATGTATTGTTTTGAAGAATCAATTAGGTTTTCGAACTCTTCAGGGTTTATTCTTTTACTTATCTTAAAGTCAAGTTTTGACTCACTACTAGGTTCAACTTCTACTCTAATTCTTTCCTGACTTTGAATAATATAATATACTGTTTCAAATCCACTATGTCTAATAACCAATTCATCTCCTAAGGATACTTCTATCCTAAATTCACCTTGGCTATTTGATGTAGTATAAGAACCTCCATTAACTTCTATATTCGCTCTAGATATAGGCTTATTAGAATCACGCTCTACAATTAAACCCTTAACAGTAAACCTTTCTTTTTGATAATTACTGTTTTCTTCCTGAGATAATACTGTAGTATAAAGTAAACATATAAAAATGCAGGTAATATATTTAAGTATCTGTTTCACAGCTTTAATTTAATATCGTAAACATACATACTTTACTTGGTTTTATAAAATCACAACTAGTTCTAATATTCATTTGCATGTCCTAAAAGTGATGTTTAACTAACTCAAGTTATTACTTCACTAATTTATACCAAAGTGTCACTCATTATGATTTTTATTTAAATAATGCTGTATCTAAGTTTAATCATTAATTCAAAAAACGATATAAAATGAAAATTGTGTTTAAAACATTTATTGTAAGTATCTTATTTATAAATGTATGGTCATGTAATGCAAATAGTAAATCTAAATCAGATATTACTTCACACCATGAAGTAAAAACTGAAACTACAGAGCAATTTATAAAAGTAGCTTTATTACTAGATACAAGTAATAGTATGGATGGACTTATAGACCAAGCTAAGGCTCAACTTTGGGAAATAGTGAATGAATTATCGTATGCTAAATGCGATAATGATAGACCTAGTTTAAAAATTGCACTTTACGAATATGGTAATGACGGTTTAAATGCCGAAAAAGGATACATAAGAAAAGTCATTGATTTTAGTAGTGACCTAGACGATATATCAAAAGAGCTATTTTCATTAACTACTAATGGGGGAAATGAATTTTGTGGTCATGTAATTCAAACTTCTCTTGATCAGCTAAAATGGGGCAATAATCCTGATGATTTAAAGCTAATATTTATTGCTGGCAATGAGCCCTTCACACAAGGTGAGGTCAGTTATAAAACAGCTACTACAAATGCTAATGAAAAAGATGTTACTGTAAACACTATTTTTTGTGGTGATTATCAAGAAGGAATTGTTAGTTATTGGAAAGAAGGAGCAAACTTAACCCGTGGAAATTACATGGCTATAAACCATAATCAAGCTACTGCAAACATTCCTTCTCCTTATGATGATGACATATTAATACTAAACCAACAATTAAACAAAACTTATATATATTATGGCTCTAATGGTTCTTCAAAAATGGCACTTCAAGAAGAACAAGACTCTAAAGCCCAAGGCTACAGTAAAGCTAATGCTGTAAGTAGAACAGTTAGTAAAAGTTCACACCTTTATAAAAACTCTTCTTGGGATTTAGTTGATGCAGTAGAAATAGAAAGCTTAGACCTGGACAAAATTAAAAATGATGAGCTACCTAAAGAATTAAGAGACAAATCTAAAGAAGAAATTATCGCTTTTTTAAAAACTAAAAAAGAAGAAAGGACTTCTATAAATAAAAAAATACAAGAGCTCAACAAAAAGCGAAAAGCTTTTATATCAACCTCACAATCTAAAAACGATAATGGCTTAGAAAGTGCTATGATTAAAGCTATTAAAACTCAAGCTAAAAAGAAAAACTATAAATGGGAATAAAAAAAGGCGCTATAATTATAGCGCCTTTTTTTATTAATATTCTCTTTCTAGTTTACACTAGGACAGTTACAATCAAACTTCTCTCTTCTACAACCAAAGTTAAACCCTAAAGTCAACTGATGAAATCCTCCATTGTTAAACACTACTGAATTTGCTTGGTAAGAATAAGTATATGCAAAAACAAAGTTGTTATAATCAACACCAACTATTGGTGTAAAGTATTGTAATTTTTGACTACTTACACCAGAACCATCTTGAAACTCTGCTCCATCAAAACTTCTTCTATAAGAGATTCCACCCCAAAGCTTTCCAAAATCCATTTCTTTATAAGCCTTAAAGTTAATATCTATAAAAGACTCTTTAGTTCCATCCTTATAAGCATACATAAGTGAAGGCTCATAACTCCAATCATTTCTTAAACTTGAAAAAACAGTACCTACAGATAATAAATACGTTCTTAAGTTATTGTAGCTTAAACCTTGCTCATTAAAATTAATACCTTCATTTTTAAGCACATTCTTTACTGTAGCATGCGCATAGGTATTAAAATAGTGATACGAAAATCCAAAATCCACATTAAAATTGGTAGCACTTTGTTCAATTCCTGCAATAATTGGATCAAATCCATCAGCTAAAAATGATGTTTCATCCAGTTTATACTGAATCATTCCTGCACTTAAACCAAACGATAACATATTTAAGTCAATAGTATTTCTCGAAAACATGATATGGTGCGCATAAGTTAAATATGCTCCAGTTTGTGAATGATATCCATTTTTATCATTAAATACAATAGCTCCTATACCAGATTGTGATTCACCAATCCTTCCATTTACACTTAAAGTTTGTAAACTTGGAGCATCATCATCACCAAACCACTGTTGTCTTCCTGTTAACCTAATTTTATTACAATTAGCAACACCAGCCATTGAAGGGTGTATTAAATAATAATTATCTGTTAAATAATCTGAATATACAGGTAAACCTTCCTGTGCGGTTGTTAATTGCGTAAAAAACGTTACAATTGCTATTAAGCAATATCTTTTTAATTTCATATCAATTCTATCTTTTCAGGGTAAAGTGGGCCTTAAATTGTTTTCTTTCATTAGTTGAAGGTTCATCGTATTCAACGGTAAACCAATAATCACTTGAAGGAAGGTGCTCACCATTATAAGTTCCATTCCATCCTTCGCCTGTTGGACTTAACTGTTTTAACAGTTTTCCATATCTGTCAAATATATAAATTTTTGCGTTAGGTTGGTTAGATATACCCACGATATTCCATGTATCATGATACCCATCTCCATTTGGCGTAAAATATAATGGATAGTCCATTACTATTACTGTTGCCTGACCTATTCCACAGCCATTTAAATCTCTAGCATATACAATGTGCTCTCCTGGGATTACATCTATAAATGTTCCTGACTCTTGCCATGGACCATCATCTAAACTAAACTCGTAAACAGCAATGTTATTTGCACCTCCTGTTAATACTTCAGCAGTCGCTTCTATTACATGATTATTTGCAAAAGCCAATGTCGTTACACTTGCTGTCACTACTGGTGGCTCACTTATATTTACTAATGCTGTATCTGACCAATTACAGCCTGTTGCTATATTTGTAACTGTTACCGAGTGATTCCCTCCTGTTACTGGCGCATATGAAGAGCCTGTACCTACAACTACTCCTGTTTCATCTGTCCATACAAAACTATACTCAGTCTCTGATAATCCTGTTTCCATTACTGCTTGGTCTACAACTTCTGTTCCATTAGTGTTGATACAGAATAAATATTCATCATCTAAATCAAATACTGGTAATGGATTTACTTGTAATACTAATTCTGCCACCTCATAACATGCTGATGAGTCTACCATATTACCTGTACCATCATCTATCATCGTATCATTATCTACACGTACATAGATAGTTTGTGGATTTACAACGTTTTCATACAACGTTGGTAATGGGTTTACAAATCCATCTGCATCTTCTAATGTTGCATAATAGGTTACTGTATAGCTTGCTGGATCTTGACCCATTAACACTAATGCATCTTGTGTTGTTAAATCAAACTGCACACTGTCATTTGATGGATCACCATCAGTCTCTACATTATCATCACACTCTTCAAACACTGGCAGGTCTTGATTTGCTTGTGCTGCCTCATGTACTTCTAAATCTATCGTGACTGTTGTTATTTGACAGCCTGTAATAGTATTAGTGATGTTTACATAAATAGTTTGTGGGTCACTAATGTTTGTATATGGACTTTGTAATGCATTTTCTGCTAAATCTGCATCTGCTTGTGTTAAGTGATAAGTTACCTCAAATATTGATGGATCCTGACCGTTTAACACAGCTTCGTCTTGACTTGTTAAATCAAAATCATATACATCATCTGTGTTTAACTCACATGCTATAAATGATGGCATTGCTGTAGCAACTGGTAATGGATGTACTATCGTATCAAACGTTACTATTGTATAACAGCCTGTTACATCATTTGTAACACGTACATAAATTGTTTGTACTGGTGTTGCTGTATTTATGTAAGCATCTGGTGTTGCTATAGCATTTGTTCCTGCATCAGCATCTTCTTGTGTTTCGTGATACGTTGCTGTTACTCCTGCTTCACCATTAATAATATATGCTTCGTTAACTGTTAAATCAAACTCTTCTTGCTCATCGCCTGAGTTATTATCATCACACAATTCTAAATCTGCTGGATCTTGACTTGGTGTTGGGTTTGGCAATACACGTATTGTTAACGTTACAAACGCATAACAATCAGTATCTGTATCAGTCACTCGCACATGTAAAGTTTGTGGGTTTGCTGGGTTACCATCTACTGATGTGTTGGTGTAGTTGGTTGGGTCTGGTATTGCATTGGTATCTGCTTGTGCATCTGCAGCAGTTTCATAATACGTTACTACCCAACTTGCATTACCATCGATAATCTCATTATCCTTTACTGTTAAATCAAATGCAAACAACTCATCTGCGTCATCGTAATAATCATCATCACACTCTTCTAATGGTGTTGGTTGCACTGGCTCTGGTGGTAAGTGTACTATAATTTCAAAACTTGTTGTACTTACACAACCATTAGCTACACTTACTAAACGTACATATATAACACCGTTTCCACTAGTGTAATTCGTTGTATTAATGATTGGATTAGCTCCTGTTTCTGCATCCGCTTGTGTCAAGTGGTACGTTAAGATAAAGTCTACTGGATCTTGTGTTCCTAATAGCGTTGCATCCATGTCTGTTAAATCAAACTGATAGATGCCATTATCGTCATCATCACAAACCTCTAATGGGTCAAGCTCATCTGACAGTGGTAATACTGGTGATGGTAACACAATTAACTCTAAAGTTTCTGTTGCATTATAACATCCTGTAACAGTATTCTCTACACGTATGTATACTATTTGTTGCCAAGGTGAAACATTATCGTATGGACTTACTAAAGCATTTAAACCATTCTCTGCATCAGCTAATGTCTCGTGATATGTAACTACAACATCTAACTCACCATTTATAATATCTATAGTTCGGTCTTCTAGCTCAAAACTTGCAATACCATCATTGTCTTCATCACACACCTCTATTGGTAATGGTGTTGCTGGTGATGGTAATGGCTCTACTCGTAAATCTAAGGTAATTGTACTTACACAACCTGTTACATCGTTTACTGCACGTACATATATTGTTTGTGCATTAGCAATATTTACATATGGACTGAAGATTGGGTTCGTTCCTAAATCTGCATCGGCTTGAGTTTCATAGAAACTTAAACTAATACCTGTTTGTCCATTTAATATCTCATCAGAGGCATCTTCTAATGTAAACTCCTCTAACATAATTGGTGATACATCTTCGCCTGGTAAGTCATTATCATTACATAACGTGATTGGTGTTGGTTGTACCAATACTGGTAATTCATTCACGATTAACTCTAAAGTCGTAATCGAATGACAACCATTAACATTATCATCTACACGTATCCAAATAGTTTGCGTTACAAAAGGCACAAGGTTTGTATAAGCTCCTGGTGTTAATATTGGTAACATTGGTGCTTCTGCATTTGCCTGTGTTTCATAATAGCTAATGATATATTGTGTTGGATCTAAACCATCTAATATTTCATCTGCTTTTGAGGTTAAATCAAATATCGCTATACCATCTGTATCGTCATCACATACTTCTAATGGTGTTGGATCCACTATTGGTGGTGTGTCGTTTACTATTAATTGTAGTTCTACTATCGTAGCACAATCTGTCGCTATAGTAGCACTCTCTACACGTACATAAATGGTTTGTGTATAGGCTACAATGTTTGTATAGTTACTCGCTAAGGCATTAACATTGTTATCTGCATCTGACATAGTTTCATGATACGTAACTGTTAAACCTGCTTGTCCTCCAGTAATCTCATTATCAGCATCTGATAACTCAAATACTCCAAAACCATCATTATCTGCATCACAATACTCTAATGGTGTTGGCACAAACGCTACTGGTGCCTGCTCTACTACTAACTCTAAAGTTGTACTATTTGTACAGCCTGTATTAATATCTTGTCCTACTACAATAATCGTCTGTGGATTAGATATGTTTGTATATGGAATTGATAATGGATTAATACCTGCATCGGCATCAGCTTGATTTAAATAATAGGTAATTGAATAGTTTGGATTACCGCCTTGTATCTCATTGTTCTTTATAGATAAATCAATCGCTGTAAAACCATCGGCTACGTTATCATCACAAACCTCTAATGGTGTTGGATCTACTAATAATGGTAATGGGTTTACTACAATATTAAAGGTTCCTACTGAACTACATCCTGTAACATTGTTTGATAAGTTTACATATACCACTGTTGATGTGCTTGTATATAATCCTATGATTGGGTTAGTAAGATTTTCCGCATCTGTTTGCGTCTCATAATAACTTACTGTTACATTTTGTCCATTAGCTATCTCTACGTCTTTGGTCGTTAAATCAAATGCTTCTTCTAAATCTCCTGGATTGTTATCATCACACAACTCATAATCGGTAATCGCTCCAAATACTGGAATTGGATTCACAATTAATTCTAAAGTAGTTGTTGCTGAACATCCTGTCACATCATCTTCTAATCGTACATGTAATGTTTGCATACATGCTGAAATATTAGCGTAATTACTAATATCTGCTATTGGATTAGCTCCTGTTGTTGCATCTGATGGCGTCTCATGAATCGTAACTGTCATACCTGTTTGAGCTCCTAACACTTGACCTGGTACAGCACTTAAATCAAAAATAGCAAAACAATCGTTATCATCATCACACACCTCATACACTGGTGGAGCTACTGGTATTGGTAATGGATTTACTACTAAATCCATCGTCGTAGTGGTATAACAGCCCGTTGCTGTATTTTCTAATCCTACTACTACTGTCTGAAAAAATGCAACTGTATTTGTATACGGACTTACCAAAGCATTTGACATGCCGTCTGCATCCACTTGAGATGCATAGTAACTTACTACAACATCTGTTTGTCCATTTAATATTTCTGCATTCTTATCTTCTAAAGTAAACTCAGCAAATCCATCGGCATCATCATCACAAACTTCTAATGGCGTTACTGGTGTAATTGTTGGTAATGGGTTTACTATAATCTCAAACTGTGTCGTCCCATAACATACTGGATTTGCATCCTCTTCTATACGTACATAAATCGTCTGCTGATTTGCTACTGTATTTGTATATGGATTACCTAAAGCATTAGCTCCTGTACCTGCATCTGTTGGATTATCATGATACGTAACCGTAAATAAACCTGCATCTTGACCTCCTAATACACCTGAGGTCTGTGAGAAAATATCAAACGATGCAAATCCATCTGTGTCATCATCACAAACCTCCATGTCTGGAACAGCATTCGCTATCGCTTTCCAATTTACTACCAAATTAAATAATGGAGAAGGTGAGGCTGCATAACACGTCTCATCATTTGCACTTTCTACTCTAACATAAATTGGCTGTGGGTTAACTATATTTGTATATGGACTTACTAAAGCATTATTCCCTGCATCTGCATCTGCAAAATTTGCATAATATGTAACTACAAAATCTGCTGGTAACTGCGTCCCTAATATACCTAAATCCTGAACCGTTAAATCAAATTCCTCAAAACCATCATTACTATCATCATCACAAACTTCTAAGTCTGGAACAGTTGAAATGGTTGGATTATCAGTAATTACTAACTGAAAACTTGAAGTATCAAAACATAATTGAGTTATAACATCTTCAATTCTAACATAAATAGTCTCTCCATTGGAACCAGCATAATTAACAGCTGTAGCTGCATCAATAGCATTATCTCCTTCATCTGCATCAGCCTGTGATGTATAATATGAAATTTCAAAATCTTCTGGTGTTTGACTTCCTAAAACTAAAGCATCATTATCTGTTAAATTAAATACATTTCCAGGAGCATTACAAATAACTAAGTTTTGGACAGCTTCTACCGTTGGATTAGGTATAAATTCAACAATAATAGAATCTGAAGCAGTACAATCACCACTAAAAACTATTTCTGCTGTATACTCTCCAGGAATAGTAACATCAAGAGTTGATTGGGTTTCACCATTAATCACTTCTCCATTTAAATACCAAATATGTGTGGCTGTAGGCACTTGAGTATCTAAAACAATTGTTTCTCCTAAACATAATGCAGTTGAAGCTTCAATTGTAATATCGTCTCCTAATTCTCCTCCTAAATCAAAACTTCCAGCTTCTAAAAATACTGCAGCATCATAAAGTGTATCGCCATCATCAGCAATAACAAGTTTAATACTATATGTAGTATTAGGAATAACAGTTCCTTGAGCAGCCATACTTACTGTATGTCCTCTAAAATCTGTTGGACTATTTATTTCTGGTAAACCACCTGGATTACCATAATATGCTGCAAAAAATTCTTCATTAACAGAAGGACAACCTCCATTATAAGCGTTATCTCTAACGTTTAACACAGAAATTGGATCTGTTGTACCTGGAACTATCGCTAAATTTGTAGTAACTCCAGTATTAGTATCTGTTAATAAGAAAGCAAAAGCATCAGTAAAACTACATTGAAACCCTCCATATTCTTCTGAAGCAAAAACGAAATTAAAACTAATTGTATTTGCTAAAGGGACAAAATCAAATTCTATAAATGTTGCATTGTTTGTATCTCCAGCATTTAATCCAGGAATTGCATTCTCAAGATCTAAATCCCCAGGCCACGCATTAGAACCGTCACTTAATGTCCCTGTTTCTGGACCACCAGCACTTGCCGCATTTCCTGAAGTTAAAACAATTCCATCTGTAAAAGGAAAGTCTTGTCCATTACCGAAAAAGTAACCTATTCCATTAGTACTTGAAAAGTTTGTTCCTGTTGAAAAATTTATATTAGATACTCCTGCACAAGGACTATTAACTAAAACATCTTCAATTAATTCTGGAACTGTATATGTTGTTTGATCAATTTGTAAATAAGGTCCTAAAACTTGCACTGTTATTGTTGCAGTATCTGAACATCCCATTGGATTTGGATCAGTTACTGTTAATGTTACTGTATATGTTCCAGGTGTATTAAATGTATTTGTAACATTTAATCCTGTATCATTATTCCCATCATTAAAATCCCATTCATATGTTGCTCCCGTACCATCTTCTGAAAATGTTGCACTACCAGTAAAATCAACAGAATCTCCATTGTTGATCACAACATTTCCAGAACCATCTGGAGCTGGATTGGTATTATCTATCGAAGCTGTTATTGTTTGACATGGCGAAGCACAGCCAATGTTAGCCGCCCAACCAGTTGTACTTGCAGCAGCATCACTTATATATTGAATAGTTAGACAGCCCGAAGCGTTTGAAGCCATTACAACTCCAGGGCTATTAGCGGCTCCACCGTCATACTCTCCAATTAACGGAGCACTTGTATCTTGTCCATCATAAATATATAATGTATCAGCATTCAACTGGGTATTGAATTCAAAAAAATCAAGTTGAATTAAATCTCCTGCATCTTCAGGACAAATTGTTAGCACAAAATTTTCATTACTAGAGTAATTTCCTGAAGCACCTCCTGAATCATAAAAAACACCTCCACACTGTGTAATTGTCCCATTCTGCATTAACACATCTTGTGAAAATCCAGATAATGAGTATATAAAACTTAAAGTTATTAAAAGTAGTAGTTTTCTCACGATAGTTTAGTTAATGATTTCCAAATATATATATAACTCAACATTTCTTTTATTATTTTTGCAAAAAAAATATTTGTGATGGAAAAAATTAACGTTTCAATACAAGAAACTAATAATCCTAAAATTATAAAATTCGAAACAAATAAGTTCTTAACATCGTATGAGAGCTTCGAATTTAACAATATAGATGATGCAAACAACTCTCCTTTAGCTCAACAGCTATTTTACTTACCGTTTGTAAAGAAAGTATATATATCAAGTAATTTTATAGCTATAGAACGCTTTGACATTGTTAAATGGAAAGATGTTCAAAATGAAGTTTTAGAACAAATAGACAGCTACTTAAACAATGGAGGTTTAGTAATAATTTCTGAAGAGAAAAAGAAAATACCTATTACTGTTTATGCTGAAAGCACTCCTAATCCGAGTGTTATAAAATTTGTTACAAACAAAAAAATTGTAACAAGCATGTATGAGTTTACCTCTATTGATGAAGCTAAATTATCTCCATTAGCAACTGAATTATTTCATTTTCCATTTGTAAAAAGTGTTTTTATAGATGAAAATTATGTTTCAATTACAAAATATGACGTTGCCGAGTGGAATGATATTACCATAGAACTTAGAACTTTTATTAAAGAGTTTATAGAAAACGGTAAAGAAGTTGTAACCGCAGATGCACCTCAAAAACTTCATAAAACTCAAAAAGATTTAGATAAAAACTTTGATGCTCTTGACAATACTTCTAAAGAAATCATAAATATTTTAGAAGAGTATGTAAAACCAGCTGTTGCTAGCGATGGAGGTAATATTCAATTTGAATCTTATGATGAAAATTCTAAAAAGGTTAAAGTAATACTTCAAGGCGCATGTAGTGGTTGCCCTTCTTCAACATTTACTTTAAAGAATGGTATTGAAAACATGTTAAAAGAAATGCTAAAAGACAAAGTAGAGACAGTAGAAGCTATTAATGGTTAAATTAAACCATCAATTATAATACTTTATTAAAGCGTTGAAAACCTCAACGCTTTTTTTACACTCAATTTTGTACTTTTGATTTATGCAAAACAAATTATTAATACTATTAATTTTAGCTATTGCGGTTAGTTCATGCAAAAGTAAAACTTTAAAAGAAATGAACCATAAATATACTAATGCTCTTGTAAATGAAACTAGTCCTTACCTATTACAACATGCACATAACCCCGTAAATTGGAAAGCTTGGAACGATGAAACACTTGCTGAAGCTAAACAAAAAAACAAACTTATTTTAATTAGTATTGGTTATGCTGCATGCCATTGGTGCCATGTAATGGAACATGAGAGTTTTGAAGACTCATTAGTTGCTAAAGTAATGAATGATAACTTTATTAATATAAAAGTAGATAGAGAAGAACGACCAGATGTAGATCAAGTTTACATGAATGCTGTACAACTAATGACTGGGAGTGGAGGATGGCCTCTTAATGCAGTAGCTTTACCAGATGGTCGACCAGTATGGGGAGGTACTTATTTTAAAAAAGAACAATGGATAAAAACTCTTACTCAAATAGTAGACATTTATAATAATGATCCACAAAAATTAAATGAATATGCTAGCAGATTAGAAGAAGGAATTAAATCTTTAGATATTGTTAATTTAAATACCAATGACGCAAAATTTGAGCAAACACAAATTAATGAAGCTATTGCAAATTGGTCTAAACGTTTCGACTATCAAAAAGGCGGTACTACAAACGCTCCAAAGTTTATGATGCCAAACAATATTCACTTTTTATTACGTCAAGCATACCAGAATAATGATATTGAACTTCAAAATTATGTAAATAACACTTTAACCAATATAGCTTATGGAGGTGTTTACGATCAAATAGGAGGCGGTTTTTCTCGTTATTCAGTTGATACAAAATGGCATGTTCCACATTTTGAAAAAATGCTTTACGACAATGCTCAACTAGTAAGTTTGTATAGTGACGCTTATCTTATTACTAAAAATCCTTTATATAAAAATGTGGTTTTAGAAACCCTTGATTTTGTTAAAAGAGAATTAACTCATGAAGAAGGTACATTTTACTCATCCTTAGATGCCGACAGCACTACTCCTGAAGGCAAATTAGAGGAAGGTGCATTTTACGTTTGGACTAAAAAAGAATTAGAAACACTATTACCTGAAGACTATAACTTATTTGCCGACTACTACAACATCAACAATTATGGGTTATGGGAACATGGGAATTATGTATTAATCAGAAAAGCCTCTAACAAAGAAATAGCAGAAAAGTATAATTTATCAATAGATGAATTAACAAATAAAATTTCTCATTGGAAGACCTTATTATTAAAGCATAGAGAGAAGAAAGACAGACCACGTCTTGATGATAAAATATTGACTTCGTGGAATGCCTTAATGATAAAAGGATATGTAGACGCATATCGTGTTTTTGGAGATGATACTTTTTTAAATAGCGCTATAAAAAATGCTGAATTCATTATAACTAAACAACTAAAACCTGATGGTGGTTTATTTCACAATTATAAGGAAGGAAAAAGTACAATTAATGGCTATCTAGAAGATTATGCTGCCACAATCGAAGCTTTTTTAAGTTTATACGAAAGCACTTTTGATGAAAAATGGCTGAATAATGCACGCAATTTAACCAACTATACTTTTGATCACTTTTTTGATGATTCTAGTAAAATGTTCTTTTTCACATCAAATGAAGACACTTCGTTAGTAACTAGAACTATTGAATATAGAGATAACGTAATTCCTGCAAGCAATTCTATGATGGCTAAAAGTTTATTTAAATTATCACATTATTTTGATAATGAAGCTTATGCTAATACTGCTAAAATAATGCTAAACAATGTACTTCCAGAATTATCACAATATCCTTCTGGTTTTTCTAATTGGTTAGACTTAAAGTTAAATTATACTCAAAAATATTATGAAGTTGCCATAGTTGGTAAAGACGCTAAAAATAAAATTTCTGAATTAAACAAAACATACCTACCTAACAAACTTTTGATTGGCAGTACATCAGAAAACAATTTACCACTGTTAAAAAATAGATATGTTGACGACAACACTTTAATTTACGTATGTGTAAACAAAGCTTGTAAATTACCTGTTACTGAAGTAAACGACGCAATCTCACTAATTAAATGATTTTAATAACTAAAATACTTATAAGCATTGTTGCAATAGAGCATATTTACTTTTTAATTTTAGAAATGTTTTTATGGACTACTCCAAAAGGTATTAAAACATTTGGATTAAAATCTAAAAAATTTGCAGAAGAAACTAAGGTTTTAGCTGCAAACCAAGGACTATATAATGGCTTCTTAGCCGCAGGTTTAATTTTAGGTCTAATTACAAATAATATAACTATTATAATTTTCTTTTTAAGTTGTGTGACCTTAGCTGGAATTTATGGGTCTTACTCTACAAAAAAAATAAAGTTATTTTATGTTCAAAGCATACCTGCAATAATTGCTTTGTTTTTATGTTTATATAGTTTAATAAACTAACTTTTTTTACTTTTACTAAAAAATTACAAAAAAATTATGAAAAAAATTCTTTTATCTTTATTTAGCTTTACTATTTGCTCCTTATCTTTTTCTCAAAGCATTGCTTTTGCTGATGGAAATGCAACATATGGACGTGAAAATAGCTTCATTACAATTGACGCAGACACAAGTTATGATGTTGAAGGGTCAAAATATTTAACTGACTCTTATCAATTAGCATCTATATCAACAATGCCTGACAACCTTTTCAAAGTAAAATACAACATTTTCAGTGGAGAAATGGAGGTTGAAAGTCAAAACAATAAAGCTTATGCTTTAAACAAATACAGAAAAGATATTGTAATAACATTTATCAATACTAAAACTAGCTTTAAGCTTTTTGATTACATTGACGATGATGGCAATAAAAGAACTTCTTATTTTTCAATTTTAAAAAGCTCTGGTGATAATACCATCTTAAAAAAGCAAATTATTATTTTTCAAGAAGAAAAGTTTTCTAAAACTGGTTACGACGAACACAAACCACCTCAATTTAAAAGACTAAAAGACAGAACTTATATTAAAGTTAAAGATAACATGGCTGTATTAATGCCAAAGAACAAAAGTAAATTTGCAGCTCTTTTTCCTGAATCAAAAGATGATATTTTAAAGTTTATCAAGAAGAATAAAATAAAACTAAGTAAAGATTCAGATTTAGTAACACTAATAGAGCATATAAACACTCTTTAATTAAAAACCCTATATTTCACTAAAAATGGAATACATCGAAAATTTATGGAGCTTAATATTAGAGTATTCTCCTAGAGTTATAACTGCTTTAGTTATACTAATCATTGGCTTATTTCTTATAAGTATTATGATGAAAATGACTAAAAAAGTCATGAAAAAAAGAAATGTAGAAATTACACTTCAAAAGTTTTTACTTAATCTATTAAGTTGGGCTTTAAAAATATTGTTATTTGTTATGGTTGCTGCTAAGTTAGGTGTTGAAACAACATCCTTTGCCGCAATTATTGGTGCTGCTGGTTTAGCTATTGGTTTAGCTTTACAAGGATCTTTATCAAATTTTGCTGGTGGTACTTTAATCATGATTTTTAAACCTTATAAAGTTGGAGACTTAATCGAAGCTCAAGGTGAAATAGGAACAGTAAAGGAAATTGAAATTTTTACAACAAAATTAATTGGAGTTACTAATAAAGAGATTATAATTCCTAATGGATCTCTATCTAATGGAAATATTATTAATTACAGTTCTCTAGGAACAAGAAGAGTAGATTTAGTTTTTGGTGTTAGTTATGATGCAGACATTAAAGAAACCAAAAATGTTTTAATGAATGTTTTAACATCTAACCCAAAAGTAATTAACACCCCAGAACCAACTGTAAATGTTGTTGAATTAGCAGATAGTTCTATAAATTTTGCAGTAAGACCATGGTGTAAATCTGAAGATTATTGGGATGTATACTTTGAAGTAACAGAAGCTACCAAAGAAGCTTTAGATAAAGCAGGAATTGAAATTCCATATCCACACCAAGTAGAAATACATAAAGAAGCTTAAACCTTTGGTTTTGGCTTTAATGCTATAAAATCCTTTAAATAATAAGGTTCAAAATAGGCGACATCTTCGATGTCGCTTTTTTTATACTTATTATAAGCTAGCATACTCATTTCGTTAGCCGATGGTAACTTACCTTCAACAAAAACTGCATTTGGGTGATTAATTAACATTTTTGTTTTTTCTATACCATTCCCTACAAAAAAAACTTTTCCTTGCTCTAAATATTCGACAAATGATAATTCATCTAAAATTTGAGCTTGAATCTCTCTAATACTTTTAAACTCATCATCAAAAACAGCAGAATATACTTCCATACGTCTTGCGTCTAGCATTGGTATAATAACACCTTTATTAGTTTTTACTTGATGTGCTAAAGCTTCTAATGTCGAAATTGAAATCAAAGGTTTATCTGCCGAAAAACACAAGCCTTTTGCAGTAGAAACACCAATACGCAACCCTGTGTAAGAACCAGGACCTTTACTTACTGCAACAGCATCAATATCCTGCAATAACATTTCTGCTTCTTTTAGAACCTCATCAATGTAAACATGAAGTCGCTCTGCATGCGAATAATCTTTACTATTATCTTCTTTTAAAACCAAAGTCTCTCCTTCTTTTGAAAGAGAGACTGAACAATTGGTTGTAGACGTTTCTATATTTAGTATATAAGCCAAGTTATAATGTAATTTGTTTTCCCATGTAAAAGTCTAAAACTTTTGTCTTAAAAACAAAATCATATTTAGCATTTAATAATGAAGATTGTGCATTTACAAAACGTACTCTTGCTTGTTCTAAATCAAAAGCATTCATAGCACCAATATTATAACGCTCTTGAGCATTATTAAAAGATTCTTGTTGAGAACTAAATGACTTTTGCGCTGCCTCATAAGATCTTAAAGCAGCTCTAGCATCTGTAAAAGCTCTTTGAATATTTGATTCTAAATCTAACTTCGTTTGTTGTAAAGTTAATTTAGAATTCTCTTCTCTAATTTTTGACTTAGCAACATTTACATCATTTCGAAAACCTGAAAAAATTGGAATGTTTACACCAACATTAAAGAAATGAGACTTTTGATTATTTAACTGGTTAAAGAACGTATCTTCACCATCTTGTAAATTAGTATAAAAAGCATTTGACCCTAAGCTATAACCTCCAGTAACACTAGGATAATAACCAGATTTTGCAATTTTTGTATCTAACTCTGCACTTTCAATCATCATTTCTGCCATTTTAACTTCTCCTCTATTCTCTAGAGCATAACTTAAAACATCATCAATTTTATCATACATAATCTCTAACGAAGGATCTTCAAGTTCTAGGATTTCCACCTCAAATCCATCAAAAGGTAATTGTAATAATTGTGAAAGCGTAAGTAAGGCTAAATTATAATCATTCTCGGCACTAGTAACACTTTGCGCATCTGTACTTAAAGTAGCTTCAGAATCAAAAATATTTGCTCTAGGCTGAACTCCTGCATCCACTAATTCTTTAACTTGTTTCAACTGTTTTACAGAAAATTCATATTGAGTTTTAGCTATTTCTAAACGCTCTTTAAACATCAAAATATTAAGATATGCTACAGCAACATCTAAAGACATATTCTCTTTAACCTGATTTAAATTAACACTATTAAAATCATATGTTAACTGCGCCTGTTTATATTGATTTTTAATACGAGAACCATTGTAAATTGTTTCTGAAAGAGACAAACCAAAATTAGTACTATTTGCAGTTCTATCTACAAACTGCCCAGGGAAAATTTCTGCATTCCCTAAAGTTAAGCTATGACCTGCACTACCACTAATACTTGGTAAAAACGCTCCTTTAGCTGAAATAATATCTTGTTCGTTTAACATTAAGTTATTCTCCCCTTGTCTTATCGAAATATTATTTTCTTGAGCGTACATAATACACTCTTGTAATGTCCATTTTTTTTGAGCAAAACTTGAAAAGCTTAATGCTACAAACAAAAGAAGTGTTAATGCTTTTATGTTAGTCTTCATCATCATTGTTTTCATCTTTAGCTTTGTTCCAAACTTTAATTTTATCTTCTTCTTTTACACCTTCAGTAATTTCAATATTAATTCCATCAGATAAACCTGTTTCTACATCCTTCTTTTCAAAACTACCATCTTCCTTTTGTAACTCTACAAATGGTTTTTCTGTGATTCTATTAAACTGAAGTAAAGATTCCTTGATTACTAAAACACTATCTTTGCTTTCAATTTCTATCTCAGCATTTGCACTATAACCTGCTCTAATATTAGTGGATTCTTCTACAGAAACATCAGCCTTAATTGTAAACTGAACAGCTCCATTTTCCTCAACTCCTTTTGGAGCCACAAATGTTAATTTAGCTGGAAATTCTTTTTCATTAATAGCTCCTAAGATTACCGAAATTTCAGTACCTTCTTCTAGCTTTCCTACTTCTGCTTCATCAACCTTTCCTTCAAAAATCATTTTCCCCATATCTGCAACTGTAGCAATAGTTGTTCCAGCGTTAAATGTATTACTTTCAATAACTTGATCACCTTCTCTAACTGGAATTTGAAGTACAGTACCAGAAATTTGAGCAATAATATTTGTATTAGCCGAACTACCTCCAGATAAAGATCCTTGCTTAATGATTTGATAATCATTTTGAGCCTGTGCTAAACTTTCTCTAGCTTGGTTATAGCTTAGCTCACTGTTTTCAAAATCTTGTTTAGAAATTACACCTTTTTCAAATAATGTTTTATTTCTAAGATATAAGGTTTCAGCATTTTTAAAAGATAGTCTTGCAGTATTAATTCTACTATTAGCACTAACCAAACTTTGCTCGTTTGGTACTACTCTAATTTTTGCAATTAAGTCCCCTTTTTGAACTAAATCACCTTCTTCTACTAGAATTTCATCAACAATTCCAGAAATTTGTGGTTTTAATTCAATCTCTTCTTCTGGATTTAACTTTCCAGTAGCGACTACTTTTTTATTAATTGAAGAATAAAAAGGTGATTCTACCTTAAACTCTTCTATATCTTTAGAATTAGCGTCTTTAAAATGCTTCAATACAAATAGTAAGGCTACTATTAAGACAATTCCAATAATGATTTTTACTGATTTCTTCATTTTTAATTGATTAGTTTTTTTATTCTTCTCTTAATGCTTCTATTGGTTTTATACTTGTAGCCTTAAATGCAGGAATTAATCCTATCAATGTCCCTAAAGCTACCAAAATTACTAAGGCTATAAATACTACACTTATGGTTACTGAAGCGTTTACAAATGTTGCATCATCACCTTGACCAGCAAGCTTATCTATAGCTATTAATATCCATCCTCCTGAAATAATTCCAGCTACACCAGCAATTATGGTAATAAAAACAGCTTCTACAACAATTTGCCTTTTTACTTCAAAAGGCGTTGCTCCAAGGGCACGTCTAACACCAATCTCTTTTGTACGTTCTTTTACTGTAATTAATAGTATGCCTCCAATTGCAAATACTCCAGCTATTAACGTTGCTATTCCAACAAACCAAGTTAAAAATTGCATTCCTGTTAAGAATCCTGTCATTCTTCCAAAGGCATCTCCTAAATTAAAACTACCAAACGCACGTTTATCGTTAGGATGAATTTTGTTTAAGTTTTTCAACAATAATTTAGCATCAGCTTCAATTTGTTTGATATCAAATTCTGGTTTCCCAGTAATCATCATCCAACCTATTTGGTCACCTTGATTATAAATTTGCTGAAATGTTGAAAAAGGTATATGTATATCGCTTGAAGGCCCCATATTTACATTAGATTCTTCAAACACTCCAATAACAGTAAAGTTTATTCCGTTAATTTCAATATACTCTCCAATTGGCTTTACATCTTTCTCAAATAACTGTTTATATATATCTTCTGATATTACAGCTGACTTTTTATTCTCATTGATATCGTTTTGATTAATAAAACGACCATTTAATAATTTCTTTTTTTGAACAACATCTAATAATGGATAATCGCCTGCTACACTATAATTTCCAGATAGTGTTTTTCTAGATACAAAGCCTTGATTTTGGTTTCTAGGAACTACAAACTCAATCCCTTCAATATTTTCTTCAACACGTTTAGCATCAGATAATGATAAGCGCACTGCTTTTCCTTCTTGAAAACCTTTAAATGGTTTACTTGTAGATTGTCCCCAAATAAAAACACTATTAGTAGCGAAATTTCCAAAAAGGCGATTAAAAGAATTCTCAATTCCTTTAGCTGAACCAAGCAAGCCTATTAAGAGTAAAATTCCCCACCAAACACCTACCATTGTCAAGATAGACCTCAACTTATTTTTATTAAGGCTATCCCAAACTTCTTGCCACGTATCTCTATCAAATAAAAATCTAATCATAACTAATCTGCTCTAAGTGCGACAATAGGTTTAATTCTTGCTGCTCGTTTAGCAGGTAAATATCCAGCCAATGAACCAGCAAGTATCAATGTTATAGTTGCTCCTATAACTAATGATTGACTAACACCTGGGTTTTTAATAAAATTCTCTTCTAAAACTGGAGTAGCCCATTCTAGAATTCCAGTTCCAATTAATAATCCTAAATAACCTGCAAAAGCAGTTACTAATATAGATTCTAAAAGAATCATCCTAACTATAGTACTAGGTTGAGCTCCTAATGCTTTTCTAATACCAATTTCCTTAGTACGTTCTTTGACCACAAAAATCATGATATTACTTATACCAACTACACCTGCAATAAGAGTTCCAAGTCCTATTACAAAAATGATGATTCCTAATCCATTCATCATTTGGCTTACACCCTTTGTTTGACTTGCCATATTAAACACTCGAACAGCTCTTTGATCACTTTTAGCTACTGAAAAACGTTGCTTTAATTTTTTTTCAATATCTAAACCAAAACTAATTGCTTGGTCGTGATTCATTTTTGGATTATAGGTCAAGTTTATTTGATCTAAATGATCATTATTACCATATACTTGTTGTGCTGTAGTAACTGGCATATAAATAAGTCGTTCTTCATTATCTCCACCATCATCTGAAAATACACCTACTACTTTATATTGAATTCCACTTAGATTGATATATTTTCCAAGTGCAGTAGTTTTTAAAAATAAGTCTTCCTCAACGAGCCTTCCAATTACAACCACCTTAGTTCTTTCTACTAAGTCGTTTTGATTAATATAGCGACCATTATCAATTATTGTACGTTCTAGGTATTGATGATCAGGATGTACAGCTCTTACTGTATAACTATTTTTCTCATTTCTAAAAGAGGCATTTACACCTTTATATATTCTAGCAGTAATATATTCTATTCCATCTGAGAAATCTTCTTTTATATAATCGAAGTCTTCATTTTTGAATTGAATTTTTCTACCAGCTTGTAACCCTTTATGCGCTTTGGTAGTTTGTCCTGCTCTAATAAAAATTGCATTATTAGCATCATCAGCAAAGGCTTCGGCAAATGTGTTTTTCAAACCGTTTGCAATACCAAAAAGTATAGCAAATAGCATAATAGCAAAAGACACCGTAAAACCAGATAAAATACTTCTAGTTCGGTTTTTATTTATACTTTGAAATATTTCGCGCCAAAGATCTAAATCAAACATATTGTGAAGCTCTTACTTGTTCAACTTTTTTATCTTCCATAATAACACCATCACGTAATCTCACTACACGTTTACACATTTCTGCAATATCTTCTTCGTGAGTTACAATCAACAACGTTTTTCCTTCGTCATTTAATTCTTGAAGGAATTCCATAATTTCGTATGATGTTTTAGTATCTAATGCTCCAGTAGGCTCATCAGCCAAAAGCAGTTTTGGATCTGCTGCTAAGGCTCTTGCTATTGCTACACGTTGTTTTTGTCCACCAGAAAGTTCATTTGGTAAATGGTGAGCCCAATCAGCTAATCCAACTTTACCTAGGTGAAACATAGCATTTTTTTGTCTCTCTTTTCTACTTTGCCCTTGGTAATATAGGGGTAAAGCAACATTCTCTAGTGCATTTTTATAGTTTATCAAATTAAATGACTGGAAAATAAATCCTAAAAATTTGTTTCTATAAACTGCTGCTTTCTTTTCGGTTAGGTTTTTAATTTCTACACCATCTAAAACATATTCTCCAGAATCTGCTTCGTCCAAAATTCCAATAATATTTAAAAGTGTAGACTTTCCAGAACCAGAAGAACCCATAATAGCAACCATCTCTCCACTTTCAACAGACAGATCAATTCCTTTTAAAACATGTAAGCTAGAGTCACCTATAGGATAGGATTTATGAAGTTGGTTGATTTTTAACATAGTTAGTGTTTTAAGCTGTTGATTTATAAAACAACACCTATTAGACTGTAAAAGAAAGATTTTGTTACAAACGAAGTTGTAATAAAATGTTAAAATTTTAAGATTTAGTCTTTAACTTTCTATAAATAAAGTACCCTAAGCCACCAATTAAAATATATGGAATTGCCATTAAATATATAATTCCGTCGTTAATACCTTTAGCAGCTGTTTGCCCTTCTTCACTTTCAAGAACAGCTCTACACATAGCACATTGTGCATTTGAATTAACAAACACAACAAACATAATTAAGGTAAGAACAATTTTAGATTTCATGCTAAATGTAATATGGTGAGATCATTATATATACTACTACACCTGTTATAGCTACATATAACCACAATGGGAAAGTAATTTTTGCTATTTTTTTATGACGCTCAATATTGTTAGTAATAGCTCTTACATAAGTGATTAACACGAAAGGAATTACTACAATAGAAAGAACAATATGAGTAATTAAGATGAAATAGTAGAAGTACATTACAATCCCTTCTCCTCCATACTTAGTAGAATCACTTGTCATATGATAAGCTACATACATTACTAAAAATAATGTTGATAAGATTATTGCAATCTTTATTAAACGTTCGTGTAGCTTTATATTCTTATTTCTGATAGCTATAAAAGCCAATACCAAAACAAAAGAAGTAATAGCATTAGTAGAGGCATAAATTGGCGGTAAGAATGTTAAAGGTTCAACATCAAAGCCTAAGCGTCTTAAATTTATTCCAAAAAGTGCTGCAACAGCTAACGGAATTGCTACAGATAGAATTACTATCCACTTATTATACTTCTTTTCAGCTTCTATCTTTTGATTCATTTTCCTTTATTCTTTTAATAATTTTGCGATATCTTCCTTTAGCATTGTAATTTCTTGTTCGGCACCATCCTCATCGTACTTTTCTACTTCACTAACTATTCCTTTATAGTATATTTTTGGGTTTCCAAAAGCATCTGTTCTTGAACGAATGAATCCATTTTTATCTATCAGTGCAAAATTTCCAGAGTGCTCAAATCCACCTGCTGCTTCATCATCCTGTGCTGCATATAAATTAAAACCTACGTTTGCTAAATCATAAATAGCGTCTTTATCACCAGTCATAAAATGCCAATTAGGGTTAGTTACTCCATATTGTTCAGCATATGCTTTAAGTACTTCTGGTGTGTCATTATCTGGATTAATAGTGAACGAAGCAATACCAAAGTTTTCTAAACCATTAAAACTATCCTGAATATCTACCAAGTTTTTACTCATTCTTGGACAAATAGTTGGACATGTAGTAAAGAAAAACTCTAACACATATACTTTTCCTTCGTAATCTTTATTTGAGATTAACTTGCCATCTTGATTTACAAAACTAAAAGCTGGCACTTTTTTAGCTTCTCCATTTATTTCAATAAATGAAAGTGCTTCTCCACCAGTTTTTATTGTATTACTTGTAGATACATTTTTACTTCTACTTTCATCTCTTGTAATATCATTTTGACCTATTCGATCAACGATTCTAGGTATAAAAATAATTCCAAATACAAGAATTATTAAAGCAATACCAACATATGAATAATTAGTTTTCTTCATTTCCTTTTAAATCATCTGCTCTACGAGTTGTAGAATTAAAATCACCTTTTCTTTTTTGTCTATATTCTGTAAAAAGGATACGCATGTCTTCGCTCATCTTATTTTTAAGCTCTGCAACTTCTATACAATTATAGGTACTCATTCCATATATTGGAAAATTCTTAGCTACTTGCGGTTCCGTTCTATCATCAATTCGTCCTCTTTGATTTAATTCTTTATCGATAATAAAAATATCGTCTGTAGCTAAATTAGCATCTAGGACAGTACTAAACTTAAGACTATTATATAACTTACTTATTTCATCCTTTGAACCAAACACAAATTTCCAATACTTAAGCTTTTCATATTTGTATAATTCCTTTTCCAAAGCTAACAACTCATCCTTTGCCTCATGTGGAAGTACAATTACAACTTGAAAGCGTTTAAAGCCCATAAACTTATCATAAACAAGTTCTTTTAAGTTTAACGCTGTTGTAGCTTTACTCATCGGCTTCTCACCCAAAAAACCAAGTACTGTAATATTATCTTTAAGCATTACTAGCTCATCATCATTAGATGTGAAATTACTTAAGTCTAAAACATTTTCTCTAACAATATCTAAAGCATTGTAATTATGCTTTGAAGGGTACAGAAATAAAAGGAAAATTACAGGAAGAAAAAATAATATTCCTAAAACAACTGGTTTTTTATATTTCATGATTTGCATGGTGCAAAAATAAAAAAAGGCGGTTTTAAAACCGCCTTTTCTTTATAATTTTAACTTAATTAAAAGTCTCTTGTAATAAATCCATTTTTGTAAACAGCATCTACATAACCACCTTCTTGTAATAAGATGAAAATTAAGTAGCAAATTAAAAATACACTTGTCCAAACAACTACACGACGTAGCGATTTAGTTTCATCTCTCATATGCATGAAATCCCAAGTGATATAATAAGCTTTTACAATTGTAAGGATAATGAATATCCAGTTTAAAAGTTTCATCCCTAAAACCTTAGCCATTAAAGCTTCTGGTTTAACTATACCTAATGCAACTTCAATAGCTGTAACAATAGTTAATAGTATTAAAACTCCCCAAATTTTTTGAGTATTAGACTTAAACTTAACTAATCCTCTTAATATTTCTAATTTATGTGCGTGATCTGCCATTTTATAAATTTTATCTAATTAAACAAGGTAGAAGAATGTAAATACAAATACCCAAACTAAATCTACGAAGTGCCAGTATAATCCAACTTTCTCAACCATTTCGTAGTTCTTTCTTTTTTCGTAAGTACCAAGAATTACATTAAAGAAAATAATAATATTAATTACTACTCCAGACAATACGTGGAAACCGTGGAATCCAGTAATAAAGAAGAAGAAGTCTGCAAATAATGGCGAACCATATTCGTTTGCTTGAAGATTAGCACCTTCTACTACTATCTTTCCATTTTCTTTAATTTGCTTAATAGATTCTGCTCTTGACAATACTGTTTTGTGTCCTTCAGCATTAATCATTTGCGTTCTCACTAAAACATTTTCATGAGACTCTAAACCTTTAAGTACTTCTTCTACAGTGTAAGTTGGTAATGTAGGCTCACTTTTAAACCAAATACCTTCTTTACTTTGATGTTGTGTTCTTTCTTTGTGCTCTGCAACAACAAAATCACCTAAAGCTACTCTTTTACCATCAGTATCTACAAATTGAAGAATGTTACCTCCTTTTGTTTGCACAGCTCCATAATCTCCTTGAATGAATGTTGCCCATTCCCAAGCTTGTGAACCAACGAAAATTACACCACCAATGATAGTTAAAAACATGTACCATGTTACTTTATTCTTTTTCATTTGGTGTCCTGCATCTACAGCTAATACCATAGTTACAGAAGACATAATAAGAATAAAAGTCATGAAAGCCACATAATACATTGGGTAGTTACCGTGAAAAAACGGAACGTGTGTAAATACCTCATCAGCTATTGGCCAAGAGTCAATAAATTTAAACCTTGAAAAACCATAGGCTGCTAAAAATCCTGAAAATGTTAAGGCATCAGACACGATGAAAAACCACATCATCATTTTACCATAACTTGCTTTAAGAGGTTGGTTGCCTCCTCCCCAAGTTTTACCTTCTGCTCCAGTACTTACTGCTGTAGTATCCATAAAAGAATTTTATTTTTAGAATTGCACAAAAATAATCAATTTATTTATTTAAAGAAATATAAAAAGAAAAAGAGGTATAACCATAAAACATCTACAAAATGCCAGAAGGTAGAAGCGAGTTCTAACCCTAACATTTTAGAGGCATTATACCTTTGATTAAAATGATTATAAATTACTACAAGTAAACAAATTAAACCTGCAACTACGTGTAAAATATGTACTATTGCAATCACATATATATAAGACATAGTAACGTTACTTGTAGGTCCTGTAAAATTGTATCCAGCTTCAATTATTTCTCCAAATCCAGCAAATTGTGAGTAAACAAATGCTATTCCAAGCACAAAAGTCGTCAATAAAAGAGCAGTTGTTGCATTTCTATTATTAGCTTTTAATGCTCTTTTTGCCATAAAAAGTGTAATACTACTAATCACTATTAATACTACACTAATTGTAAATGCATTTGGCAATTTAAAATCTGCTAACCAATCTTCTCTAGTACTACTAACAATAAATGCACTAGTTAAACCAGCAAAAGACATTATTAAAGATACAATTCCAAACCAAAGCATCATTTTTTTGGCGCGATTGTTTTTCTCTTCTACTGTTCCTTGAGTTAAATCCATATTATCTAATAAACTTATCTAAAACGTATATAATTTGTATAAGTGTAATGTAAATTACACTAGCAAGCATTAACTGTCTTGCAGCTACTACTGTCATTTTTTTAAAGAGTTGGAATGCGTAATGTAACATTACTAAACCTGCTAGAAACACCAAAACTGCTCCTACTATTGTTAGCTGCAATTTCCCAGTAAATCCAAACACAGGAATAATAGACACTATAATTGTCCAAACCGAATATAAAATTGCCTGTAAAGCAGTTCCTTTATCTTGTTTACCTGTTGGCAGCATATTAAATCCTGCCTTTTGATAATCTTCATGTAAAAACCAACCAATAGCCCAAAAGTGTGGGAATTGCCAAAAAAACTGTAGCATAAATAAAGTTCCAGGTTCAATACCAAAATCGTTAGTAGCAGCAACCCATCCCAACATAAAAGGAATAGCTCCTGGAATAGCTCCAACAAATACTGATAGTGGTGTTTTTGTTTTTAGTGGTGTATAAGCACTTGTATATAGAAATATAGAAATGGCTCCAAACATAGCTGTTATAGGATTGATGCTGTACAAAATAGCGATACCTAATACAGTTAATACACAAGCTAAAATAAAAGCAGTAGTGACAGAAAGTCTTCCAGAAGGAATTGGTCTGTTTTTAGTACGCTTCATTAAAGCATCTAAATCACGCTCAATAATTTGATTAAACACGTTAGAAGCCCCAACCATAAAATAGCCTCCAAAAGCTAATAAAACAAGTGTTGTTATCTCTATAGTTTCGGCTCCTAATAAATAGCCTGCTAAAGAAGAGAACACTACACTTAATGACAGTCCCATTTTAGTTACAGCTTTTAAATCTGATAACTTAGAACTAAAAGAATTAGAAGTATTTATAGTACTTGACATGAGTTTTTGTTAGCGCTTAGCTTTTACGCGTGCAAAGATACTTTTAAAATACGTTTTGAGCAATCTAAACTCTAAGTAATTACATTAAGGTGTTTCAACGTAAGTTTTAGTATATTTAAAAGACTATTCACCAAAATAAAACACTATGCATCGCCTTACACTATTATTTCTCATAGGATTTTCAACTACTATAAACGCTCAGCGTTTTAAAGACGTTACTATTACTACCGAAAAACTCACAGAACATATTTATATGCTTAAAGGAGCTGGCGGAAATGTTGGAGTATCTGCTGGTGAGGATGGTGTATTTGTTATTGATGACCAATTTGCTGAATTAACAGACAAAATTTTAGCAGTCATTAAAGATATTAGCGATAAACCTATACATTATGTAGTTAATACTCATTGGCATGGTGATCATACTGGAGGCAACACCAACATGACACATCAAGGTGTGAAAATTATTGCGCATGACAACGTACGTAAACGATTAGAGGAAACACCTAAACGTGACAATACTATGCGTTCTAAAGAAGCTTTACCTGTGATTACTTTTAACGATAAGCTTAGTGTTTATATGAATGGTGAACAGGTATATATTTTTCATGTAGCGCATGCGCATACTGATGGCGATTCATTGCTTTACTTCACCAAAAGCAATGTATTACATACTGGAGACACATACTTTCAAGGTTGGTATCCTTATATAGACTTAAACTCTGGAGGTAGTGTTAATGGTTATATTGCTGCTGTAAAAAAAGGATTATCGTTAATTAATAATGATACTATCATTATTCCTGGTCATGGAAATATTTCTAACAAAAAAGAATATACTACTTACCTAAACATGTTAGAAACTCTAAAAACCACCATTTTATCTGAAATTAAAAAAGGACAAACCGAAGAACAAGTAGCCACTAATTCTGAATTAACAAAAACCTTTGATGACTTAGGTTATAGCTGGAATTTTATAAACTCAGAAAAAATACGTCGTACTTTTTACAAGAGTTTGAAGTAAATTATTAAAAATCGAAATACCAATTAAATAAGTCTGTCTTTAATCCTAAGCTAAACCATACAGTATTATTACTAAAAGTAGTAGCTGTAGTAGCATTTGGATTAAAATTTCTATAACTTAAATAGGCGAATAGTTTTAGGTTAGTAGCTGGATTTACTAAATAACCCGATTGCAATTCGGCATGAAAAGTATTTGTTTTATTACCCTGTCCAATTTCAACTCCAGTATCAAAAGGTCTTTCATCATAATCTCGATAAATATCACCTCCATAGCTAAAGCCATCTTCTTCAGTGTTAAAATCTAAACCTCTCGTTCCAAATACTATTTTAGCATCGGCAAACCAACGTCCATAATGGTAACGTGCAATAGCAATAGCTTCACTAAAGTTAGCTCCCCATAAGTGTGCCATAGCTTGGTTATTATGTGCATAATTTAATGATACTGTATTATGTGAGTATGTATATGGTCTTACACGATTATACTCTAATTGTAGCATTAAATTGTCTACCTTAAAGACATTAAAGTATTTTGCTCCTATTTGATAACCATATTTATTTTTCCAACTTTTTTCGCCTCCTTTTATATCATTTAAAGAAAATTCATCTAAAATAAACTGTCCATAGGTATAAAAGTTGTCATTAACCTTATATTTAGCCGAAGCTCCTAAAATGGCATTTCCAGCATCCTGACCAGTTTCAAATTCAATAGCTCTATAGAAAATAATTGGGTTTAAATAATTAATATCAAAACCTCTATTATCATTTTTCACCCACATTACAGACTCAAATAATCCTAAATTAAATTTTTTAGAAACATTCCAGCTCAAATAATGATTAGCTATATATTTTGTTTGATAAGCACCATCTACTTGAACTTCTGGTCTAATATCTTTTAACCACATCCATGTATTGGTGTATTTAATTTTCCAAAATTTTGTATTTAACTTTAAAAAAGGATATGGGCTTGTTACATCACTTTGTAATAAAGAGCGGTAACCATCACCTATAAAGTTTTTACCATGTCCAAACTGAACATTAAATGCTTTTGATGGCGCATAGGACAAATATGCTTCTGCTACAGGATAATCGAAAGCATCTGTTTTAAAACGTTTGGAAATACCTCTTCCTGGAACTACTCCTATTTCATTTTCAGATCCAGGTTGCCCTAAACTCTCAGTATATTGATTAAAATATTGAGCAAAGCGTCCTTGACTCTCGTAAACCGATGTTGAAAAACTTAACTTTTCACCCACACCACCTTGAAAAAGTAATCCTCTAGTATTATTAAATGTTGAGTTAAAATCTGCATCAGTGTCTTTACCTACTTGCAAATCAAAAATAGGATCTACTGTAAACCAATATCCTTTTCCTTGAACAGCAACCATACGCTCATTAAACAACTTGCGTTGCCACCATCCTTTTGGCTCCTTTAATAATTTATCTTTTTCAGACTTTAAATCATAATACTCAGCAACATCTGCATATACAAACGGCTTTGAACCTGTATGACTATTAGCTCCTACAACATTCATACTCCTATCAAATCTTGAATATGCTTGATGTACAAATGGAATGTTTAACTGACTATTATACTCTAAATCTTCATAAGGAATAATGTTTTTATTAAGGCTATCTAACTCTGTCTTCGCTGCTTGTTCTAATAATGATAATTCCTCATTAGGATTTTTAGTATTTATATCTTCAATTGTATTATTATAAAGATTTGGCGCATCTAAAGGCACATTAATTTGATAAGTATATTGTTTGTAAGTAGGATTACCATTATACGTTGCTGGTTTTATTTTTGGCAATTTGGAAAAAACACGCTGAACTTCTTCTTTTACCTCTTTGTAAACAGCATCTACATACAACACTTTAAAATTACCTTTGGCATCAACTTCAAATAAAATTACTGCTTGTCCTTTATAACTCTCATCACTAACAATTTGTGGCACCTTAAAGTTACTATATACAAATTGTGACAATTGATTATAAAAACATGATTTAAGATTGTCAATTGGTTCGTTTTCACATTCTGGAAATACAGGAAGTTTTTCAAATTGAGGTAAATCTTGTGCAAATAATTGGAACTGAACACATACTAATAAAAGTAGGAAGAATTGCTTCATCTTAAATAGGTTACTTTTTGATTGGTGAAAGATAATGCTTTTTTAACAAGGGTTAAACAAAAAAACCACTATCCAATAGCTGAATAACGGTTTTAAAAATAATTAAAATAAAATCTATTGTACTTTAAATACTATAGGCAATGAATAAATTACTTCTACATTTTGATCTCGTTGCTTACCAGGAATCATTTGCGGTATTTTACCAATAACCTTTGCAGCTTCCTTTTCTAATCTTGAATGAGGTGCTCTGGCTTTAATATCAACCACATTTCCATTCTTGTCAATTTTAAATTGTGTTTGAATAACTTGCCTTCCTGTTAATCCTAAATCTGCAGCTAAGTTTGTATTAAACTTTCTATTTATATGCTTAGCTAACTTCTGCTCCATACATTTTTTCCTATCCTTGTTAGTTTTCTTCTTTTCACAACCTGGAAATATTGGAACATTTTCTACTAAGGTAAAATGTACTGGCGCTTCTTCATCAATTTCAATAACATCATCCATAGCATCTGGATCGAACTCGCTAACATCTACTGTTGGCGCTTCAGTTACTAAAGCTGCAACTACATCTGGAGTGTCATCTTCTACAATTTTTGGATCAATAACTATAGTAGGCTTTATTTGCTTCTTTTCTACCTTTGGAGCTTGCTCTTCATATATTACATACTTCTTTGTTTCAGCAGTAAATACATCTGGCTCTTCAAGAGTTACTAATGTTTTTTCATTTGGAATACTTACTTGAAAATTCATTTCAAAGAGTGCATACGTAGCAAGTAATGTTAAAATCAACCCAACCTGAAAGTAGAGGGTTGAGTTTTTTTGTAAATTTACATCATGCTTGTGTGGTTTTTTTTCACTTTGCTCGTTCTGACCAACGAGTTTGTGATTTTTCTTAAAAAAATTCATAATTATTATTTTAAAATGTTAATGTTATGAATAAAACACAATAAGCATACCAAAAAAAATCCCGTTACATATGTAACGGGATTTTAACTATATAAAAAGTTTATTTTTAGTCTTGTACTTGAAAAACTATTGGTAAAGAGTAAGGTACAATTACAGCTTTTCCTCTTTGTTTACCAGGTTTCATTTTAGGAAGTAAATTAATTACTCTAGCCGCTTCTTTTTCTAATCTTGGGTGTGGCGCTCTAGAACGTACTCCCATAACGTTACCATTTTTATCAATCTTGAAAATAACACTAATACGCTGTCTTCCTGTAAGTCCTAAATCACCAGCTAAGTCTGTATTAAATTTCTTTTGTACAAATTTTGTGATTTTTTCAGACATACATTTTCTTTTCTCGTTGTTACTCTTTTTCTTTTCACAACCAGGGAAAACAGGTACGTTTTCAATTACAGAAAAAGGTACTTCAATATCTTCTTCTACTTCTTCAACTTCTACTTCTTCAACCTCAACAATTTCTTCTTCTTGATCTGTTTCAGTAGATTCGATTACAGTTTCCTCAATCTCTTCTTCATCCTCAACAATCTCAATTACTTCAGGAGCTGCTGGAGGTGGTGGAGGTGGTGGAGGTGTTTGAATTTGCTCAGTGATTGGAATTTCTTCATCTAATTCGTCATCAAGATTAAGTTGTCCAATATCAACAGCTTCTTTATCGTACGTTTTATAATTAATTGTATTGTACGTAAACAATAACATTAATGCTAGACCAACTGCGAAATACACAGAGCCATTTCTACTTACATCTGCTTTAGGATTCTTTTTAGGTTCCATAATTTAAATAGTGTTTCAAGAGTGGTAAAATAACCAATTATTTGCTAAAAAAACAAGGGTTTATATGTTTTTAACGATAACTTCTCTTTTTATATTAATAATTAATGCCATAATTACTACTCCTAGGCTATTTGCTAAGATATCATATACATCAGCAATTCTGGAAGTAGATAATTGTCCTTGTAATACCTCAATAATTGTACCATAAAACAAAACAATTAATGAAGAAACCAATAAACTTTTTTTAAAATTAGACTTAAATATAAAAAGAAACCATAATAACATCAATAATCCGTAAGCTAAAAAATGGAAAATTTTATCGTCGAAACTCGAACCAATATCTGGTAATTCTCCAATATTAGCTAAACTTAGTATTGCTATTAAAATGGTGTATCCTATTGTAATAATAGGTATGCTTTTTTTAAGCACCTATTAAAGCTTTATAATCATTGGCAGATAAAAGCTCGTCTAATTGCGATGCGTCACTATATTTCACTTTAATCATCCAACCTTCTCCATAAGGGTCAGAGTTTACTTTTTCAGGCTCATCCTCAAGAGCTTCATTAAACTCAACAATTTCACCATCAACAGGTAAAAATAAATCTGATACTGTTTTTACTGCTTCAACAGTTCCAAAAACTTCTTCAGCGTCAAGTGTTTCATCAACAGTTTCAACTTCTACATAAACGATGTCTCCTAATTCGCTTTGAGCAAAATCTGTAATTCCAATAGTTAAAGTATCTCCATCTACTTTAACCCATTCGTGATCTTTAGTGTATTTTAATTCTGAAGGAATATTCATAATAAATGTTATTATATATTGTGTTAGTTATTAATTTCCAAAGTTATATCGTAATGTTAATCCAGAACGAATTGTTGTTTGTGGGAAAGCTGTTGAAATAGCATATTCTGAGAAAGAATAGTCAAAATAGAAAATACCAGTAAGGTTTTTACTAAATGCATAATCTGCAGAATACTTTAGAGTCCAAATAGTTTGCCCTGAAGTAACTTGATTGTTATCTAAATCTAAGTACCTAATAATCGTCTTATTATTTCTAATAGATATATCTGCTTTCATATTCAAGTCACTCTTCACAGTCTTTCTTGGTCCAGCTAATTGTGACTTTATTTTTACATCTTTAATTCTATATCCTAATCCTAAAATGTATTCATAACCTTGTACTTCAGTTAGAAGGTTATTGTCAAAACTTAAAGATAACATTCTATCTTTTTTAATTTCAGCTAGAATTTTTAATGAGTTTTTCATCTCCATGTCAAATTTAACTAAAGGACTGAATTGCTCAACTAAATTTATATTACTGAAAACTGTTTCATTTTTAAAATTCCCAGATTGGTCTAAAGCATTAGGATCTTGAGAAGCATAATCTAAACTTCCATCTCCAGCCACATAATCTAAGTTTGTTCTAAACTGATTAACTGTATATGATGCATTATAACCATGAGATACAGAAAAACGTTTAAAGCGTTTTTTAAACCATTTCATTTTCATGAATCCAGTATATTTTAAGTTCCAATTAGGAATTGGAAAATCTCTAAATGCACCTAAGCTAATTTTATTTGGGTCTTTTCCTGTATAAGCTGATAAAAATGCTGGAAGTAAAACTGCTTGACTTGATTTACCAAAACCTAAAGGATATCCTTCGGCGTCGGTTGCAAAAGTTGTAGTTCCATAGAACTTTCTAGCTAATCTATTAGCAATCTCTAATCTATTTGCTCTAAAATCATCAAAAGCAGCTGATCCATTTTCATCACTCTTACCAAAAGCTGTTTTTATTAATGATGTAGATATATTAAAGTTTCCAAATGAATTTTGGATTAGCGAGTTGTATACATCACTATATCCATCACCATCTAAATCAGTAGTATTGAAATTTTCTGTTACATTTTCAGCATAGGTTCTACCACCAGAAAGATCAATCTTTAAATCTTTAACTGGTTCTAGGTTTACCGAATAATCCAAGTTTTCGTTATGAACTTCAGTATATTGCTGGTTAAACTGATCATAAACAGTTAACCAACCATTTCTTGCTGCTATATTCCTAATATCTCTTTGACTACCAAATGTATATCCAAGCGTTGGTTTTAATGTACCTATAAATCCTGGAGTTTCAAGATAACCTGGTAAATATGTTCCATTATTTTCTGAATAATTTATTTGAGCTCTCTTAATACTTGTCAATAAGTCTATTCCAATATTAGCTAGTTTACTTGTTTTACCTGGTTGCTTTTTATTCTTAGCATCCTCTTTCCCACTTGCATTTGGCACTCCCTTTTTAGGAGCAGGTCTAGAAGATGTTCTACCTCTTCTTTTCACTAACCCTAAATAACGATATAGCTTTTGCATATCTAGAGTGGTATTCAAGTTGTGCGTATTAGCATTAGATATTGAGTTACCTAAATCGTACGTTTCGCCATCAATAGTTAGCTCACCAAATAGATCTGACCCTTTGTTCCATTGGAAATCTCCTGTATAAGCATAGGTAGCTCTCAAGAAGTTTAATGTTGGTATTTTATGTAATGGAAGTTCATAATTTATTCCTAATTGTTGTGATTGTCTATTTGGATCACCTACGTCAAAAAAGCCGTCCCAAACACCTAGTGTAGGGTCTTGATCTCCATTTAAGTCATCATCAATAAAATAGTTTCTTACAATATTATTATTTGCTGCTGTGAAGTTTAAACGTAATGCATCAGTAATATCATAGTTAACTGTATATTGGAAGTCAAACGTATAATTTCTTCTAAATAATTCTTCAATACCAATATTATCACCTGCTAAATCAGCCTCTCTAAATTTTTGCTTATTAAACTGTCTGATAAAATCAGTATTAATAGAAAAACTAGATGGTAATAAATTAAAATTAAAGTCTTTTAATATTTTCCAATACTTCCCTCTAAATAAAGAGTCATTTTTCTTGAAAGGTTCAATTTTAACAGGGTTGAAATTAAAGTTATAATTAGCTCCTACTCTTACATTTTGGTCTAAAGAATTTTCTATTTCAAAATCTCTATGTTCTACTTCATTAAACGAATAGTTTAATGTTAAGTTTTCAACATCATAAAACCTAGGCTTAGCTTCTTGATTTGTTCTTTGTTTACGAACGCCAATAAAATTAATACTCTTTCTTTTTGTATAATCTTCAGATTGTCGCTTAATTTTTTCACGCTCTGCTCCAGAAGTAGCAGCATCTAAACGTGATTGTAACTTAATATCTTTATACTGTTGATCGTATTCTGGTGTAATAAGCTCTTCACTTTGCCCATAATTAAACGGTATTTGTAATCCCCATTTTTTAGGTAAAAGTTGTCCAATATTAATATTAGTAACAACATCGTATTGTTGTACATCTTCTCTACTTCTTTCATTAGGTCCTTGCTCTATGGTTCCAAATCCGCTTGTGCTTTTTCTTGCAGTAGCATTAACATTCATGAAGTCTGCAATGTTTGTATCCATACTTACCACAGCAGCCCAACCACCTTCGTTGTCCATGTCTGCTAAACGTAATTCGTTAAACCAAACTTCTGCACATTCATTATTTGGCCCTATATTTTTAACACCAACCATTAAAGTTCTAACATCACCAAAATTAGGATTACCTTTTATTGCCACACGCTGTTCATGAGGACCTTCTTCTATATCAGTATTAAAATCTAATAAGAAAGGATCAAACTCTCCAACTTCACCTTCTTGTAGCACACCATCGATAACATTATAGAATGTTGGATTTTCATCTCCTAATGTTCCTTCTGTAATTCCTATAGATTTTATTTTTTCTAAAATCTCAATAGGTAAGTTAATTTCATTAAACTCTGGCCATACCTCTCTAGCTTGTGATTCATTATCAGTTCCAACAAGTGCTCCAGATGACTTTCTCAAAGGTACTTCTATTTGATAATAGTTTTGAGTAAAATCATTACCCATTCTAATAAAACCTACTAAATTTCCTTGCTCAAACCCTTCATCAACACCATCTTCGGCATGAATAAACATACGTAGCTTTTTATACTGACGCATATCTACATTAATATTCTTAAATACAGCTCTAGAATCTTCAGACTCTAAATCACATACATTAACTACTAATGATTGTTCATTTTGTCTGATGATATTGTTATTATTATTTAACTGCTCTCTTCTTACTCCAGGTGGTGTAATGTAACTTCCATCGTTTTCTTGAATCCCAATAATTCCAACACTAAAATCTGTAGGCTCTGTTTCTGTTTCTTCATTTGATTCGTCATCTAAAGACAATAGATAACGTCTCCAGTCACTACGTACTAAATCAAGTGTACCAAATCTTAATACAGTTCTTTCAGAAAAATCTTTTAGATACATACGTGCAAAACGAATAGATCTAAAATCTGATATTCCACCTTCTTCTCCTGTAAAGGCTGCTAAAGGTATTCTATATTGATACCATCTCACATCACCAGCAGGCTCTCCATTTGGCAAGACAATGTCTGTAATTGTTTTCGTATCTACAATATATGGATTGTTAGGGTCTGTAAAATCTGTTGGTGAAATTCCAATTTCGTACTCATAATAACTATCTATAGTATTCATAGTGTTATCACGATTTATATCCTCCACGTCTGGTTGAGTAGTAGAACCTCTATTCGTATCGGTAAATGTATCAGGTGAGTTTCCTTCTAAACCATTATACTTTTTATAACGCTCAAAAATATTTCCTTCAGTATTTAAGAAATAAGTGTAATTATCGTTTGCTGGATCTTCTAAGTTACTGAATGCAGAGAATCTAGGATCTGTAGGATTTGCTTCTTCTACGTCATCGTAACCATCAAAACCAACATCTTGATTTGTTCTATCTTGTCCTAATGATGAAAAAGCATAAATTAACGATTGATTTTGTGGCGCAACACTTCCCCAAACAGTTTGTGGTAACAAACTAATATCACCATCTTCTGGTAATCCATTTTCGTATTGCTTTTTACCATCTTTTAATACATCCTCAGAAATATTACCTAAGTTTAACACTAACTTACCACCTGGATTGGATGCATTATCTAAGAAAGGATCCATTAACCAAAACTCAACATACTCAACATTAGCTTGCTCAAAATCAGTAGAAGTTAATTGTCTCGTAATTCCTGCCCAACTGTTAGCTGGTGTTTCAAGTACACCATCTTCTGCTCCAGGTTGATAGTTATATGGTCCACGCTCAGTTGGATCAAAAACTAAATCTAAAGAATTGATAATTGTAGATTGACCTTGTACCAAATCTACTTGTGGGAATATTTCATCTATAAAAATACGTCTTGTATATAAATCTGATACATCATCGTCTGATATTCCACTTGGTCGCTGCGAACTATAAAATATAGGATCTACTGTATACCAATTTAAATGTGCTCTATCAAATCCATTTTGATAACCATTTTCATCTTCAGGTCCTTGAGCATATACGCGTCCTAAATTTTTTGGCCTACTTGATAAGAACCAAGATTGTGGTGATAATAAATCAATCCCATTTTGAGTTCCTTCAAAATCATCTACATACGATGTTGCCTCTCCTTCAAAGTCTGCTCCCTTAGGAGCTCCAGGTGCTAAATATGCAAATTCTCCTCTTAACGATAAGTTTGAAGGCACATCAGTATCTATATTTGGTAGTTTATTTGCTAATCGAGTTAAAAATGGTACTTCCGTTGAATAATTACCATTAAAACCAAAAATTGTGTTATTTATTGGTTCTGTACCGTAATTAGCTTTTTGAGTTATTGGTCTTTCATTTAAATTTAAAAGGGTCGCTCCTAACACAAAATTCTCATTGAATTGATGCTCAACATTAAACCCAGAAAAACGTCTTGTTTGCTGCCCGAAAACTGAATTATTTTCAACTGAAACCTGAATTGGTGTGTTAGATGCCTGTAAAGCTGGGTCTAAAATTTGAACTGTACCTATTTGATAATTTACTGTATAATCTACACCTTCAACAAGTACACGACCTCCAGCTGTAACTTTCACAGAACCTCTTGGTACATTAAAAGCTCCAATTGGTATACCTGAACCTCCGGAAGATTTATAACGTCCTTTTACTTGAAACTTGTTTTTCTCTCCATCTTGAAGTGCAGCTGTTTTTGTTTCTTTATATAATGTTTTATAAACGTATTTTAATTGGTTAGCGTTAAACGTCCCTGGAATTGTTTCGTCACCTTCGTAGTCTTCAGTAGCATCTAGTCTTAACTTCTCAAATAAGTAATTACCAAAAGGCTCAACTTTTGTAAATACAATCTTACCATTTTGCGGAATTACTGTAATACCTGGAACGAAATCGAAAAATCCATCTCCTTTATTTTGAGGATCGTTATTATAGTTTAATCTATCAAAATTAAAAACTCTTAATAATGGTGTTTCATCAAGTGGATCGTCATTTCCTATTGGAGCAGGAAATGGTGTGCCTTCTACTGGAGTAATATAGTTTAACGGAGACGTTTCCGTATAGAAAATATTAAGTTTAAAATCTTCTTGACTTAATTGAAAAGCGCCAGTATTATAGATGTTTTTCATCATTAAATCCCAAATTGGCTGCTCAACATTTGTAACAGCACTCTTCAGCATTTTTAATACTAAACTATTGTTATTTATTATTTGGTTTCCTGTATTAGCATCTTCTGAAACATCTGTTGCATTTACACCATCATTAGCAAATTCTCCAACTTGATACACATCACCTCCAACTGTATATTGAAATGCAACTGCTAATACTTCATCATTTTGTAAGCGTTGGTTTAACGAGATGTAACCTAACTGTGTATCTACAATATATTCGTTACCTTGAATTAACTTTCTTGCATTTTCAAGTTTACCATAATCAAATCCCTCATTTACTTGCCCAGAAAGTGTACCAAATCCATTTTGTGCAGTAGCAATATCTCTAATGTCATCAGTTAATATTGAACCCGAACCAATGGTTGTTGGGTCAAATCTGTTATTACCATTATCTGGGAATGCTCCTGGAGCAGATGTAATAAAACCTCCAGGAATTGGGTTTAATCCAATTCTATCTGATTCTCCAATATCTTGAATGGCTACGATATTTCTAACATTATCGGTTTGATTTGTTCTATTTGTTACCCAAACCTCAATTCTTGTAATTTGAACTTGAGAATTTATATAAGGGTAATTCTCTAAAGCTTTGTTGTAGTTTTCTCTAAAATAATGTGATAAGAAAAAGTGTCTGTTTTCATCATAATCTAAACCAAAAAACTCAAAATCTTCAAGTGTTCCACCTCCTTGAGCAACTACAGTTTTTGTTTGTGATTTTTGTTCAGAAAAAATTGCTGTTACCTTCGTTTTTCCAAATTGTAATTCGGTTTTTACACCAAATAAACTTTGTGCTCCAGAAATTAACGAACTATTTAAAGGCATACTTACATTACCAACTTCAATTTTTTGAATGATATCATCTTCAGTTGGTGTGTATTCTAGTTTAATTAAATTTTGAAAATCAAACGTTGATTGCGTATCGTAATTTGCTGTTACTTGAAGTCGTGTTCCAACCTTTCCTAATAAACTTAAACTTATACGTTGATCAAAATCGAATGTAAAATTACTTCTGTTTCTTGGCGAAAATGAAGGATTGTCTTGTTTTGTAAACATGACACCTAAATCCATTTCAACAGATCCTTGAGGAATTACTTCAATAGTATTGCCTCCAAAAACTGTTTCAAAAAAACTAGAGTTTACATAAAACTCTGGAATCAAGTTTTTTTGTAAATCTTCAGCACCTTCCTTTTTACCATCATAAGCATCAATCTTTTGTTTATAATAACTTTTAAGGCTTTCTTTTAAAACTAAATCTTGGTATTCTTTGGGTGTTAATATTACAGGATATTTAATATTAAAACTACCAACAGTTGCTGTATATATATACCTATCTAAAAGAGGGTCATAAGTATATTTATATATTATACTATTTGGGTTTGGAATATTTAAATTGTTAAATGAAAATGTAGTAGATGTTGAATCTCTAACGGTTTGCGGCTGTTGTGCAAATAAGCCTAAACTACATAATAACATGACGCATAAAGCCAACTGAGCCTTAAGCAATTTAATATATGTATTGTTGGTTGTCTTCAAAATAGCTTATAAGTTTTTTAGGGCTTCTTTGATTATTGTTTCTACAGAGGCTTCTGAGTTGTTGGCAATAAATTTATCCACAACACGTTCAGCCTGCTTTTTAGCAAAACCAAGAACTTCTAAAGCAGATAACGCTTCATCTTTATTTGTATTGCTTTGAGCTATAGAAGCTTCATCAATATCGTAAATCTTTAACACTTTATCCTTTAATTCGATAATAACACGCTGTGCAGTTTTTAGCCCAATTCCTTTTACAGATTGAATTAAAGCTACGTCTTCTCCAGCAATACCTTCTCTAACTTGTTTTGGATTTAATGATGATAACATTGTTCGTGCAGTACTTGCTCCAATGCCACTTACCGAAATTAATAGTCTAAAAATTTCACGTTCAGCTAAGGATGCAAACCCAAACAAAGTATGCGAATCTTCTTTTACTTGAAGATGTGTGTAAAGTTTTACGTTTTCTTGATCTGGGATTTGTGAAAACGTATTCAAAGAAATGTTAATCAAGTACCCAACACCATTACAGTCTATTACGACATCAGTAGGATTTTTTTCAACAAGTCTTCCTTGAATATGTGTTATCATTAACTCTATTTTCTTATCGTCTCAAATGTAATAAAATTATTATACATTATAACGAGATTATTACACCGAAAAACTAGTGTTATTGCGCTCTTTTTTGTTTTTTCTGAGCATCAATTACTGCTATGGCTGTCATATTTACAATCTCATCCACACTTGCATCTAACTGAAGTATGTGGACAGGTTTCTTCATTCCCATCATAATTGGACCAATATTATCAGCCTTATTAAGCTCTTTCAACAGCTTATAAGTAATATTAGCTGCATCTAAATTAGGGAATATTAATGAGTTAACTTTCTTTCCTGCCAATTTAGAAAATGGAAAAATATCTTGTAACATTTCGTTGTTTAAGGCAAAATCTGTTTGTAACTCACCATCAATTGCTAAATCAGGATGCTTTCTATGTAAATACTCAACAGCTTCTCTCATTTTAGATGCATTAATATTTTCAGAAGACCCAAAATTAGAATACGACACCATTGCCATAACTGGTTCTAAACCAAACATTTTAACAGTTATAGCTGTCATTTGTGCAATTCTTGCTAAGTCTTTTGCTGAAGGATCAATATTAATTGATGTATCACTTAAAAACATTGGCCCTCTTTGAGTCATTAATAAGTTTGTAGTTGCAATACGTTTTGCTCCTTTTTCTAAACCTATTAATTCTAACATTGGTTTTAATATCGTTGGATAACTTCTTGAAAAACCAGTTATCAAAGCATCTGCATCTCCTTCGTTAACCATCATTGCTGCAAAAAAGTTACGCTCTCTCATTAGCTTTTGAGCAGATAATAACGTTACACCTCTACGTTGTCTTTGCTTCCAATAAATTTCAGCATATTGGTTTTTACGTTCTAATTCGGCATCACTTTTTGGATCAATAATAGGCACTTCGGCATCAAATTCTATTTCAGCTTTAAGTCGTTCAATTTCATCTCTTCGTCCTAATAAAATTGGCTTTGCAATTCCTTCGTCATGTGCTATTTGAGCTGCTCTTAATACTGTTAAATGATCTGCTTCAGTAAACACTACACGTTTAGGATTTAATTTAGCTCTACTATGCATTAACCTTACCAACTTATTGTCACCACCTAGTCTTTGAAGTAGAGACTCTTCGTAACTAGCCCACTCTTTAATTTCTTCCTGAGCTACACCACTTTTAATTGCGGCTTTTGCAACTGCTACTGGTACTACACCAATTAATCTTGGGTCAAAAGGCTTAGGTATTATATAATCTTTTCCAAATGTTAATCTTGTTTCACCATAAGCAACATTTACTTGTTCAGGAACTGGTTGTTTTGCTAATTCTGCTAATGCTACAACAGCTGCTTTTTTCATTTCTTCGTTAATAGACGTAGCTCTTACATCTAATGCACCTCTAAAAATAAATGGAAACCCAAGTACATTATTAACTTGGTTAGGATGGTCACTACGTCCAGTAGCCATAATGATATCATCTCGAGTATCAATTGCTAACTGATATGCAATTTCTGGGTCAGGATTTGCCATTGCAAAAACAATAGGATTTACAGCCATTGTTTTAAGCATACTAGGTGTTACAATATCTGAAGTAGATAAGCCAATAAAGACATCTGCATCTTGCATTGCTTCGTCTAGTGTATCTATTTTTCTATGTGTAGCAAATTCAGCTTTTTGAGCAGTTAAGTTTTCTCTATCATCTCTAATAACACCTTTACTGTCTAACATGACAATATTTTCTCTTCTTGCTCCAAAAGATTGATATAATCTTGTACAAGATATAGCTGCAGCTCCTGCTCCACTTACAACAATTTTTACTTCATCAATTTTCTTTTCAGAAATTTCTAAAGCATTTAATAATGCAGCAGCAGATATAATTGCTGTACCATGTTGGTCATCGTGCATTACAGGTATATCTAGCTCTTCTTTAAGCCTTCTTTCTATTTCAAAAGCTTCAGGAGCTTTAATGTCTTCGAGGTTAATTCCTCCAAACGTTGGCGCAATATTCTTAACTGTTTGAATGAACTCTTCTACATTTTCGGTATCAACCTCAATATCAAACACGTCAATATCTGCAAAGATTTTAAATAATAAACCTTTGCCTTCCATAACAGGTTTAGATGCCTCAGGTCCAATATTACCTAATCCTAAAACTGCTGTTCCATTTGATATTACTGCTACTAGATTACCTTTTGCTGTATATTTATATGCATTTGATGCATCTTTTTCTATTTCTAAACAAGGTTCGGCTACTCCAGGAGAATATGCTAAAGATAAATCTCTTTGGGTTGCATACTTCTTTGTAGGTACAACCTTAATTTTTCCTGGTGTTGGTTTTGCGTGATAAACAAGAGCCTCTCTACGCTTACTTTGCTTACTCATAATTTTTTGAGTTAAAATGAATTTACAAAGGTAATAGGTTGAAGCGAATAGCGAAATTTTATAGCTATTCTTTTAAAAAATCAATGTTTCTTGTGAGTCCAGAAAACTTAGTTCTTTTTACTGCAGACTTTTTAAATATTTTGCTAAAAACCTCTTGAGTAATCTCTTCCCAATCTTTTTTTGTCATTGAAAGTAATTCTGGGTGCGGATTAAATAAAGGTTCGTTATGTGGTTTTGAAAAACGATTCCATGGACATACATCTTGACATACATCACAACCAAACATCCAATCATCAAATTGTCCCTTTACAGTAGTTGGTATTTGTTCTTTAAGCTCTATTGTAAAATATGAAATGCATTTACTACCATCAACCACATAAGGTTCTGTAATAGCTTGAGTAGGACAAGCATCTATACATGCTGTACATGTTCCACAATGGTCTGTTGTTGGTGTGTCATATTCTAATTCTAAATCAATAATTAACTCAGCAACAAAATAAAAGGAACCTACTTGCTGTGTTATTAAATTACTATGCTTTCCAATCCAGCCTAATCCAGATTTTGCTGCCCATGCCTTATCTAAAACAGGAGCCGAATCTACGAAAGCACGACCATGTACATCACCAACTTGTTCTTGAATAGTATTCAACAACTCTTTAAGTTTATCTTTTATTACGAAATGGTAATCTGTACCATAAGCGTACTTACTTATTTTGGGTGCTGTTTTATCCTTTTGAGTTTCTGAAGGATAATAATTCAATATTAAAGAAATAACGCTTTTTGAACCCTCAACTAATTTTGTTGGATCTAAACGTTTATCAAAATGGTTTTCCATATATCGCATTTCACCATGCATATTCTTATTTAACCATTGCTCTAATCTTGGTGCTTCTTGCTCTAAAAAACCTGCTTGACTAATACCACAAGATAAAAATCCCAAACGTTTTGCTTCGGCTTTTATTAATTGAGTATGTCTAGATTTTGAATTCAATTTTTAGGTTCAAATCTTAATTTTAAATCTACTGGTTTTAATGTAATCAATGGATTTAATTTAATCTTTTTTGTTGAAGTACTAATTTCAAATTTTTCCAAAACAGCTTTTAGAGTAAGCATCATTTCATATAGTGCAAAATTATTACCTATACAAAGTCTTGGTCCAGCTCCAAAAGGCATATAATGCTTTTGTAATTCTTTACTAGCATCATTAAAACGCTCTGGTAGAAATGCTTCAGGATGTTTCCAATATTTTTTGTTTCTATGCATTTCGTATATAGAAATGCCTAACATAGTTCCTTTTTTTAAATGGTAATTTCCAATTGTATCATCTTCAATATTTACTCTATCAGTTATCCAAGCTGGAGGATATAATCTTAAACTTTCATCTATACATTGTCTAATATATTTTAACTGATTTAAAGCTTCTAAAGGATTGCTTGTATTAATATTTTTAATTTCTGATGTCGCTTTATTTAAAGCTTCTGGATGTAATGCTAATAAGGTAAATGTAAAAGTTAATGCATTAGCTGTGGTTTCATGTCCTGCAACAAATAAAATAAGAATCTCATCAATAAGTTGCTCATTAGTCATTGAAGAGCCATCTTCATATTGAGCATGAAGAAGCATATCTAATAAATCATCATGAGATTCTCCAGAATGACGTCGCTCATCAATAATGGCTTCAATGATATCACGACTTTCTTTTACTAGTTTCATATGGTATTTTATTTCACCTTTAAGAGTATACCATATTTTTTTATGTGGTTGTCTAATCTCTTTAACAATGAACACTTGTAATTTTTCAATGATATCTTGAAGTCTTGAAAGTATTTCTTTTTTAGCTGAATAATTAAATAATGATTTGGCTACAACCTCAAAAGCCAATTCGTTCATTATTGGATATAAATCAAGTTCTTTATGACATTGAATGGAATCAACTTGAGTTTTGATTGCTTTATCAATAATAGAAACCAAATTTTCAATTTTCTTTTTATGAAATGCTGGTTGAATTAAACGACGCTGTTTTAACCAATACTCCCCACTTGAGGTAAGTAAACCATAACCAACATACTTAGATAAAAACTTTGTTTGAATTTTTGATTTATGATATAACTTATGATTTTTTTGAAGAATATGTCTAGCAATATCAGAATCCCTTGTTAGTATAATATGACCATACAATGGTGACTTTACTGAAAATGTATCATCCTTTTCATCAAACCACTGCTTGTGAAATGGAATAGGGTTTTTTGCAATCGCTGATGATTTTAATAAAAATTTGTAAAAAGGGATTTTATCTGGATACTTATAAGCCATTAAAATAAACCTCCTTGTGTTGCTCCTTTTATTCTACCTAAATGCTTATATGCTAACTCTGTTACTTCACGTCCTCTTGGGGTTCGTAAAATAAAGCCTTGTTGAATTAAAAAAGGTTCATAAACTTCTTCAATAGTTTCAGCACTTTCACTAACAGCAGTTGCTAAGGTTGTAATACCTACTGGACCACCTTTAAATTTGTCTATTATAGTAGTTAATATTTTATTATCCATTTCATCTAAACCATGTGCATCTACGTTTAATGCTTTAAGTCCGAACTTTGAAATATCAATATCAATCTTTCCGTTTCCTTTAATTTGTGCAAAATCCCTAACACGTCTTAGTAATGAATTAGCAATTCTTGGTGTACCTCTACTTCGTCCAGCAATTTCTATAGCAGCTTCCATTGATATTGGAACTTTCATTATATGCGCACTTCGCTGTACAATTGTTGAAAGTAATTCTGTAGAATAATATTGAAGTCTACTGCTTATCCCAAAACGTGCACGCATAGGAGCTGTTAAAAGTCCCGAACGTGTTGTAGCTCCAACTAGTGTAAAAGGGTTTAAATTAATTTGAACTGTTCTAGCATTTGGTCCAGATTCAATCATAATGTCAATCTTGAAGTCTTCCATAGCTGAATATAAGTACTCCTCTACTATTGGGCTTAAACGATGTATTTCATCAATAAACAAAACATCTCTTTCTTCTAGGTTTGTTAGTAATCCAGCTAAGTCTCCTGGTTTGTCTAAAACTGGTCCTGAAGTAACTTTAATACCTACTCCCAATTCATTAGCTAAAATATGTGCTAAGGTAGTTTTTCCTAATCCTGGAGGTCCATGAAAAAGTGTATGATCCAAAGCATCATCTCTTAAGTTTGATGCCTTTACAAAAACCTCTAAATTTTCTAAAACTTGATCTTGACCTGCAAAATCTTCAAAAGAAAGTGGCCTTAAAGCCCTTTCAATGTCATGTTCTTCAGGTGAAAAATTATCGTTAGTAGGGTTAAGATTGTCATTCATATAAACAAATATAAAGAAAAAGCCTTTCTTGAATTAGAAAGGCTTTTAAATATATTATATAACTAAATGATTTTAGTGTTGTAGTTCTTCTTCACCATCTTTAAGTGGTACTGTTTGAGGAACGTAATCTTCATCATGCCCTGGTTTGCTATAGTCGTAAGCCCAACGGTGTACATGAGGAATTTCTCCTGGCCAGTTACCATGCATGTGCTCTACAGGAGTTGTCCACTCTAAAGTGTTAGACTTCCATGGGTTTTGAGTTGCTTTCTTTCCATAGAACATGCTATAGAAAAAGTTCCATAAAAATACTATTTGGAAAACACCACCTATTAAAGCAAATATTGTAATAATAACATTAACGTTTGATAAGTCATCAAATAATGGGAAGTTACTATTTGTATAATAACGTCTTGGTAATCCTGCCATTCCAATAAAGTGCATTGGGAAGAATACTCCATAAGCACATATAGCTGTTACCCAAAAATGAACATAACCTAAGTTTTTATTAAGCATACGTCCAAACATTTTTGGATACCAATGGTAAATTCCTGCGAACATTCCATATAATGCAGATATACCCATTACTAAGTGGAAGTGAGCTACCACAAAATAAGTATCGTGAACATTGATATCTAATGCACTATCACCTAATATAATTCCAGTTAAACCTCCAGTAATGAATGTAGATACTAATCCTATAGAGAATAGCATTGCTGGATTCATTTGTAAGTTACCTTTCCAAAGTGTAGTGATATAATTAAATGCTTTTACCGCTGAAGGTATTGCAATAAGTAATGTTGTAAATGTAAATACTGATCCTAAGAATGGATTCATTCCTGATACGAACATGTGGTGACCCCAAACAATTGTAGATAAAAATGCAATTGCTAAAATTGAAGCAATCATTGCTCGATAACCAAAAATTGGTTTACGTGAGTTTGTTGCAATAATTTCTGAAGTGATACCCAATGCTGGTAATAATACAATATATACTTCAGGGTGACCTAAGAACCAGAATAAATGTTCAAATAATACTGGAGAACCACCTTGATAGTGTAAAACTTCTCCTTGAATAAATATATCTGACAAGAAGAATGATGTTCCAAAACTTCTATCCATTATTAATAATAACGCAGCAGATAATAATACTGGGAAAGAAACTACACCAATAATTGCTGTTACAAAGAATGCCCAAATAGTTAAAGGCAATCTTGTCATTGTCATTCCTTTAGTTCTTAAGTTTAAAACAGTAACAATGTAGTTTAATGAACCTAATAATGAAGAAGCGATGAATATAGCCATAGATACTAACCATAGTGTCATACCTGCACCTGAACCACCTTGTGCTAATGGTAAAGCACTTAATGGAGGATAGATTGTCCATCCTGCTGCAGCTGGTCCTGCTTCAACAAATAAAGAAATAATCATAAATACACTTGATAAGAAGAATAACCAATATGAAATCATATTAAGGAATCCTGATGCCATATCACGTGCTCCAATTTGTAATGGAATTAATAAGTTACTAAACGTACCACTTAAACCAGCAGTAAGTACAAAGAATACCATTATTGTACCATGGATAGTTACTAATGCTAAATATATATCTGCATCCATAACACCATCTGGTGCCCATTTACCTAATAAAGCTTCAAATAATACATTTGGTTCTTCAGGCCATGCAATTTGCATACGGAATAATAACGACATTAATACACCAATAACTCCCATTATAGTACCAGTAACTAAGTACTGTTTAGCGATCATTTTATGATCCATGCTAAAGATGTATTTAGTAACGAAAGTTTCTTTGTGATGATGTCCGTGATCTTCGTGATCGTGTGTATCTGCGTGTGCTGACATAATCTTTATCTGTTTATTCTTTTTTTAAGTAATAATTAGTTTTGTACTAGCGAATTTTTGAAAACTTTTTGCTCTTTTAACCAAGCGTTATAATCTTCTTCTGATTCAACTATAATTTTCATTTGCATGTTATAATGCGACTTACCACAAATCTTGTTACAGATTAATAGGTAATCAAACTCATAAGGTTCTAAAGCTTCTTCGCCTTTAGCTACAAGCTTTTTACTTTTATCAGCTCTAATCTCATTAATGTTAGCAACCTTTTTCTTCATTGCATCAGTTGCTCTCATATCTTCAGTAGTAACTGTTGGTGTAAAAGCAAACTGCGTAATCATACCTGGAACACAGTTCATTTGTGCTCTAAAGTGAGGCATGTAAGCTGAGTGTAGTACATCTTGAGAACGCATTTTGAATAACACTTTTCTTCCTACTGGTAAATGTAACTCTGTAGTAATAACATCATCTTGTGCATTAGGATCAGCTTCATCAACTCCTAATATATTAGCCTTATCGATATCAATTAATCTAACATTAGCTTTTCCAAGTACGTTATCTTCTCCAGCATATCTAGCTTTCCAGTTAAACTGTTGCGCATATAACTCAACAACTAATGGATCTTCATCTTCGTCTACAAACATAATGTCTGACCAAGTGAATAATCCATAGATAATTAATCCTGCTAAAGTAATTACAGGAATAATTGTCCAGATAGCTTCTAATTTATCATTATCGGCATAGAATAAAGCCTTTTTACCTTTTTCACCTTTATATTTGAAAGCAAAGTAGTGAAGTAAAAACTGAGTAATAGTTTGTACAATAAAAATGATAACTAAAGAAATAACCATTAAGTTATCGATGTCAGGTCCATGCTCTGAAGCAGAATTAGACAATAATGGTAGGTCTCCCCATAACCAAACACATACAATAGTAATTATATATATGAATGCTAAGAAACCAAGCATTAAGTATCCATTAACTTTATTGTCTTTGTCAGTAGCGATTTGAGAGTTCTCTCTATTAGCCTCAGCTAAATCAAAGATCTTAACCATTTGCCAAACAGCTACGGTAATAGATAATAAAACTAAAATTGTTAATAAACCAGTCATTGTTATATATCGTCTTTTTTAATTTTAATTAATAATGGAAATGTTCACTTTCCTTAATGAAAGGGTTTCCTTTTGCTAATAATGGTGCTTTTGATAGTGAATAGAAAACTATTAACATAAATAGTCCTAAGAATAATAACACAGCACTAATTTCTGGAAGACCAATAAACCATCTGTCTCCAACTGTAGCAGGCATAATCATATTAAACACATCCATATAGTGTCCTAATAGTATTACGATTCCAGCCATAACTATAAACCAAGGAATACGCTTATAATCACTATTCATTAATACTAAGAATGGGAATATAAAGTTCATAGCTAACATTCCAAAGAATGGTAATTTATAATCTTCAATACGTGTTACAAAATATGTAACCTCTTCTGGTATATCAGCATACCAAATTAACATGAATTGAGAGAACCATAAATAAGTCCAGAAAATACTAATTGCGAACATGAATTTTGCTAAATCATGCATATGACTATCATTTACAAATTCCATTAAACCTTTAGACTTAAGGTAAATTGTAATTAAAGCAATAACAGTAATACCACTTACAAACATAGATGCAAATACATACCATCCAAATAATGTAGAGAACCAGTGAGGATCAACACTCATAATCCAATCCCAAGACATCATAGATTCTGTATAAATATAAAATACTAAGAAAGCAGCCGAAATACGGAAGTTCTTCTTGAAGTTTCTATTGTCATTTATATCTGCTAAATCTTGTGCTAAAGAGAATTTACGAGCAAAGAATCTATATAAACTCCATCCTGCTAAGAAAATTAATCCACGAATAGCAAAACCAGTTTTGTTTAACCATCCTGCTTTTCCTGCAACTAACTTATCGTAATCTTCATGTCCTTCAACACTCATGTTTTCATTCATCCAAATAAAAATGTGAGTATCTGCCCATAGTGCAATAGCTAATACTATTAAACCACCAGGTAACACATAATATGTAATTGCCTCCATAACTCTAAATAGTACAGGTGACCATCCAGCTTGTGAAGCATATTGTATACCGTAAAAAGCAAGTACACCCAAAGAAATCATAAAGAAAAAGAATGCTGCAATATATAAAGCTGCATATGGTCTATTATGAATTTGGTGCATTACATGTTCTGCATGCTCATCAGCAGCGGCATCATCATGTGTTGCTACTTCGCCATGACCTCCACCATGATGCGAATCTTCTTCTGCTAACATTACCTTTACATCATCAGTTGTTACATGATGAGAGGCATTGTAACTAGTTATCCAACCTATAGCGCCAACTATGATTAGGATTACAGAAACTATTTTTAGTCTTTTTGAAAACGTGTACATGTTATATATAACTTTACTTTTCTTACTTAATTAAATCTGCTTTTAACTTTTGAACATATGCTGTTACTTGCCAACGCTCTTCTTCGTTTAACTGGTTAGCATATGATCCCATTGCGTTTTTACCATAGTAAATTACGTGGTAAATACTACCATCAGTAATATCTCTATCAGCATAACTTGGTATACCAAGAATCTTTTCGCGCTTTACTAATTTACCTTGTCCTTTACCTTTATTACCATGACAAATTCCACAGTAAATATCATAAAGTTCTTTTCCTCTGTTTAAATCTATTTGCATAGAATCTAAAGGGCTAGTAAGTTCTAGCTTAGCTTTTTCGAATCCTTCATTAGTGTTTTCGAAATCGTATAAAGAATACCCTCTAGCTATGGTTCCATCTACAGGAAGCATTGCTTCTTGTTCATCTGCAAAAATCTCATACTCACCGTAAGTTTCATATCCTGCAGAATCATACATATTTGGCATAAACTGGTAGTTTGGTCTTGCGTTGTCTTGACAAGAATAAACACTACCTACTACTAATGCTAATACTAATATTTTAAATAAGCCTTTCATAATATATTAATGTGCTTCTTTTTCTACTATATTAATTTCTACTGCTCCTGTTGCTACAAGAAGACTTTCTAACTCTTTCTCGTTTCCATGTACTGGAATTTCCATTAAGAAATGATCATCAGTAGTTCTTGGATCAGGATTCTCAGCCTTTTTAAATGGCCACATTCTACTACGTAAATAAAATGTAATTACCATTAAATGCGCTGCAAAAAACACTGTAAGCTCAAACATAATTGGCACAAATGCAGGCATATTTTCTAAGTAACTAAAACTTGGTTTACCACCAATGTTTTGTGGCCAATCCTCAATCATGATATAGTTCATCATTACAGTAGCAACTGTTAAACCAATACATCCATAAATAAATGCTGCAATAGCAATACGTGTTGGTTCTAATCCCATTGCCTTGTCTAAACCATGAACAGGGAAAGGTGTGTATATTTCTTCTATGTGATGTTTTTCTGCTTTAACTTTCTTAACAGCCGACATTAACACATCATCATCAGTGTAAATAGCGTGAATAACTTTTGAAGATTCCATATGCTATCTTAATTTTTTGATTTGTTAGATTTATCTCCTGAAGTTCTTTCGTCTGCTCCAGTTCCTTCAAGACTATCTCCTCTTTCTCTAATTTTCTTATAACGTTCACCAGAAGACTTTAAAATAGTCTTAACTTCAGCTTGTGCTATTACTGGGAATGTTCTAGAGTATAATAAGAATAATACAAAGAAGAAACCAATAGTTCCAATGAATATTCCTATATCAACAAATGTTGGAGAGAACATTGACCAAGATGATGGTAAATAATCTCTGTGTAACGATGTAACGATAATTACAAAACGCTCAAACCACATTCCAATATTTACTACAATAGAGATAAAGAAAGAGAACATGATACTTGTTCTTAGTTTCTTGAACCACATAAACTGTGGAGAGAAAACGTTACAAGTCATCATCGCCCAATATGCCCAAGCATAAGGTCCTGTTGCTCTGTTTAAGAATGCATATTGTTCATACTCTACTCCAGAGTACCATGCAATAAACAGCTCAGTAATGTATGCCACACCTACTATAGAACCTGTAATCATGATTACAATGTTCATTAACTCGATGTGCTGTACTGTAATATAATCTTCAAGGTTACACACTTTTCTCATAATAATAAGAAGTGTATTTACCATTGCGAATCCAGAGAAAATTGCTCCAGCAACGAAGTATGGTGGGAATATCGTTGTATGCCAACCAGGAATTACAGATGTTGCGAAGTCAAACGATACAATTGTATGTACCGAAAGTACTAATGGTGTTGCTAAACCTGCAAGTACCAATGATACTTCTTCAAAACGTTGCCAATCTTTAGCACGTCCAGACCAACCAAAAGATAATAGTGAATAAATTTTCTTTTGGAAAGGCTTTACTGCTCTATCTCTAATCATTGCGAAATCTGGTAATAAACCTGTCCACCAGAATACTAATGATACAGATAAATATGTTGAAATCGCAAATACATCCCAAAGTAATGGTGAGTTAAAGTTAACCCAAAGTGAACCAAACTGGTTTGGAATTGGTAATACCCAATAACCTAACCATGGACGACCCATGTGAATGATTGGGAATAAACCTGCTTGAACTACCGAGAAAATTGTCATTGCTTCTGCAGAACGGTTAATTGCCATTCTCCATTTTTGACGGAATAATAATAGTACTGCAGAAATTAGTGTTCCTGCGTGACCAATACCTACCCACCAAACAAAGTTAGTAATATCCCAAGCCCAACCTACGGTCTTGTTTAATCCCCAAGTACCAATACCTGTTGATATTGTATAAAGTATACAACCTATTCCCCAAAGAAATGCTACTAGAGAAATAGAAAATACAATCCACCATTGTTTGTTGGCCTTTCCTTCTACAGGAGCTACTACATCCAGAGTAACATCGTGGTATGATTTTTCGCCTGTAACTAAAGGTCTTCTAATAGGTGCTTCGTAATGAGACGCCATAATCCTTTTATAATTGTTTCTTAATTAATTTATTTATGCTTCGTTTGTGTTTCTTACCTTCACTTGGTATACTACATTAGGTTTTGTACCTACATGCTCTAACAAGTGATAAGCTCTCTTATCATCTTTAAGTTTTGCGATGTCGCTCTTCTTATCGTTGATATCTCCAAACACCATTGCTCCAGAGCTACAAGCAGCAGAACATGCTGTTTTAAACTCATTTGGCTTAACTTCTCTTCCATCACGTTTTGCATCAAGAACTGTTTTTTGTGTCATTTGAATACACATTGAACATTTCTCCATTACACCACGAGATCTTACTGTAACGTCTGGGTTAATTACCATACGTCCTAAATCATCATTCATATGGAAATCGAATTCATCATTTCCATTATATAAGAACCAGTTAAAACGACGTACTTTATATGGACAGTTGTTAGCACAGTAACGCGTACCTACACAACGGTTATAAGCCATATGGTTTTGTCCTTGACGACCATGCGATGTTGCAGCAACTGGACAAACAGTTTCACAAGGTGCATGATTACAGTGTTGACACATTATTGGTTGGAAAGCTACTTGAGGGTTTGCTGATGGAGTTTCCATTTCAACAAATCCACCTAATGAACCTTTCTCACCTGATAATCCAGAGAATCCATCCTTTTTAGCATTATCGCTTTCAAATGTATCCTCAGAAGAGTAATATCTATCTATACGTAACCAGTGCATATCACGACTACGTCTAATTTCTTCTTTACCTACAACTGGAACATTGTTTTCAGCGTGACAAGCAATAACACAAGCTCCACATCCAGTACAAGAATTTAAATCGATTGATAAGTTAAAATGATGTCCTATTGAACGATCAAACTCATCCCATAAATCCACTGATGGATCTGTAACAGGAGTTTCTTGGTGATTTAAAGACACTACAGGAACTGGATTCCAAACACTAGACTTTTCGGTATTAAAAATTTCTAATGTAGTTTCTTTAATAATATCACCACGTCCCATTAACGTGTTGTGTAATTGTACACATGCAAATTCATGCTTTCCTGTAGTAGCTTCAATAGTTACTTCTTGAACAGTGTTAAAGTTAGCATATAAAGGATATGCATTTACTCCTGTTTGCATTTCGTACTTCATTCCTTCAGTTTTACCATAACCAAATGATAAACCTACAGAACCTTTAGCTTGTCCTGGTTGAATAATTACTGGAGCTTTAACAGTTACTCCATTTACAGTAACATTAGCATACTTACCATTTAATCCTCCTGTTGCATCATGACTACTTTGGTTAAAGAAGTCACTAGGCTCTAAATAAAGACCTAATTCTTTAGCATCAGCTTCAGAAACAGTTAAATAGTTATCCCAAGTTGTTCTTGTTAATGGATCTGGGAATTCTTGTAGCCAAGGGTTATTTGCCTGTTGACCATCTCCCATTCCAGTTTTAGAATATAAAGTAAGTTCAAATCCATTTGCAGAAGCAGATGCTAATGCGCTTGCAGCAGCACTTGCGTCTAAAACAGTTGTTTCATCTTCTGAAACTTCAGCAGTTTCTTCTGTAGCAGATTGAGTACTTACATAAACACCATCATGTAATGCTTGGTTCCATGAACCACCATTTAAAATGTTAGTGTTCCAGTTTTCTTTTATATAATCATTATAATCTTCACTATTACCATTTAACAGTAATAATACATCTTGAAATTGTCTTGTATCAAATAAAGGACGAATAGCTGGTTGCGTTAAAGCAAAATGTCCTTTTTTCATTTCAACGTCTCCCCAAGTTTCTAAATAATGAGGTGCAGCTGCAACGTATTGAGAAACTATTGCAGTTTCATCTGCTTTCATAGAGAAAGTAACCGATAAATCTGTTTTCTCTAAACCTGAAGCAAATTCCGCAGCATTTGGCAACGTATACATTGGGTTAACACCACTCATGATAACAGCACCAACTGTTCCAGCATTCATATCTGCAACTAACTTAGCAACAGCTTTATCATTACCTTGACGTGTTTTAATAGGTGTTTTAGCGTCAAAAGCTTTACTTGAAATACGCTCATTAATTGCTAAAACAATAGTTTGAGCATTTACATCTTGAATTCCTGTAACTACAACTGCATTTCCAGCTGCTTTAGAAACTTCAGAAGCTGCTTTTGCTACTGCATCTTCAACATGCGCAGGTAAACTTCCAGAAACTGAAGTTCCAGTAATTTTACCATAAAACTTAGCTAATGCTACTTTTTGTTGACTTGGTGTTAAAGGCACACGTTTATCAGCATTTGCACCAGTTAGTGACATATTAGACTCGAACTGAATATGACGAGACATTTTACCTTCTTGAGGCACACGTCCTTTTGCATAACCAGCATCAAATCCACCACCTTGCCAATCTCCTAAGAAATCAGCTCCGAAAGAAACAATAGTTGTAGCTTTTGAAAAATCATAATTAGCTAAACCTCTTTCGTTATATATATTTTGGTAAGCATCTGCAGCAGTCGATTCTGAAACAGCATCGTACACTACATGACGAACATTACCATACTTTTCTTTAAACTCTCCAATTAACTTAGAAGTTGATGGACTTGCAAAAGTTTGCGTTAATAACACAATTTCTTTTCCAGCAGCGCTCAACTCATTTAGTTTTTGAGATACTTCAGCATCAAACTCAACCCAAGAAATATCTTCTCCATTTCTTTGAGGTCCTGCAACTCTTAAACTATCATATAAGTCTAATACAGAAGCCTGAACTCTAGCATTAGCGCTACCATTAGCATTTGCTAAATCGTTGTTTTCAATTTTTATTGGACGTCCTTCTCGTGTTTTCACTAAAATACTAGCAAAATCAAACCCATTAGCAACAGTAGTTGCATAGTAGTTTGCTACACCAGGAATAATTTGATCTGGTTGTACTACATAAGGAATTGACTTAATTACTGGGCCTTCACAAGCAGCTAAAGATGCAGCAGCTGTACTAAACCCAACATATTTTAAGAAATCACGACGTGTTGTAGAAGAAGACTCTAAAGTTTCTTTATCACCTAAAAACTCATCTACAGGAATTTCTTGAACAAATTCCTTGTGTTTTAGCGTCTCAACAGCAGAGCTTTGGTTTGGATTTAGCTCCTCAACACTTTTCCAGTATTTCTTGTTTGATGACATATTAATTATATTGAATTAACTTCTTTATTATTAGTAATGACATTTTCCACACTCTAAACCACCCATTTGCGCAGCTGTAAGTTGGTCAACACCATATTTTTTTGATAATTGTTCGTGGATTTTTTCGTAATATCCATTGTCTTTAACTTTCACATTTGTTTCTCTGTGACAGTTAACACACCATCCCATTGTTAAAGGTGCATGTTGATACATAATCTCCATTTCCTCTACTGGTCCATGACAAGTTTGACATTCTATACCTGCAACACTAACGTGCTGTGAGTGATTAAAATATGCAAAGTCTGGTAAGTTATGAATACGAACCCATTTTACTGGTTTTGTTTCACCTGTATATTGTTGCTCAGCATCATCCCATCCTACAGCTTCATATAGCTTTTTGATTTCTCCATCGTAGAACTCTTTACTATACTCTGCAGTAGCAGTTGTTGGAGCTACTTCATAAATTGACTTATGACAGTTCATACACACATTTAATGATGGTATTCCAGATGTTTTACTTACTCTTGCTGAAGAGTGACAGTACTTACAATCTATACCATTATCACCTGCGTGAATTTTGTGCGAATAATGAATTGGCTGCACAGGTTGATACCCTTGATCAACACCTACCTGCATAAAGTATCCATAAGCAAAATACGCACTAGACAACAAGAAGAAAATTGCTGTAACCAATAATAAGAATTGGTTTTGCACAAATGCTTTCCATAAAGACTTCTTATTAGCCTCTTCAGCTAACTCAACATTATTAGCAGCAGCAAAACGACGTAACGTTTTGTTCACCATAATTAAGCCAATAGCTAATAAAGCAAATAAAATTCCTAGCGCTCCAAGGATTAACTCATTTGAAATCCCACCTTCAGCTGTCGCAGTTGCCGTAGCAGTATCACCTGTAGACACTACTGGAGCAGCCTTTTCTTGCTCAGTATACGCTAAGATGTTATTAATATCTTCATCTGACAATTGCGGAAATGCTGTCATCGCAGCTCCACTATAATCATTAAATACTTTGTTTGCGTAAGCATCTCCAGACTTAATTAAAGCTGAACTGTTACGAATCCAAGCAGACAGCCATTCTCTATCTAATCCTTGTTCGTCGGCTAATCTTTGCTCAACAAAACGCAACGCAGGACCTGTCATTTTTTTATCTAACTGGTGACAAGCAGCACAGTTAGTATTAAATAACGCTTTCCCTTTTGCAGGGTCACCATCTTGCGCGTATAAAGACGTGGAAATAGTTAGAAAAAACAGTAAACCTGAAAGTAAAAATCTTGAGGTTAAATTACGGTATATCACCTGTTTCATATCGTTAATAGAATTATCTTCTAATTTTTGGTACGATTTTTTCATACAAATAGAAAAATATTCGGTTATAAAAATCTCTCGCAAAAGTAACATTTAAAGTGGATTTTAGAAATGTTACAGAAGTGTTAATAGCTAATTTATAAACATTCTAAATAATATTTTTTAATTTGTTTGAGTTAATATACTTTACATTTGTATAAATTTTAAATAGTTATGATAAAATCTAAACAGAAACCTTATTTAATCTCCATGTTATTTTCATTACTTTTTTTAGCATTTAGCGGTGCTCAGGAAGGTGTTACCACAGTAAATCAAGACCCTGAAATTGATAAGCTAATTGCTTTAAAAAAAGAGATAAATAAGTCCGAAATATTCTTTAAAATTCAAATTTATAGCGGAAACCGTTCTGGTGCTGAAAAAATACGAAAAGAGTTTAGAGAAGCTTTTACTGAATTTTCGGATGATATTAAATACGAAACGCCTAATTACAAAATTTGGATAGGCAATTTTAGAACACGACTAGAAGCCGATCGCGCCTTAGTAAAAGTGAAAAAGAAGTTTGAAAACGCATTTGTTTTTAAACCTAAAAAACAAAAAAAGACTCCTAATCCATAAAGCAAAAAAAAAGCGACTCATTTGAGTCGCTTTTTTTATTTATCTATTTTACTATTTAAGTTTTTTCTTAACCTCAACTTCTTGGAAAGCTTCAATAATATCTAACTCTCTAATATCATTGTAGTTTTTAATTTGCATACCACAATCATATCCTTTAGATACTTCTTTAACATCATCCTTAAATCGTTTAAGAGATTCTAACTCTCCAGTAAATATTACTACTCCCTCTCTAATTAAGCGAATACCAGAGTTTCTGTATATTTTACCATTGGTAACCATACATCCTGCAATAGTTCCGATTTTAGAAATCTTAAATGTTTCTCTAATTTCTGCAGTACCAGTAATCTCTTCTTTAAACTCTGGAGATAACATACCTTCCATTGCGTCTTTAAGATCATTGATTGCATCATAAATAATAGAGTACATTCTAATATCGATTTCTTCCTTATCAGCTATTTGACGTGCATTACCCATTGGACGTACATTAAATCCAATAATAACTGCGTCTGATGCAGATGCTAATAACACATCACTCTCTGTAATAGCACCAACACCTTTATGTATAATATTTACTTGAATTTCTTCTGTTGATAGCTTTTGGAAAGAGTCTGTTAATGCCTCTACAGATCCATCCACATCACCTTTAAGGATAACATTTAATTCTTTAAATTCTCCAAGTGCTATACGACGTCCAATTTCATCAAGTGTAATATGACGTTGTGTTCTAACAGATTGCTCACGCTGTAACTGAGTACGTTTAGCAGCAATTTGTTTTGCTTCTCTTTCGTCTTGGAATACATTAAATTTATCACCTGCCTGTGGCGCACCATCTAATCCTAAGATTGATACTGGCGTTGAAGGTCCTGCTTCTTTAACGTTATTACCACGCTCGTCATGCATTGCTTTAACTTTACCACTATTTTTACCAGCTAGTACATAATCTCCAACTTTTAAAGTTCCTGCTTGTACTAAAATAGTAGATACATAACCACGACCTTTATCTAAGAATGCTTCAACAACTGTACCTTGTGCTGGCTTATCTGGATTAGCTTTTAATTCTAATAATTCGGCTTCAAGTAATACTTTTTCAAGTAATTCTTTAACACCAGTTCCCATTTTTGCTGAAATATCATGTGATTGGATTTTCCCTCCCCAATCTTCAACTAATAAGTTCATTTGTGCTAAACCTTCTTTAATCTTTTCTGGATTAGCATGTGGTTTATCAATCTTATTGATTGCAAATACAATAGGAACTCCAGCTGCTTGAGCATGTGATATTGCTTCTTTTGTTTGAGGCATGATATCATCATCCGCAGCTGCAACAATAATTGCAATATCTGTAACTTGAGCACCACGAGCACGCATTGCTGTAAAGGCCTCGTGACCTGGAGTATCTAAAAATGCTATTTTTTGTCCATTTTCTAATGTTACTCCATAAGCTCCAATGTGCTGTGTAATACCTCCTGATTCACCTGCAATTACATTTTCTTTACGTATGTAATCTAATAAAGAAGTTTTACCATGATCTACGTGACCCATTACTGTTACAATTGGCGCACGCTCTTTAAGGTCTTCTGGTCTATCTTCTACCTCTTCAATAGATTCTTCAATATCTGCAGTTACAAATTCTACAGTATATCCAAATTCATCAGCAACAATTGATAATGTTTCAGCATCTAAACGCTGGTTCATTGTCACCATCATACCTAATGACATACAAGCCGATATAATTTGTGTTACCGACACATCCATCATTGTAGCAACTTCACTTGCAGTAACAAACTCTGTTACTTTAAGCACTTTACTTTCTTTTTGTTGTTGCTCTAAGTCTTTTTCGGTTTGTTGACGGTGTTGATCTCTTTTATCTCTACGATACTTCGCTCCTTTTCCCTTTTTAGCCTTTCCTTGAAGTTTCTCTAGAGTTTCTCTTACTTGCTTTTGTACTTCTTCTGCACTTGGCTCTTCTTTTACAACTTGAGGTCTTCTTTGGTTTCTACCTTTAAAGTTTCCTTTTTGACCAGGTCTATTATTACCAGGCCCTCTACGATCATTAGATTGCTGATTGTTTCCTCCTGGTTTACTAATTCTACGACGCTTTTTCTTGGCATCAGCAGCATTAGCATTTTTATTTTTATTATCTTCTTTTTTCTTCTTAGGCTTATTAAATTGAGATAAATCAATTTTTTCACCAGTAGATTTTGGCCCAGTTAACTTTTGATACTTTGTAGCAACACGCTCTTCTTTAGGCGCTTCAGTAGTACTAGGAGCTTCTTGTTTTACAGGCGTTACAACCTTAGGAACTTCTTGTTTTACTTCAACCTTTTTTACAGGAGTCTTCTCTGTTTCTACTTTAGCTGGAGCTTCTTCCTTCTTTTTAGGCGCTTCAACTTTTACTGGTTCTTCTTTCTTTGGCTCAGGTTTTTTAGGCGCTTCTTCTTTTACTTGAGGTGCTTTTGGCGCTTCTTCTTTAGGAGCTTCAACTTCCTTTTTTGGTTCAGCAACAGTTTCCTTTGCTTCACCTAAGTCAATCTTACCAACTTTTTTAGGCCCTTCAAGTGTCGTTTTAGCTTTAACAACTTCTTTTTTAGCAGCTTCTTCTCTTTGAAGTTTTTCCTCTAATTCACGCTCACGCTCTAAACGTAAGGCTTCTTTTTCCTTAAGTTTTGCTTCACTAACTTCTTTAGAGGCTACTTTTTTACTAGCGTCAGTTTGAAATTCACCTGAAAGAATTCCATATACTTCGTCTGTAATTTTAGTAGTAGGACGTTTCTCTATTTCGATACCTTTTGATTCTAAAAAATCAACAGCACGATCTATAGAGATATTTAACTCCCTTAGTACTTTATTTAATCTAATTGTTCCAGCCATAAATTGCCTTTAATAATATATTGCAGATTACTCCTGCTTGTTTGTTTTTATTTAAAACTTTGGATGTATTTTAATCTACAGATATATAAACATCCAATATAAAATAAATTTTTAATCTTCAAACTCTTCCTTAAGAATTCTAACTACCTCATTTATAGTCTCTTCTTCAAGGTCAGTTCTTTTTACTAAATCATCAACATCCTGTTCTAGAACACTTTTTGCAGTATCTAGACCAGCTTTTGCTAATTCTTCAATAATCCATGAATCGATTTCATCTGAGAATTCTGATAATTCAACATCTTCTTCAACACCTTCTCTAAACACATCAATTTCGTATCCTGTTAGCTTTCCAGCTAGACGAATATTATGTCCTCCTCTACCAATTGCTTTACTTACTTCTTCTGGCTTTAAGATGACCTCAGCTCTTTTAGCTTCTTCATCAATTTTAATTGATGTTACTCTAGCTGGACTTAAAGCTCTTGTTATATAAAGTTGTAAATTAGTAGTATAGTTTATTACATCTATGTTTTCGTTTCCTAATTCACGAACAATTCCATGAATTCTAGACCCTTTCATACCTACACAAGCTCCAACAGGATCAATTCTATCATCATAAGAATCTACAGCTACCTTTGCTTTTTCTCCTGGAATACGAACTACATTCTTAACTGTAATTAATCCATCGAATACTTCTGGTATTTCTTGCTCAAATAATTTTTCTAAAAATGCTGGCGCAGTTCTAGACATAATTATTGCTGGTTTGTTACCTTTTAATTCAACATTTTCAATTACTCCTCTTACGTTTTCTCCTTTTCTAAAGAAATCAGAAGGTATTTGTCTATCCTTTGGAAGTATAATTTCGTTTCCTTCATCGTCTAACAAAATAATTGCTCTATGACGTATATGATGTACTTCTGCAGTATAGATTTCACCAATTAAATCTTTAAACTGCTTATAAATATTAGTGTTATCATGCTCATGAATCTTAGAGATTAGGTTTTGACGTAATGCTAAAATTGCTCTACGCCCTAAATCTATAAGTTTCACTTCTTCAGATACATCCTCACCAACTTCAAAATCTGGTTCAATTTTACGAGCTTCAGTTAATGATATTTCCTGATTTTCGTCTTCAACCTCACCATCAGCTACAACTATCCTATTCCTCCATATTTCTAAATCTCCTTTATCAGGGTTTATAATTATATCGAAATTATCATCATCACCAAATTTCTTTTTTAATGCATTTCTAAAAACATCTTCCAAAATAGCCATTAAGGTTACACGATCGATTAACTTATCGTCCTTAAATTCTGAAAATGACTCAATTAACGCAAGATTTTCCATAATTCTTGTGGATTAAAATTTTATCTTAACTTTTGCTTCTTTAATATCTTGGTAAGCTAAATTAGCTTCCTTACTCACTGTTACTTTTCCTTTACCTACTGGTTTAGGCTCTCTTGCTTTCCATTTTAAAACTATTCCGTTTTCATCTGCATCGCTAAGCGTTCCTTCGAGGTTTTTATTATCAACAGTTTTAACTTCTAAATTTCTCCCTACGTTTTTAACGTATTGTCTTGTATGTGTTAAAGGCGATGCTGCACCAGCCGAAGTAACTTCTAAAGAAAAATCTTCTTCTTCCCTATCTAAGTTGTGTTCTATACCTCTGCTAACAAACATACAATCCTCAACCAGGACTCCTTTATCTCCATCAATAACTACTCTTATAGCATTACCTTCTAAAACATTAAAATCTATTAAAAACAAATCTTGTCTTTCAGCTAAGCAATTGTCCAGTAGTTCTTTTACGGTTTCTTTAAACATTTTTTAGTATAAAAAGAGGGGACTTCTCGTCCCCTCACTTATTCTTTTTCTTACAACGCTGCAAATATACAACATTTTAATTGATTTTTACAAGGCTTTAAATATCAATTTTTATTACTAAATTTATAGGAGCATTAAATAAAACTCCTATGAAAAGAATATTAGTTCCGACAGATTTCTCTAAAGAATCAAAAAACGCGCTTCGTGTTGCTGCTCAATTAGCAAAAAAATATGATGGTGAAATATTTCTACTTCACATGTTAGAATTGCCATTACAGCAAATAGAATCATTAAGTATAGAGGGTACAGATTTACCTGAAGCCATGTTTTTTGTAAAATTAGCACAACAGCGGTTTGAAGAATTATTAAATGAAGATTATTTAAAAGGAGTTTCTGTAAGAGATAAAGTAGAAGTCTTTCAAAATTTTGGAGACATTATAAAAATATGTAAGCAACATGACATAGACATGATCGTTATGGGATCACATGGCGCGAGTGGTTTAAAAGAAATGTTTATTGGGTCTAATACTGAAAAAGTGGTGCGTTCATCAGATATTCCTGTATTAGTTATAAAAAATCACCATGAAGAGTTTGATGTAAACTCTTTTGTTTTTGCTTCTGATTTTAAAAACGACAATAAAGAAACATATAAGCAAGCAACTGAATTTGCCTCTTTATTCAATGCAAAACTACACTTAGTAATGGTTAATACAGCAAATAGATTTATAACTACTGCCAAAGCCGAAAATAGAATTCATAAGTTTATCGAAGGAAATGATTTTAAAAATTACGACATTACTATCTACAACGATATTACTGTTGAACAAGGAATTCTTAACTTTTCACAAAGTATTAATGCAGACTTAATAGGCATAAGCACTCATGGAAGACAAGGAATTGCCCATTTTTTAAATGGAAGTATTAGTGAAGATCTTGTAAATCACGCAAAACGACCAGTAATTACTTTTAAAATATAATTACATAAAATAAAAAACCCAACCGATAAGGTTGGGTTTTTGTTGGCCTACTAGGGCTCGAACCTAGACTCTTCTGGACCAAAACCAGACGTGTTGCCAGTTACACCATAGGCCACTCTTTGTTTTGAGGTTGCAAATTTATAACAAAGTTTTATTTGCGCAAACATTTTTTCAATAAAATATTTTTTATCCCTTAACGTTTACTTAAAAATCTTTAAGTGTTACTTATTTATTACTAAATTCGCCACGAACATCAAATAATAATTATGACAGACTTTAACTTTAAAAAATGGAATACCATTTTAGGTTGGTTAGCATTTTTAGTTGCTTTAACAACTTATAGTTTAACTGTAGAACCAACTGTAAGTTTCTGGGACGCTGGAGAGTACATTTTAACCTCATCAAAACTACAAGTAGGTCACCCTCCAGGAGCACCTTTGTTTCAAATGCTTGGTGCATTCTTTTCAATTTTTGCTACAGACCCTTCACAAGTTGGGATGATGCTAAATATGATGAGTGCAGTTTCCAGTGCATTTACTATTTTATTTATGTTTTGGTCTATCACATTATTAATAAAAAAGATTTCATCAGCTTCTGACTCATTAAACGCTAACCAAGAAAAAGCAATTTTAGGTGCTGCTTTTGTTGGAAGTTTAGCTTTTACATTTACAGATTCTTTTTGGTTTAATGCTGTTGAAACCGAGGTGTATGCAATGGCTACCTTAATTATGTCTGTAATGTTCTACTTAGGACTTCGTTGGGAACAGGATATGGATAAACCAAGAGGCAATAAATGGTTAATATTAATTTCGTTTATTACTGGGCTTTCTTTTGGTGTTCACTTTATGGGATTACTAACTATTCCTGCTATTGGTCTTATTTATTATTTTAAACACTATAAAGAAGTAACATTAAAGAACTTCATTATCGCTAATATTACTGTTGTTGCTATTTTACTATTCATTTTTAAACTATTAGCTCCAAACATCTTAAGATACTTTAGTTCGTTAGAGATTTTCTTTGTTAACTCTATTGGGTTACCTTTTAATTCAGGTTCCATTATTGCTGGAGTATTATTAGTAGCAGCCATTAGTTTTGGATTAAAATACACTAGAAAAAAACAATATATTCATTTAAATACAGCTATTCTTTGTATCACTTTTGTTGTTGTTGGGTTTTCGTCTTGGATGATGCTACCAATTAGAGCTAATGCAAATGTTGTAATTAACGAAAATAATCCTTCTAGCGCTAGAGAGTTGTTAGCATATTACAACCTTGAACAATATCCAAAAACACATTTATTTTACGGCCCACAATTTACAGATCAATATTCTGGTTTAGACGAAAATAAGCCTTACGTTGACGACAAGCCTAAATACGAAAAAGATAATGAAAAAGGTGAGTATGTTATTGTAAACGATTATAAAAACGCCACTCAAAACTATAATTCAAAACATGCTTCGGTTTTACCTCGTATGTGGAGTGGTGAACATGCCGAAAATTATATGCTGTACTCTGGTTATTTAGATTTCAATATTAAATCTGATTACAGAATGCAAAACGAATTGAGAGGTATAGTCGCTGATTTTAGAAAAAGAGTATCAGAAGGTTTAATAGATTACGAAGATTATCATTCATTTCTAAAAACTTACGGACAATATTTAGACATAGAAAAGCCAACCCTTGGTCAAAACATTGCTTATTTATTAGAATACCAGCTTGGTTATATGTACTGGCGTTATTTTATGTGGAACTTTACTGGTCGTCAAGATGACATCCAAGGAAAGTACGACATGCATGGTAATTGGATTAGTGGTATTAAGTTTATTGACGAAATGCACTTAGGCTTCTCTCAAGATGAATTACCAAGTGATGTATTAAACAACAAAGCAAGAAACACTTATTATTTCCTACCACTAATTTTAGGATTAATTGGTTTATTCTTTTTATTCAATAAGGATAAAAAAATGTTTTGGACTATGCTTGTTTTCTTCTTATTTACAGGAATAGCTATTCAAGTATATACTAACGTAAGACCATTTGAGCCTCGTGAACGTGATTATTCTGTCGTAGGTTCTTTTTATGTTTTTGCTATTTGGATTGGTTTTGGTGTTTATGCACTTTTCGACTTACTACAAAAGAATGTTAAAAGTAAATTACTTGCTCCAGCAATATCAATTGTATGTTTAGTTCTTGTTCCTGGAGTTTTAGCAGCAAACAATTGGGATGACCATGACAGATCTGGAAGAAAAACTGCTCATGCCATGGCTGTAAAATATCTAGAATCATGTCAACCTAACGCAATCCTATTTACCATTGGAGACAACGATTCTTTCCCATTATGGTATGCTCAAGAGATTGAAGGTGTTAGAACCGATGTAAGAGTAGTAAACACAAGCTTATTTAATACAGATTGGTACATCGATCAAATGAAACGTAAAGCTTATGAAAGTGACCCAATTCCTTCGCAACTAACCCACGACAAGTATAAGTATGGCACAAGGGATTATATTATTAAAGAAATAATGACTGAGGACACCTTAGACATTAAACAATTTTTAAATTTCATTACTAGTGATGACCCTCGAACAAAATACAAGCATGCGCTTCAACAACAAGGTTACGATGTTAGCTACCAAAGAAGTCAAGATTTAAATGCTAACTATTTACCTACTGAAAACATTAGAGTCCCTGTTGACAAAGCATCTGTTTTAGAGCACAATATAGTTAAGCAAAAAGATGCTGATAAAATTGTTCCTTACATTGATTTAAAAATAAAAGGCAATGCTCTTTATAAAAACAGATTGTTAATGCTAGACATTATAGCAAATAACAACTGGGAAAGACCAATATACTTTACCGGTGGTGCTTTTGGTGACGAAGATTATATTTGGATGAAAGACTACTTACAACTAGATGGTCTTTGTTATAAACTTGTACCAATTAAAACTCCAGTAGATAGAGCTAACCCTTTTGATATGGGACGAGTAGATAGTGATGTTATGTACGACATGGTTAAATCTTGGAAATGGGGAAATAGTGGTAGTCCAGATATATATCATGATGTAGAATCTCGTAAAAACGGAATTACATACAGAGGTAATCTTGCCCGATTAATCGAAACATTAATCAACGAAGAAAAGCCAGATAAAGCAGAAGAAATTGCTGATTTAGCTATGGAAAAAATGCCAGTAGATATTTTTGAATATTACACCTTACTAGAACCTTACATTGGCGCATACTATGAAGTAGAGGCTAAAGAAAAAGGCAGAAAGCTATATAAAGATGTAACTAAAAAGTATCACGAAGCTTTAACTTATTACAGCTCTCTTAGCGAGAAAAACCAAACCAATCTTATTGAAAACATTTATACAGATATTGAACGCTATAGAGCTTTAGTAGACGTAATAATGATATATGAAGACCAAGAGTTTGTAGAAGCTGAAATGACTAAATTCAACAACTTCTTACGATTATTTACAGGAGATATTGAAGAGGACAAACCAAAAGATGAAGATATAGATTTACCTACAAGTGACACCATCAACTTTGAGTAAATTATATGAATTTAACTCCTGTTACAATTCCAAAAGTTGCCACAAAAATATTCCCAAACTTAGTTTGGGAATTACCAACTAATGAAAAGGTTCTCTATTTAACTTTTGATGATGGTCCCACTCCTGAAATAACTGAATGGACATTACATCAATTAAACAAACACAAAGCAAAAGCAACCTTCTTTTGTATTGGTAACAACATTAAAAAACATCCAGAAATATTTAATTCTATTTTAAAAGAGGGTCATACTATAGGTAACCATACTTTCAATCACACAAAAGGATGGAAAACAAAAGCAAAAGCTTATATAGAAGATGTATTAAAGACCAAAATTGAAATAGAAAAACATAACATCTCTACTAGTTTATTCCGTCCTCCTCATGGACAAATAAAACCTAAACAAGCAAAACTACTTAAAGCTTTAGGTTATGATATTATTATGTGGAATGTTCTTTCAATTGATTGGGATAAAAAAATTAGCCCAAAGCAATGTTTAGAAAATGTAATTAATCATTCTAAACCTGGTTCAATAATAGTATTTCATGATAGTGTTAAAGCTACAAAAAACATGCAATATACGCTCCCAAAAGTCTTGGAGCACTTCTCTAAAAAAGGATATGTATTTAAACGTATTCCTGAACTAAACCAATAATAGTATTAGCATCTAGCTCACCACTTTGACGCCATTTCATTTCACCTTCTTTATAAATAATTAAAGTTGGCAACCCTTTAATACGTAATGCCTCTGCTAATTCCTTGTTTTTATCTACATCAATTTTTATAATCTTTGCTTTATCACCAAGAGCAGCTGCCACATCTCTTAATACAGCGTGCATTGAAGTAGACTCTTCACTCCACTCTGTGAAAAAGTCTAACAATACAGGAATATTAACATCTATAAGTTCCCCAAATTTTGACATAATTATATTCGTTTTTAGTCAGATGTGTATTACAAACCTACAATTTTTTATTAACTTATAAGTACTTAGCTAATTAGAGGTATACTATGCCTATGTATAAAAATAAGCATTTTCTTATTAATTACAATATTTCAGACAATTAAGATGGTTTTATGCCTTTTTTCAACTCAATTACTGTAATCTCTGGCCAAATACCAACTCGTCCTGGAAAAGCCAAAAATCCAAATCCACGATTTACATTAATAAATTGTTTTTTCTCCTCGTAAATCCCAGCCCAATATTTGTATCTCCACTTTACTGGACTCCACTTTATCCATCCTGGAATTTCAATTCCAAATTGCATACCATGAGTATGACCACTTAAGGTTAAATGGTAATGATAATCATCATCAATAACCTGTTCTTGCCAATGGGTAGGATCGTGACTCAATAGTATTTTAAAATCCTTAGCATCCACCTTTTTAGCAGCTTTTTTTAAATCACCTTTTTGCTTAAATCCTTTACCCCAATTCTCAACACCAACAATAGCTATTCGTTCTCCATTTCTTTCTATAAATCTACTATCATCAAGTAATAGGTCAAAACCAATTTCCCTTTGAATAGATTTTAACTCTTCTAAATTATCCTTTTTATCTTGAGGTGAATCCCATCGCATATAATCACCATAATCATGATTTCCAAGCACTGAAAAAAGACCATCCTTTGCTGATAACTTAGAGAAAACAGATTTCCAAGGTCGCATTTCGACCGCAGCATTATTTACCATATCTCCAGTAAACAGTATTGCATCCGATCTTTGCTGGTTAATTAAATCTACAGCATATTCAATCTTTTCTTTATTATCGAAACTTCCACTATGTATATCACTAATTTGTGTGATTTGATAACCATCAAAAGCTTCTGGTAAATCTTCAAAATGCATTGTATATTTCAACACCTTAAAGTTGTATTTACCTTTAAAAATTCCATATAAAAATGAGGCAAATGGTATAGCCGCAATTCCTAAAGTAAGTTGGCTGATAAATTTTCGTCGAGAAGGCAAATAACTTCCATTTTCAATAGTGCCTCCAGTAGAAAAATAACGATACATTGCTTGTGGCACTCTAAACACATCCTCTCCAAACATTAACATCATCATTATCATTTTAGGCACATACATAGTTACTACCAATCCAAATGTTAGATTTAAACTAGAAGTAGAATCTGTGCCTCTATCAAAAGTTAACATTTGATATATTAAATTACCTAAAACCAATAAAGACACTACTAAATATGCAATATTTACCCATTTATTTCTAAACGTAGTCTTTACAGCTTGATAAGCATAAAAGTCAATAAGACCTAGCACTAAAACAAATATTACAACTCTAATCATATTACAATTTTATCAAATATAAATCATTTAAAAGTCCTCACTTCATTGTTTAAATTTATTTAACTATAAGTTAAGATTTACTATCTTTCAACATCAAATAAATTTTGTAAATGAAATCACTAACTACTACACTTCTCGCTTGTGCTTTTTTATTAAGCTGCAAGACAAATACTGAACCAATAGTCGCTAAAAAAACCAAACCCTTAATATCTTATGTAAATCCTTATATAGGTACTGGTGGTCATGGTCATACTTATCCAGGGGCAACAGTTCCTTTTGGAATGATGCAATTAAGTCCAGACACTAGATTAGATGGTTGGGATGGTTGTTCTGGTTACCATTATAGCGACGAATATATTTATGGTTTTTCACACACACATTTAAGCGGTACAGGTGTTAGTGATTATGGCGACATATTATTAATGCCAACTAACAAAATGATATTTAATAATGGTAGCGATGGAAAAGCAGGTTATCGTGCTCATTTTTCGCATAAAAATGAAACTGCTGAAGCTGGTTATTACAAGGTGTTATTAGATACAACAAATATTGAAGTAGAGCTTACGGTATCTAAACGTAGTGGTATGCATCGCTATAAATTTCCTTCAGCAGAAAACCAATTTGTTATTTTAGACCTTGATCATCGCGATGAGTTATTAGATTATAAAATTCAACATGTAGACGATAACAACATAAGAGGATATAGACACTCTAAAGCTTGGGCTACAGACCAACGTCTATTTTATGACATTCATTTTTCACACCCAATAAAGGAAGTTACTTATTTAGAAAATGGTGAACCAATTTCAAAAAACTACAAATATTTAAGTAAAAAAGCAGCTATTGAGTTTGACAACCCTAACAATGAGGTTATTCAAATTTCCGTAGGGATAAGTGCTGTAGATGAAGCAGGTGCTAAGAAAAATTTAGAACAAGAAATTGGGAATAAATCATTTCAAGAAATTAAAACAGAAGCTCAAAATACTTGGGAAACACAATTAGAAAAAATTATTATTGAAAGTGATAATGATGATTATAAAACTAATTTCTACACATCATTATATCATACTATGCTTGCTCCAAACCTATATCAAGATGTAGATGGTCGTTACAGAGGTATGGATTTAAAAATACACCAAACTAAAAATTTTGATTATTACACAGTTTTCTCTCTTTGGGACACCTATAGAGCAGCACATCCTTTATATACTATCATCGAGCAAGAACGAACAAACGATTTCATCAATACTTTTTTAGCAAAATATGACGAAGGTGGCATTATGCCAATTTGGGATTTATCGGGATGTTATACAGGCTGTATGATCGGTTACCACGCTGTTCCAGTAATTGCTGATGCATACCTAAAAGGTATTAAAAACTACGATGTTAATAAAGCTTTTGAAGCTATGAAACATAGTGCTACGAGAGACAAACTTGGTTTAGAATCGTACAAGCAACTTGGTTATATTCCAGTTGAATTGGAAAGCGAATCGGTTTCAAAAACATTAGAATACGCTTATGATGATTGGACCATTGCACAAATGGCAAAATCATTGGGCAAAACAGATGATTACAAACTGTTCTCTGAAAGAGCGCAATATTATAAAAACATATTTGATCCAGAATCTCAATTTATGAGAGGTCGTTTTAGAAATACTTGGTTTACACCATTTGATCCTTATGAAGTAAACTTTAACTATACCGAAGCTAACTCATGGCAATATAGCTACTATGTGCCTCAAGATATTTCTGGATTTATGAAACTACTAGGTGGAAAAGATAAATTAGAAGCCAATTTAGACAAACTATTTACTGCTAGCGCCGAAACTTCTGGTCGCAATCAAGCAGATATTACTGGACTTATTGGTCAGTACGCACATGGTAACGAGCCCAGTCACCATATGGCATATCTTTACAATTTTGTAAACAAACCTCATAAAACACAAGAAAAAGTATACCAAATATTAACAGAGTTGTACCAAAATGCTCCAGATGGTATTTCAGGAAATGAAGACTGTGGTCAAATGAGTGCTTGGTATGTATTAAGTTCTATGGGATTCTATCCAGTAACTCCTGCATCAAACCAATATATTATAGGAAACCCTTTATTTCCTAAAGCAACCATTAATCTAGAAGACGGAAAAACATTTACTGTTGTAGCACATAATATTTCTAGTAGCAATAAATACATAGAACATGTGTACTTAAACGGAAAAGAATTAAACAAAACTTACATTTCACATCAAGATATTGTTGATGGAGGCTCACTAGAGTTTCATATGACAGACAATCCTGCTGTTTGGGGAAGTCGTGAAGGGCAAGAACCAAAGACTGAAATTAACGAGCACGTAATTGTACCTGCTCCTTTTATTGCAAAAGGTGATGTAGCTTTTAAAGGAAGTACCGAAATAGTTTTACAAACTATAGATTCTGAAGCAAAAATTTATTTTAGTTTAAATGATGCCGAATTTCAAGAGTACTCAGCTCCTATAAATATTTCAGAACCACAAGTTCTAAAAGTTTATGCGCAAAACAAAAATGAAAAAAGCGCCATCATTACAACCGAGTTTTATAAAATAGACCCTAATCTAAGCATCACTTTAGAAACCGAATATGCTAACCAATATAACGCAGGAGGAAATGATGCCTTAATTGATGGCATAAAAGGTACTCAAGACTTTAGGACTGGAACTTGGCAAGGCTATTTTGATAGCGATGTAATTGCAACTATAGACTTAGGTAAAGAAAAACCAGTAAATACTGTAACCGTAAACTTTTTAAGAGATCAACGTTCTTGGATATTCCTTCCAACCGAAGTTGAATGTCTAGTATCTAATGATAATGAAAACTTTACCTCTATTGGCAATTATAAATTTGAAGAAATCACCACCTCAGAAGAGGTTATAATTAAGAATGTTGAATTTAAACAAGCTTCAAAAAACTACAGATATGTTAAGATAATAGCTAAAAAGCTAGGAGTACTACCTGAGTGGCATTTAGGACACGAACACGATGGTAGAAGCTGGCTTTTTGTTGATGAAATAACTGTTAAATAAAATGAAGATTCGTTTAACTTTATTATTATTTACTCTCTTTATCTTTAGCTGTAAACCTAGTTTTGAATTAAATCGCGAATTACCAGAAATAAAAAAAAACTTAGAAGAATTTAGTATTGAAAACACTTCAAAACAATTTGAATATTTCTTTCCTGAAGAATATTGGATTAATAAAAATAAAGATTCAATACTAAGTATATTTGAAAACATACATTTTGAAAATCCTGAATATTTTTCAGACTACACAACCTCGTTTATAAAACATAGTAAGGTTATTAATACTAAAAAGGCTCATTTCATTTTGGTTAACATTAATGAATCATTCCATGTCCCAAAAAGTCAATTCAGTAATATTCACAAAGAAATATCTACTTTCTTAGACAATGAAAATATTAATTACACAAATTCTAACGGCAAATTAATAGTTTATAACCCTAAAACTATTTTAGGGTTATACAATGAGAAATTAAATAAATGGACTTATTACAACTTTAACGCAAAAATGCTATTAGATGCCTATGGCCTTGAAACTTCAAAAAAAATAATAGATACCTATTTTAAAGAAGCCTTTTCACCATCAGAAAAAAGTTGGTCTAAGGAAGAAATTAATGATTTCAAAGAAACATATTCTGAAATTAAGAACCAGAAACAATATCAAAATCTAGATTTTGACGAGTATTGCAATTGTTTAATTAAATTTCAAGAAAAAATACCTATAGATGTTTCATCCAACTATTTTGAAAGTACAAATTTCAAAAACAACATTTCTATTTGTCGAATTTACGCTGCCATAAACTCAAATAAAAAATTATGAATCAACAAAAATCTTACACAGGCTCATTTATTCTACTAACAACTTTATTTTTCCTTTGGGGATTTATTACAGTTTTAGTAGACTCACTAATACCACGTTTAAGAGAGTTATTCACACTTACATACTTTCAAGCAGGTATGGTACAATTTGCTTTTTTTGGAGCTTATTTCCTATTATCCATTCCCGCAAGTTATATCCTATCCAAAATAGGATATAAAAAAGGTATCATACTTGGATTATTAACTATGGCGACAGGATGCTTACTGTTTTATCCTGCAGCATCCTACAGAGTATTTGGTGTATTTATGTTAGCATATTTCATTTTAGCTGGAGGAATGACTATTTTACAAGTAGCCGCAAATCCTTTTGTTGCCGTACTTGGTAGTGAAGACACTGCCTCAAGTAGATTAAACCTCTCTCAAGCATTCAACTCACTTGGAACAGCAATTGCGCCAGCAGTAGGCGCTTTATTTATTTTAAGTGACACTATTAAATCCAAGGAAGAAATATCAGCACTTTCTGAAACTGCTAAAGAAACATATTTAGCCTCTGAAGCTTCAGCTGTACAAATGCCTTTTTTAGGATTGGCTTTATTTATTGGGTTGATTGCATTAATTTTCTTATTTGCAAAACTACCTATTTTGATGAGTGAAACCTCAACTGGAACATATTCGCAAGCATTCAAGAATAAAAATTTAATGCTTGGCGTTCTTGGAATCTTCTTTTATGTTGGTGCCGAAGTAGCCATTGGAAGTTATTTAGTAAATTACTTTTTAGACATGAATCTAGTAGAAGTCATCAAACAAAATGGTTTTATGAAATCAATTGCTGAAGGCATCCTTAATTCTGGCTTAACAGATAACGATAATAAAGCTATTGTTGGTGTATTTGTAACATTTTATTGGTCTGGAGCTATGATAGGCCGTTTTGTAGGTTCTTACCTCACAAAAATTATGAAACCAGGAAAAGTATTAGGTATGTTTGCTACAAGTGCTATTTTACTTATTCTTATTTCAATTTCAACTACTGGACTAGTAAGCATGTGGAGTATTCTAGCAGTTGGATTATTCAATTCAATAATGTTCCCTACAATATTTACCATATCATTAGATGGTATTGGAGAATTAAAACCAAAAGCCTCAGGACTTTTATGTACAGCTATTGTTGGTGGTGCATTAATTCCTCCTTTATATGGTTATTTAACTGATCAAGTAGGATTTAAATCTGCATTAATATTTATTATTTTATGTTATGCATATATTTTATTCTTTGGATATCGAAATAACAAAAAAGCTGTTTCCATTTAATTAAAAGAACAATCATGAAACGTAGAAATTTTATAAAAAATACATCACTAACAGGAGTTGGTTTAGCTGTTGGAAAAACATTACTAAGCTGTGATGAAAAAGAAACCAAAACACAAGAAGCTACTCCATTAGCAACTAAAGCCTCTTTTCCTTTAGTAATTGCTACTTGGAATGTTGAACGCGCAGTTACTACAGCAGGAGAAGCTTTAAACAATGGAGATAGCGTTCTAGATGCTCTTGAAAAGGGTTGTAATATTGAAGAAGAAGATGAGAACAACCAAACCGTTGGTAAAGGTGGTCGTCCAGATAGAGATGGAAACGTAACACTAGACGCAAGCATTATGGATAAATATGGTAATTGTGGTTCTGTGGTATATATGCAAAATATTGCGCACGCAATTTCTGTAGCAAGAAAAGTAATGGAAGACACACCTCATGTAATGCTTGCTGGAAAAGGTGCTGAACAATTTGCAGTAGAATCTGGAATGAAAAGAGAAAACCTTTTAACTGATAAGTCTAAAAAAGAATGGGAAAAATGGTTAGAAGAAAAAGAATACAAACCAATCATAAATATAGAAAACCATGACACTATAGGCATGCTTGCCATAGATGAAAATGGCAATATTTCTGGAGCATGTACTACTAGCGGACTAGCCTACAAAATGGCTGGACGTGTAGGAGATTCTCCCATCATTGGTTCTGGTTTATTTGTTGATAATGAAATTGGAGCTGCTGTCGCTACAGGAATGGGAGAAGAAGTAGTAAAAACCGTAGGAAGCTTTTTAATTGTAGAGTTAATGCGCCAAGGCATGACGCCTCAAGAAGCTTGTGAAGAAGCTATTAGTAGAATAGTAAACAAACCTAACAGCAACTATAAAAACGTTCAAGTAGCATACATTGCTGTTAACAAACAAGGAGAAACAGGGTTTTACTCTATTCATGAAGGATTTAGCATGACTAAATACAACAATAATAAAACTAATAATATCAAATCTGATTTTTATAACAAATCCTAATAACTAACACCTCTAACACTATCAATTTTATTAAACATTAGTGTAAATTACACCATGCATTTCATCGATGTTTTCAACTATATCGTACCCTAAAACTAGGTTTTTTTGCAGTTTATCAATTTTTTTACAGCAACAAAACAAGTATGTATTTCATTTGCTTCAGAAACCTAATAAAAGTTTTTGAATATGAAAAAGGTAGTTTTAATAATAGCATTTATAGTTGTTCCATTCATCACAATGGCACAAGATACTGTTGTTAAGTCTAAGGAAGAGATTAAAACTGAAATTAAGGCAGATGTTGCTATTAAAAAGGTAGATCCAATTAGTGTTAACCCAAAGACACAAAATAAAGATTTAAACTATAAAAAGAGTATAGAGTTAATTAGTGTAAAAGCTTATTTAAAAAGTTTACACATTAAACGTAAAGAATCTGTAGTAAGCTAGAATAAAAATTTTCGCATAAAATATATTTCAAAAGTGTTGCACTAGTTGCAACACTTTTTTTATAGAAAAAATTAACCGTTTAGCTTAATTATTTCTCTCATTTAAACTATCCTCTTACATTTATTACCCTAACCAACAATAACTTAAAATGAAAACAAGATATATTCTTGGAGTTGCATTTCTAGCAATTCAAGTGTGTTCTATAATTTATGCACGTTTTATACCCGAACGCTTTTTTTGTTGGGCACCATACGATATTCATGCTAAATACGAAATTTCAGTCAGTATTGACAACAAAACACTTACCGAACAAGAAGTAAAAGAGCGCTATCATTACAACGCTGTTGGCTGGGAGCAACGCTCTATAGAAAACATTTTCTCTTACATTGAAGGTTATGAAACCACTTATGGCAAAGACGATAACGCTAAAGTAACTATTAAATATGCCAAAAACGGTAAACCCCAACAAACATGGACACATCCTTAAACCTACAGAAATCGTCAAAATTTGCTCCTTGGCGTTTTGAACAATCTGAAATAGCTCCCAACCTATTATTAATGTGTAAGCTACTCATCTTAATAATGATTGCCTACCAGTATCCAATAAAACTACAAGACCCTTATATCCCGTTTATTCCTGCATTAGACTATTTTAACACCATCCCAGGAGTCTTTAAAAGCATAGTTTTATCAGGATTTATTGTATCAACATTAGCTATCTTTTGTAATATTAAAATAAGAATAGCATGCCTCGTTTTAGGTATTGTTATTATGTTAGAACAAATAGCATCACAACCTGGCTTTAAAAATCATGTATTTGTATGTGGCTGTTTTTTCATTTTAACTAGTTTCACAAAAAAAGGAGAGGACTATAAACTACTATTTTGGCAATTAGCTTTGATATATTTAGGTGCTTTTATTAATAAAGTATTAGATCCTGATTGGCATTCTGGTGCATTTATGCACAATTGGCTCCAAAATGCTAGAGAAAACTCACCATATATTTTTGTTTCTCAATTATTACCTGAAAATTGGTTTGCAATCATTTTATCATATAGCGCCTTATTATCCGAAGGCTTATTAGGCATCTTATTATTCTTTAAAAAATACCGAAAATATACGTTCTGGATTATCTTACTATTTCATACTGTACTCTATTCATTCACTGCTTTTAGATTTGGACATTTCTATGACGACTTAGTTATCATTTTACTAATCTTTATTAATTGGCCGCAAGGCATTATTCAAATAAATTACAAGCAATCAATAAAGAAGATTAAAAACATACATGGCTTATTAGATTGGGATCAAAAATTTAAATGGAATGTAATAGACGATTCTTCAAATAATTGGATGGAGCTAAAAACTAACGAAGGAGAAACATTTAAAAATTATAATGCCATTAGAAAACTATTAATCTCAACTCCAAGCTTTTTTATAGCACTATTTGCTTTTGACTGCGCTGTGAAATTTGTTTTTGATGGACAAGAAAGTGTTAAACACATGATAAATATGCCTATAGTTTGGGCTTTAATTATATTCTTTTTGCCACTTTTACGATACAAAAATGAAAAAACAGAAGCCAATTAATTTCTATGCAAGCCATAAGTTTTGTAGTTTTATAAACTTGAATAAAACACTAATATGGCAGCACAGAAACGCTTATTTTTACTAGACGCATATGCATTGATTTTTAGAGGTTATTATGCTTTTATAAAAAACCCTAGAATTAACTCAAAAGGCCTTGATACTTCAGCAATTTTAGGCTTTACAAACTCCTTGCTAGATGTCATTAAACGTGAACGTCCAGACCATTTAGCTGTTTGTTTTGATAAAGGTGGTAGTGTAGATCGAGTTGAAATATTTCCTGAATATAAAGCCAATAGAGACGAAACTCCTGAAGCAATAAAAATCGCTGTTCCATATATTGAGGAAATATTAAAAGCAATGCATATTCCAATTATGGTCAAGGAAGGCTTTGAAGCCGATGATGTAATTGGAACATTAGCTAAAAAAGCTGAAAAACAAGGTTACCAAACTTTTATGGTAACTCCAGATAAAGATTTTGCCCAATTAGTAAGTGAAAACATTTTTATGTATCGCCCACGTTTTGGTGGTGGTTATGAAACTTGGGGTGTTGAAGAAGTTAAGCAAAACTTTGAAATACAAGACCCTTTACAAGTTATCGATTTCCTTGGAATGAAAGGTGATGCAGTAGATAATATTCCTGGTTTACCTGGTGTTGGCGACAAAACTGCAAAAAAATTTCTAGCACAATACGGAAGTATGGAAGGTCTGCTTGCTAATACTCATGAGCTAAAAGGCAAAATGAAAGAGAAAGTAGAAGCCAATGCAGAATTAGGTTTATTATCTAAAAAGTTAGCCACTATCCTACTCGATGTTCCTGTGGAGTTTGATGAAACCGATTTTGAGTTAAACACACCTGATATTGATAAGGTTAAAGAAATTTTTCAAGAGTTAGAATTTAGAAGATTAACCGAAAACTTAATCAAGACATTTGCTGTTGAAACACCAACCGTTCAACAAACAGCAACTGAAACAAAAATAGAAACACCTAAACCAAAAAGCACATCAACTGCTGGTGCTGGACAATTCTCTTTATTTGGTGGTGATGGTGAAGCTACTCCAGAAGCAGATAACAATTCTGGAAGAAAAACATCCAGTAACACCTCCCATTTTTATCAAAGCATCACTTCTGATTTGGCTATGGATTTGTTTTTAGGACAATTGATGAAACAAACTTCAGTTTGTTTTGATACCGAAACAACAGATATTAATCCATTAGTAGCCGAATTAGTAGGTATTGCATTTTCTTGGGAAGATAAGAAAGGATTCTACATTCCTTTTCCAGAAAATAGAGATGAAGCACAACAACTTATTGAACAATTAAGACCTTTCTTTGAAGCCGAACATATTCAAAAAATTGGTCAGAACTTAAAATATGATATTAAGGTTCTAGCAAAATACAACATTCAAGTACGAGGTCCTTTGTTTGACACCATGATTGCGCATTATTTAATCAATCCAGATATGCGACATAACATGGATGTTTTGGCTGAAACATATCTTAACTATACTTCAATCTCTATTACAGAACTCATTGGCAAAAAAGGAAAGAATCAATTATCAATGCGTCAAGTTCCTGTTGACAAACAAACCGAATATGCAGTTGAAGATGCTGATATTACACTACAACTAAAAGAACATTTTGAAGGCGAACTAAAAGATGCAAATACTAAAAAACTTTTTGACGAATTAGAAATTCCATTAATAAGAGTTTTGGCTTCTATGGAATTAGAAGGTATTAATTTAGATAAAGCCTTTTTAAATTCGCTTTCAGAAGATTTAAACAACGACATTAAAACGTTACAAACAAAAATATATGATGCTGCTGGAGAAGAATTCAATATAGCATCTCCAAAACAGTTAGGAATCATTTTATTTGAAAAAATGAAACTCGTTGACAAGCCTAAAAAGACTAAAACAGGTCAATACTCTACCGCTGAAGATGTGTTAAGTTACTTAGCAAAAGACCATGAAATTATCCAAAATGTTTTGGAATTTAGAGGCTTATCCAAACTTAAAAGCACATATGTAGACGCTTTACCAACTCAAGTTTTAGAGCAAACTGGTCGTGTACATACCGATTACATGCAAACCGTTGCCGCAACAGGACGTTTAAGTAGTAATAATCCAAATTTACAGAACATTCCAATTCGTACAGAGCGCGGTCGTCAAGTACGTAAGGCGTTTATTCCGCGAAGTGAAGATTACACCTTGTTAGCTGCCGATTACTCACAAATTGAACTACGTGTCATTGCTGCTTTGAGCGAAGAAGAAACCATGATTAATGCCTTTAAAAATGGCGAGGATATTCATGCTTCTACAGCTGCAAAAGTATTTAACGTACCTTTAAACGAAGTTACTCGTGAACAACGTAGTAATGCAAAAACAGTTAACTTTGGGATTATCTATGGTGTTTCTGCTTTTGGACTAAGTAATCAAACAGATTTAAGCAGAAGCGAAGCCAAAGAATTAATCGATACGTATTATGCAACATACCCTAAATTGCGTGAGTTTGTTAGCAAGCAGGTAGATTTTGCGAGAGATAATGGTTATGTAGAAACAGTTTTAGGTCGTCGTCGTTATTTAAAAGATATTAATTCTAGAAATGCTGTGGTGAGAGGTGCTGCAGAACGAAATGCTGTTAATGCACCTATACAAGGAAGTGCTGCAGATATCATCAAAATTGCGATGATAAACATTTATCAAAAACTATCTGAAGGTAATTTTAAAACCAAAATGCTTCTTCAGGTACATGACGAATTAGTATTTGATGTTTACAAGCCTGAGTTAGAAGACATGAAAACACTTATAAAACATGAAATGGAAAATGCCTATAAAATGGCAGTGCCATTAGATGTTGATTTTGATACTGGCGATAATTGGCTCGAAGCACATTAAATTAATATGAATATAGAAGGTTTAGTAGATGCATGGTTTAAAATTTGGGAAAAAGGCAACTTTGAAGATTTGCCAATATCTGAAGATTTTATACACACAAGTCCTTACGGAACTATAAAAGGCAAACAAACTTATATGAGTTTAGTAAATGATAATCGTGATAAATTTCTAAACCACACCTTTAAAATTCATGACATATTATATAATAATACTAAAGCATGTATTCGCTATTCTGCCATCCAAAAGGATTTTGAGTTAGAAGTTACAGAGTGGCACTATGCTAAAAACAATCTTATAAATAAAATATTAGCCTATTATAATATTCCTGGAGAAATTAGAGAAGACAGGAAACTTAAATATTAAAATTATATCTTAAAAAAGTAAGGAACCCCTATTCTTAAACGACATCATTAGTAAATACTAATAGGTGTATGAAAGCTATTGTTTTCGTTTTTTTATTAATTCCAATTACAAGTAGTTTTTCACAAACTTGTTGCTCTGGAGGTATCCCTCTTTCTAACAGTATAGGAACACCAATGCAAGAAGCTAAAAGTTTTCAAGTTAGGCTTCACTATGATTACAACTATTTAAATACACTAAATAATGGTTCAAAAAACTTAAATGATGATTCTAGATTAAGAGTTACACATTCTATATTGCTAAACTTAAACTATTCCTTTACCAAAAATATTTCAATTGAAGGCCTTTTTAGTTGGGTTAATCAAAGAAGAAAAATCACACAATTTAACACCCAATCATTAACACAATCTTCAGGTATTGGAGATTCTGTTCTTCTGTTAAAGTACGCTCTTTTAAATTCCTTGGGAAAAAACAGTACTGTAAACTTTGGTTTAGGTAGCAAAATCCCTACTGGGTCTTCTACACAAAAAAATGAACAAAACATCTTACTAAATGCAGACTTACAACCTGGAAGCAGTGCTTGGGATTTTATTTTTTGGTCACTAGTATCTAAACAATTTAATTTCCGTCCAACACTTAACTTTAGTAGTTCTTTTACTTATAGAAAAACTGGAACTAATTCAAATTATTTAGATGAGTTCAATTATCGTTTTGGGAATGAATTACAAACTTCTTTTAGTATTTCTGATCAATATTTATTTTTTGACACACTCATTAATCCTAGTATAACTATTAAATATAGAAATGCTAGTAGAGATAAAATTAATAATGTAAAAATTGAAAACACAGGTGGCAATTGGTTATTTATTTCATCAGATGTTAAAATTAATCTATTAGAAAATATTGCTTTTTCATTCAGTATTGATCTTCCAATACACAGTAATGTAAATGGCACGCAACTTACACCAACCTATAGAATAAACACAGGAATAATATTCTTATTTAAACCAAAGGAAAGTATACAACTATGAGAAAACAGATTAAAATAAAACTTTTTGCTTTGTTAACTATAATTTATGCTTGTAGCAGCAACATTAATGAAACTAATGAGCCAAGTAACAACCCATCCAACAATTACTCTGAATGGTCAGTTCCTGTAGGAGAAATTAGAGATGGTGGTCCAGGTATAGATGGAATACCATCAATAGATCATCCACAATTTGTTAACATTAATAACCCTGAAGCCTCATACTTAAATGATGAAGACTTAATAGTAGGTATTGTTGACGGAACATCTATTAAGGCTTATCCACATATTATTTTGGACTGGCATGAAATTATAAATGACAACCTAAATGGTGTTCCTACAAGTATTTCTTATTGCCCACTTACTGGTACAGCATTTGCTTGGAAAGGAGATCATAGCAGTTCTAATCCTGAATATGGAGTTTCAGGCCTGCTCTATAAATCAAATTTAATTTTATATGACAGAGAAACTAATAGTCATTGGTCTCAATTAAGATTAGATTGTATCAATGGAGAATTAATTGGAAATGAACCAGAACTTAAAAATATAATTGAAACCAATTGGGGAACCTGGAAAACAATGTATCCTAACACAAAAGTTATGACCTTAAACACAGGGTTTAATAGAGATTACGATGAATATCCATATGGCCCATATAAAACTGATCATGATTTTTTCTTATTTAATGTTTCACCTTTAAATAACAACCTCCCAAATAAAGAACGAGTATTTGCTATAATAGATAATGGTTATTCCAAAGTATATAGATTTTCAAGCTTTCAAAATGGAAAAGTTTTAAAAGAAATCATCAATAACAAAACCTTTTTAATTGTTGGAAATGAAAATACCATTAATGCATTTGAATTAACTGGTTCCTTAATGGACCTAGAGTATGAATATGTTTATAATCACAGCCAAAGTTTTTTTAGTGATAGTGAAGGAAACGAATGGACAATATCAGGAAAAGCAATATCAGGACTAAGAGAAAATTGGCAATTAAAACACATTAAATCATTAGTAAGCTATTGGTTTGCAATTGCAGCTTTCTATCCTCAACCTGATATCTATCAAAATTAAAAGCATAATAGTAACACATTACACATTGAAGTAATACTTTTAACAGAAGATATTTTGGGTTTTATTATATATCTCTGAATCTGATTGAAATAGCAATAAAAATAAACCTTCATTACTGTTTGTTAATCAAACAAATAATTGTAAATTTGCAAACTCTTTTTGAGAGAGGAATGTTTAATTTAAAATAATTAGTGTGGATACATTAAGCTACAAAACTATTTCAGCAAACAAGGCAACTGTAGATAAGCAGTGGGTTTTAGTTGATGCTGAAGGTCAGACTTTAGGTCGTTTAGCTTCTAAAGTAGCAATACTTTTAAGAGGTAAGCACAAACCTAGCTTTACACCACATGTTGATTGCGGAGACAACGTAATTGTTATCAATGCAGAAAAAATCAACTTAACTGGAAACAAGTGGAATGACAAAACTTACGTTCGTCACACAGGATATCCAGGTGGTCAAAGAACTCTATCTGCTACAGAAATGTTTGGAAAAGATCCAGCAAGATTAGTAGAAAAATCAGTAAAAGGAATGTTACCTAAAAACAAATTAGGTGCAGCATTATTCCGTAATCTAAATGTTGTTGTTGGTTCAGAGCATACTCATGAAGCTCAAAAGCCAAAAACAATTAACTTAAACGAAGTTAACTAATGGAAGTAATTCACAAAATTGGTCGTAGAAAAACGGCTGTTGCTCGTGTGTATGTTTCAGAAGGAAAAGGAAACATTACAGTGAACAAAAAAGATGTTAACACATACTTCCCTACAGCTACTTTACAGTACAAAGTAAACCAACCGTTAGCAATGACTAACAACGAAGGCAACTTTGACATCAAAGTAAATGTATATGGTGGTGGTGTTACAGGTCAAGCAGAGGCTGTTCGTTTAGCATTATCTCGCGCAATGTGTGAGCTTAATGAAGAAAACAGAGGCATCTTAAAACCTGAAGGATTATTAACAAGAGACCCAAGAATGGTAGAGCGTAAAAAATTCGGACAGAAGAAAGCTCGTAAGAAATTCCAGTTCTCTAAGCGTTAATATTAGAAAAAATTTAAACCAGTTATTGTTGTCCATGGCAGAAATGTCAGGATTTAGTTTAGCATCTAAATGGTTAAGGCGATTGTAAAAGACCACTTAATCATTGCTAATTCAACAGAACGTAAACTATTACAAAATGGCAAAAGTAGAAGTAAAAGAATTACTTGATGGTGGTGTTCACTTTGGACATTTAACCAGAAAATGGGACCCAAACATGGCTCCTTACATATATATGGAGCGTAATGGTATCCATATTATAAACCTTTACAAAACTGCTGCAAAATTAGACGAAGCTTCTCAAGCTTTAGCAAAAATAGCAGCATCAGGTAGAAAAATATTATTTGTAGCTACCAAAAAACAAGCAAAAGATATAGTTTCTGAAAAAGCAGGAAACGTAAACATGCCTTACATCACTGAAAGATGGCCAGGTGGAATGTTAACTAACTTTGTTACTATTAGAAAAGCTGTTAAGAAAATGGCTTCTATTGATAGAATGAAAAAAGATGGTACATTCATGACTCTTTCTAAAAAAGAGCGTTTACAAGTTGACCGTTTAAGAGCGAAGTTAGAAAAGAACTTAGGTTCTATCTCTGACATGACTCGTTTACCAGGAGCTTTATTTGTTGTTGATATTAAGCGTGAGCATATCGCAATTAAAGAAGCACAAAAATTAAACATTCCAATCTTTGCAATGGTTGATACTAACTCTGATCCACGTCAGGTTGATTATGTTATTCCAGCAAATGATGATGCTTCAAAATCTATTGATAAGATTTTAACTCATGTAACTAACGCTATCGCTGGAGGTCTTGCTGAAAGAAAAGCAGGAAAAGAAGCAAAAGCTGAAGGTAAAACAGAAGCAAAAGCTGTAGAAGCTGCTCCTGTTGCATCACAAGAAGAAGAATAAACTTTTTATAAAAACAATTATTAATAAGTCGTTTAGTTCTTTTCATTTGAAAATTAATTGAACGACTTTTTTAAAATTATAATCATGACAAAAATAAGCGCTGCAGACGTAAAAAAACTTAGAGATGCTACTGGTGCAGGAATGATGGACTGTAAAAAAGCATTAGTAGAAGCAGAAGGTGATTTTGATAAAGCTATTGAAGTTTTACGTAAAAAAGGACAAAAAGTTGCTGCAAAAAGAGCCGACAGAGAATCTTCTGAAGGTGTAGCAGTTGCTAGAATTAACGATAACAACACAAACGCTGTTGCTATTGTTTTAGCATGTGAAACTGATTTCGTTGCTAAAAATGATTCATTTAAAGAATTAGCAAACCAATTTGCTGATATCGCTATAAACCATACTTCAAAAGAAGATTTCTTAGCTGCTGATTTCGGTGGAATGACTGTTGCTGAAAAATTAATCGAGCAAACTGGAGTTATCGGAGAAAAAATTGACATTACAGCTTTTGAAACTGTTGAAGCTTCATATATTGGATCTTACACACACGTTGGAAAAATCGCTGCTATTGTTGGTTTAAACACTAAAGTAGATAACGCTGATGTTTTAACTAAAGATGTAGCTATGCAAGTAGCTTCAATGGGGGCAACTACATTATCTTACAAAGATTTTGATCCAGCTTATGTAGCTTCTGAAACTGAAGCTAGAATTGCTGCTATCGAAAAAGATAACGAAGAATTAGCTCGTTTAGGTAAGACTCTTAAAAATGTACCACAGTACATTTCTATGTCTCAATTAACAGAAGAAGTTTTAGCACAAGCTGAAGAAAATGCAAAAGCTCAATTAAAAGCTGAAGGTAAACCAGAGCAAATCTGGGACAAAATTTTACCAGGTAAAATGGAGCGTTTCATTTCGGATAACACAACTTTAGATCAAGAACAATGTTTACTTGACCAAAATTTCATTAAAGATGAAAAGAAAAGTGTTGCTGATTATGTAAAGTCTTATGGAGACGTTGCAATTTCAACTTTCAAAAGAGTATCATTAGGTTAATAAAAACCTTAACTCATATAAAAAGCTTCGATTTAAATCGAAGCTTTTTTTTTACACTTCAATTATCTTTTCATATTATCTAAGTTAATTTATAAAACCCATTTCAGTAAACCGCAAAAATTTGTAGTTTTGCACAACTTTCAATCTATACAATGAAATACAAAAGAATCCTCTTAAAACTTTCAGGCGAAGCCTTAATGGGCAAAAGACAATATGGTATTGACCCTGAACGCTTATCTGAATATGCAAATGACATTAAACAAATTACCGATTTAGGTGTAGAAGTAGCTATTGTTATTGGTGGTGGAAACATTTTTAGAGGAGTTGCAGGAGCAAGTAATGGTATGGATCGCGTACAAGGTGACCATATGGGAATGTTAGCAACCGTTATTAATGGTTTAGCACTTCAAAGTGCTTTAGAGAATGCTAATGTACCTACTCGCTTACAAACTGCCATTAAAATAAATGAAGTTGCAGAACCTTTTATTAGAAGAAAAGCTATGCGCCACCTAGAAAAAGGTCGTGTTGTTATATTTGGTGGTGGTACTGGTAATCCTTATTTCACGACAGATTCTGCAGCTGTACTAAGAGCAATTGAAATTGAAGCAGATGTAATCCTAAAAGGAACTCGTGTTGATGGTATTTATACAGCAGATCCTGAAAAAGATTCAAATGCTATTAAATTTGATTATATTAGCTTTGATGATGTATTGAAAAAAGGGCTTAAAGTTATGGACACAACAGCATTTACTTTAAGTCAAGAAAATAAATTACCTATAATTGTATTCGACATGAATAAAGTTGGTAATTTATTAAAAGTAGTATCTGGAGAAAATATTGGAACTACAGTAAACGTTTAATCACTGATTTGGCTTAATTTTTGAACAGTTAACCAAAAACTAAAAAAATTAGAATGAACGAAGACATAAATTTTATACTAGACACAGCAAAAGAAGCTATGACAAATGCTATCAAGCATTTAGAAAAGCAATTTGTAAACATTAGAGCAGGTAAAGCAAGCCCTTCAATGCTAGGAAGCGTAATGGTTGAATATTATGGTTCGCAAACACCATTATCTCAAGTAGCAAATGTAAATACACCTGATGGTAGAACGATTACTGTTCAACCTTGGGAAAAAAGTATGTTGCAAGAAATTGAACGAGCTATAATGATTGCAAACTTAGGTTTCAATCCAATGAATAATGGGGAAAGTATCATTATTAATGTACCAGCTTTAACTGAAGAACGTCGTCGTGAATTAGCTAAACAAGCAAAAGCTGAAGCTGAAGATGCCAAAGTTGGAATTAGAAATGCTAGAAAAGAAGCTAATAATGACATTAAGAAAGTAGATGATGCATCGGAAGATGTGCAGAAGAATGCTGAAATGGATGTCCAAGAAATGACCGACACCTTTGTTAAAAAAGCAGATGAAATATTCCACGTAAAGGAAAAAGAAATTATGACAGTTTAAAAAAGGTGGCAATAAAGCCACTTTTTTTGTGTTTACTATATTTCAATTCTAAAACTTAACATGAAAAAACTCTGTCTTTCCTTAGTATTAAGCTTTTGCTTTTTTATAAGTAATGCTCAAGTAAATGACAGCGTGCCTTCAAATAAAAAAGTAAGAGACTCTATAAAAAAGAGTTTATTGTTAGAGAGTCTGGGTACAGGCTACATTCGTACAAAATATTTTAATTTCGACTCTAGGTATTTAATAAAGTATAACCAATATGAAGGATTTAGAACTGGATTAGGTGGTATTACTACCGAAAAGTTTTCTTCAAAATTTAGAATTCAAGGTTATGCTGCTTATGGCTTTTTAGACGATGAATATAAGTATAGTATTGGAGGTGGATTAAAAATTGCTAAGACAACAAATTCTTGGATAAATTTTAATTATACCAAAGATTTACAAGAAACAGGAAGTTCAAACTTTTTAACCGACAGTCGTTTTTTTCAATTGTTTGAACCACGTTTACTAAACATAGATTTATTTCATAAACATGAAACCAAAAACATCTCTGTAGAGCATCCTATTTCTGCCCAAATACTTTCTGAAACAGAATTCTCTGTATCAAAAATTGAACCTACATATGGTTATACCTTTACACCTAATCAATTAGATTTTTACAATCGATTTAATGTTTCTATTTTTAAAGTAGCATTACAATGGAGTCCTTTTAGTAAATTCAAAAAAACTCCAAATAAAATAATTGAAGAAAAAGAAGGGTTTCCAAAATTCACTTTACAATACTCTAAAAGTTTTGAAGATCTTTTTAAAAGTGATTTCAACTTTACTAAGCTTGACTTTAGGGTTGTTCAAAAATTTACATATAGTAACAAAACATCTACTGAGTTTGTATTAACTAGTGGTATTGCTTCAGGAGAAGTTCCATTAACTCATTTGTATCATGCATACCCTAATAATGTAAATAAAGAAACTGTTATTCAACGTTTTTCAGTAGCAGGCGTAAATAGTTTTGAGACTATGTACTTTAATGAATTCTTTTCAGATAGATTTGCTACACTACAAATAAAGCATAAACTAAATCGCTTTAATATCACTCCATGGTTTAGACCACAACTTGTGCTAATAAGCAGGCATGCTTTAGGAGACATGAAAAACCTTGAAGAACATCAACATATTTCGTTTGGTACGCTTAATAAAGGTTACAATGAATCTGGTTTCGAAATCAATAAATTGTTTTTAGGGTTTGGTTTAAGTTTTGCATATCGTTATGGTGCTTATCATTTAACTGAATTTGAAGATAATTTTGCTTTTAAATTCACTTTCAACATAGACCTCAATTAATATTATAAAACCTGAGTTTTAGAGTAATTTTTCCATTCAATTTTCTACCTTTGCGCACATTTAAAATGCTATGGCAAAACTATTTTCGGTAGGCTTTTGGGAAACTATTGCAAGAATTATTCTTCGCAATAGAATTGTCTTTATACTTGCTATAGCAGCAGCTACTTATTTATTTGGCTTACAATGGAATAAGATGCGTTTCACATATACTGAAGCAAATTTATTACCAGACGAACACGAAGTTAATTTAGAATACAATTCATTTTTAGATACTTTTGGAGAAGAAGGTAATTTAATTGTATTAGGAGTAAAAGACACCACTCTTTTTTCTGTTGAAAATTTAAATGCTTGGAATAAACTTTCTGGTAGTTTTAAAGAGTTTGAAGAAGTAGAGTCTGTTGTTGCCATTAGTGACCTTCAAAAATTAATCAAAAACAAAAAGGAAAAACAGTTTAATCTAGAGCCTTTTATTAAAGATTCTATTTCTTCAATTGAAGAGTTAGACAAGCTCCAAGACGAACTATTTAAAAAATATCCTTTTTACGATAATTTCCTTTTTAATAAAGAAACCAAAACAGTACGTTCTGCTATTTATCTAGAAAAAAGTATTGTAAACACTCCTAAACGCAAAGATTTTATTACTGATATTTTAACACCTAAAATTGAAGCTTTTGAAAGAGAGTACAATTTAGATGTTCGCGTTTCTGGAATGCCATATATACGCACTTTAAATTCGCAAAACATTATAGATGAAATAGGTGTTTTTATTAGTGCTGCATTAATTGTTACATCTCTAATTTTCTTTTTCTTTTTTAGATCTTTTAGAGCCACTTTTATTTCCATGTTTGTGGTAATAATTGGAGTAATGTGGACCTTTGGTATTATTGGATTATTAGAATATGAAATTACTGTTCTTACTGCTTTAATTCCGCCATTAATTATTGTTATTGGTATTCCAAATTGTATTTTCCTTATTAACAAATACCAACACGAAGTAAATAAGCATGGTAACAAAGCAAAGTCTTTACAGCGTGTAATTTCTAAAATTGGAAATGCTACACTAATGACTAATGTTACAACAGCTTCTGGTTTTGCTACATTTATTATTACAGAAAGTAAACTACTAAAAGAGTTTGGTACAGTTGCATCATTAAGCATTTTAGCAATATTTATTCTTTGCTTACTTATCATTCCAATTATATACAGTTTTATGCCAATGCCAAAGGACAAGCATTTACAACACTTAAATAAGCGTTGGATTAACACGTTTGTGGATTGGATGGAACGTATGGTGAGACATAGAAAAATAACTATTTATGTTGTCTCACTTATTTTGTTAATAGGAAGTATTATTGGTATTTACCAAATTAAGATTTCTGGAAGCTTGATTGAGGACATGCCTAAAAGTGCCGAATTTTTTAAGGATATTCGCTTTTTTGAAGAAGAGTTTAATGGTATCATGCCACTTGAAATAATGGTGGATACTAAGCGTAAAAAAGGGGTTATGAAACTTTCTACGCTTAAACGCATGAATGAGCTAGAAGAACTAATAATTGAAACTCCTGAGCTTTCAAGACCAATATCAATTGTTAGCCTTGTTAAATACTCAAAACAAGCCTATTATAATGGCAATCCAAAATACTACCAACTACCTTCTACTCAAGAAAACAGTTTTATTTTATCCTATGCAAAAAACTCATCTTCAGACGTTGATTTATTAAACAACTTTGTTGATAGTACTGGACAATATGCTAGAATTACAACATTTATGAAAGATGTTGGTATTGATAAAATGGAACGTATAGAAGAAAACCTTAGAACTAAAATCGACAAGGTTTTACCAGAAGAAAAGTATGATGTTTCCATTACAGGGAAAGCATATCTATTTCAAAAAGGCACAAAATACTTAGTAAACAATCTTATACTATCATTATCGTTAGCCATATTTTTGATTTCTCTATTTATGGCATATATGTTTAGGTCTTTTAGAATGATTATTGTATCGTTAATTCCTAACTTATTACCATTACTTATTACCGCTGGATTAATGGGTTACTTAGGCGTACCTATAAAACCATCAACAATCTTAGTATTTAGTATTGCTTTTGGTATTTCGGTTGATGATACGATACACTTCTTAGCAAAATATAGACAAGAGCTTCAAGCAAACCACTGGAAAATACGAAAATCAGTTTATGCTGCCTTAAGAGAAACTGGAGTTAGCATGTTCTATACATCTATTGTACTATTCTTTGGGTTTTCTGTATTTATCATTTCAAACTTTGGAGGTACAGTAGCCTTAGGAGCATTAGTATCCATGACATTATTATTTGCAATGTTAGCCAATTTATTACTTTTACCTTCATTACTACTATCGTTAGAAAGAAGTATTGCTAATAAAGAAGTTTTAAAAGAACCTAACTTTAAAATTATACCTGAAGAAGATAAGAACGAGGATAATTAATTTCTCTGAATCGCTTATCTTTGCACACTAAAATTAAATTTGTAACCATGACACACAGTACAGTTGCAGAGTTATTAACTCAAGAAACTAAACACATTGAAGTAGAAGCTAAAGGATGGGTAAGAACCTTTAGAGCAAATCGTTTTATTGCCTTAAATGATGGCTCTACTATTAATAATATACAATGTGTAGTAGATTTTGAAAATACTGATGAAGCACTTTTAAAAAGAATTACAACTGGTGCTGCTGTTCATATTAAAGGAACTTTGGTTGAAAGTCAAGGTAAAGGACAAAGTGTAGAAGTACAAGTAACATCTATCGAAATATTAGGTGACGCCGATCCTGATGAAGTTTCAAAAACGATTCTTCAACCAAAACGTCATACTCTAGAAAAGTTAAGAGAACAAGCTCATTTACGTACAAGAACTAATACATTTAGTGCTATCATGCGTTTACGCTCTTCATTATCGTTTGCTATACACCAATACTTTAACCAAAACGGTTTTTACTATATGCATACACCAATAATTACTGGTAGTGATGCTGAAGGTGCAGGTGAAATGTTTAGAGTAACTAGCTTAGATGCTAAAAATCCTCCTTTAAATGAAGAAGGTAATGTTGACTATTCTCAAGACTTCTTTGGAAAAGAAACCAACTTAACAGTTTCTGGACAATTAGAAGCAGAGACTTATGCAATGTCTTTAGGAAAAGTATATACGTTTGGACCAACATTTAGAGCCGAAAACTCTAACACTTCTCGTCATTTATCAGAATTTTGGATGATAGAACCAGAAGTAGCTTTTATGGATCTTGCTGGCAATATGGATTTAGCAGAAGATTTCATGAAGTACGTACTTAGCTATGTTTTAGAAAACAATCCAGATGACCTTGCATTTTTAGAGCAACGTTTAATTCAAGAAGATAAATCTAAACCTCAAGCTGAGCGTAGCACAATGACTCTTACTGAAAAGTTACGATTTGTGATTGATAACAACTTTAAGCGAGTAAGCTATACGGAAGCTATAGAAATATTACGTAACAGTAAACCAAACAAAAAGAAAAAGTTTAAATACTTAATTAACGAATGGGGAGCTGATTTACAAAGTGAACACGAACGTTTTCTTGTTGAAAAGCACTTTAAATGTCCTGTGATTTTATTTGATTATCCAGCTAACATTAAAGCATTTTACATGCGTTTAAATGAAGATGGTAAAACAGTTCGCGCTATGGATATCCTTTTCCCAGGAATTGGTGAAATTGTAGGAGGATCACAACGTGAAGAACGTTTAGAGGTTTTAAAGGAAAAAATGGCAGCTTTAGACATACCAGAAGAAGAGTTATGGTGGTACCTAGACTTACGTAAATATGGAACAGCTGTTCACTCTGGATTTGGACTAGGTTTTGAACGACTAGTTATGTTTGCTACTGGAATGAGTAATATTAGAGATGTAATTCCTTACCCTAGAACTCCGCAGAACGCTGAGTTTTAATCTTAAGAAAATTATAACATAAAACAATCTAGGTTCTTAATGAAAATAGATTGTTTTTTTTATTTTTATACAAACCAAAAAGGAATGCTTAAACAGTATTTACAATTCAAACTATCTCAAAAACTGTCTCCTCAGCAAATACAGCTGATGAAACTCATACAACTACCTACGCAAGCTTTTGAGCAACGCCTTAAACAAGAGTTAGAGGAAAATCCAGCCTTGGAAAGTGGTAAGGACAAAACCGATGAATTTGAAGACACTTTTGATAATACTGAAGATTATAACGACAGTGAAACTATAAATGCGGAAGATATAAATGTAGACGACTATTTAAGCGATGATGAAGTTCCAGAATATAGAATGCAGGCTAATAACTATAGCGTGGACGATGAAGAAAAAAGTGTACCATATGCAGCAGGAACTTCGTTTACTCAGCATTTAATAAATCAACTAAACACATTTAGGCTTGACGAACAAGAACAACAAATCGCTGAATTTTTAGTAGGTAGTGTTGACGATAGTGGTTATATACGAAGATCGTTAGTAGATATTATGGATGATTTGGCATTTACTCAAAATGTCTACACAACCGAAGATAAAATTGAAGAGGTTTTAAAGGTTGTTCAACAACTAGATCCTGCTGGAGTTGGTGCAAGAGATTTACAAGAATGTTTACATATTCAGTTACACAGAAAAACACCTAATGCTAATATTGAACTAGCTTGTGATGTTATAGACAAAGCTTTTGAACAATTTACTAAAAAGCATTATCAAAAATTATTACAAAAGTTTGACATAACCGAAATTCAGTTAAAAGACGCTATTCTTGAAATTGAAAGGTTAAATCCAAAACCTGGTAGTTCCTACTCTAGTAATAGTAGAATTGTAGAACACGTAGTGCCAGATTTTACTATTAAAATTGTTGATGGTGAATTAGAGTTAACTCTTAATGGACGAAATGCTCCAGAATTACATGTTTCTAGAGAATATAATAACATGCTAAAAGGTTATAAAGAATCTAAAGACAAGTCTAAATCGCAAAAAGACGCAGTACTTTTTATAAAACAAAAACTAGATGCAGCTAAATGGTTTATTGACGCTATTAAACAACGTCAACAAACATTATTTGTTACTATGAGTGCTATTATGCACTATCAAAAAGCTTATTTTTTAAGTGGTGATGAACGTCAACTAAAGCCAATGATTTTAAAAGACATTGCTGACGAAATTGACATGGATGTTTCTACGGTTTCTCGTGTAGCAAATAGTAAATATGTAGATACACCTTATGGTACAAAACTTATAAAAGAGTTCTTTAGTGAATCTATGAAGAATGATCAAGGCGAAGATGTTTCAACTAGAGAAATCAAAAAAATCCTTGAAACTGTTGTCGAGGAAGAAGACAAGAAAAAACCATTAACCGACGAGAAACTAGCTAAACTTTTAAAAGAAAAAGGATATCCAATAGCTAGACGTACAGTGGCTAAATATAGAGAACAATTAGATATTCCTGTAGCGCGTTTAAGAAAACAAATTTAGATGAATGCTATACTAAGAAGCATATCGTTTATTTTTCACCCTTTATTCATGCCCTTTTTTGGAGTAGCTTTTTATTTCTCTAAAACTCCAAGGTATATTCCAGATTCTTACATTAAAGCAAAACTTACTGCTTTAATAATTCTAACTATTATTCTACCTCTCTTACTTTTTTACCTTTTAAAAACATTAGGTAAAGTAAAATCTATTTATTTAAGTAATGTAAATGAGCGTATTATTCCGCTTATATTAAATAGTATCATTCTAGTTTTCATTGTTCTTAGAGTATTACCCAGTAATGAATTTATAGAGTTATACTTTTTCTTTATTGGCATTTTACTTTCAACCTTATCTTGCTTAATATTGGCCTTATTAAAGTTTAAAGCTAGCATACATATGATGGCAATTTCTGGAATTTTTATGTTTTTTATTGCCTTAAGCATACACTTTAGCAAAAACATAAATGGCACATTAGCCTTATTTGCTATTATTTGCGGTGCTGTGGCAACTTCAAGACTACACTTGAAAGCGCATAGCAACATAGAACTAATTATTGGCTTTTGCTTAGGTTTTTTTCCTCAACTAATTCTAATAAACTATTGGCTATAGCATATAAAAAATCAAGCCAATCTTTATAGCATTAACATCTATAGACTTACCTTCTAGCTTTGCTGAAGAATCAAAAATAGGGTTTAAACCATAATATACATAACCATTCCATGTATTATAACCCACACCTAAAGTTAATCCGTATTGCAATTCATCAAAATCCTTAATATTTTTATGCTTTATGGTTCCATTAGCCCCAACATATTTAGATGTAGAAGCAAATACATATCCAATTTTAAATCCAGTATAAATCCTCCAAAACTTATACGTATCTGGTGTAGATGAACGCCATCTTAATTCAAGTGGTAACTCAATCAAATGCTGAGAAATTTTGTTCTTGGTAAAATCTTCGCTAGATATTAAATCATAAACGTAATTACCATCAGTATCTTTATCAATAAATAAGTTTTGATTAAATGAATTGGTCGAATAACCTAAACCTAAACCCATAGCCCAATTTCTATTTGTATTAATAGGCATATCTTTAATAAACCCAACATGAAATCCACTTGAAAAACTATTTTGAGACATGTTATCTGGCATTTTACCTAATAGGTTATATGTAACTCCAAAATAAAACTGATCTTCTTTATAAAGGCTATCTGCAATTACCTCTTCCACTTCTTCTTGTTGCGCTAAAGATATAGGCGCTAAAAAGAAAAAAAGAATGAGTGCTAAAATGTATTTCATGATTAAATAACTTTGTAAACAAATATAAAGTATAAATTACAGCATATAAAAAAGGCATTCTTTAAAAGAATGCCTTTTTCTATTTTAACAAATAAAGATTGTTCCTATTGCATATTGGTTAAGGCATCACCCTTACCAGTAGTATAGTTAATTTTAAGCGCGTTTACTTTTCTAAGTTCTTGCTTAACATCACCAACTATTCCCATATTAGCTTCTTTATCAACTTTTAAAGATACTGTTAAAAAAGGTATTAATTCTTCTCTCAATGCAGCTCTTTCAGCACTAATAAAGGCACCTACTTCACTTAAGCTAGCAAAGTTATCGTTAAGTTGAATAGTAGCTTCGGTACCAAACTTTTCATAACCAGCACTTGGTTTACCCATATATATATAACTTATTGGGTTTTTCTTATCAAGCTTTTCAACTTGATCAGCAACTGGTAAACTGTTTTGTATTTTTAATGAATTTTCTCTCATTACAGTAGCAACCATAAAAAAGAATAATAACATAAATACAATATCTGGTAATGATGCTGTAGAAATAGCAGGTAATCCTCCGTCTTTTTTCTTTTTAAATTTTGACATGTTGTTTTCTATTAAATTTAAAACTACTGAACTTCAGATAATTTTTGAGGAATCTCAACTTTGATTTTATCAATCAATTCTTTTAATTTCTCTTTATTACCTGTAAATCTTGCATCTTTATAAGCAACTTGCATTTCGACAAAATTCATATCTCTGAATTTACTCCATTCTGGAGTATTGCCTAATTCTAAAGCTCTTCTATTTCTTAATACATTATATGCTCCTACCAATTCGTTTTGAACAGATATGTAAGCTGCATACGATGTTTCACGTTCGTTCTTTAAAGATATAATTGCCTTGTCTGGATTATCTGAAGATTTTGGATCTCTTTTACCTTTACAATAGTTACAAGAACCATCTCCTCCATTATCTAAAAACTCAACAGCTGCTGCTCTTAAGTCTTTAAGCTCCATTAATTCATCTTCGACAAGCAATTGATCTTTACCATTTAGTAATACTGTAAAAATATTTTTCTGCTTAATTACAACATCTTCATCAGATTCTTCCATAGGCGGAAGTTTACGGCTAATCCCCGAATCCTTTTCGATAGTTGTAGTAACTAAGAAAAATATTAACAGTAAGAAAGCAATGTCAGCCATTGAGCCTGCATTAACTTCTGGTGCTGATCTTTTTGCCATATTACTTAATCATTTTTTTAACTCCAGAGAATAACATTGATCCTCCAGCAATTATAATAAGAGCATAAAATAAATATAATCCTGCTCCTACTAGTTTTGAACCACCTTCAGATAATACTTCACCATCTTTTAAAGGAGTCTCTACTCCATTTGCAAATCCGAAATAGCAAATCAATGCTAATAATGCAAACGACCCGAATCCAATTAAAGTATTCTTAAGGTTTGATGGATTTGTAAATACATTCTTCAAGGTAAATAAAACCACTAGAGCTAAAGTAAGAAACAGTACAGCATAAGCAATATACATAAATGTAGACACTGTGCCTTCTGATTCACCAGCCTTAATAGCTTCATCACCAGCATTAATAATACTAACTAGGAAGAAGATAGATATTACTCCCACTATCCCAGCGATTATTGTTATTATTTTTTGTGAATTCATAATAAATTTAGAATTTATTGTTGTTATTACTTCTTGTGTCTTACTAATAAATCCATCAATGAGATTGATGCATCTTCCATATCATTTACAATGCTATCAATTTTAGCAATGATATAGTTGTAGAAAATTTGAAGAATAATAGCAACGATAAGTCCAAATACTGTTGTTAAAAGTGCTACTTTAATACCACCTGCAACAAGAGAAGGTTGCATATCACCTGCAGCTTCAATTTTATCGAATGCTTGAATCATACCAATTACTGTTCCCATGAACCCTAACATTGGAGCTAATGCGATAAATAATGAAATCCAAGATACGTTTTTCTCTAATTGTCCCATTTGAACACCACCATAAGCTACAACAGCTTTTTCAGCAGCATCGATATCTTCGTCAGCTCTATCTAAACCTTGATAGAAAATAGAAGCAACTGGTCCTTTTGTGTTTCTACAAACTTCTTTTGCAGCTTCAACACCACCAGATGCTAATGCTTCCTCAACATTTTGAGTTAATTTTTTAGAGTTTGTAGTAGATAAGTTTAAGAAGATAATTCTTTCTATTGCTATAGCCAATCCTAGAATTAAACATAATAGTACAATTCCCATAAATCCTGGGCCTCCTTCAATAAATCTCTTTTTTAATTCTTGATGAAAACCTAAGTCTTCACCATCTGCAGCAGCTCCTTCTTCGTCTTGAGCTACGTTAACAATTGTATTTGCAAATGTGTGTGTGTTCGCATATGTATTTGCATTTACAGTTCCGAATGCCATAATACATGCGATGGCTAGAATAGAAAATAATCTTTTCATTGTTCTTGTTCTTAATTTTATTAGTTAAAGCGTTAAAGATAAAAAAAAATTGTAATTAAAAAATAAAAATACCACAGAGAATAAGGCTTCATAACAGTTTTTAACTTTGTTCTCTATATTATTTATACCAAAAGTAACTTTATTACTTTTTTAAGCTTAAAGACTCTTTAAGTTTAAGTTACTGAAGCAGAGAGGAAGGGATTCGAACCCTCGATACGCTTTTGACGTATACACACTTTCCAGGCGTGCGCCTTCGACCACTCGGCCACCTCTCTATAGTTTAACTACTATGGGCCAAATAAAGAAAAAAATGTTTAAACCTTAAAACTTTGCGTGTTATTATTTAAGATAGCTCGCCTCTTAGTGAAGTTTCAAATACAGTTTTAAAAACTTTTTTAGATACTTTTTGTCCTAATAAGTACATTAGTTTGGTTATGGCAGCTTCAGTAGTAATGTCCTTTCCTGATATAACTCCTATACTCTTTAAAGCTGTACTAGTTTCATATTGCCCCATAATTACACTACCTCCAGAACATTGAGTTACATTAATAATATGTATACCTTTTTTAATGGCTTCTTTTACTAATTTTATAAACCAATCTTCAGTTGTTGAATTTCCAGCACCATATGTTTCAAGTATAACACCCTTTAAGTTTGAAATGGAGAAAAAAGATTCTAGAACATTCTTAGACATCCCTGGAAATAGTTTTATGATAGCTACATTATTATTTAAAACTTTATGAACTTTAAAACTTTTTTTAGATGAAGGTATTAATAAGTGTTCTTGATTTACTTTTAAATGAACACCTGACTCAGCTAAATCAGGATAATTAAGAGATGAGAAAGCTTCAAAATGTTCTGCATTTATTTTGGTAGTTCGATTACCACGATAAAGCTTGTATTCAAAATACAAACAAACTTCTTGTACTATAGGTCTTCCTCTTTTTTGCAATGAAGCAATCTGAATAGATGTAATTAAATTTTCTTTTGCATCAGTTCGTAAATCACCAATAGGTAATTGAGACCCTGTAAAGATTACAGGCTTCGCTAAATTCTCTAACATAAAACTAAGTGCTGATGCAGAGTAGCTCATCGTATCACTTCCATGCAAAACCACAAAACCATCACATCTATTATAGTTTTCTTCAATAATACTAGCAATTTCAACCCAATATTCAGGTCTCATATTAGAAGAGTCAATAGGATTCTCAAAAGCAACAGTATCTATTGTACAGTCTAATAGTTTTAACTCAGGAATTTTAATAAGCAAATTGTCAAAATCAAAAGCTCTTAAAGCTCCTGTTTCTGAATCTTTAATCATTCCAATAGTTCCTCCTGTATAAATTAAAAGTATGTTTGGTTGACTCATTTTTAAATACTAAATACTTCTTTTGAATTTGCTGTCGTAATTTCGGCAATTTTTTCTATTGGTAACTCATAAATTTCAGACAATTTATTTATTACGTTAACTATATAACTACTTTCATTACGTTTACCTCTATATGGCTTTGGTGCCAAATATGGTGAATCGGTTTCTAAAACTATATGTTTTAAATCTATTTGATTTAAAAACTTATCTATTTTCCCATTTTTAAAAGTAACAACACCTCCAATTCCTAATTTCATATTAAAGGATATTGCTCTTTTTGCTTGTTCAATCGTTCCAGTAAAACAATGAAAAATTCCAAATAAATCTTCGCTTTTCTCTCCTTCTAACACATCAAATATTTCATCAAAAGCTTCTCTACAATGTATTACTATTGGGAGTTTATATTTTTTAGCAAGTTGTATTTGTCTTTTAAATGCATCTTGCTGAATTGCTAATGTTGTTTTATCCCAATACAAATCAATTCCAATTTCACCTACAGCACAAAAAGATCTTTGAGCAAACATTTCTTCAACATGACTTAACTCTTCTTCATAATTTTCTTTTACATGGGTTGGGTGTAATCCCATCATTAAAAAAACATTTTCAGGGAAATCTTTTTCCAATTGAAGCATTGACTTAGTATATGTAGAATCTATAGCAGGTATAAAAAAACGAGAAACACCATTTTCAATGGCACGCTTAATCATTTCCGACCTATCATCATCAAATGCTTCGCTATATAAATGTGTATGTGTATCTGTAATAATCATTTTGCAAAAATAAGTTTTTGCTGGTAAAACTATATTGAAAATATCGTAGGTTTGAAAAAAAATTACAATGACACTGCAATCATTTTTAATAGATCAAGGATACACCAAAGTTAAACTCCATTTAACTAAGACTAATCATTTTGAAATCATTGCAAAAATAAATAGCACAAAAGGATTATTTATTTTGGATACTGGAGCTTCAAACTCTTGTATTGGTTATGATTACATTGAAAGATTTAATCTTAAAACTGAAGAATCTGAAGTTAAAGCTGCAGGAGCTGGAGCTATAAACATGGATACTAAAATATCTAAAAACAATACTTTAAAGATTGGTAAATGGAAACAAAAAAAAGTATCAATTGTAATTTTTGACCTTACACATGTTAATACTGCACTTACAACTCATAATTCCAAACCTGTTGATGGAATTATTGGGGCAGATATTTTAAAAAAAGGGAAAGCAATTATAGATTACGAAAAAAAATATTTATATCTTAAGCTTTAATTACATCCATAGATTTTTTTAATGAATTCTTCAATAATAATAGCAGACGATCATCCTTTAGTTTTAAAAGGATTAAAAGACTTTTTACTTGAAAAAAAATACAATGTAATAGATAGTGCTGTTGACGGAAAAGAAGCCTATAATCTGATTATAAAACACAAACCAGATATAGCCATTCTAGATATTAAAATGCCTTTTAAAACTGGTATTGAAATTGCCGAAGAGTGTAACGTAAAAAACGTTAAAACTAAAATAGTGCTTATTACTTTTGAAAAAGACATTAATCTATACAAAAAAGCAAAAGAGCTAAATGTATTTGGATATGTATTAAAAGAGTTTGCATTAACAGAAATTGAAAACTGTATTTCTTCTGTTCAAAACAACACACCATATTTTAGTCCTGAGCTAATTGATTACTTAGCACCTAACAAACCTCCAGAATCAATTAATGATTTGACAAATGCAGAAAAAAGAGTCCTCTCTTTTATCGCTCAAAATAAGACTGCTAAGGAAATTGGTGACATTTTAAGCATATCAAGCAGGACTGTAGAGAAACATAAAAGCCATATTATCAGAAAGTTAAACCTGGAACCAAAGCATAGTAGCTTATCACTTTTTGCTAAAGAATACGAGATTTACTTAATTTAAAAAATACGTATTTCTACGTATTGTTTGGTATTTATTTATTTCAGATTTTTACAGTGCTATTAATTAGTTCTTAGGGAGAATTAAGAAAGCCTTGGATCATTCGTGGTTCGAGGCTTTCAAATTAAACAATCCCATCTCACTTTTTTTGCCTCATAAAATTTGACATGGAAAACAACAACAAGGATTTAAAAACTAAAGTACTATTTATACTTTTAATTAGTATTGTTTTAATAGTACTCTCTTTTAATGTTTTAGTTAGTTTATATTAAAAAAGGCAGCCAATGGCTGCCTTTTTTAATAATAATAATAATAATAAATACTATTTATTATAACTCTAATGCTTTTTTAATTTCATTATCCATTAATAATTCTGTTGGGTTTTCTAAAGCTTCTTTAACTGCAACTAAGAAACCTACAGATTCTCTACCATCAATAATTCTATGGTCATAAGATAATGCAACATACATAATTGGTCTAATTTCTACTTTACCATCTATAGCAACTGGACGTTCTACAATATTATGCATTCCTAAAATTCCACTTTGTGGAGGGTTAATAATAGGAGTTGATAACATACTTCCAAATACACCTCCATTAGAAATAGTAAATGTTCCTCCAGTCATTTCATCGACTGTAATTTGACCATCTCTTGCTCTTAATGCCAACCTTTTCACTTCGGCTTCAACACCTCTAAATGTTAAGTTTTCAGCATTTCTAATTACTGGTACCATTAATCCTTTTGGTCCAGATACAGCTATACTTATATCACAAAAATCATAGCTAAGCATTTCCTTACCATCAATCATTGAGTTAACAGCAGGATACATTTTTAATGCTCTTACAACTGCTAATGTAAAGAAAGACATAAATCCTAAACTTACACCATGTTTAGCTTTAAAGGCTTCTTTATACTCTTTTCGTAATGCAAATATTGGAGACATATCTACTTCGTTAAAAGTAGTTAACATTGCTGTAGTGTTTTTTGCTTCAACAAGACGCTCTGCTACTTTACGACGTAACATAGACATTTTACTTCTAGAAGTACCTCTACTTCCTCCTGTTGGTGTTCCCATAGAAGGTACTGCATTTACAGCATCTTCTTTAGTTATACGTCCATCTTTACCAGTTCCTTTTACTTCACTAGCAGCAATACCTTTTTCAGCTAAAACTTTCTTTGCCGCTGGACTTGCAGTTCCAGTTGCATACGTTTTTGACTCTGCTACTGCTGGAGCTTTAGGTGCTTCTTTAACAGCTTCTGGTTTTGCCTCTTCTTTTGCTGGTGCATCACCTTCTGGTTTTGCAGCACTAGTATCAATTAAACATACTATAGCTCCAACCTCAACCGCATCACCTTCTTCAGCTTTAAGAGTAATTGTTCCACTAGCTTCTGCAGGAAGTTCTAGCGTTGCTTTATCACTATCAACCTCGGCTATTGCTTGATCTTTTTCTACATAATCTCCATCTTGCACTAACCATTCAGCTATTTCAACTTCTGTGATTGACTCTCCTGGTGAAGGAACTTTCATTTCTAAAATCATTATTCTTGTATTTTAGTTTGTGTTTTGTTTTTTATCTACGTTGATTATCTTTTGTTTTATCAAAAACGAAGTCTATAACTTCTTTATGACGTCTTTTTGATCTTGTTGAACTACCTGCTGCAGGAGCACTATAAGGTCTTCTTGTAGCTGCCCTCCACATTCTTGCTTCATCCAATTGCATCATCATATGGCTGTAAGCTCCCATATTTCTTGGTTCCTCTTGAGCCCAAACTATATCATCAGCATTTTTGTACTTAGATAATATAGCTTTTATATCTTCAATTGGTAATGGAAATAACTGCTCTATTCTAACCAAAGCAACATCTTCTCTACCTAATTTTTCTTGTTCTTCTAATAAGTCGTAATAGAATTTACCTGTAACAAAAACTAGTGATTTAACTTTAGCTGCTTTTGCTTTTTCGTCGTCTATTAACATTTGAAAACCTCCATTAGCAAACTCATCTACAGTAGACACAGCACTTGGATGCCTAAGTAAACTCTTAGGAGTAAATACTATTAATGGTTTTCTATAATTAGCTTTCATCTGTCTACGTAACAAGTGAAACATATTTGCAGGTGTAGTACAGTCTGCAATAAACATATTATCTCTAGAACACAACTGAAGGTAACGCTCCATTCTAGCAGAAGAATGTTCTGCTCCTTGACCTTCATAGCCATGAGGTAAAAGCATTACTATTCCATTTGGTGTTTTCCATTTATCTTCTCCAGAAGAAATGTATTGATCAATCATAATTTGTGCTCCATTACTAAAGTCTCCAAATTGCGCTTCCCAAATACCTAATGTTTTTGGACTTGCCATAGCATAACCATAATCAAAACCTAAAACACCATATTCTGAAAGTAAAGAATTATAGATATAAAAATTACCTTGCTTATCACTTATATTATTAAGCAATAAAATTTCTTCTTCACTATCTTCTACTTTTACTACTGCATGACGATGCGAGAATGTTCCACGCTCAACATCTTGTCCAGAAATTCGAACATCAAAACCTTCCTCAAGTAACGAACCATAAGCTAAATGCTCAGCCATTGCCCAATCAAGTTTATCTTGTTCGTACATTGTTTTTCTAGATTGTACTAGACGTTCAATTTTACGTATAAACTTTTTGTCTTCTGGTAAATTAGAAATAACGTTAGCAATAGTCGCTAACTTCTCCTTAGGATATGTTGTATCTACTGAAGAAAGCATTTCATCCTTTTTCGCTCTTGGATAATCAACCCAAGCATCTTGCATAAAAGGTGTAATTACTGTTTTATCTTGCTTTCTAGATGTTTCAAGTTCTTCTTCTAGTGAAGCTTTGTAATCTGTTTCAAGCTTCTTAACATAGGCTTGATCAATAACACCTTGAGAAATTAACTTTTCAGCATAAATATCTCTAGGGTTTTTATGTTTAGCTATTGCTTTATATAACTTCGGTTGTGTAAAACGGGGCTCATCACCTTCATTATGACCATACTTTCTATAGCCAAGTAAATCTATAAATACATCACGCTTAAACTGCATTCTAAAATCCAATGCAAACAACATTGCATGAACCACTGCTTCAGCATCATCTGCATTAACGTGCATAACTGGAGATAGTGTCACCTTACCAACATCTGTACAATATGTACTTGAGCGTGCATCTAAATAGTTGGTTGTAAATCCAACTTGATTATTTACAACAATATGAACGGTTCCATTAGTTTTATAACCGTCTAACTTAGCCATTTGTACAACTTCGTAAACAAGACCTTGTCCAGCAATTGCTGCATCACCATGCACTACTATAGGCAGTACTTTACTAAAATCATCAGCATAGTACTTATCTTGTTTTGCACGAGTTATTCCTTCTACTACTGCACCTACAGTTTCTAAATGTGATGGATTTGGCGCAATACTCAAGTTAATTTGATTACCATTATCTGTAACACGATCACTCGTCCAGCCTAAATGATACTTTACATCACCATCAAATACTTTCTCTTCATAATCCTTTCCATCAAATTCACTAAAAATGTCTTTAGCCGACTTTCCAAATATGTTTGTTAAAGTACTTAAACGACCTCTATGTGCCATTCCCATAACAAACTCTTTCACACCATAAGCAGCAGCTCTTTCAATAACTGCATCTAAAGCAGGTATTAAAGATTCTCCCCCTTCTAACGAAAAGCGCTTTTGCCCTACATATTTAGTATGTAAAAAATTCTCAAAGGAAACAGCTTCATTTAACTTTCTAAGTATATGCTTTTTTTGCTCTACTGTAAAGTTTGTATGATTATCATTTATATTTAGCTTATCTTGAATCCACTGTCTTTCTTCTGGTTTACGAATATACATATACTCTATACCAATAGCATCACAGTAAATAGCTTCTAAATGCTTACGAATTTCACGAAGTGTTTGAGGTCCAATACCAAGAATTTCTCCAGCATTAAAAACCTCATCTAAATCTTTTTGATTTAAACCAAAGTTTTCAATCTCTAATGTTGGAGCATATTTTCTACGATCTCTAACAGGATTCGTTTTAGTAAATAAATGCCCTCTAGTTCTGTAGCCATCTATTAAATTAACAACTTGAAATTCTTTTTGAAGTTGTTCTGGTATTTGAGCAGAAACGCCTTCTACAATTTCACCTTCTAATCCATAGTTTTCACTACCAAAGTCATAACCTTGAAAAAAGGCTCTCCAACTTGGTTCTACAGAATCAGGGTTTTGTAAATATTGGTCGTATAAATCAGCAAAGTATGCTGTATGTGCTGCGTTTAAAAAGGAATATTTATCCATTATTTTAATTGAGACATTTTCTTATCGAGAAAATTTTTTCAAAAATACAATTTTTAGTAAAAACTGATACGTTTTTACTATTTTTATGACGATAAATGTATATTAATTTAGCTCATTATGAAAAATCTTCAAAAAAACAGCCTAAAATTAAATTTATTAGTAACAATTTTCTGTTTTTTTTCGATGTCTTCAACCTCATTTAGTCAAAACTCAACTTCAAATTCAAATTTTTGGGAACATGTAAGTTTTGGTGGTGGTTTAGGATTAAGTTTTGGCGATGGCTTTTTTAGTGGCACAATAGCTCCAAGTGCCATTTATCAATTTAATGATGACATTGCATTTGGTATTGGTTTAAATGGTACATATAATAAACAAGAAGATTTTTACAAATCTACAATTTTAGGAGGTAGCTTAATTGGCTTATACAACCCAATCAATGAACTACAATTATCAACAGAATTTGAACAACTAAACGTTGACAGAAAATGGGAACGCAATATTGGTACTAGAAACGAAAACTACTGGTATCCAGCCTTATTTTTGGGTGCTGGATATAGAAGTGGAAACGTAACTGTTGGGTTTAGGTATGATGTTTTATACGACCAACAAAAGAGTATTTACGCTGACCCTTGGATGCCTTTTATTAGAGTTTATTTTTAACTATAACGGTAAAAAAGCTCTTCCCTCTTTTACTTCATTAGCTATTTCTTGAATAGACTTACCACCTAAATTACCTATAAGTTCGGTACGTAAATGACTTGCCATATTATGCAAAGGGCAAGGTTTTTCAGAATTGCAACTCTCTAAGCTTAATAAACACGAGTTAAACTTATTCTCATCATCTATAGCAGCTATAATATTCATAATTGTTTGTTTTCTATCAAACTCATTTAAATAAAAGCCTCCTTTAGGTCCTCTAGCAGAAGATATCAATCCTTCTCTAGATAGCTTTTGTAATAACTTAGCTATATATGCTTGTGGAACATTTATAGGTTCTGCTATCTCTTTAACCATAACCCTCTTTTTTTCTGAAGAATTCACTGCTAAAAAAAGAACAGCTTTAATTGCGTATTTAGATGTTTTTGAAAACAATAGAATTGAATTTAAAATTTTTTCAAATATAAAAAAGACTCTTTTATCTTAAATATGATTTTTGTCATATTTTAACTCTTAACAAGATTATATTTTTGCTGTTAAATACTATAATTATGAAGTCAACACTAAAAATTTTAACTCTAATCTGTACCCTAATCTTAATTAGTTGTGGAGGTGGTGAAGAAGAAAAGAAGAAAGAATCAACTAAAGTGAAATTAAAAACTCAGAAAACTGAGAAAAAAGTTGAGAAGAAAAAAACAACTAAACCATCTCAAACTATTGATTTAACAACTAAAGGTGTAGGACCTATTAAGTCGATTACACTTGGAGCTGATATAGACCAAGCAATGGCTACAAAAGGTGAGCAAGTATTTAAAAAAATGTGTACTGCTTGTCACAAAGCTGGGAAAAAATTTATTGGACCTGCTCCAGATGGCATTTTGAAAAGAAGAACTCCAGAGTGGATTATGAACATGATTCTTAACCCAGAAGAAATGGTAAGTAAAGATGCTTTAGCAAAAAGTTTATTAATTGAATTTAACGGTTCACCTATGGCTAACCAAAACCTAACTGAGGAGGAAGCCAGAGCTGTATTAGAATATTTTAGAACATTAAACTAACCAATTATGAAATCTAACATTAAATTAATTATTAGTGCTCTTTTGGTTCTTTTCGTTTTTAATTGTAAAAATGAAGTGACAAAAGAGTCTAATAATACAGTAGAAAAAGAAACTTCAACAGAACGTACTGGACAAGCTTTTCTTTCTGACGATGAAGCCACTCCAAATTGTTTGCAAATAGCAATTGGATCGCCTGACCATAAAACATTAGTTGCTGCAGTTCAAGCTGCTCAAGTAGAAAACGCTTTAGTAAACGTAGGTCCTCTTACAGTTTTTGCTCCTACAGATGCTGCCTTTGCTGCATTACCTGAAGGTACTGTAGAAAACTTAGTAAAGCCAGAAAACAAAGAAGCATTAGCTAACATACTAAAGTATCATGTTACTCCTGGTAATTTAAGCACAACTATACTAACTAAACTTCCAAAATTAGGACAAGCTAATAACCAATATGTAAAAGTTGAAGTTGTTGATGGCAAACCTGTTATTGGAGGAGCAAATATAATTGCTAGTGTAAAAGCTGGAAATGGTATTGTACATGTTGTAGACAAAGTATTATTACCACCTACTAAAGAATAAAACTAAAACAACAATAATAACTTAAACAATGAAAAATACATTTAAATTATTTGCTTCATTATTTGTAATAGCAATGATTGTTACTAGCTGTAATAATCAATCGGCTAACACTAATGGTGCATTAACATCAAGTGCTGCAGAAAAAGTATATGTAGCTCCAGGTGAGCATGATGACTTTTACGCATTTGTATCAGGTGGATTTAGTGGACAGCTAGCTGTTTATGGTTTACCTTCAGGACGTTTATTTAAAGTAATTCCTGTATTCTCTCAAGATGCTGAAAAAGCATGGGGTTACAACGAAGAAACTAAACCTATGTTAAATACTTCTCATGGTTTTGTACCTTGGGATGACTCTCACCACCCTGACATTTCTCAAACAAATGGTGAAATAGATGGTCGTTGGGTATTTATTAATGGTAACAACACACCTCGTATTGCAAAAATTGATTTATCTGTTTTTGAAACAACAGAAATCATTGAAATTCCTAATAGTGCAGGTAACCACAGTTCGTCTTTCGTAACAGAAAACACTGAATATGTAGTTGCAGGAACACGTTTCTCTGTTCCAGTTCCACAAAGAGACATGCCTATTAAAGATTATAAAGGAAACTTTAAAGGTGCTTTAACTTTTATTGCAGTTGATCCAGAAGATGGACGTATGAATATTGACTTCCAAATTTTAATGCCTGGATTTGATTATGACTTATCACATCCTGGTAGAGATAAATCTCATGGTTGGTTCTTCTTCTCAACATATAATACAGAAGAAGCAAGCACACTTATGGAAGTAAACGCTTCTCAAAATGATAAAGATTTTATTGCTGCAGTAAACTGGAAAAAAATTAAAGAATATGTAGCTAATGGTGGCGGAACTAAAATGCCTGCAAATTATGCTCATAATGTTTACGATGAACACACACATTCTGCTACTTCTACAATGAAAAAAGAAGTAACTGTTGTAAATCCAACTGATGTTCCTGGTGCAATTTATTTCCTACCAACTCCAAAATCTCCTCATGGTTGTGATGTAGATCCAACTGGAGAATACATAGTAGGTAGTGGTAAATTATCAGCTAATTTAACAGTGCACTCTTTTACTAATATGTTAGATGCTATTGAGAATAAAAAATTCTCAGGTGATGCTTATGGCATTCCAATTCTTAATTTTGAAGATGTATTAGCTGGTACTGTAGAACAACCAGGTTTAGGGCCTTTACATACAGAATTTGATGATAAAGGTAATGCGTATACAACATTCTTTATCTCTTCTGAAGTAGTAAAATGGAAAGTTGGTACATGGGAAGTAATAGACAGAAAACCTACATATTACTCTGTTGGTCACTTAATGGTACCTGGTGGAAACTCTAGAAAACCATTTGGTAAATATGTTTTAGCAATGAACAAAATTACTAAAGACCGTTATTTACCTACAGGTCCAGAGTTAACACAATCTGCTCAATTATATGATATTTCTGGTGAGAAAATGGAATTATTACTTGACTTCCCTACTGTTGGTGAGCCTCACTATGCGGCTGGATGTCCTGCAGATTTAATTAAACCTCGTCAAACAAAACTATTTAAATTAGAAGATAACAAACACCCTTATGCAGCACTTTCTGAAGCTGACACTAAGGTTGTACGTGATGGAAAAAATGTTCATATATATATGACAACTATACGTAGTCACTTCTCTCCAGATAATATTGAAGGAGTAAAAGTTGGTGATAAAGTATATTTCCACGTTACAAATCTAGAGCAAGATTATGATGTTCCTCATGGTATTTCAATTATTGGAGCTAATACTTCAGAATTATTAATCATGCCAGGACAAACTGAAACTTTTGTCTGGGAACCAAAACAAGTTGGTGTTTGGCCATTCTATTGTACAGATTTCTGTTCTGCATTACACCAAGAAATGCAAGGATATGTTAGAGTATCTCCAGCAAATGCAGACATGGAGTTGAAATGGTCACTTGGTGAAGACATTGAATAATAAACAAAATAGGAGAATTTTGTTTTAGTGTTTATTTTCCTAAAAGGCGAGAGCAATTCATTTCGCTCTCGCCTTAATTTTTAAAACACTAAAAAATAACACTTAATAGTAACAGCAAAAACAAACAAAATGAAAAAGTCAAAAATTACAATGCTAATAGGCGTAATTTTACCTTTAGCTTTATTCGTTTTTCCTCTTTGGAATATAACACTAGAAGCACCTCAATACCCTACTCCTCTAGGAATGGACATTTATATAAATGATTTTGCTGATGCCAATCCACATGATATAAAAAACATTAATTTAATGAATCATTATGTGGGCATGAAATATATTCCTGAGTCTATTCCTGAATTTAAAATTTTCCCAGCAGTTATACTTACTATGGTTGTTTTAGGCTTAATTATTGGTTTTAAAGGCAACTACAAATGGTATCTTGGATGGTTTATATTTATGTGTCTCTTAGCAGCTGCAGGAATGTACGACTTCTATTTATGGGAACATGATTATGGACATGATTTAGACCCAAAAGCTATTATGAAATTTACAAATCCTGATGGTTCGATAATGGGATTCCAACCTCCTTTATTTGGATCTAAAGACATATTAAATTTTAGAGCACATTCTTATCCTCAGTTAGGCGCATTTTTCCTAGCTTTAGGAATGGGATTATCGTTTCTCGCTTATTTCTTTGGAAAGAAAGAGCGTAAAAACGCAATAGCTACATAGTATAACTATGTAAAAAACACTAAAAAAACACTAAAGATGAAAACACTAAAACTAATTACTGCACTTGTTGCAATAGGACTTCTATGGGGTTGTAGTATTGCACCTGAGCCTATAAATTATGGACAAGATGGATGTCATTTTTGTAAAATGACAATAGTAGATAAAATACATGCGGCCGAAATTGTAACTACCAAAGGAAAGGTTTATAAATTTGATGCTACAGAGTGTATGATTAACTTTATGGATGAGTTTGAAACTTCAAACATAGAATTATTCTTATCTAATAACTATTCTACTCCTGAAGAATTAATAGACTCAAAAGAAGCTACATTTTTAATTAGTGAAAATGTTCCGAGTCCTATGGGAGCTTTTTTATCTGCATTTAAAAACAAAGAGGATGCTATAAAGTTAAAAGAGGAAAAAGGTGGTGAAATATACACTTGGGATGAGTTGCTTAAAAAATTTAATGATTGATCAAATTTCTAGCTTATGCAAAAGTCAATCATCATATCATTTTTTATCACTCTTTTAGTCTCAGTAAATGTTTTTGCTAATAGTATTACAATTTGTGAATCTTGCCATATAACAACCATCAAACAAGGTATTGAACAAGCAAAAGATCATGATACTTTATTAATAAAAAAAGGAACTTACAAAGAATACAATCTAGAGATTAATAAACCGCTAACTATTATTGGCGAAGACTATCCAGTAATAGATGGCGAGGAAAAAGGTGAAATAATAACAATTACTGCCAATAATGTTACTGTTGACGGTTTGTTTATTATAAATGTTGGAACCAGTTATACTGAAGATTACGCAGCTATAAGAGTAAGAAAAAGCAAGGACTTTGTTATTCAAAATGTAGTTTTAGAAAAACTGTTTTTTGGTATTTATCTTGAGAAATCAAGAGATGGTAAAGTATTTCACAATAAAATAATTGGAGATGCGGTTGAGGAATATAATTCTGGAAATGGTATTCAGCTTTGGTATAGTCATAATATACAAGTAGAGCATAACTTTGTACAACGCGTTAGAGATGGCATTTATTTAGAGTTTTCTGATGACTGTATTATTAAAAATAATGTAAGCTCAAATAATATTAGATATGGGTTACATTTTATGTTTTCTAACGATGATTTATACCAAGACAATGTTTTCGAAAAAAATGGTGCAGGTGTTGCGGTAATGTTTTCGAAAAAAATAAAGATGTTCAATAACATTTTTAAGGAAAATTGGGGAAGTGCATCTTATGGAATGCTACTAAAAGAAATCAATGATTCTGAAATAAAAGGTAATACTTTTGAAGAAAACACAATAGGAATAAATATTGAAGGATCTAACAGGATTACTTACCAAAACAACGATTTCATTAATAATGGTTGGGCCATAAAAGTTCGTGGTGCTTGTTATACAAATTCATTTATTGGCAACAATTTTTTATATAACTCTTTCGATTTATCGTACAACAGTAAAATTAACGACAATATTTTTGACAAAAACTATTGGAGTAATTATACTGGATACGATTTAGATAAAGATGGTATTGGTGATGTGCCTTACAGACCTGTAAAGTTGTTTTCATATATCGTAAATAGAACTCCAGAAACTATAATACTATTACGTAGTTTATTTATAGATATTATTGACTTTTCCGAAAAAGTATCGCCAGTATTCACTCCCGATAATTTATTAGACAATAACCCTTCAATAAAAAAAATAGAATGGTAAGTATTCAAAATTTACATAAAAAATTCAACAAAAACATTGTTTTAAGTGGTGTTGATCTAAACATTAACGATGGTGGTATTTTTGCTGTCCTAGGACCAAATGGTTCGGGAAAAACAACATTAATAAAGTCAATTTTAGGCATGGTAATACCTAATAAAGGTACTATTGAAGTACTTGGAGAAAACATTAAGAATAACTCGACCTATAGACACAAAATAGATTACCTACCTCAAATAGCTAATTTTCCGACTAACTTAAAGGTGAAAGAGCTTATTAAAATGATAAAAGACTTAAGAGGTGACACAAAAGCAGATGAAGAATTAATAGCACTTTTTAAATTAGAACCATTTTTAAATAAAAAACTTGGAAACTTATCTGGTGGAACAAAGCAAAAGGTGAATATTGTTTTAACCTTTATGTTTGATAGTCCTTTAATTATTCTTGATGAGCCAACAACAGGATTAGATCCAATTTCTTTAATACGATTAAAAGACCTTATCCAAAAAGAAAAAGCTAATGGCAAAACCATATTAATTACTTCACATATTATGAGTTTTGTTGAAGAAATTTCAGATGAAATTGTATTCTTACTAGAAGGTAAAATATACTTTAAAGGAAGTATAAGTGAACTTAAAACAAAGACTAATCAACCCGATTTCGAACACGCAATCGCATCAATACTAACAGACAATCATGCTTAAAATATTAAAATACAGTTTTTTTGATTTAATGCGCAGTCGCTGGAGTTATGTGTATTTTGCATTTTATCTTTTACTTGGAATTGTTCTCCTTTTTTTAAACAACGATTTATCAAAAGCAGTCATTACTTTAATGAATGTAATTATTGTACTTGTTCCTTTAATAGGAACCATTTTTGGAGTAATGTATTATTATAATTCTAAAGAGTTTACCGAACTTTTATTAGCACAACCCCTAAAACGCTCGTCTATATTTTTAGGACAGTACTTAGGTGTAGCTTTATCACTTTCTATGAGTTTAATTTTAGGCTTAGGAATTCCATTTGTTTTTTATGGTCTTTTTAAATCTAATGTAATCTGGGATTTTTCATTATTATTAATTACAGGAACGTTTTTAACCTTGATTTTTACTGCCTTAGCATTTAATATTGCATTATCTAATGAAAATAAGATTAAAGGTTTTGGTTATGCCATATTACTTTGGCTATTCTTAGCTGTAATATATGATGGTATTTTCCTATTATCTCTAGTGATTTTTGAAGATTATCCATTAGATAAACTATCGCTTTTTGGAACAATGCTTAATCCTATAGATTTATCCAGAACTTTAATCTTACTTAAGCTAGATATATCAGCTTTATTGGGTTATACTGGAGCTATATTCAAAAGGTTTTTTGGAACCAATTTTGGTTTAATAATTTCTTTTATAATGCTTGCTGTTTGGATTATTTTACCTGTTTTAAGAATTACATTTAAATCTAAAAAGAAAGATTTTTAAACCATGAAAAAAGTACTTTTTATTATTTGCATTCTTATTATAAGCATAGGTTGTAAAAAAAGTAAGTATGAAATTGAAACCAACAATGTTCTTAAAGAATTAAAACTTGACAATAATAAACCTTGGCAAGTAAACGAAGCGACTCACATTGGAGTTACAAAAATGGATTCTTTAATTAAAGGTTTTAAAAATTCTAAAAGTAATGACTTTACAATCTTAGGAGAGTTTTTATCCAAACAAACTAGTTATATCATTAAAAATTGTGATATGAAAGGGGAGCCTCATGACCAACTACATGTAGTTTTAGTACCAATGCTTGATGAAATTTCATTATTAAGAGATAACATCGAAAACAAGAGTAAAAAGGATGCTTTATTAAGGTTAGAAATTTATATTAAAAAGTATTTTGAGTATTTTAAAAAATAAGTGATATACATCATATTTTCTTACTTCTATATGCACTAACTTTGCGTTATGATTAAGGTCTTAATTCATAAAATCACAGCATTATTCTTAGTATCTATGCTACTTACAAATAGCATAAATACAGTTGCTATTATTGGTGATTTTATAATTAATCAAGATTTTATTGCTAAAACTCTTTGTATTCAAAAAGAAGAACAAAAAGGATGTAATGGTAAATGTCAACTAAGAAAACAATTAGTTGAAAACAACTCTGAAACTAATAGCAATATTCCATTACCAGAAAACAAAAGAACCTCTTTAGATATTTATTGTTTATTCACTATTGATGCATTAAACATGCATTTAAGTGAATTCACTTTACCTAAAGTAAATCTATCACACGACTCAACAAGGATATACAAAACTGCCCTTGAAGTAGAAACACCACCACCTATTTTTAGTTAATTTTTTATTGGCGCCAATTTATTGGCAAAATCTATGCTCCTTGCTCATAATATTGGGTAAGCTAGCATAGCTACATACTTTATTAAAATTAAAACTTTAAAAATGAAACTAAAATATATATTACCAATTCTATTTATTGCCTTATTTACAACAGCTTGTTCATCAGATGATGACAATAACAACAATACACAAATAAACGAAGTAGAAGGCTTAACAAAAATTCAAGATATTGTAAACAGTAATCATACAATAGAACTGTTTAATAAAACAGGAATATTCTACACAGGATACAATCATGTTACTTTTAGAATAAAAAATACTGATGATGATACTTACTATCAAAATGCCAATATATCATGGATGCCAATGATGCAAATGCCAACAATGCAGCATTCTTGCCCAAGATCAACAATTGAAAAAGTAGCAGGCAAACAAACTATATATGAAGGTACAGTTGTTTATCAAATGACTGGAATGGATGGTTCTGGTTGGTCATTAACTTTTAATTACACTATTGATGGTGTAGACTATTCAGTAACAGATACGATTACTGTTTCACAAAACAGTAATCAAAACGTAACTAGTGTTATGGCTAGTGATGAAACACGCTATATAATAGCACTTATCGAGCCTGAAAACCCTATTATTGGAATTAACGATTTAACTGTTGGTTTATATAAAATGGAATCTATGATGTCCTTCCCTAAGATTGAAGATTACACCATTACCCTAGACCCAAGAATGCCTGGAATGGGCAATCACAGTTCACCAAATAATACAGACTTAAGCTATAATATTTCTGACAATTTATATCATGGCGATTTATCACTAACAATGACTGGTTATTGGGTTTTAAACTTAAAACTTTTAAATGATGCTAACACTATTATTAAAGGTGAAGATGTTACTGAAGAAAACCCAAAAAGTTCTCTATACTTAGAATTAGAGTTTTAAATTCTCAAAATTGGTTAGTTAAAATGAAGCTACTCTAATGTCGAGTAGCTTCATTTCACAAGAATCAACATAATTCCATTATTATGAAAAAACTAATTTTTATAAGCCTAAGTTTTCTTAGTCTTAACTTAACATATGCCCAAAAAAGCCCTAATAAAGTTGAAAAAGACACAACCAAATTAGATGAAGTAATTGTAGTTGCTCAGCGAAAACTAAGCAACTATAGGCAAGAAAAAACATTATCTAGTATTGACACTTATTTAGAAAAAGCAAATAAAATTACCATGATAAAACGTGGTAATTATGCTTGGGAGCCATCCTTAAACAATATGGTAAGTGATAGACTAAATGTAACTATAGATGGAATACAAATTTTTGGTGCATGTACCGATAAAATGGATCCAATAACATCATATGTAGATGTGTCAAATCTAGAGCAAGTAAATATTAATTCTGGACAAGAAGGTACAGAAAATGGTCATTGTGTTGGTGGCGGAATTGATTTACAAATTGCTCCATCAAAGTTTTATGATTCTGGATTAAAAACAAGTATTGATTTAGGTTACGAAACTAATGGTAACTTCAGAGTAGCTGGAATAGACATGGAATATTCAGGTAACAAATTTTATATAAATACTGATGTCATTTTCCGTAAATCCGACAATTATGATGCTGGAGGAAATAATGAGGTATTATATTCTCAATTTCAAAAATATAACATCTCTTTTCAAGGTGGCTATAAACTATCAAACAACCAAGTTTTAGAAGCTAATATTATTTATGACAAAGCAACAGATGTTGGTTATCCTGCCCTACCTATGGATGTTTCTTTAGCAGAAGCTTTAATTACCTCAATAACTCATAATTATAAAAACGATTCAACAAAAATTAAATCGTTAGAAACTAAATTATACTTCAACACTATTACACATATTATGGATGATAGTAAACGTCCAATAGTTCCTATTCGTATGGATATGCCTGGTTGGAGTGATACTTATGGTTTTTACAGTAAGGCAACTTTAAAAGAAAACAAACATAATATATCAGTAAACATTAATGGGTTTTATAATCGTTCATTAGCAGAAATGACCATGTATCCAAATGACCCAAATCAACCAGAAATGTTTATGTACACTTGGCCAGATATTAGAACACTATATTCTGGTATATATATTAACGATAGAATTGCACTAAATGATAAAGAGACAATTTCTGGGACTATTAGATTTGGTTTTCATAGAAACAAAATTGCCAAACAAGTTGGCTTAGAAAGTCTACAAATTTTCCATCCAAATATTAGTGACACACAAAATAGATCTCTTATAAGTCTATCTAGTAGTTATATCTTAAAGAAGGACAACTTTGATGCTACTTTTGGCTTAGGATATGGACAAAGAGCACCTTCAGTAAGCGAAGGTTATGGCTTCTTTTTATTTAACAGTTTTGATAACTACGATTATATCGGAGACCCTAACTTAAAAAATGAAAAGGTTATTGAATTGAATGCAAAAACCAACTTCAAATTCAAAAAACTGAATCTTGGCATAGAATCTTCTTTCTTTTATTTATCCGATTACATAATTGGAGAAATTGATGAATCTATAAGTCCAATGACCATAGGTGCTAATGGAGTGAGGTTATATAGTGCACTTAATCATGCTACAATTTTTGACGTTTACCTAAATGCAAGTTATAAGTTTTCTAAAAAGCTATCTATTAACAGCTCCATCGGTTATAATTATGGAAAAGGAAGTAATAAAGAAAATCTACCGCTTATAAAACCTTTTTCTTATTTAGCCGAATTAAGTTATGGGAATCAAAAATTTAATGCCGCTTTACAAATAGAAGGTAATGGAAATCAAAGTCAATACAGTAGCTTTTATGGTGAAGATGAAACCTCAGCATATACTATTATTAACCTAAACTTAGGTAATGCGTTTCATATTAATAGTAATAAATTGGTATTAAAATATGGAATAGAGAATATTCTAGACAAGAAATACTCTACTTATGCAGACTGGAATAACATTCCAAGACAAGGTAGAAATTTTTATATGAACGCTTCGTATGTAATTTTCTAACTATTATTTATACTGATGCTTATACCAAACTTTTTGCCATTCTCTAAGTAATATTAAAAAGGTAACTTGCTCGGATAGTTGTACTGTATCGCTCCCATCAAGTTGCCTTATTTTATGTTCAGGCACGTCAATTATATATAGTAAGTTTAAATACTCAGCAAATTTTTCTTGAATTAAAGTGTAAACTGTTTCATGAAGAATTAACTTTAGACTCGTTGGTAAAATCTCTTCGTCAAAATCCAAATCAATATTAGCCAATAAAAAATCTTTATTAAGCTGACGGATTAGTTTTTGATACAAATTTAAAGTGTTAGCTTCTGCAATTAATCCTTCAAAATCAACTGGTAGTTTCATTATACATTTCTGTTCATTAAACTTTCTCCAAAAGCCCTAAGTAGTTGTTTCTTATCTTCAGAAATAGTCATGTTACTTAATACTTCAAAAGCTTTATTGGTATATAACTCTATAGCTTCTTTAGTTGCATTAGCTGAGCCACTTTCTTCAAAAATTTGCTTAACTGTTGCTATCTTATCAGTATTATCTTTAGCAGATATACTAAACAAGTATTCAAGCTCAGTGCTATCATCTGTGTATTCCAATGCTTTTAAATACAAGTATGTTTTCTTATTTTCTATAATATCACCACCAACTTGTTTTCCAAATGTTTTTGGGTCACCAAAAGCATCTAAATAATCATCTTGAAGTTGAAAAGCTACTCCTAAGTTTTTACCAAATTCATATATATTATTTTGGTCTTCCTCGTTAGCATTAGCAACTATTGCTCCCATTTTCATAGCTGCACCAACTAATACTGCTGTTTTATATTCAATCATTTTTAAATACTCAGGAATCGTTACATCATCTCGAGTTTCAAAATCAATATCGTATTGTTGCCCTTCGCATACTTCTAAAGCTGTTTTACTAAAAAGCTTTGCTAAGTCTTGAAAAATAGCTGCTGGATAATTTTCAAATAATTGATATGCTAAAATAAGCATTGCATCACCAGATAAAATCCCTGTATTTAAATCCCACTTTTCATGAACAGTTTCCTTTCCTCTTCGTAAAGGAGCATCATCCATAATATCGTCATGTACTAATGAAAAGTTGTGAAATACTTCAATACTTAACGCTGCATCTAAAGCTTCTTTATAGTCACAATTAAAAATCTCAGCAGACATTAATGTTAGCACAGGCCTTAAACGCTTGCCTCCTAATTTTAGGATATAATTGGCTGGAGTATATAAATTTTCTGGCTCTCTATGCTTTGTAAATGCATCCAAATGCGATACAAAAGCGTCTTGATAGAATTCTATGTTTTGCATAGAGCAAAAATAAATTAATTCGTTGGTAAAAAAAGTAACAACATCCTCTTTAATGTTAAAAAAATGTAAATACTACGGAAACTTTCTTTGTATTTAAAGTTTCCATGTTATATTTGCACTCAAATTTTGATAGCCTATGAAGGAAAAAATTACAAATAAAGCTGGTGATATGTTTTTAAGCTATGGATTTAAAAGTGTTACTATGGATGACATTGCTAATGAAATGGGCATTTCTAAAAAAACTATTTACAAGTACTTTGATAATAAAGATCATTTAGTTGATGAAACTGTAAGTTTCATCCAAGTAACAATCGATAACATTATTGAAGGTATCATTTCTAAGGGTTATAACGCTATTGAAGAAAATTTTGCGATTAAAAGTATTTTTAAAGACATGTTTAAAAATGCTAAAACATCTCCAATGTTTCAGCTTAAAAAGTATTATCCCGAAACTTATACAAAACTAATGGATAAAGAAATTTGCACATTTAGCGACTGTGTAATGCAAAACTTAGAAAAAGGGATTGAAGAAAAACTTTATAGGCCAAATATTGACAAGGAGTCTGTAATGAAATTTTACTTTTTGCTAGTATTTGGTGCTTACGAAAGCGATATGTTCGATAATAAATTATCAGAAGTTGTTAAAACAGAATTAAAAATTTTAGAATACCATACAAGAGCAATTGCAACACTATATGGACATTCTATACTTGAAGAAGAATTAAAAAAATATCAATTAAATAACTAAAAAATGACAAAAAGATTAATACTATTATTTAGTTTAATTTTTGCAATAAATGTAAACGCTCAAGATGAGACTAACACATTTAGCCTACAAGAAGCTATAGATTTTGCTATAGAAAATAATAGAACCTCAAAAAATGCAGCTCATGATATTGAAGCAGCTAAAAAGCAAAAATGGGAAACCACAGCAACTGGGTTGCCACAAATTAGTGCAACAATTGATTACAACAATTGGCTAAAACAACAAGTTTCTTTAATTCCTGCTGAATTTTTTGGTGGTAATCCAGGAGAATTTGCTGAAGTTGAATTTGGAACACCTCAAACAATGAGTGCTACAGCAACAGTACGTCAAAAAATATTTGATGGCTCATACATTGTAGGTTTACAATCGGCTAAAGTATTTTTAGAAATCTCCAAAAATGCAAAAGTAAAAACTGATTTAGAAGTAAGAAAATCTGTGATTAACGCTTATGGAAATGTATTATTAGCTCAAGAAAGCATAAAAATATTAGAGCGTAACATATCTGTTTTACAAAAAAACCTTGATGAAACCACCAAAATTTATGAAAACGGTTTAGAAGAAGAAGAAAGTGTAGAACAATTACAAATCACATTATCGAGTGTGCAAAGTAACTTGAACAATACTAATCGTTTAGAAAAGCTTGCTTACCAAATGTTAAACATAACATTAGGTATTGATGTTAATAGCACTACTATTTTAACAGACAACTTAGAGACGCTTGCCATTCAAAATATGGAATTAGATCTTTTAGAATCAAATGACGATGCGCAAAATACTATTGATTATAAAATAGCAGCTAATGATACTCGCTCAAAAGAGTTGTTATTAAAGCTCGAAAAAAGTAAAGCGTTACCAACACTAGATGCTTTTATCAATGGTAGCTATGCAGGCAATGGAGAAAGTTTCGACTTCCTTAAAAAAGAACAAAAATGGTTTGGTTCTTCTTTATTTGGTGTGAGTTTAAATATCCCAATATTTAGTTCTTTAGGGCGTAGTGCAGCAACACAACGTGCTAAAATTAATCTTGAAAAGTCTAAAAATGATCTTTTAGAAACTGAACAGAAAATTAAATTACAAATTTCTCAAGCTAAAAGCGACTATCAATTTTCTATTGAAGATTACGACAATAAAAAACAAAACCTTGATTTAGCTGAACGTATCGAACAAAAAAATCAAACTAAATTTTTTGAAGGTATTGCTTCAAGTTTTGAGCTAAGACAAGCACAAACACAACTTTACACATCTCAACAAGAATATTTACAAGCCATGTTAGATGTAATCAATAAAAAAGCAGAGTTAGAAACTGTTTTAAATCAAACTTCAAATAACTAAAAATCAATCAACAAAAGATAATACTTATATAATGAAAAAGATAATCACACTACTTATCATCACTTTAGTTTTTGCTTCTTGCGGTGGAGGTGAAAAAAGTCAATCTGTAGAAGATATTATTGCTACAGGTGACCTAAAAAAGATTAAAGAAAAAAAATCAGCTTTAGAAGCAGAACAAACATCATTAGCAGATCAATTACAACTTTTAAATAACTCAATTGATGCTTTAGACACTAATAAAAGGTTGTCTCAAATTACAACTTTTAAAGCAGCTCAAGAGCCATTTGAACATTATTTAGAATTACAAGGAAGTGTCTCTACAAAACAAAATATTGTTATCACTCCAGAGTACAATGGTATTTTAACCAATGTTTATGTAAAAGAAGGACAACGTGTAAGCAAAGGGCAAAAATTAGCTAAAATTGACGATGGAGGCTTAAGCCAACAATTAGCTCAGTTACAAATTCAAGCAGACTTAGCTAAAACTACTTTTGAACGTCAAGAGCGTCTATGGAATCAAAAAATAGGTAGTGAAATGCAATATTTACAAGCAAAATCTAGCTACGAATCGCAGCAAGAAATGGTAAATAATATGCAAACTCAAATTTCTAAAACTATAGTAAGAGCACCTTTTTCTGGAACTATTGATGATGTAATTAGTGATCCTGGAAATGTAGTTGCTCAAGGTCAAACTCAATTATTCCGTATTGTTAATCTTAAAGATATGTATATAGAAACTAATGTTCCTGAAACATACCTTACAAGCATAACAAAAGGTAAAAAAGTGATTGTTGAGTTCCCAGTTTTAGGAAAAACTTACGAAGCAAAAGTACGACAAGCAGGTAACTTTATAAACCCAACAAATAGAACTTTTAAAGTTGAAGTAGCTGTTCCAAATAAAAATCAAAATATAAAACCAAACCTTACTGCTAAAATGAAGATTAATGACTACAGTAGTGATAAAGCGTTTTTAATCCCTCAAAGCGTAATTTCTGAAAATGCTAAAGGTGAGCAATATATTTATGTGGTTGAAAATATTAACAACAATATTGGAACTACAAAAAGAATTATCATACAAACAGGAAAAGCACAAGGAGACATTATTGAAGTTCTTAATGGTTTAGAGCCTAATATGGAAATTATTGAAGAAGGTGCAAGAAGTGTAAAAGAAGGACAAGAAGTTGAAATTGTAACACAAAACTAAAATCTAGAGATGACTCAAGAACAAAAAAAGGTACATAAAGAATTTAAATTGTCTACCTGGGCAATTAACAATTCTACCACTATATATGTATTGATTGCTTTAATACTTTTTCTAGGTATTAAGGCTTTCTATAACATGCCTCGAGAAAATTTCCCAGAGATTAATGAAACCAAAATTTATATTAGTTCATTATTTCCTGGAAACACAGCAGAGGACATTGAAAAACTAATTACTGACCCTTTAGAAGACAAACTAAAAACGGTTAGTAATGTTGTAGAAATTACCTCAACATCACAAGAGGATTACTCAATGGTAATTGTTGAGTTTGATGAAAACATTACAGTAGATCAAGCAAAACAAAAGGTAAAAGATGAAATTGATACCGAAACCTCTTCTGAAGATTGGCCAACATTCAATGGTGCCAAGGTAGAGCCAAACGTGTTTGCCCTAAGTATGTCTGAGGAAATGCCAATATTAAACATTAATATTGCTGGTGACTATCCTGTACAGCGTTTAAAAGATTTTGCTGAATACTTACAAGATGAAATAGAAAATTTATCCGAAATTAAACAAGCAGATATTCGTGGTGCACAAGAACGTGAAGTAGAAGTTGCTGTCGATATTTATAAAATGATGGCTGCTCAAGTGAGTTTCAAAAACATTGAAGATGCCATAAATGGAGGTAACGTTACCATGTCTGCTGGTAATTTAATTACAAGTGGTCAACGTCGTACTATCAGGATTTTAGGAGAGATTGACAAACCTTCAGATTTAGAAAACTTTGTAGTTAAGTCTGATGAAAACAGTCCAATCTACTTAAAAGATATTGCAACTGTTTCGTTTAAAGAAAAAGACAAAACTACTTTTGCGCGCGAAAATGGGAACACTGTTGTAATGATAGACGTTAAAAAACGTGCTGGAAGAAATATGGTGGAAGCGGCTGAAAAAGTACAAGTTATAGTAGACGACGCTATTAATAATGTGTTTCCTAAAGATTTAAATGTTACCATAGCTAATGACCAATCACCAAAAACTATTAGTCAAGTAGACGACCTAGTAAATAATATCATTTTTGGTGTCATCTTAGTTGTAACAGTATTAATGTTCTTCTTAGGATTCAAAAATGCCATATTTGTTGGATTTGCAATTCCAATGTCTATGTTTATGTCTTTAATGATTCTTAACGCTTTTGGATATACACTTAACGTTATGATATTATTTGGTCTTGTAATGGGACTAGGTATGTTAGTAGATAATGGTATTGTAGTTGTTGAAAATGTGTATCGACTAATTGATGAAGAAGGCATGAGTCGTGTTGAAGCAGCAAAAAAAGGTATTGGTGAAATTGCATTTCCAATTATCATTTCAACCTTAACAACTGTTGCTGCCTTTGTACCTCTTGGATTATGGCCTGGAGTAATGGGTGAATTTATGAAACTATTACCTATAACACTATCTATTGTACTAGGTTCCTCCCTATTTGTTGCCATCTTCTTTAACTCAGTGTTAGTATCTAAGTTCATGACAACAGAAGATAAGGACATGCCACTAAAGCAAATAATAATGCTTACTTCAATTATGGGTGGAATTGGACTTCTAATATTCTTCTTTGGAGGTAGCTACAAAAGCATAGGAACACTTATGGTGTTTACGGCTATCATGCTTTGGGTTTATAGATTATTTTTAAGAAACTGGGCAAATGCATTCCAAAATGGTGCTTTAGTACGTCTAGAAAATTTCTACGAAAAAATTCTTAAAGGTGCATTAAAAGGCTGGAGGCCTATATTTATTGTTGTAGGAACATTTATCTTATTAATAGTTTCTTTTGTTGGCTTTGGAGCTTCCATTGCTTCACAAAGAACCAAGATTGAATTTTTCCCAGACAATAAACCAAACCAAATTATTGTATATGTAGAATATCCTGAAGGTACAGATATTCAAAAAACAAATCAGATTACTAAAGACATTGAAAAACGTGTATTTGAAGTCTTAAATGACGACCAATATACAGATGGCGATTATAACTTTATGGTGGAAAGTGCAGTATCTCAAGTTGGTGAAGGTGCTGGAAACCCTCAAACCGATGGTGGCTCTTCTGCTGAAATGCCTCATAAAGGAAAAATTACAGCTTCAATGCGTGAGTATAAATACAGACGTGGAGAAGATAGTGAGCTAATGCGTCAAAAAGTACAAGAAGCCTTAGTTGGTATTTATCCTGGAGTTTTAATTTCGGTTGAAAAAGATGCTAATGGACCACCTGTTGGACATCCAATCAATATTGAAATTGAGGGTAGCGACTATAATGAGTTAATTGCCATTGCAGAAGAAATGCGTAATTTCATTAATCAAAAAAGTATTGGAGGAATCGATGAGCTTAAAATTGATGTAAATAAAGACAAGCCCTCAATGCAAGTAGTTGTAGATCGTAAAAAAGCTGGTGAATTAGGCGTTGCTTCATCACAAGTTGGTACACAATTACGTAATTCTATTTTTGGTGTCAAAGCTGGTGTTTATAAAGAAGATGGTGACGATTATGATATTTACATACGTTTTAACGAAGAAAACAGATATAACAGAAGTGCTTTATTTAATCAAAAAATAACATTTAGAGATAACACAGGACAAATCAAAGAAATTCCTGTATCAGCGTTGGCAAGTCCATCTAACAATTCTGGATTTAGTGCAATTAAACATAGAGATACTAAACGTGTTGTAACACTATATTCTGCATTAGCTCCTGGTTATACTGATGCTGGTGCTATTGTACAACAGGTGCAAAACGAAATGAAAACATTTAGAGAATTACCTTCTGATGTTAAGATTGATTATACAGGGCAAATAGAAGAGCAAAACAAGCAAATGGCGTTCTTAATGGGAGCCTTCTTTACTGGATTGAGTTTAATCTTCTTTATCTTGATTTTCCAATTCAACTCTGTATCTAAACCAGGAATTATCATGCTAGCTATTTTCCTAAGTTTTATTGGGGTATTTGGTGGACTAGTAATTACAGGAGCATCATTCGTAATTATGATGACAATGATGGGAATTATTTCACTTGCTGGTATTGTGGTAAATAATGGTGTGGTACTCTTAGATTATACACAATTGTTAATTGACAGAAAGAAAGTAGAGCAAAATGTTCCTAAAGATCAATTTGCAAGTAAAACAGTACTTTTTAATGCAATTGTAAAAGGAGGAAAAGCTCGTTTACGCCCAGTATTATTAACAGCAATTACAACTATTCTAGGGTTAATACCATTAGCAATAGGTTTAAATATTAATTTCTTTACTTTAATGAGTGAGCTAGACCCTAACATTTATATGGGAGGAGATAACGTTGTATTCTGGGGACCATTAGCTTGGGCAGTTATCTACGGATTATTCATAGCTACATTTTTAACATTAATTGTCGTTCCAATTTTATTCTTCTTAATTACAAGATTTAAAATGTGGTTACGTTCAAAAACTTCTTCTAAAGAAGTTATAGCATAGGTAGCCTTTCCCTTAAAGGCAATTAATAGCAGGGAAAAGTCTCAACATTTGTTGGGGCTTTTTCATTTAATAATCCATTTAACTTCCTTAAATTTGCACATCAAAATTTAAAATATGTACAGAAGTCATAATAATGGTGAATTAAGAGCGAGCAACATTAACGAAAATGTAACGCTTTCGGGTTGGGTTCAAAAATCTAGAGATAAAGGGTTTATGATTTGGGTAGACCTTCGCGATAGATATGGTTTAACTCAGTTGATTTTCGATGAAGAACGCACACCAAAAGCCATTATGGAAAAGGCTAAAACATTAGGTCGTGAGTTTGTTGTTCAAGTAACAGGGACGGTTATTGAACGTGCATCAAAAAATCCAAACTTACCTACTGGTGATATTGAAATATTAGTTTCAGAATTGAATATTCTTAATGAAGCTAAATTGCCTCCTTTTACAATTGAAGATGAAACTGATGGTGGTGAAGAATTACGTATGCAATATCGCTATTTAGATATTAGACGTAATCCTGTAAAAAACAGCTTAATATTTAGACATAAAGTAACACAAGAGGTTAGAAATTATTTATCTAACCAAGATTTCATTGAAGTTGAAACACCTTATTTAATTAAATCTACTCCTGAAGGAGCTCGTGATTTCGTAGTTCCTTCACGTATGAATGAAGGACAATTTTATGCACTTCCTCAATCACCTCAAACTTTTAAGCAATTACTTATGGTTGGAGGCATGGACAAATACTTCCAGATTGTAAAGTGTTTTAGAGATGAAGATTTACGTGCTGACAGACAACCAGAATTCACACAAATTGACTGTGAAATGGCTTTTGTTGAACAAGAAGATATCCTAAATATTTTTGAAGGACTGACACGTCACTTATTAAAAGAAATTAATGGTGTTGATGTCGATAAATTCCCAAGAATGTTATTTGACGATGCAATGCGTTTATACGGAAATGACAAACCAGACATTCGTTTTGGAATGGAGTTTGGAGAGTTAAACAAAGTAGCGCAGCACAAAGATTTCAAAGTATTTAATAGTGCTGAATTAGTAGTAGGAATCGCTGTTCCAGGCGCTGCTAGTTATACACGTAAAGAAATTGATAAATTAATCGATTGGGTAAAGCGTCCTCAAGTAGGTGCTTTAGGAATGGTGTATGTTAAATGTAATGAAGATGGTACTTTTAAATCGTCTGTAGACAAATTCTACGACCAAGACGATTTAGCTAAATGGGCAGAAGTTACTGGAGCAAAAGCAGGAGATTTAATTTGTGTACTTTCTGGAGACACTAATAAAGTAAGAGCACAATTAAGTGCTTTACGTATGGAAATGGCAGAACGTTTAGGTTTACGTAAACCAGATGAATTTGCACCACTTTGGGTAATTGACTTCCCATTATTAGAGCTCGACGAAGAAACTGGACATTACCACGCAATGCACCATCCATTTACATCTCCTAAACCAGGTCAAATAGAAATGTTAGATACTAACCCAGGAGCAGTAAAAGCAAACGCTTACGATTTAGTATTAAACGGAAACGAAATTGGTGGTGGATCTATTCGTATTCACGATAAGGAAACACAGGCTATTATGTTTAAGCATTTAGGTTTTACTGAAGAAGAAGCTAAAGCACAATTTGGATTTTTAATGGATGCTTTTGAATATGGTGCACCTCCTCATGGTGGATTAGCATTTGGACTTGATAGATTGGTAGCAATTTTAGGAGGACAAGAAACCATTAGAGATTTTATTGCTTTCCCTAAAAACAATTCAGGACGTGATGTAATGATTGATGCTCCTGCACCAATTGACGACGAACAATTAAACGAATTAAGTTTAAAACTTAATTTAAAATAACATTCATACTACTTTTCATGTAGTTTGTAAAATCCTGCCTTAATGGTGGGATTTTTTTATTTACATTTAGAAAATGGGAAAAGGAAAACTCAAAAAAATACTACTAACAATTATATTGTCAATTACAGTTGTTTTGTTTAGTCTCTATACCTATGGTTATTATATAATGAATTACAAATATATGCCTTCACAAAATGAGTTTACAAAACGTGTAGCATATATTGACTTTAAAGAAGCTAAGCTTACCGAAGGTTTTAAAATATGTGATAGTACATACATGGTAGATTATTACAATTATTCAAGAGGAGATTCTGTTAGTAGAACCACAACCTATATCAAAGGTAAAAATGGATTGCGAAAAGAAGTATTATCTAAATATGAAAATAGAAACTATTCAGATTCTGGATATTTAAACTATCGATTTATTGTTAACTGTAAAGGTGAAGCTGGTGCTTATGTTATTCATCAAAATGACTTAGACCTAAAACCAAAAACATTTAATACTGACTTAACCCAACAGCTATTTGAAATTACTACCTCTTTAAAAAAATGGCAACCAAACTATATGAGAGGAAAAAACAGAGACTCTTACATGTACATATCATATAAAATTGAAAATGGAGAAATTACTGAAATTTTGCCTTAGCATTATACTTATTACTAGTGTTGCTGGTTGTGATTCTAAACAAGAAAAAGTAGAAAAAGCAACAGAGTTTGGTTTTAGATTTTATCAAGGTGAACCCAACCACATGAATGCTTTTGCTTATGCTATTGAGTTAGATTCTACCAAGGCAGAAAACTGGAGAGAGCTTTCAGTAACGTATTTAAAAAGAGGCATTCCTCACGAATGGAAAAAATACTACGATAAAGCTGTTGCTCATGACCCAGAAACATGGCAGCCTTGGAGAGGTTATTTATACCTTTGGTTTTACAGAGATTATAAAAATGCTATTGCAGACTTTGATGCTTCCGATACTTTAACACCAAATTTTATTGACACACCTCAAGGTCATAGTGTTGACTATTGGAGAGGGATTGCTTATTTAGGCTTAAAAGATTATAAAAATTCTATTGCTTATTTTGATAAACACATAAAAAAAGAAACTGAAGAATCTGGTGAAGATTGGGTAGAAATAAATGCATTTCTATATAGAGGTATTGCCTATTATGAGTCAAAAAATATTGAAAAAGCACTTGAAAACTTCGATACTTTATTACGCTTATTTAATAATACTTCGGCAGACGCAAAATATTATAAAGCACTCATTTTAAAGGAGCAACAAAAAAATGATGAAGCTCTTAATTATGTTGAAAGCGCAATAAATGATTACAATTTAGGCTACTACAACAATAGACCTTACGTTGAAACTTTAAGGCAGATTTACCCTGAAGATTTAGAAAGCTTGCGCAACTCTTTAAAATAAAAACTAAATGCTCATGGGTTTTTATGTAATTTTGACCCATGGCAAAACAAAGTCTTTTAAAACGATTTTTAATCTGGAAATACAAACATATTTCCAAGAAAAACTTTGTGCTTGTACTTAGTATTCTTATTGGATTACTCTCAGGATTAGTATCTGTAACCATAAAAAATATTACCTATTCAATTCAATGGTTACTTGAAAAAAGTATCATCTTTTCTAAAGATTATATCTACTTTATTTTACCTGTTATAGGCCTTTTTTTAGTGTACTTATTTGTAAAACATGTTTCTAAAAAACCTGTTGAATTAGCTATTCCTTCCATTCTATTTTCATTATCAAAAAAGAGTGGTCTCCTTAAACGATATAAAATTGTTTACCCTCTAATTACTGCACCTTTAACTGTAGGATTTGGTGGTTCGGTTGGACTGCTTAGTCCTGCCATAGCTTCTGCTTCTGCTTTAAGCTCTAATATTGCTGGAGTATTTCATGTAGATAGAAAAACAAGAACACTTCTTATTGGTTGTGCTGCTGCTGGAGCTATTGCATCTATTTTTAAATCGCCAATTGCTGCCATTATTTTTGCAATTGAAATTTTTAGCCTTGATTTAACATTTGCTTCACTATTACCTCTTTTAGTAGCTTCAGTAAGTTCGGTACTTACCTCCTATTTTTTCTTAGGAGATGATACCATATTTAATTTTACAGCTACTGATAAATTTACAATTAAGGACACTCTTTTCTATTTAGTTTTAGGTATTGGAACAGGTATTGCTTCAATATATTTTAATAAAATTTACTTTTCGGTTAGTGCTTTCTTTAATCGTTTTAAAACCCAACGAAAAAAGTTAATTGTTGGAGGAATTTCAATTGGTATTCTTCTATATTTTATTCCGCCTTTATATGGTGAAGGTTTCGGTTTTATTAACGATTTGATGTCTGGGAATCATATTTCTGCTTTAGGGAATACACCTTTTGAAGCTTATATTGATAATATTTGGGTAATCATTGGGTTGCTTATTGGTATTACCATTTTTAAAACAGTTGCCATGACTATTACTATTTCTGCTGGTGGAAATGGCGGAATTATTATTCCAACTATGGTTATGGGAAGTGCTTTAGGAAATGCTGTAGCAAAGGTTATAAATAATCTAGGTTTTAATTTTCATGTTTCCGAAGCTAATTTCACTTTAATAGGAATGGCTGGATTGATTGCTGGTGTTTTACATGCACCACTTACTGCTATCTTTTTAATTGCAGAAATTACTGGAGGTTACGAGCTGTTTTTACCATTAATGATAACTGTTTCAACATCATTTTTAATAACTAAAAACACTGTAGAACATACTATTTACACTAAAGAATTAGCAGAAAAAGGAGCCTTATTGACTCACAATAAAGATCAAAACATTTTAACAATAATGTCTTTAGATAAAGTGATTGAAAAAAACTTTATTGCGCTAAAACCAAACATGTCGCTTGGTGATATGCTTAAAGAAGGTGTTTCAAAATCGAATAGAAACCTTTTCCCAGTTATTGATGATGAAGCACACTTAGTGGGAATAATAATTTTAGATGATATTAGATCTGTAATGTTTGATCAAACATTATATGGAACTACTTCGGTTGAAACCTTTATGAGTCATCCTCCTGACTTTATTGATTATAACAATGATTCTATGAAAACTGTTATGAACAAGTTTCAAAGCTCTGGTGCTTGGAACTTACCAGTAATTAAAAATGGTAAGTACTTTGGGTTTATATCAAAATCTAAATTATTAACGGCTTATAGGCGAGAATTGATTAATTTTAGCACCTAATTTATTGTCTGATGAAATATATTATCTGGATATTATTTATAGCAAGCCTTGGAAGTATTCTTTCTGGATATTTCTTTGATTTAGAATACTCTCAAAAACTAATAGGCTTTGGAGTAGCAGGATTGTTTCTTTTAGTATTTCCTCTTTTTTCTTATTATAGATGGAAGGGTAAAGATGTAAAAGACTATATGCTTACTAAAGAAAATCTAGATAAAATGCGAGAGTTTAATGATAGTAAAGACTAATTCAAATTACGTTTTTCAATAAAAAAACGCTTCATTAATGCTGAAGCCTCTTCAGCTAAAACACCACCTTTCACTTTTGTTTTTGGATGTAATTTTGTTCCCATTGCACCACAACCTCTTTGCTCATCTGTAGCACCATATACAATATTTGTTATTTGACTCCAGTACAAAGCACCAGCACACATTTGACAAGGCTCTAAAGTTACATACAGCGTACAATTATGTAAATACTTTCCACCTAAAAAATTTGCCGCAGCAGTAATTGCTTGCATTTCGGCATGCGCAGTCACATCATTTAACATTTCGGTTAAATTGTGTGCTCTTGCAATAATTCTATTATCAATTACAATAACTGCACCAACAGGAATCTCTCCTTTATCAAAAGCAGCTTCAGCTTCTTGGAGTGCTTTTTTCATAAAATAAGTGTCGTCAAATGGGTTTTCCATATTCCAAAAATACAATTTCAGAATATAAAATAGCATTTCGGCAAGAAGTTTGATAAAAACTTACAAAGCTATTACATCATGAAAACATTTTATTCGATCTCAGTTCCAGAACCTTGTCATGAAGACTGGAATAAAATGACACCTAAAGAAAAAGGAAGATTTTGTAATTCCTGTGCTAAAACAGTCATAGACTTTACAAAAATGAATACTTATGAAATTCAGGATTTTATTAATGAAAATAAAGGATCTCGTATTTGTGGACATTTTAAAAAAACGCAATTAGACAGCATCAATTTACATGTTCCAATGCAAGAGTTAGCATCAAAAAGCTTTCATAAACTCTTTTTATTAGCATTGTTAATTGCTATGGGAACGTCATTAATGAGTTGCACCAATAAACAAGGGAATACACAAAAAATTGATAGCGTTGAGATTATAGATAGCATTTCTAACAAAGTTGTTACTTTAGAAAACATAGAAGAAGTTTGCGACTCTACTCCAAAAACTGAATGCACCTCTAAAACAACAAAAGAAAACATAGTGCCTCCAATACCTCAACCAGTAGGTATTATAGTTGTTGATGAACCTAAAAAAGAGACTACAAAAGATACAATTATTGAATTACAAGGTGACGTAGAAATTAAGCCTACTGCTCAAAAATATGATTCTATACCAATAACTGTGGATGGTGAATTAGATATTGAAATTGTTGGAGATGTAATAACTGAAATAGACGATGAATACTTACCATTGCCTTTTGCACTTGCAGATTCACCTCCAGAATTTAAAGACACACCTAAAAATCTTTCTACAAAAGAAAAGAGAGACTATTTTCAAAAGCATGTAAATAATATTGTAACTACAAACCTTAATATAGAACTTGTTAAAGAGATTGGTTTAATAGGAAAGCAAAAAGTGTTTGCGAAATTTACCATTGACAAAGAAGGCTTTATTAAAGATATACAAACAAGAGCACCACATATTAAACTTGAAGAAGAAGCAAAAAGAGTTATACAGTTAATATCGCAACTTATACCTGGAAAACAAAGAAATAGAGTTGTGCCTATAACTTATACTTTACCTATAATTTTTAAGGTAGAAGATTAATTAAATCTTGTACTTTTGCTTTGTGCAAAACAACTTGTTAGAACATATCAATTCTCCAAAAGAATTACGCAACCTTACTATTGAGCAATTACCTCAATTAGCAAAAGAGCTACGTGATTTTATTATAAACGTTATTGCAACTAAAGAAGGGCATTTAGGAGCAAGTTTGGGTGTTACTGAATTAACTATTGCATTGCACTATGTATTTAATACACCAATAGATCAATTAATTTGGGACGTTGGGCATCAAGCCTATGGTCATAAAATACTAACTGATAGAAAAAATGTTTTTAACACTAACAGGCAATTAGGAGGCATTAGTGGATTCCCTAAAAGGTCTGAAAGTATTTACGATACTTTTGGAGTTGGACATTCCTCTACTTCTATTTCTGCAGCTTTAGGAATGGCAATTGCATCTCAACTCAAAGACGAAGATAAACATCATATTGCCGTTATTGGTGATGCATCTATTGCTAGTGGAATGGCTTTTGAAGGTTTAAATCATGCAGGTGTAACTAATGCTAACTTATTAGTTATTCTTAATGATAATGCTATTGGCATTGACCCAAGTGTTGGAGCTTTAAAGCAGTATTTAACCAATGTAAAAAAAGGCACACAAAAACAAGACAATATATTTGAAGCTCTAAATTTCAATTATTCTGGACCAATAGATGGTCATGACATAGTCGTAATTATTAAAGAATTAGAGCGTCTAAAAACCATTAAAGGCCCTAAGTTTTTACACGTAATTACTACCAAAGGAAAAGGCTTAAAACAAGCCGAAGAAAACCAAGTAAAGTATCATGCTCCTGGTAAGTTTGATGCTAAAACTGGTGATTTGATAATTAAATCTAACTTGAGTCAGCCACCTAAATATCAAGATGTATTTGGACACACTATTGTTGAATTAGCTAAAAACAACAAGAATATTGTTGGTATTACTCCTGCAATGCCAACAGGTAGTTCCTTAAAATTCATGATGGATGCTTTCCCTGATCGTGCTTTTGATGTTGGTATTGCCGAACAACATGCTGTAACCTTAGCTGCTGGAATGGCTACGCAAGGTTTAATTCCGTTTTGTAATGTGTATTCCACCTTTTTGCAACGCGCTTATGACCAAGTAATTCATGATGTTGCATTGCAAAATTTACCAGTTATTTTTTGCTTAGACAGAGCAGGATTGGTTGGAGAAGATGGTGCTACACATCATGGTGTTTTTGATTTAGCATATTTAAGATGTATTCCTAACCTTATCATTTTTGCACCTCGTAATGAAATTGAATTACGAAACATCATGTACACTGCTCAATTAGGCATAGAGGCTCCAATAGCCATACGTTATCCTAGAGGTCGAGGTGTTACTATTGATTGGAAGCAACCTTTTGAAACTATAGAAATAGGCAAAGGTGTACAATTAAAATCAGGGAAGGATATTGCTATTTTAAGCTTAGGAAGCATTTCAAAAAATATAACTAAAGCAATTGATAATACTACAGTTACTCATTTTGATTTACGCTTTTTAAAACCTTTAGACGAAGATTTACTTCATACCATTTTTAACTCATACAACCATATTATTACTGTTGAAGATGGCACAGTAAAAGGTGGTTTTGGAAGTGCTATTACTGAGTTTTCAGCAAAACACAACTATAAAAACAATATAGACATACTTGGTATACCAGATACTTTTATTGAACATGGAACCATAGACCAATTACAAAAACAAATTGGTCTGGATGTTGAGAGTCTTGTTCTTAAAATTAATAAAGAGTAATACTTTAAATCTCTAATCCTCTTAGTTTTTTAAACGTAAGTACTGCATTACTATCTGATAATGATGCTACATAAGAACATACGTACATTAAACGTTGGTATAAACTAGTGTCTTCCTCTTTAATATGAGCAGGTAAAGTTCTTAAAATAAGCTTATCGTAATTGGAAGCCTTTCCAGAATAGTTATTATTTACAGCAACTATATAAGTATCCAGTAATTTATTGATGATTTCGTAACCCGAAATTTCTTTTTCAACTACCTCTTTAGATTGGTAAATATTTTCAACACTTAGCTTAATAATATCGTTTATTTGCGCTTCGTATTTACTTTTATCTAATAATGGTATATCAAAATCGCCATTTAAAATAGCTTCTTCATTAGCCATAAAAATAGATACTGCTTCTTCAATTAAAGTCCCAATTGCTAAAGCTCTTAAATAGCTTATTCTATCTTCGGTTGTTTTTAAAGCATTATAGTTTTTGGTAATAATTTTATCTCTTACCAAGTTTATTAAATACTCTAAAGCAAACTCTTCTTGAATTAAACCTAAATTGATGCCGTCTTCAAAATCAATAATAGTATAACAAATATCATCGGCTGCTTCAACTAAAAAAGCTAATGGATGACGTGCATAACTAATATCGTCACCTGTTCGAGTTTTATTTAACCCTAAATCATTAGCTAAATCAATAAAGGCAGATTTATCACTTTGAAAAAAGCCGTATTTCTTGTCGGCAATATGCTTTGTTGGTTTTTTTGGTAAAGACTCTTTGGGATATTTTGTAAAAGCACCAAGTGTAGCATAACTCAATCGTAAACCTCCTACTCTACCTTCTCTACTTTGGGTAAGTATTTTAAAACCGTTGGCATTACCTTCAAAATCACATAAATCCTGATACTCTTTATTAGTAAGTTCTATTTTAAAAATTTCGCCTTTTCCGTGTTTAAAATATTGTCCAATAGCTTTTTCTCCTGAATGTCCAAATGGTGGATTTCCTATATCATGTGCTAATGCCGCAGCTGCTACAATTGCTCCAAAATCATTAGCCTTATAACCATGTATTTCTTCTAAATGAGGATACTTTTTTAATAGCCTAGCGCCTACTTGCCTTCCTAGGGAACGTCCAACCACACTTACTTCCAAACTATGTGTAAGTCTTGTATGTATAAAGTCTGTTTGTGATAATGGAATTACCTGAGTTTTATCCTGTAAGCTTCTAAACTCAGAAGAAAAAATAATACGATCGTAATCAACTTCAAAACCTGATCGTGTTTCATCTTGCTCTGATCGCAATCGTTTATTTGTGTCGCCAAATCGTTTAAGAGATAGTAATTGTTCCCAATTCATAATATATAGTTAAGCAATCGCAAGATACATTTTTCAATGTTAATTTAATGTTTCTTAAATCACGGAAAATAAAATTTTAGATAACACTTTCGTAATAGTTTTATAAATCTGTTTTAACCTCTAAAGCTTAAAAATTGAATTGCTTTGTCCCAACAAACTATTAGAACAATTATTTATAAAAATTAACACAATGAAAAAATTAGTTTTACCATTATTATTAGTAACATCTTTAATGTTTACAGGATGTATTCAAGATGATGATACTCCAATAATTATTGAAGAAACAACTATTATCCAAAACCCTGGAGGTGGAACTGAAGAATGTCCAGTTGTTGCTGTAACTGGAATTATTAATTCTGACACTACATGGACTAGCGACAACATTTATCAATTAAATCAAAAAGTAGTTGTTGATGCTGGTGTAACACTTACTATTAACCCTGGAACAATTATTAAAGGTTCTCCAGGAACAGGTTCTTTATCTTCTGCATTAATTGTTGCTAGAGGAGGAAAAATTAACGCTGTAGGTACAGCTTCTCAACCAATTATCTTCACTTCTACTAGTGATAATATTACTTGCGGACAAACAGCTGGTACAAACTTAGATGCAAACGACAGAGGTCTTTGGGGAGGTTTATTAATATTAGGTAATGCACCTTGTTCTTTCTCTGGAGATGTAACAGAATTACAAATTGAAGGAATTCCTGCTGATGATACATTTGGTCTTTATGGAGGTACTGATGCTGCTGATAACTCTGGAACTATTCAATATGTATCTATTCGTCATGGTGGTGCTTTAATTGGTGAAGGAAATGAAATTAACGGATTAACACTTGGTGGTGTTGGTAACGGAACAGTAATTGACAATGTAGAAGTTGTTGCTAACGTTGATGATGGTATCGAGTTTTTTGGAGGTACTGTTAATGCTTCAAACTTATTAGTATATGCTCAAGGTGATGATGGTTTAGATATCGACCAAGCTTACTCTGGAACTATTTCTAATGCTGTAGTTGCTTTAGGAGCTGCTTCTGATCACGCTTTAGAAATTGATGGTCCTGAAGGTTCTGCAGATGGTGCTTTCATTTTAGAAGACGTAACATTAATAGGAAACTTAGATACACCTAAAGGTGAGTATGCTGACTTTAGAAAAGCTGCTACTGGAAGTGTTAACAATGTATATGCTTACGGTTTTAAAGTGGATTCTGATGTTGAATTAGATAACAATGGTGTTGCTCAAGAATACATAGATGGAAACTTAACATTTAGTGCTTGGGAAGTTGTTTTACCTGAAGGTGCTACAATCTCAACTGTTTTTCAAGAAAAGAATGGTGATGGTGAATCAGACATCTCAACTTTTGAAGCTGATGCTGCATCATTTGCAACAGGTGTAACTCAAGGTTCTCAAACTGTTGGAGCTACAACATCTAGCTTAAGCTGGACTTATTCTAACCAAATTGCTGGTTTAGGATTTTAAGAAATCTACACAATAAATAGTATATCAATAAAAAAACAACTGCTCGATTTTTTCGGGTGGTTGTTTATACTAAAAACAAAAAATGAAAAATATAAGTAAACTTTCTAAGCTATTTTTCTTATTCCTATTAACAGTTTCTTTTGGTTATTCTCAAACAGGAACAGTTGCAGGTACTATTATGGATGGAGAATTTGTAGAGCCAATGGCTTTTGCTAATGTTTTGGTAAAAGGAACTACAATTGGTGCTACTTCGGATTTTGATGGGAAATATGTTTTAGAACTTGAACCTGGGACTTATACCTTAATATTCTCTTACGTTGGTTATAACACGCAAGAAATTAGCGATGTTGTTATAACTGCAAATAAAGAAACTATTATAGATATTACTTTAAAAACAAACTCTCTAGAAACAGTTGTTGTAACAACAACCACTAAACGAAATACCGAAAGCGCTCTGCTTAACATCCAAAAAAAATCGGTAACACTTTTAGATGGTTTATCTGCACAAAGCATTAAAAAAACTGGAGCAGGTAATATTGCAAGTGCTGTAAAAAGTGTTCCTGGAGTTTCTGTACAAGGAGGAAAGTATGTATATGTTCGTGGTTTAGGAGATCGTTATACAAAGTCTATTTTAAACGGATTAGACATTCCTGGATTAGATCCTGACAGAAACACAATTCCAATGGATATTTTCCCTACTAACATTATAGATAATGTTATAGTACTAAAGTCGGCTTCAGCTGAATATCCAGCTGATTTTACAGGAGGAATTGTTGATGTAGTTACTAAGGATTTCCCAACAAAACCTGAATACTCTATTTCATTTGGTGCAGATTATAACCCAAGCATGCATTTAAACGATAAGTTTTTAACTTACGAAGGTAGTGATACAGATTTTTTAGGTTATGATAATGGTTTAAGAGATAGACCAATTCATAGATACCAACCAATCCCTACGACTTCAGATAATAGATTACTTCTTACAAGCTTAACAAACCGTTTTGAAAAACAATTAAGAGCAGATCAAGAAGATAGTGGTTTAAATTTTGATTTTGGGTTTACTGCTGGAAACCAGTACGAAGTTGGTGATAATAAATTAGGCTACCAAGCATCTTTTTCTTATAAAAACAAAACAACGTTTTTCGAAGATAGAATTGATGGTTCATATACAAAAGATGAAAACGACCCTTTTGAAAACCAATTATTAGGCGATAGAAAGACACAAGGAAATGAAGGTATTAAAGAAACACTACTTAATGCTTTAGTTGGTGTTACTTTTAAAACAAACTTATCAAAGTATAAAGCTACATTTTTACATATTCAAAATGGAGAATCGTCTGCTGGTGATTATGACGATGAAATTTTTGAAGGAGGTGGAGGTTCTGGTGCTATTAGAGCAACAAAAGATGCCTTAACATATACACAACGTTCAATCACTAGTTTTGCACTTAATGGAGACCATCAATTAGGTGAAGATTCTGATTTAAAACTAAAATGGGCTTTCTCACCTTCTTTTTCGCAAGTTTTAGATAAGGATCATAGAATTACACCTTTAAGAATTCAGGAGAGTGATGTTGTTGGTGATGTTTATACTATTGATCCAAGTTCTGTTGGTAGCCCAACTAGAATTTGGAGAAATTTATCGGAAGAAAACTGGGTAACTAAGTTTGATTTTGACAAAAAATATCAATTATTTGGAAGACAAGCTAAAGTAAAGTTTGGAGGTGGTTACACTTTTAAATTTAGAGATTTTAATACTGATACTTACATTTTTGCTGCTACTGATGCTGCAAAAATCATTGAAAATGGTGATGCAAATAACATTTTAGCAATCGAAAACATTTGGACTCCAGAAACTGATGAAGGTACATACCTTGACTCAAACAGTATTTTTGATCCTGCTAACTCTTATGAAGGTGAAGCTAATATTGCTTCTGCTTATATATCTAACGAGTTTAATGTTTCAGAAAAACTTAAAGCTGTATTAGGATTACGCTTAGAGCAATTTAACTTGTACTATTCTGGAATTAAAGATGATACTTATGTAGAAAGAGAGAGTACTATTGATGAATTAGACTTCTTCCCTTCTGCTAACTTAATTTACGCTTTAAACGATGATATGAATTTAAGATCATCTTATTATCGTACAACTGCTAGACCATCATTTAAAGAAGCATCTACAGCTCAAATTGCAGATCCAATTACTGGAAGATTATTTATTGGAGGTTTAGATAATGGAGAATACGACCCAATAGCACCTACTTATGTAAACAACTTTGACTTAAGATATGAGTGGTTTAGAGAAAATGGTCAAATGATTGCTTTAAGTGGTTTTTACAAAGACTTTACAGATCCAATTGAAACGGTTTTCTTCAAAAGAGCACCAAGACAATATACTGTTGCTAACCTAGGTAGTGCTACAGTTTATGGAGCAGAAGTTGAGATAAGACAAAAATTTGGTTTTATTGCAGAGAGCTTAGACAATCTTCAATTAAATGTTAACGTATCTGTTATGAACTCTTCTCTTGACATGTCTGATGATGAATACGAAAGTAGAGTTTTAGCTGCTCGTGAGGGTGAAAAAGTTGATGACACACGTGAGCTTCAAGGACAATCGCCATTATTAGTAAATGTTGGATTGGATTATACTAACGATGATTTAGGATTAAGAACTGGATTATTTTACAATGTACAAGGAAAAACATTAGAGGTTGTTGGTACAGGTATTATTCCAGATGTTTATACTAAGCCTTTCCACAGCGTTAACTTTACTCTTAATAAAACCTTTGGAGAAAATAAAAACTCTTCAATAGACTTTAAAGTTTCTAACATTCTTGGGTCTGAAAGAGAAAGTGTTTACGAATCATACAAAGCTCAAGACCAAATATTCAAATTAAGAAGTCCTGGAACAGAGTTTTCGTTAGGTTACACTTATAAATTCTAATAGTTTTTTAGACAAATACTTTGTTTAAAACAGAAAAAGCTCCCAAAATATGGGAGCTTTTTCTTTATCTAAATAGGCTATTAATTACTATCTGTTTCTTACAGCTAGTTTAACTTTATTATTCCATTCGCTTACGCTAGCTATTCTAGAGTCAACAAAATCAACTTCTTTTAGTGAATTGGCAGTCCAAAATAACCATTTACCTGTTTTTACTCCATTAATATAATTCCCGACAGATAGCTTATTTCCTTGTAAATCGTAACTTGTCCAGGTTCCATGTAATTTACCTTCTGCATTAAATGTTCCTTCTTGTTGAATAGAACCATCATCATAATAATAGGTTGCATGAGTTAAATCACCTTTTTTCTCTATTTTTATATTATTCTCTTGCGCAAATACTGGAGCAGAAAGAAATAAAACAACTAATACTAATAAACACTTCTTCATAATCTTTATATTTTTTTGTTAATACTTCATACTCAAAATTAATTAAAATTTACATTAAAAAAACATTGGCTTAACGTTCGCTTAACATTGAACTTATATTTAACTGATTATCAAGCACTTATAATGTAAAATATAATGAAAACTTAACATTGGAACATTGCTTTTTTTGCTTTTTAGGGGCTTTTCTTACCAAAAACCTTAATATTAACTTAATACTTACATTACATTTTCGTTATGTATCTTTTTAATATTTGTATTTAGCTTATATAAGCAATCACTTATTAGTATTTCATATAATCTATTAGTTTTTGTCGACTATAATATGAATTCTAGAAACTGCCTTAGGCCAAGGCAGTTTTTTTATATCTATAAGTTAAAACTTTGGTAACATTAAGTTAACATTAGAGTTGGACATTTGCACCAGACAAAAACTAATACTGACTTATGAAACTAAAGCTTTCATTTTTAGCTGTAATTTTATTTACTGCACTTTCTGTAAACTCTCAGGAAGTTGAATCTCCAAAATTTGGAAAAGGACTTTTCAATTTAGTTGGACAAGATAGTACTTGGACAATGAAAATTGGAACTAGAATGCAATTCTTAGCAACTTCTACTTGGCAAGAAGAAAGGGAAACAGAATCAAACTTTTTAGTACGAAGAGCTAGATTAAAATTTGATGGTTTTGCTTTTTCTCCAAAATTGAAATATAAAATTGAGTTAGGCTTATCTAACAGAGATATTTCTGGCGCATCACAATTTACTAGCAACGCTCCAAGATATATTCTTGATGCTCTTATTAAATGGAATTTCTACGAAAATTTCGAACTTTGGTTTGGACAGACTAAATTACCTGGTAACAGAGAACGTGTAATTTCTTCAGGAAATATGCAGCAAGTAGATCGTTCGTTATTAAACAGTCGCTTTAATATTGATCGTGATATAGGTGTGCAATTAAGACACCACTTCAAATTATCTGATAACTTTATTGTAAGAGAAATATTTTCTATGGCACAAGGTGAAGGTCGTAATATTACTACTGGAAACCTAGGAGGACACCAATATACTGGAAGAATAGAATTATTACCTTTTGGTAAATTTGCTGGAAAAGGTGACTATTCTGCATCAGACTTAAAACGTGAAGCTAAACCAAAATTAGCTTTAGGAGTAAGTTACGACTTTAATAATAATGCAGTAAAAAATAGAAGTAACCAAGGTTCTTACATGGAAACAGATACTGGTTTTTACGAAACAAATATCACTACATTATTTGTAGATGCTATGTTTAAGTACAAAGGCTTTTCTTTAATGGCTGAATATGCTGATAGAGACGCAGATGATCCATTTGCAAAAAACTCAGATGGTACTTTAACAGGAGATGTTGTACAGGTTGGAAAAGGATTAAACCTTCAATCTGGATACTTATTTAAAAACAACTGGGAAGTTTCTGGAAGATATACTAACATAGAGTTAGACAAAAATATTACTGGAAAAGATAAAGAAACACAATACACATTAGGTGTTTCAAAATTTATTGTTGGTCACAAATTGAAAGTACAATCAGACATTAGCTATTTAGATGTTGATAATAGCCAATGGATGTACAGACTCCAATTTGATATTCACTTTTAAAAAATAACGTTTAGGTAACATTATTGTAAAAATCCCTTCGGATATTTGCAAACTAATTTTTAATAAAAATTATGGATAATATTTATTTATTTATGTTAATCGCCATTACTGTTCTAGCTGTTGCTGATATAATAGTTGGTGTAAGTAATGACGCTATTAACTTTTTAAATTCTGCTATTGGTTCTAAAGCAATTTCTTTAAGAACTATAATGATAGTCGCCAGTTTAGGTATATTTATTGGTGCTGTATTTTCTAGCGGAATGATGGAAGTAGCAAGAAAAGGAATTTTTGTTCCTGCAATGTTTAACTTTGAAGATATCATGTACATTTTTATGGCAGTAATGATTACTGATATATTATTACTTGATTTCTTTAACACATTAGGCTTACCTACTTCAACAACAGTATCTATTGTATTTAACTTATTAGGTGCTGCTGTAGTTATGTCGCTAATTAAAATTGGTGCTTCAGACTCACAAACAATTGCAGATTTAGGTAGTTATATTAACACCGAAAAAGCTATTACAATTATTAGCGGTATTGTAATGTCTGTATTTATTGCTTTTACAATTGGTGCTATAGTGCAATGGTTTTCACGTTTAGTTTTTACATTTCAATATGAAAACAAGATTAAAAACTTTGGCGCTGTATTTGGTGCTGTTTGTTTAACAGCTATTACATACTTTATTTTCTTAAAAGGATTAAAAGGAACTCCTTATTATAAAGATTTAAAAGGTTTAGTTGAAGGTAACGAAATCTATATCATACTATGTAGTTTTGCTTTATGGTTAACAGTATCATATGCATACCAAGCAATCACTAAAAAAACAATCTTACTTGTTGTTATTGCTGTAGGTACTTTTGGATTAGCTTTAGCATTCTCAGGAAATGACTTAGTGAACTTTATTGGTGTACCAATGGCAGCATATCACTCTTATGATGCTTGGGTAGCTTCTGGTATTGATCCAGCTATGTTCTCAATGGAAGTTTTAGACAAAAAAGTACCAGCTGAACCAGTATTATTATTTGTTGCTGGTGGTATTATGGTATTAACATTATGGTTCTCTAAAAAAGCTAAAACAGTTGCCGAAACAGAATTAAGTTTATCTCGCCAAGGTGATACACACGAAAAATTTGAGCCAAATGCATTATCAAGAGGTGTTGTAAAAGGTGTTTCTTGGTTATCTGAAGCTGTTAGTTTTATTATACCAAAACCAACGCAAGAAAGAATTGGTAGAAGTTTTATTAAACCTGAAACAGTTGCAATGACTACAAAAGATCAAAGTATTGATGCGCCTGCTTTTGATATGATTAGAGCTTCTGTAAACTTAATGGTTGCTGGTGTATTAATTGCTATTGCAACATCAATGAAATTACCGCTTTCTACTACTTATGTAACATTTATGGTAGCAATGGGTACATCTTTTGCCGATAGAGCTTGGGGAAGAGAAAGTGCTGTTTATAGAGTTGCTGGTGTATTAAATGTAATTGGTGGATGGTTTGGTACTGCACTTGGTGCGTTTATTGCATCTGGAGTTGTAGTATTCCTTATTAAGTGGAATCCAAGTGTAATGACACCTATCTTATTATTAGTTACAGTATTCTTATTATACAGAAACTATACGGCTCACAAAAACAAAGCTAAAAATGCTGCAGATGAGGATAGCTTAAAAGAAACTGGAAGTAGATCTGTACAAGGTGTAATTCAAGAAAGTGCTGATAACATTGCTAATGTTATTAAGCGTGGAAATAGAATTTACACAAATGCTGTAAAAGGTTTAGGTAAGCAAGATTTAACGCTACTTAAAAAGAATAGCAAACAAATTGATAAATTATCGACTGAAGTTGATAGTTTAAGAGATAATATTTTCTATTTCATTAAAAACTTAGATGAAACTAGTGTTAGAGCAAGTACTTTCTACATTAATATTTTAGGGTACTTACAAGACATGACACAATCTTTAGAGTACATTTCTAAAGCAAGTCATAAGCACATTAACAATAATCACCAAAAACTTAAGTTTAGCCAAATAAAAGAGCTAAAAGAAGTTGACGATAAGATTGAATCTTTATTTGAAGAAACTAAAGGAGCTTTTGAAGCACGTTCTTTTGAGCAAATAGGTTCTATCTTAAATCGCAAAAAAGAAGTATACGATTTAGTTAAAGAAAAAATTGAAAAACAAGTGAAGCGTACTAGAACAGAAGAATCTAGTCCAAAGAACACAACATTATATTTTAGTTTACTTTTAGAAACTAAAGATTTATTAAATGCTACAATGAATTTATTAGAAGAGTATCATACCTCTCATGATAGTTCTATTGAACCAGCTACTATTGAAAAAGAAGAATCGACTGAGTAAGTTTAATTTACTCTTAATAAAAAAGCACTTCTAACGAAGTGCTTTTTTATTTTTAATTATCCTCCTCTAGTAAAGGATCGGTCTTACCATATAATAATTCGGCTACCTCAATAAGTTTTTTAATCATATCATTAACGTTGGTATAATCGTTAAATAATGACGATGCCATTTCTACCGTAATTAAGTCTTTACGTATCAACTTATCTATAGATTTATTACTTGAGCGAATACTCGCTTTTGCTTCTTGTTTTAACACTTTAAGCTTCTCTTCATATTTTTTACTTTCCCCATTTGTGTCTTTTCTAAATAGGTAAATAACCCTTAACACCTTAGCTACTTTTTTTCTAAAGCCATCATATTCTCTTTTTATATGTTCATTATCACTATTTAAAGCAAAAATTACATTTTTATTAAGCTCTTTTACATCTTTAATAATTTCGACCATTTTTCGGTTTGCAATTTTTATTTCACCTAACATTTCGGTTTGCTCTTTGCTTAACTCAAATTTATTTTGAGCTGTTGTAGCATATCTAATTATATGGCCATAAATAACCTTAACCTTAGTGTAGTAAAGTTCATCAACATCTGTTTTTAAATCTTCTTGAGAGTTCCTAATAACTTGCTTTAATTTCATGTCAGACTTTATGTCTTCTCTATGAATATTTAGTGCATGTGCTACTATCTCAAAGATTGTATTTTTATACAAATACTTAGACTCTTTAATAACAGAAATAATAGCTGTTTCTGGATATTTTAAAGTTTCTGTGGTTAAGAATTTTGGTTCTTCTACTGCTTTAGATGGCAATAGTTTTTCTGGAATAAGGCGTTCTACTACTCTAGCAATTGGATTTACAAACCAAATTAATAAAAAGGTATTGCAAATATTAAAAACTGTATGAAATAACGATATCGCTACAGGAATAGCAGCTGCAGTAATATAAGGAGATTCTGACCCAAACCTTACAGACAACCAACTAATAAAATTTAAAAAAGGATAAAACAGAATTAACATCCAAAGCACTCCAATTAAATTAAATATTAAATGAGCTCTGGCTGTTTGTTTCGCTTTATAATTAGCTACTAAAGCTGCTAAATTTGCTGTAATTGTGGTTCCTACATTTTCCCCTAATACCATAGCTGCAGCCATTTCAAAAGGAATCCATCCTTGAGCACACATTATTAATGTTAATGCCATGGTGGCGCTAGAAGATTGAATAACTACTGTTAAAACAGTACCAATAAGCAAGAACAATAAAATAGATAAGTAACCTAAGTCTGTATATTTAGCTAAGAATGATAATATCTCAGGGTTGTTTTTAATATCTGGCATTGCCTCTTTTAAAAACTGTAAGCCTATAAATATTAAAGCAAATCCAATAATAAACGTACCAATCTCTTTGGTTTTGTCTTTTTTAGCAAAGGTGAGTCCAAAACCTAAACCTACTAATGGCAATGCTATCGCACTCATACTTACTTTAAAACCTAATATGGTTATTAACCAAGCAGTAATTGTAGTTCCAATATTAGCTCCCATTATCACGCTTATAGATTCTGTAAGCGTTAGTAATCCTGCATTAGAGAAACTTACCACCATTAATGTAGTTGCAGAGGACGATTGAATAACAGATGTAATTAAAAACCCTGTAATGACTCCTAAAAATCTATTTGAAGTCATGGAAGCCAAAATCGACCTCATTTTATTTCCTGCAAGCTTTAAAAGTGCATCACTCATCACTTTCATACCAAACAGAAAAACACCAAGTGCTCCAAGTAATTGGAGCACATCTGTAAATCCATACTGCATACTTAAATTGCTAAAGTTTTTGTCGTCTATAAATATAAGTGATTATAAATTTAGATTAAATTGCATAGATTAGTAATGACATTTGTCATAATAACCAATTAACTAAAACACTATGAAACCTTTTAGCTTACTTTTAATCTTAACCTTTCTTGTTTCTTGCAATAAACCTTTAAAAGGAAATGAACTTTTAGACAAAGCTATAAGCTATCATGACCCAAATAACAATTGGAGTGCGTTTAATGGTGCGTTTAATGTTACTATGGAAACACCAAACCAGTCCAATCGTATCACTAATATTAAAATAAATTTACCACAATCTTACTTTTTTGCTAAAGCTACTAGAGACACAATAACAACTGTGTTTGAAGTCAATAATAATGATTGCAAGGTTTCATTAAATGGCAAAACAGAATTAACTGAAGAAGAAATTAAAACGCATAGATTAGATTGCGAACGTGCCAATATGTATAAAAACTACTATACCTATTTGTTTGGCTTACCAATGAAACTAAAAGACCCTGGAACCAATATTCATGAAACAGTAGAAACAAAAACATTCAAAGGGAAAGAATATTTAGTGATAAAAGCTACTTACGATGCTAATGTAGGAAGCGACATTTGGTATTTTTATTTTGACCCTGAAACTTATGCTATGGAAATTTATCAGTTTTTTAAAACAGATGATTCTGGGAAACAAAAAGACGATTCGGGTGAATACATATTACTTACTGAAGAAACTATTGTAAACGACATTAAAATGCCTAAAAATAGAGCTTGGTATTATAATAAAGATGACAAATATTTAGGTACAGATATTTTAAACTAGAAAATCACTTTATGAATATATTAAAATATCTGTTTCTGTTTTTACTTATTGCTTCTTGTAATTCGGAACTAAGAAGTACAGATTTCACAAAAGAAAACACCTTTACTGATGGTATTGAAGGTCCTGCAACAGATAAAGATGGAAATATTTACGCTGTTAATTTTAATAAACAAGGCACTATTGGAAAAGTAACTCCTAATGGAACTGCTGAAATTTTTGTTGAGTTACCAAATGGTAGTATTGGTAACGGAATTAGGTTTGGAAACCACAACCAAATGTTTGTAGCAGATTATACCAACCATAACATTCTTGAAATAAATTTAAATACCAAACATATTTCTGTATTTGCTACAGACAGTACAGCTAATCAACCAAACGATCTAGCCATTGCACCTAACAAAACATTATATGCTAGCGACCCAAACTGGAAAGATAGTACAGGGAATTTATGGAAAATAACCAAAGAAAAGGGATTTGAATTATTAGAAAGTAATATGGGAACTACCAATGGTATTGAAGTAAGTAAAGATGGCCAAAAGCTATATGTAAACGAATCTATACAAAGGAAAATTTGGGTATATGATATCATGGAAAATGGCTCCATAACCAACAAACAACTGTTTTATACTTTTGATGATTTTGGGTTAGATGGCATGCGTTTTTCTAACAATGGTAATCTTTATATATGTCGTTATGGAAAAGGTACTGTTGCTGTTTTATCTTCAAAAGGAAAACTAGTTAAAGAAATTAAACTTAAAGGTAAAAACCCAACCAATATTACGTTTAGCAATGATTATAAAACTTGCTATATAACTGTTGCTGATAGAGGTTGTATTGAGCAAGTGATTTTAAAATAGTTACTATTCAAGTCCTATTTGTTCTATCTCCGAAAAAGACTGCTTCTTTTCTTCAAACTTTTCAATATCTACAACATATGTTTTAGAAATAGAATCGTGCCATCCTTTTCCTTCTTGACCTAAAAAAGAAAAAGCTTCAAAAGGAATAATTCTACATAAAGTCCTAACAAAAACATCAGAAAATGTAAGCTCTGAACCATCAATTAATACAACTTTTGTTTTAGTTAAATACTTTCCAACAGACCTCCCTTTTGTGAAAAACTCAATAGTTGTATAATAAATTAAAAGCAATACAATACCAAAAATGTAATCAGATAGTCTGCTTTCATCTTCAATAACCATGTCATATAAATAATAGCTTTCTGACCATTCTGCATGAAATGCTATTAAAATCCCTAATACCATTCCTAATACCATTTGTATAACATAATCTACAATGTAATTGGCGAAACGTTTTCCTTTGCTTGAGTATAAATCTGGAGTTACAGTAAATGTAGTTTGTTGCATGTAAGATTTTTTTTATAAATATACTTTTTCTTCTTAAATAAAAAAACCATCTCGAAAGAGATGGTTTATAACTAAGCAACACTCCACAGTGTCTTTATTTCATCACAATATCTATTAATATCATGTAAGGATTTCTGAATATTATTTGGTGCAGAAATAACTCTTTGTCCAAAAACATCTAAAGATAAACAAAGATCTTTTAACACTTCTTCATCTTTCTGTGCAATAACTTCATTTAAATACTTATAAATTAAAGTTGATATATACCTTAATTGTTTATTGTCAAAGATATTACCCTTTGCAACATGAAGTTTAACTCCTCCCAAAAATTTTCTCCCATTAATTTCGACTCTATAAATAACATCTGGAGAAATAATAACTTCTACTCCATTCATATATATAGATTTAATTTTCCCTTTCTTAACTATTTCGTAAGAGAAATCCTTTAACATTTGAGGCAATCTAACCTCTTTAAATAACCTTAAAGCCTCAATTGAAACTTGTTTATCTATAGATTGTCTTTGATTTTTAGGAATTCTTGATTTTAATTCTTCAATTCCTAACTCTATAGGTTTTAAATCACCATTTGTAACTATTACTTTTTTGATTCTAGATTTGGCTAACTGGTACCAAGGTATTAAAAAAGGGTTAGGCTTTTTTTGTTGCTTTAAAATTCTCTTTTTTTTTGACTCAGTTGCATTTGAAAAATCCGCTAACTGATTAATAGAAATTTTATATTCCATCTTTTTATTTGTATTTAGGTGTTACTAACACCTGTTAATAAATAAACCTTATTCACCAACACCAATCATACTGTGCTGTTTGGTGCCCAAGGCTCTCAAATGGAAATATTTTACTTGGCAGAAAGACTCTAATTTCGTTTATTTGAAAAATGAAACAGGAGATGAGAAGTCTCAGTTTCTGCTATTATTCCTTTCAAAAAAATTGGCGGTCAGAAAGCAAATTTTAAAGGCGAAAAGAATTATCAAGAGGCATATTTCCACAAATGTGCCTTTTTTTTATGTTTTTATTTATCTCTAATTACATTTTAATTATTCAACTATACTCATAAAAACCATCTCTTTCGAGATGGTTTTTTATAACACTTAATTTAAAATTAGGATACTTTTTACCTAATGTTTGGTTTATCCTTCACAGCTAGTACACTCTTTTTTCTGTTTGAATTTTTGAGCAGCATTCATACTGTGTTGGTAATACATAGACTTTACGCCCATTTTCCAAGCAGTCATGTATATGTTATTTAAATCTTTTGTTGGCATATCTGGATGCACCATCACATTAATAGATTGTCCTTGATCTATATGTGCTTGTCTGCTTGCCGCTTGATATACAACATCTAATTGGTCAATTTCTGGATAGGTTTTAAATACATTCTTTTCGTGCTCTGTTAAGAACTCTAAATGTTGTACAGATCCATCCATATCTCTAATACTACGCCATACTTCAGTAGTATTTTCCCCTTTTTCTTCTAGTAATTGCTCTAAGAAAGAGTTTTTAATTGTTGTTTTAATCTTAGCAATATCTTTTACATAAATGTTAGACCAAATTGGCTCAATACCTTGGGATACTTGTCCTAAAATAAATGCTGAAGATGTTGTTGGTGCAATAGCATTTAAGGTAGTGTTTCTACGTCCATAACCTTCTAATACTTTTGGCTCTCCATATAATTTTGCTAACTCTTCTGATGCTTTATAAGACTTGTCTTTAATTGTCTTAAAGATTTCATAGTTTAAGTTAAATGCTTCTTGACTATCAAACGATAACATTTTTGATTGTAATAACGAGTGCCATCCTAAAGCTCCTAAACCTAATGCTCTGTTTTCTTTAGCAAAGTTATAAGCCTTTTCCATGAACTTAAACGTTAGCATATCGTCACGATCTGTAGAGTCTCTATATACTTCTAACTTTGTAATAAACTCTTCCATTACAGCATCTAAGAAGTATGTTAGCGTTTCTACTGCATCTGTATCTTTCCACTTATCGTAGTGTAATAAGTTAATAGATGATAAACAACAAACAAAAGACCAATCGTCGTTAGATGGTAACATGATTTCTGTACACAAGTTACTTGCATAAATCTCCATCTTTTTGTCTTGGTAAACATCTGCTGCATTATTATTAGCATTGTCTCTGAATAAGATATATGGATATCCAATTTCAGAACGAGACTGTAATACTTTTGCCCAAATACTACGCTTTTCTACATCACCATCACGCATTTCTTCCATCCACTTGTTACTCACTGTTACACCATGTGTTAACTCTTGAATTGGGTTTCCTTCAGTTCCTATTTCTAAAAACTCTTTTACATCTGGATGATCAATTGGTAAGTATGGTGAAAAACGTCCTCTACGTACAGATCCTTGACTTACAACATCTACCATTTTTTCAAATAATTGCATGATGTGTACAGAACCAGAAGACTTTCCGTTATTTTTTACAGGAGCACCTCTATGACGTAGTTTTCCGAAATATCCAGAAGTTCCACCACCAAGTTTTGACATCATTCCTACTTCTGATTGTGAGAATAAAATATCTCCCATGTCATCAGCAATATGTGATCCAAAACAACTAATAGGTAATCCTCTTTGCTTACCAAAGTTTGACCATACTGGAGAAGCTAATGAAAAATATCCTTCTGCCATATAGTTGTAAAACTTATCTGCATATCCATCAATCTTCAAGATTTTTTCAGCGTTTTCTGCAATCTCTCTAATACGTCCTTCTGGTGTTACACCTTCTGTTAAATAACCAGACTCTAAAAACTTACGACTATTTTCTGTTAACCATTTAATTTCTGGTTGCTCAGAAGTTTCAGTTTGTAAAGCTGCTTTTCTTGCTTGAACTAGTAGGTCTTTTTCCGATGTCTTTGGGGCTTGGTTAGTTGCTATTTTGTTCTCCATAATTAAAATAGGTCTTCGTGAGTTATACTTTTACTTCTTTTGGTGTATGCTATAGATCTTTTTACAAAGAAATCTCCGTGTTTTGTTCCAATAATCTCGTCGTCAAACCATTCGGTTTCAGCAACAAGTTTTTCATCGATATCGAATACTTTTTCAATACCAATACTTTCTAATGATTGGTTAAATCTGTTTTTGATAAATTCATTAACAACTGCTTTTGGTAAGAAATCTAATTCTCCATCTTCAAAAATCCAGTCTACAATTTTACTTTCAGCTTCATAAGCGCTCTTACATAAATCGCGTGTTAATTGAATATGTGCATCGTCAAACCACTCTGGGTTTTCGTCTTTTATAATTTTTATTACATCAATTCCAAAATCTCCATGTATTTGTTCTTCTTTAGAAGTAGCCTCAACCACATTAGAGATTCCTTTTAATACATTTTTATGCTTATTAAACGCCATAATAATCAAGAACTGTGAGAATAAAGACACGTGTTCAATAAATAGTGAGAATAATAAGATAGACTCTGCAAACTCTTTATTGTCTTCACTCTTAACGTTTTTTACTGCTGTTTCCAGATAGTTTACACGTCTCATAATTACTGGTTTTTTCTTCAAGCTTTTAAACTCGTTATTTAAACCTAGTATTTCTAATAAGTGTGAATAAGCATCATGATGACGAACTTCACTTTCTGCAAATGTTGCTCCAACTGATCCTATTTCAGGTTTTGGCATCTTATGATATACATCTCCCCAAAATGTTTTTACAGCAACTTCAATTTGAGAAATTGCCAACATGGTATTTTTAATGGCGTTTCTTTCTACATCATTTAAGCTTGTTTTAAAATCTTGGATATCACTTGTAAAGTTAAACTCTGTATGAATCCAATACGAGTGTCTAATAGCATTTACATATTCATATAAATTTGGATACTCATATGGTTTTAAATTTAAACGCTTTTCAAAAATATTTGTTTTACGTTTTCTGGATTGTTCATCTCTATATAAAATATATGCTTTAGCAACATTATGAAACTTGCTGTCCATTAATTTATCCTCAACAAGATCTTGCACCTGCTCAACCGTTGGAATATAAAGTGGTTCTTTCTTTTTAGTTTCTAAAAGTGTATTGTACACATTTAAAGAAATTCTTTCGGCATCTTGTCTTGTACCAGAGTTTACAGATATCATTGCTCTTTCAATAGCATTGGTGATTTTATTTAAAATAAATTCACTTTTTCCGTAATCGCGTTTAATAATTTGTGTTATCCCCATTTTATCACAATAAAGTCTTATTAAATATGAAATAGATTTTTTGAACTATTTCTTTATATATCTATTCAAGTTTTGCATTTTGTTTAACAAAGTTTAACAGTTTATTTTTATAAAAAGTTATCCTAGAGCCTCAACACATTCAATAGCTTAAAAATGCTATCAAATAGGCTTGTTTTTAATATATATGTAACTTGATTTAAATCTTAATCTTTGTATTTCGATTGATTAAATCGAAACTTTCCAAGAACATCTAATTGTTCTATTTTGACTTTAACAAAGATTTAAAAAAGAGGACTAAAATGAAAGTGTTGTTTAATTAAAACTCAACAAAGTTTTTAACATGGATTGTTGAAATGTAATCTCACTACTGAATTTTATTGGCCTCAAGGGATTTTGTTTTTGTACAGATTTATCTAATAAAAAAAACGAATGTATTTTATTGGTTAATGCTCACGTTTTTTCTTGTGTTTTTTCTTACAAATTTCAAGCAATAAAGTATCATAAATAAAAAAGCGAGAGCTTAACTCTCGCTTTTTCAATAATTAACTAAACTAACTAAAACTATTTTTTAATAAAAACAATAATAGTTTTATTCTTTGTGTTTTTAATGATAAAATTAAGACTCCTCCTAATTCTATTCTAACAAAAAACACGCATAACAAAGTCGATACACTTTATTATTGTAACCCTTTTAGAATAATAGAGTAAATATCTAATAAATAATAATTAAAGATTTAATAGAATGTATAGTTGGTTGTGATTTATGTATAAATGGCAATACGAGTAATACACAATTATTATGTAGATTTACATAATATACAGACTATACATAAATAGTAACCAACCATACAAACAAATAAGGTATAAAAAAACACTCTGCTTAAATTTAAAATATGATAAACGCAGTTATAGTTGATGATGAGCCAAAAGCTATTCAAGGGTTATCTTGGGAACTCACTAACTTTAGTAAGGATATTAAAATAGTAAAAACCTTTACTGATCCTGAAACAGCACTTGAGTTTTTAAAAACCAATACTCCTGATTGTTTGTTTTTGGATATACAAATGCCAACTATGGATGGGTTTCAATTTTTAGAGAAACTAACCAATAAAAATTTTGCTGTAATTATCACCACTGCTTATGACGAATATGCTATAAAAGCACTAAAACATGAAGCTATTGACTACCTATTGAAGCCTGTAGATTCAGACGATTTAAGTAGCACAATTAAAAAGGTCAAAAAGTTTAATTCGCGATTAGCTAATGCCAATACTATTGAAAACCTTTTAGCTAAATTCAATGCTAATCCTGCAAGCAAAAAAGTAACACTTAATGCGGATGGGAAAATTATTTTCTTAAACACTGAGGAAATACTTTTTGTTGAATCTGACGGAAACTACAGCACTATTTTTTTAGACAATAATCAAAAACTAGTTGTTACAAAAAAACTAAAAGACATTAATACCATACTTCCTGAGGTAAGCTTTTTTAGAATTCATAATTCCTTTATAGTTAACCTTAATCGTATTAAAGAATATTTAAAATCTGAAGGATATGTTGTGATGGATTCTCAACATAAAATCCCAGTTGCAAGACAACGTAAATCTAGCTTTTTAGAAAAACTATAATGGCAAGTCAAACTTTAATACAGTTTTGTAAACATTGCATTTTACTATGCTTACTGTTCTTTGCAAATACTAATACAAGTTATGCCCAAGACACTAATCATGATTTTAAAAACTCATTAGATATAGCAATTTCTAATGAGTATAAAAACTATGGTGACATAGATTCTATCTTCAAACATTTTAAAAGAGATTCTTTAAAAATGCAACGTTTAATAAAAGAATCTAAAACTAACAACTACTTAGAAGGTGAAAGTTATGCTTACAATGCTCTTGGTGCTATTTACAGAAATAAATCATTTTACGATAAAGCTATTGAGCATCACAAAAAAGCCGATTCTTTAGCTATATTATCAAATAATGTTAATCTTAAAGTTTCAAGCTTAAACATGCTTGGTGTAGTGTATCGTAGAATGGATTTAGTAAGTTCTGCGTTAGATTACCACTCACAAGCTCTTACTTTAGCAAATTCTGTTGAAAATAAAGATGCTGCCTTAAAATATAGCATTGCCGTTTCTCAAAATAGTATGGGAAACATCTACCTAGTTTTAAAGCAATATGATTTAGCATTAAAGCAGTTTAATGAATCTATAAAAATTGAAAAAGAAGCGAATAATAAGTTAGGTTTAGCAATAAATCATCAAAATATTGGGTTTGCAAAAGAAGCAAAAGGACTCCTAGAAGAAGCTTTAGTTGATTATCAAAAATCTTTAACTTACAACAATGCCATAAACTCTGAAGTTGGCAAAGTAATTTGTTTTAACAGCATAGGTAAGGTATTTATTAAACAAAAAAAATACGAGGAAGCTAAAAATATTATTGAAAAGGCTTTAGAAAAAGCGCTAATAATAAAAGATCAAATTTATATCACCTCATCTTACCTTAATTTAGGTTGGTTAAATTTGGAAATAAATAATTTACAGCAAGCCAAACTCAACCTTACAAAAGCATTAGAAGTTGCCCAAGAATACAAGTTTAAGTCTTCTCAAATTGAAGCTTACAGACATCTTTCCAATCTTAGTATTAAAAATAATAATTATAAAGACGCCTTAAACAATACAAAAATTGCTGACTCTATTGAAAACACCATCAATAATCAACGTAACCTAAATTATATAAATGACCTACTTATAAAATATGAAAGTGATGCAAAAAACAACACTATTGAGGCGCTTGCATCTGAAAATGAAGAAGTGAAATCACAACTACAACGAAACCAACTTGCTTTATTGTTTGGGTTATTAGTACTTATTTTATTCTTCATTATTTTAATTGTATTTAACCGACATAATCAAGTAAAACAAGACAAAAAAATCTTAACACTTGAGCAAGATATGTTGCGTATACAAATGAACCCTCATTTTATATTCAACTCCTTGAATTCCATTAAATTATATATTATAAACAACGAGAAAGAAAATGCTGTTTATTACCTAAATAAGTTCGCTAAACTTATAAGAAAAATATTGGTTGCCTCTAATGAGAAAAACATTAGCTTATCAGATGAGTTAGACACTATGGAACTCTATATGAACATAGAGAATATTCGATTTTCTAACGAAATAGATTTTAGTATTAATATTGATGAGAACGTAAATGTAGACAACATAAAAGTCCCTTCGCTAGTACTTCAGCCTTTTCTTGAAAATGCACTTTGGCATGGGCTTTCTACCAAAAAAAATGATAAAAAAATCACTCTAGATATAGAAAAAATGGACAACAGATTTGTTTCTATATCCATAACAGATAATGGTGTTGGTCGTGAAACTTCCGAAAAAATTAAACAACAAAAAACACTAAAACGTAAATCTATTGGTATTGCAATAACTAGAGAGCGTTTATTTAATTTCTCTAGGCAATATAAAGACATGTATAATATGCATATCGAGGATTTAAAAGATGAAAATGGTAGCGCTCTAGGAACTAAAGTTGTAGTAAATATTCCTATTCAGTTTGTTTAATGCTTACTACTTATAAGTTTCAGCTACTTTTTCAAGTTCAGCATACCAATCTTCTCCAAATTTTCTAATCAATGCTTCTTTTACAAACTTGTAAACTGGTACTTGTAACTCCTTACCTAACTCACAAGCATCATCGCAAATATGCCAATGATGATAATTTACTGCCGAAAACTCTGAATAATCTTTAACTCTTACAGGATACAAATGGCAAGACACTGGCTTTTTCCATTTTACTTCTCCTTGATTATAAGCTTCTTCTATAGCACAAAGCGCTGTATTATGCTCATCAAAAATTACATATGCACAATCTGCACCATCAATTAAAGGTGTTTCCAATTCGCCTTCTTCGGTTGTTATAAAAGTTCCTTGTTCTTCAATAGCTTTAATACCTTCTGGTCGCAAATAAGACTTCACGATAGGATAAATCTCTTCTAGAATTTCGGTTTCTTCTTTAACTAGTGGAGCTCCGGCATCTCCATCAATACAACACGCACCTTTACATGCATTTAAATTACAGACAAAGTCCTTTTCTATAATATCTTCTGAAACGATGGTTTTACCTAATTGAAACATGCTGCAAATATAATGCTTAATAGAAATAATTAATCATTAAACTTTACTATAAATTAATGTTGTACATATAGTTTAAAAACCGAACTTTGCAGAAAATTTAAAACACTAATAAATCAGGTATGGAGTTTAATTTTAAAGAAATCTTTACAGCTTTTATGGTATTGTTTGCTGTAATTGATATTGTTGGTAATATTCCCATAATTATAGATTTAAGAAAAAAGGTTGGGCATATCCAAAGTGAAAAGGCATCTATCATTGCTGGAGTTATTATGATTATCTTTTTATTTTTAGGTGATCGTATTTTAGGTCTTATTGGTATTGACGTAAACTCATTTGCTGTAGCTGGTGCGTTTATATTGTTTTTCATTGCTTTAGAAATGATTCTAGGCATCACACTATATAAAGAAGATGAAAATACTGCTTTAACAGCTTCTGTATTCCCATTAGCCTTTCCATTAATTGCTGGACCTGGAAGTTTAACTACGCTTTTATCACTTAAAGCTGAATTTAGAACAGAAAACATTATTGTTGCAGTAATTATTAATGTTCTAGTTATTTATTTAGTTTTAAAAACCTCAGCTAGAATTGAGCGTTTAATTGGTAAAAACGGAATTAGTATTATTAGAAAAGTATTTGGTGTAGTACTATTAGCCATCGCTGTTAAATTATTTACTAGTAACATAAAAGTATTATTATAATATGAAAGCCATTACGTATATATTAAGCATTATTGCCCTTGGATTTGTAATATTTAACCTAACAAAAGTTGATTATCAAAACCCTTTAGAAGGCGATAGTATGGTTGCTGTTATTACCATTTTAGCAGGTCTTTGCGCCATATTAATGTTAACCATTTTAAGGGTTTCAAAAAAAATTGAACACACAGTAAAAAGAAGACGTTAATGTTTGATGCACTTATTATTGGTGGTGGAGCAGCTGGTATGTCTTGCGCTTTAATTTTAGGATCTGCGCATAAAAAAGAATATGCTTTAGATAAAAATATTGCAATAATTACGCATCAAAAAACATCACATTTACAAAACGCGTTATTTAATAATGTACTTGGTTTATCTCCTGGCACAACTGGCGCTTCTATATTAGAAAGTGGTAAAAAACAGCTAGCTGATTTATACCCTCATGTATCACAAATTGACAAGGAAAAAGTTTGTGAAATCGAGAAAAAAGAAACGCATTACATTATTACAACTAACAAAGCTTCGTACTCATCTAAAATAGTTGTAATAGCTGTAGGCTACACTAACTTATTCAATATTAAAGGGCTTGAACAATATGTAGAACCTCATCCTAGAGCTGCTTTAGAAAAAAATAGAATTTGGTTAAAAAATGACAACCATCTAATTGAAAAAAATCTTTATGTAGCTGGCTCTTTAGCTGGTTGGAGAAGTCAATTTGCAATTGCCTGTGGTAGTGGTTCGCAAGTTGCAACAGATATATTAACACTTTGGAACGACGGTAAACACTCCAAAGTACACGATAAAGTTTAATTTAATGATGCTGCAGTTAATGTAGCATTATTTTTTTCTACTATATCTAAAACTTTCTCTATCATTATATCATTACTATTAATTATTTGAGTCGAAGCTTCGTTTCCAAAAAGTTGCTCAGCTAATGTTGCTTTAAGAAATAATTTCATTTCCTCTTTATAGCTAGAAAAGGAAAACTCATATCCTGTTCTAAGCTCTAAATAGGCTTCAAATTCGGTTACTTCGTCATCAGTAACGCTATAGGTGTTAATAAAGTTAGACTTTGACATATCTTTAAACGCACTTCGGTCTTTATCTAAACTTTCAAAAACAAAATAATCCATAATTCCGCTTTCTACAATGCGCTCTAGTCTATCATTTTCCATTTTTTTGTCAATAGGCACAAATACATCTGGAATAATACCTCCTCCTCCATAAACCACTTTTCCTTTAGGTGTAGTAAACTTTAAGGAATCTGCTACTTCTATTTTTGTCTCATTAGATAATTCTCCGTTATCTACCCTTTTATAGTAATCATGATAGTATGCCTTGTTTCCATTTCCGTATGAACGTTGAATTGAACGTCCTGTTGGTGTATAATATCTAGAAATTGTTAACCTTACTGCACTACCATCACCTAAGTCCATTTCTCGTTGTACTAAGCCTTTACCAAACGAACGTCGTCCAACAATGGTTCCTTTATCGTTATCTTGTAAAGCACCTGCAATAATCTCGCTTGCTGAAGCTGAGTTTTCATTAATTAAAACAAATACATGTCCATCTTCAAAACTCCCCTTACCTGAAGCAAATGTTTTTTCGATGTTTCCACTTTTATTCTTTGTAAATAGAATAAGCTTATCTTTTTCTAAAAATTCATCAGCAATTAACTTTGTTACACTTAAAATGCCTCCAGGGTTATCTCTTAAATCTAGCACCAAGCTATTAGCACCATTGTCTTTCAAATCATCTAAACCTTCTTTAAACTCATCATAAGTAGATTCTGCAAAACGGTTAATTTTTATATAACCAATGTCATTGGTTAACATATAAGAAGCATCAACACTTTTTATAGGAACATCAGCTCGTTTAACTTTAAAGTCTAATAGTTCTGACTCTCCCCTTCTAAAAATTTTTAGTTTCACTTTTGAGCCTTTTTCCCCTTTAAGCTTTTTGATAATTCTTTCATTTGTCCATTGCTTTCCATAAATAGAATCGCCATCTGCCATTACAATTCTATCACCTCCTTTAATTCCTGCTTTTAAGCTTGGACCTCCTTCTAATGGTCTAATAACAGTAACTGTATCTTTATAAGTATAAAAACTAACACCAATACCAACAAAATTCCCTTCTAAAGAGCGAGTAGCATCTTCCATTTCTTGTTTAGGAATGTATGTTGAATGAGGATCTAAATTATCTAATATCTTATTTACAGTAACGTCAACAATACTATCTGTATTAACATCATCTACATATTCTAAATCTATGTAGTCTATTAACTTATTAAGTTTGTCTTTTTTTGAATTTGTAGTAAAAAGTCTGTCGCTACTGTCGGAGAAATTTAACTTACCTCCAATAAATATTCCTGCAGCTATTGCTACTCCAATAATAAGTGGTAAATATTTTTTCTCTATGTTCATTTAGTCTAAATCTGGAATATGTGCTACATCAATACCTGCTTTTTCCAAAAATTTAATTCCAGAGTCGTCACGATATGATTTCTTAAATACGACTCTTACAATACCTGCTTGATGAATAAGCTTACTACAATCTTTACAAGGCGACAATGTTATATATAACGTCGCTCCTTTACTTGATTGTGTAGATGCAGCTACTTTTAATATGGCATTAGCTTCGGCATGTAATACGTACCATTTAGTGTAACCCTCTTCATCTTCGCAAAAATTTTCAAAGCCAGTTGGAGTGCCATTATAACCATCGGAAATTATCATTCTATCTTTAACAATAATTGCACCAACTTGTTTACGCTTACAATATGATAATTTACCCCATTCTTCAGCAATTCTTAAATATGCTTTATCGTATTTTAGTTGTTTTTGTTCTGGCATTGAATCTATATTAAAGATTACAGTATTATTTCTCTAATAACGAATATAGGTGCTTCGTATTTTAATTACAACTGATGATAGGTAGATTTATGATAACTTTCACTATTTACCAAAGTTTTTCGAAAGATTCCTTCTCAAACACCTTATTAACACTTGTAAAATTAGAGCTTTTAGGTTTCTTTAGTTTTAATGGATCCTTACCACCTAAAACTTTAGAAAAGAAAGCTAATGGACACAAAAACAAATAATATAAACTTGTTAAAAGTATTGTTGAAATAAATTTGCCTAAAAAACTTAATACATTACTCATAAAACGGTTTATTAAGACCGTTAACTTTGGGATTGCTAAAGATAAAAACCCTAGACTTAACACAACATAAGGGAGTATTTTATAGCCTTTAAAAACATAAAGCATCGTTAAGCCTAGTAGCAGACCGATAATAGTTTTATATGGCGAATCTATTTGCTTCATAAAACTAAAATAAGCTATAGATAAATGGTGCTAAAGCACTTGAACTACCAATAATGAATAATACAGAAAGACAGACTAGAAATATAATAACTGGTGCTAGCCAATACTTTTTTCTTTCTTTTAAAAATTGTGTTATGTCTTTTAAAAATTCCATTTTTAATACTTCTATAAATTTACACTAATCTAATTGAAATTCATTAGGTATATTCATACTTTCTTTCCAATGTATTTGTGCCTCTTTTTTATAAATATAATCTTGTATTACCAAATAGTCCATATCTGTATTCATAAAACATAAATACGCATCTTCTGGAGAACATACAATAGGTTCTCCTCTCACATTAAAGCTAGTATTTGCTAAAACTCCGTAACTAGTTATAGCTTTAAACTTAGTAAGTAACTTCCAAAATTTCTTATTGTCATTTTTGGAAACGGTTTGTACGCGTGCAGAAAAATCTACATGTGTTATAGCTTGAAATTTACTTCTATTAACATATAAGCGATCTAGAAGATGTTGTTCAAAATAATTAGATGGTAAATTCTTCTGTAAAGACTTATTTAATGTCGTTACCTTTAACATATAAGGCGAGCTTGAACTGCTAGCAAAATACGTTGAAACATCTTCTAACAAAACCGCAGGAGCAAATGGCCTAAATGCTTCACGCTTTTTTATTTTTAGATTAAGATTTTTTTGAGTTTCTGGAAATGTTGGGTCTGCTAAAATACTTCTATTCCCTAAAGCTCTTGGACCAAATTCCATGCTATCTTGAAACCAACCAATTACTTTTCCTTTTGATAGTTCACCTGCTATAAGCTCAATCAATTCATCTTGAGATAAATGCTTGTAAACTGCTTTGTACTTTTTATTTACTTGTTGAACTTCGAAGTTAGAAAAACGAGGTCCTAAATAAGGATTAAATGGTTTAGCATCAGCAAGCCTTTTGTTTTTAAAATACATATGGTTAATTACTTGAGCAGCACCTAACGCACCTCCAGCATCTCCAGAAGCTGGTTGAATCCATATGTTTTTAAAAATATTAGCCGCTTCTAATTTTCCGTTTGCAACACAGTTTAATACAACACCTCCAGCCATACACAAGTTATCACTTTTTGTAATTCGTTTGGCTTCCACAGCTAATTTTAATACAATCTCTTCTGTAATTTTTTGAATGGCGTAAGCTAAATTACAATGCTCTTGAAGTATTTGCTCACCTTCAGTCCTTTTAGCAAATCCAAAAAGGATTTCCCATTTTTTATCAGGCACCATTCTTAAGGTATTGGCATAACTAAAATAATCTTGATTCAACCAAATAGAACCATCATCGTAAATCTTTACTAAATGTTCTAAAATTAAGTTTTCAAAAGCTAGCGTTTGCGAATCGTTTGGGTTTCCATAAGGTGCTAATCCCATTAACTTATATTCACCAGAATTAACCTTAAAGCCTAAAAAGTAAGTAAACGCACTATATAAAAGCCCTACCGAATGTGGGAACTGTAATTCCTTTAATACTTTAACAGACTCATTTTCCCCTATACCAATAGTAGCTGTTGCCCACTCTCCTACACCATCAATAGTTAGTATTGCGGCATGGTTATAAGGAGACGAATAAAATGCACTTGCCGCATGAGATAAATGATGCTCTGAAAATAATAGCTTTATGTTTTTTGTGTCTTTGAAACCTAAAGCTTTTAATTCTTGTCGGATTGTTTTTTTTAAGAACAATTTTTTATGCAACCATAATGGCATTGCTTTTAAAAAAGACCGCAACCCTTTTGGAGCAAAGGCGTAATAGGTATCTAGTAAACGTTCAAACTTTAAAAAAGGCTTATCGTAAAAAACGATTGCATCTAAATCTGTCAGGTCTAGATTACCTTCTTTTAAACAATATTTAATCGCTTTAGAAGGAAACTCTGAGTAGTGCTTAACTCTATTAAAACGTTCTTCTTGAGCAGCAGCAATAACCTTATTATCGATTATTAACGCAGCAGCAGAATCATGATAGAATGCTGAAATTCCAAGAATTTTACTCATAAAATTGATTGTGACTTAATAGAGTAGTAAATATATATTTTTTAACAATAGATAAAGTAACCGAGAATATGTATATTAACATTTCTATCAAAAAAGTACAACTAGTTATTAATGAAACAGTCTTCTAAAAGATCATTTTTTAGAATAAAACGCAAAACAGTATTATGGTATATTTACTTAATAGCCTTAACACCTATTTGCTTAGAATTAGCATTAAGAGTTATAGGAGCTAAACCATATATTCAAGACGATTATCATATTAAAATTTCTCCAGAAAATGCTTTTATTGGTAATGACTCGTTGGCAATTACACTTAACCCAGGAACCTATAATATTACACTAAATAAAAAGCTACATTTTACAACTACACACAAAACTAATAAACAACGTAAAGTTGCTTATCAAGATAAATTAGATTCAATTAAAAATAATGTATCTGTTTTAGGATGTTCTTTTACTTATGGTTATGGTGTAAATGACAATGAACATTTTGTGTCGTTATTGCAAAAACAATATCCTAACGCTAAGTTTTCAAACCATGCTGTAATTGGCTATGGTACTACACAATCGTATTTTCAATTAAGAGAAATTTTAAAAGACACTATTAAACCTAACATTGTTGTTTTAAATTTTTCGGTAGATCATTTTAACAGAAATGCACTTACAAACTCCTATAAGAGAGCTTTAAAAATAGGATTTAATCGTTCGCTTGAAACTGCAAAAACAATGATGCTAAAAGCTAATTATCCTTATGTGTTAAATACCAATATGGACATAGCCTTTCAAGGTTGGGAGCATATGTATAATGATTGGAAGGGTAGAGAAACATTTGCATTAATTAATTGGCTTCAGACCAAGCAAGATGAAATTATAGATAGTCAAAAAGACATTGTTGGTATTAGTCACAAAATTATGAGTGAAATGAACCTCCTTTGTAAAAATGCTAATGTAAATTTTATAGTAGCTTTACTAGACACTAACGAAAATAGTCTAGCATTAAAGAAATTATTAATGGAAAGTGATATTGAATTTGCTGAAGTAGGTTTTAAATTTTCAAACAAAAATCACATAAATTACCCTAACGATAATCATCCTAACACTAAAGGTCATGAATATATAGCTTCAAAAATTAGCTTAGCTCTTAAACCATATTTAACAAGTGATTAAAAAATTAGTATTCATAGTTATTGTATTGTGTATTGGACTCGGGATTTGGAGTTCAAACAACTTAACATATAACTTTAATACAGATCCATTAACCTTTAGTACAAACGCTGAAAAACAACAATATTTAGAATATACTAACGCTTTTAGTGTCGATAAAGATGGCATTACTATAGGCTTAGAAAAAAAAGACACTTTTGCTACCTATCAAGATTTTTTAGAAGTTCAAAAGTTAACCAAACGTATCGATTCTATTAAAGGTGTTGAAAAAGTTGTAAGTATTGAAAACATTAAAATTCCAAGACAAGAAGGCTTATTTGTAGTGGAGTCGCACTTTCTTCCTTTAAGTAGTGAATCAAAATTTCAAAAAAAATTCAATAAACTTAATGCTTATCGTGATATTGGTATTAAGTTTTTATCAGAAGACAATACTGCACTAAGTTTTTATGTGTTTTTAGATGAGGATAATTTGAATACTTCACAAACTATTAATGATATAAAAGCAACATTACGAAAAGCGCCTTTTGACAACTTTCATATTTTAGGCGCACCAGTTTTTGAAGCTGAAGGCAATGAAATCTTGGAAAAAGAAACGTTATGGATGACTTTGCTTGGTTGCATATTAATGCTAGTTAGTATTACCATATTGCTCCCTAGTTTTAAACGTATTGCGCTTACAATTCTATTCTCAGGTTTTAATGTATGCGTTACTTTACTGTGTATGTATTTGTTACACATAGAAATTACCACATTTACTTCTGCAATTCCAAGTATTATTACCATCCTATCATTTACAGATATTACTCATATTATTTATCATTACGATCAATTAAACACTAAAAATCTTTCATTAAAGGACATTAATAAAAAACTATTTAAGGTTATTGGGATGCCATTAATACTCACTTCGGCATCCAACTTAATTGGGTTTATTATCTTCTATTTTAATGGTGGTATTTCACAAATAACAGACCTTGCTGTTATTGCAACAATTGGAATTATTTTCGCCTATTTTTCATCAAGATTTATACTGCCTATTTTTTTAAATAATACTACTAGTAAAAAACTAAATAACAGATATCAAAAGGTTGAAATTATAATATCTAAATGTGTTGACATTGTAAGTTTAAACTATAAAAAAGTAATCTTTATTTTTAGTGCTTTCTCTATTTTATTAATAGTATTTATAGCCTATACTTCAAAAATAAACATGCATTATTACGAAAAAGATAACACAGCTTTAGCCATAAATAGAGCTTGTACTTTTTACGATACGCACTTTCAAGGTATACGTGATATTGAAGTCGTACTTAACTCTAATAATGACATATTAAATGAAGCTAATATTAAAGTTATTGACTCCATAGAAAATTACTTAATAAATAAGTATGGATGCAAATCTACTTTTAGCATAAACACCATTACTAAACGTTACCAACGCTTTAAAAAAAGAGGCAATCCTAATGGGTTTGTTATCCCTAAAAAGCTAACCAAAAGCTTTATTAATAACCTAAAACAAAAAGAAGAAACTTTAGGTGTTATGAGTGTCATTTCTAAAGACAGTAAAACAACCAGAGTTGTTGGCAGCTTACCAGATATTGGAACTCATGAAGCCTTAGCTTTAAACAAGGATTTAGAACAATTTTTAGCAAAACACAAAAGCGATTCGCTAGAAATATATGTTAACGGAAAAGCATATTTGTTTGATCAAAACGTATTCAATCTTACAAAATTTGTACTCATTGCTTTAGTAATAGGCATTATTTTAATTGGAATATTTTCTGGACTTCTATTCAAATCTATTTGGATAGGATTTACCACATTAATCGCTAACCTATTACCTCTTTTATTTGGTGTGTTAATGATGTCTCTTTTAAATATAGACTTAAATCCAGGCTCGGTTTTTATATTGACCATATTACTAGGTGTTGCACTAGACGACTCTATTTACATATTGGGTCATTATTACAAATCAACGAAAATAAAAGGTCAAAACACTACTACTTTAATTAACAGTTTAAAAAGTAATAGCTTGCCATTATTTGTTACATCAATAGTATTAAGTGTTTCTTTTTTAGCACTTAGCGTTTCTAGTTATCATTTCTTATTTTCTTTTGGTATTATTGTAAGTGCAAGTTTAATATTTGCATTTATTTCTGATATGTTTTTTATGCCTGCATTATTAATTTGGGGAATTAATAAATCTAATAAATGATAGGACAACTTATTTTTTACTTCTGGATGCTTTTAAACATTTTACTATTTCTATATGTTTTAGTAGAAACTGTACTATTAATATTTGCTCTAAAAGCTAAAAAGAAAAATAAACATCTTGCTTTAACCGAGTTTCCTAAGGTAACTGTGCAACTACCTGTTTATAATGAAAAATATGTAATAGAACGCTTAATTGATGCTGTAAGCAAATTAAATTATCCAAAAGATAAGTTAGAAATACAAGTTTTAGACGATTCGAATGATGAAACCTCAACGTTAATAAAAAACAAAGTTGATTTTTACACGAAAGAAGGTATTGATATTATACATGTTCAACGAAAAAACAGAACAGGTTACAAAGCAGGTGCTTTAGATTATGGTATGCAATTTTGTAAAGGTGAATTTATAGCCATTTTTGATGCAGATTTTATTCCAGATTCCGAATTTTTAATGCGTGCTATTCCTTACTTCAATACCGATAAAATTGGTGTTGTTCAAACACGTTGGGCACATATTAACGAGAAGTTTTCATTCATTACTAGAGCTCAAGCAATAATGCTTAACACACATTTTTCGGTGGAACATCTAGGTAGAATATCTAGTGGTGCTTTTATTAATTTTAATGGTACTGCAGGCATATGGCGAAAATCTTGTATAGAAGATGCTGGCGGTTGGCATGCAGATACATTAACTGAAGATTTAGATTTAAGCTTTAGAGCCCAAACAAAAGGTTGGAAATTTAATTACCTTTTTGATGTAGAGTCCCCAGCCGAATTACCAGTAACTATAGATGCGTATAAAACGCAACAGTTTAGATGGTCAAAAGGTGCCGCTGAATGTGTAAAAAAGAACACTAAAATGTTATGGAAATCAAACGCTAATTTTTGGGCTAAATTAGCTGGAACCATACACTTATTAAACTCATCCATTTTTATAATTGTGTTTTTTCTAGTACTTACAAGTCCCATTGTATTTTGGCTAGCAAAACAAGGTTATATTATGTTTAGTAACATAAACGTGATTCCATTTATTAGCTTGTTTGTAACTATATGTATTACACTTTTATTCTTATTTGGACACCTTATGGTTGCCAAGTCTAAATGGAAAGAAGCACTGCTATTTATTCCAAACTTTTATGTGTTTTTAGCACTTAGTGTAAGTATATCTTTATATATGGTTATTGGTGTAATAGAAGGTTATTTAGGAAAAGTATCGGAGTTTGTACGTACTCCAAAATTTAATTTAGTTACCACTACAAAAACCAAACCTAAAGATTATGCCTTTAAAAAAGAACATAACATTACTGTTTTAGAGCTCATGGTATTAAGTTTTGGAGTTGGAGCATTTGCTCTTGGTTGTTACTACCAAGATTTTTTCATGGCTAATTACGGATTTATAATTAGCCTTGGCTATTCTTTAAAAGTGTTTATGCCTAAATATGTATTTAGGTTTTAAGACCAGAGTTTACTATGTATTATTAATGGTAACATTACTCCTATAACAATAGCTGAAGTTACCATAACCCAATCACGTCTTGAAAATCTAAAAATAGTTTGCCCTAAAAAGCCAAAAAACAGAATAACAAATACAACTATTAGTTGTCCTACTTCTATACCTAAAGCAAATTCTAACAACGGAACAATTTTACTTTCGGTTCTACCTATAACAGCTAAGAAATCATTAGCAAAACCTAATCCATGTATCAATCCAAAAAATAACGTTCCTATAAATAAAATAGTAGCATTATGTTGTTTAGCAGTTTTTCCGGCAGTAAACACATTATAAATTGCCATAACCAAAATTGTAAATGGTATTAGTAACTCAACTAAATTACTATTAATAGAAATTATATTATAGACACCTAAAATTAAAGTTATAGTATGTCCAATTGTAAAGGTTGTTACAAGTAATAATAATCTTTTCCAGTCTTTAAAAAGATAAGGAACAGCAATAATGATTAAAAATAAAAGATGGTCATAGCTATTAAGACTAATAATATGATTAACACCTAATTCTAGGTATTTTAGAAAGTTATCTAACATAGTTCTTAAGATTTGAGGTTATCCAAAACTACTAAATTTTTGTGATAAAAAAAGGAGTAACTTTCGCTACTCCTTAATATTTATTTTGTGTCGTTTGCTACATCCAATCCACATTGTAGAAATGCTTCATAATCTTCTACATCTGGTGTATAACCTACTGGTTTATTTAAAATTTCTTTTCCGTCTGGACTTAACAGTACATAATATGGTTGCGAGTTAGATTGGAAAAATTGCGTTTGAAAATGTGCCCATTTATGACCATAATTTTCTAATACACGCGTGCCCCCATTAATACGCTCTACCTCAACCTGTTGATCTTCTGGCAACTCTTTTTTATCATCTACATAAAGTGAAATTAGTACATAGTCATCATTTAAGTAATCTTTAATCTTCCCTTCTGGCCAAACATGCTCTTCCATTTTTCTACAGTTAACACAAGCATAACCAGTAAAATCTAACATAATTGGTTTATTTACTTTCTTAGCATAAGCCACTCCTTCCTTTAAATCTTTAAAGCAATCTAAATTATTAGGACATTCTTTAGGATAAATAAAACTATAACCTACAGGTGGTGCTAATCCGCTTAAAAGCGTTAATGATGTGAAAGTATTAGTTTCTTTATTTACTCTAAATCCAGATGCTAGATATATAACAAAAGCTGCTACTAAAATTCCCGAAGAAATTCTAAAAAATGATAACTTCTTAATTGGCGAATCATGAGGAAACTTAATTTTACCTAATAGGTATAATGCCAATCCAGCAAAAATAATTATCCATAATCCTAAGAATACTTCAATTTTTAAAATTCCCCAATGCTTAACTAAATCTGCATTTGATAAAAACTTAAATGCTAATGCCAATTCTAAAAACCCTAAAATTACTTTAGTCGTATTTAACCATCCACCAGATTTTGGTAATGAATTCATCATATTAGGAAACATTGCAAAAAGTGCAAATGGTAGCCCAAGAGCTACTCCAAATCCTCCCATTCCTGCAGTTAATTGCCACGCACCACCATCGGCAGAAAGCGAACCAGCTAATAATGATCCTAAAATTGGTCCTGTACATGAGAATGACACAATTGCTAATGTTAATGCCATGAAAAATATTCCTAATATACCACCAACACTTTCTCCTTGAGTTGTTTTATTTGTCCAACTTGCAGGAAGTGTTAATTCGTAATATCCAAAGAAAGAGAATGCGAAAAATATAAATATGATAAAGAAAATTACATTTAACCATACGTTCGTTGATATTTCATTTAATATATCTGGATTTACCGAGTCTAATAAGTGAAAAGGGACACTTAAAATTAAGTATACTGCTAATATAAAGAAACCATAAAGTAGTGCTTTAGAAATACCTTTGCTAGAGTTAGATCCATCATCACTTTTCTTTGTAAAGAAACTAACTGTTAAAGGTATCATTGGAAATACACAAGGTGTTAATAAAGCTAATAAACCTCCTAAAAATCCTAGCCCAAAAATGCTCCAAAGCGATTTTCCACTTTCTTTTACATCAGCAGCTAATGAGCTTACCTCATTTTCACATTTAAGTGTTGATTTTGTTAACTCTTCTGGCGACATACCATAAAGCGCATTATTAATACTTTTATTATCAATATTAACTGGTGTTGAGGTATCTTGACCTGAAATTATTAAACCATTTTCTTTTGTATAATTAAACTCAAATGGGTTGTCTGGAAGGAAAATACACTGCTTGTCATCGCAAGTCATGTATTCTAAATTTCCTTTAACATCAAAATTATCCGATTTAACCTTAATCTTTTGAGTAAACACAGCTTCATTATAAAACTTAGTAACTGTCATGTCAAATACAGGATCATGCTTAGTTACTTTATTTAAATCACCTTCAACTACTTCACCTACTAGTTCATAATCGTTACTCTCATCAAAAATAAAAAGTGTTGGTAATGGACCTCCTTCTTCAACAAATCGAGAATAAATTCCCCATTTATTATCCATTTTAGCATTAAAAACTATTTCATATTCAGAGTCATTTAACTTATTAGTAGACATATGCCATTTAACTGGTTCAAGAATTTGAGATTCTCCAAAACTATTGTCTGTAGGAGCAGCTAAATCAAATTCAAATGGTACATCTGTAGGAGCTAAACAACGCTCATCATCACAAGTCATAAAAGTTAATACACCTGTAATTGGCGTATCTAAATCTGTAACATTAACTTTTTGAGTAAATATGGCTTTATTGTAAAACTTTGAAACAACCATATCAAACACTGGGTCGTGCTTTGTAATTTTATTTTTTTCATCTTCAACAACATCTCCAATACGATCAAAGCTATCGTTAGCCTTAAATTCAAATGTTGTAGGCAATGGCCCTCCTTCGTCAACGGTTTGCGAATAAATTGCCCAATGCTCATCTATATTAGCAATAAATGATAATTCAAATTCTGTGTCACTTATTTTCTCTGATTGGAATTCCCACTTTACAGGCTCTAAAATTTGAGAATAAGTTGTAACACTTAATAATAATGCTATTAATACAAGTAATTTTTTCATTAGTAGTACTAGTCTGTTTAGTTATAACAAATAACAGGAAAATTCTATTATTTAACACATAACACATTGTTAATGTTGTATTTAAAACAAAATCAACAATTATTTAAAAAATTTAAGGCACAATATAACACTATTACTCAAAAAAAGTTCAACATTTTCATGGGCTTTTTCTATTATTCTCAATTCTTTTTAACTCATGATATATATCATTTAATAAAAAGCTGTCTGACCTTATTTTTGCCAAAACACCTAACATGTTAAACAAACAACTAATAAACCCTAATAGTATTGTTATTATTGGTGGTTCTAACGATTATAAAAAACCTGGAGGAAAGATTGTAAAAAACATTCTTGAAGGCAACTTCAAAGGTTCTTTAAGTGTCGTAAACCCTAAGGAAGACAAAGTTCAAGGCTTAAAAAGCTATGCTTCTGTTAACGATATTCCAAATACAGATTTGGCAATTTTAGCTATTCCTTCAAAATATTGTTTGGAAGCAGTTAACGTATTAGCACATCAAAAAAATACAAAAGCATTTATTATTATTTCTGCTGGGTTTTCCGAATCTAATAACAAAGGGCAACAATTAGAAAAAGAAATTGCTGACTTAGTAGATAGTGTTAATGGGTGTTTAATTGGTCCAAATTGCATTGGTGTTTTAAACAAAAATTACAAAGGTGTTTTTACTACACCTATTCCAAAATACAATAAAGGTGGTTGTGACTTAATTTCAAGCTCAGGAGCTACTGCTGTATTTATTATGGAAGCTGGTATGACATTAGGCGTAAAATTTGCCAATGTATATTCGGTTGGAAATGGCATGCAAACAAGTCCAGAAGATATACTTGAGTATATGGATTTAAACTATAATCCAGAAGAAGATTCGCAAATAAAGTTATTATACTTAGAAGCTATAAACAATCCTCAAAAGCTTTTAAAACATGCTACATCATTAATAAAAAAAGGTGCAAAAATTGCAGCTATTAAAGCTGGAAGTACTGCCGAAGGTAGTAGAGCTGCATCTTCTCACACAGGAGCTATTGCTAGTTCGGACATGACAGTAAGAGCTCTATTTAAAAAAGCTGGAATTGTATATTGTAGTAGTAGAGAAGAACTACTAAGCGTTGCTTCAATTTTTAATTACAAAGCACTAAAAGGAAAACGAATTGCTATTATAACACACGCTGGAGGTTCTGCGGTAATGTTATCGGATGAATTATCAAAAGGTGGTTTAGAAATTCCTATTATTGAAGGCGAAGATGCTAAATCGTTAGAAAGTTTTTTATTTCCTGGTTCTTCAGTAAGTAATCCTATTGATTTTTTAGCTACAGGAACAGCGGAGCAATTAAGTATTATCATTGATTATTGTGAACATAAATTTGATCATATTGACGCTATGATTGTGGTATTTGGAAGCCCAGGTCTTTTTGATGTTGAAAATGTATATAATGTATTAAGTGTAAAATTAGATATTTGTAAAAAGCCTATTTTTCCTGTTTTACCATCGGTAATTAATGCTCGCAAAGAAATAAACACATTCCTAGAAAAAGGAAACATTAATTTTCCTGACGAAGTTGTTTTAGGAAAAGCCTTAGCACAAGTTTATAAAACACAAGTATCAATTCCAGAAAATATTCATCTTCCAGAAATTAACACTAACGAAGTTAGAGAATTAATTGAATCGTCACCATCTGGATACTTATCACCTACAAAAGCTTCTCATTTATTAGATGCTGCAGGTATTTCTAGAGCGGAAGAGGTAATTGAATCCAATAAAGACATCTTACTTTCAAAAGCAGCAAAAATGAACTTTCCTCTGGTAATGAAAGTGGTTGGTCCTTTACACAAATCGGATGCACAAGGTGTAATACTAAATGTTAGCTCGTTAGAAGAAGTTTCGAAACATTTTGATACACTTATGTCCATAAATGATGCTTCTGCAGTATTAATACAACCTATGCTTAGTGGTTTAGAGCTATTTGTTGGGATAAAAAAAGAACCAGGTTTTAATCATACCATTTTATGTGGTTTAGGTGGTATTTACATTGAAGTAATGAAAGATGTGGTTGCTGGATTAAGCCCTTTATCAAAGCCTGAAATTCAAAAAATGATTAAATCTCTAAAAGGTTATAAACTCATAAAAGGTACACGCGGTAAAAAAGGAATTGATGAAAACGTTTTTATTGATGTTATTCAACGTGTATCAGCACTCGTTGAAACAGCTCCAGAAATTACAGAAATGGATATTAATCCTTTAATTGCAAAAGGAAATTGTATCACTGCTGTTGATGTTAGAATTAAAATTGAAAAAATATAAAGATTAAACCTAATTAACCTCCAATAGCAGTCATACTTCTATTTTTAGTGTGCAATTGTGGATTTTGAAGCTTTTCTATTGTATTCATTCCACCTCGCATTTTTAATTTTCCTTGAACTGCTTTTTGAATAATTGGTTCAATTGATTTTCCTTGCCTTAGTGTAGTTAATAAATCAGATTCTTTAGCAGAAAATAAACAGTTTTTAAGTTGTCCATTTGCTGTTAATCGCAAACGATTACAAGAATCACAAAATGGATTTGTTACCGAACTAATAATAGCAAAGCTTCCTTTATAGCCTTTAATCTTATAGTTTTTTGCAGTATCATTAGGTGCATCTTGTAAGCGTTCAATCTTATCTTTAGAAAAAGCTGTATTAACACAATCCATAATTTCTTTATAAGATACCATTTTAGAGGCATCCCATTTATTACCATCAAAAGGCATAAACTCTATAAAGCGAAATGAAATTGGAAGGTCTTTAGTAAACTCGATAAAATCTATAATTTCATTATCGTTAAAGTCTTTCATTAAGACCGCATTTACCTTAACATTAAAACCTTCTTTTACTAAAAGTAAAATATTGTTATATACTTTTTCAAAGTTATCACGACGCGTTATATGTTTAAACTTTTCTCTATCTAGAGAGTCTAAACTTATATTAATATTCTTTACGCCATTTGATTTTAAAACATTAATATGTTTATCTATAATCACTGCATTTGATGTAATAGACAACTCTATTGGTAAAGACGCTAGTTTCTCTAAAATAACAGGAAAATCCTTTCTAATTAAAGGTTCACCTCCTGTTAATCGTATTTTAGTAACACCATTATCCACAAAGGTTTTTGCAATGTCGTAAACCTCCTCATACGACATAAGTTTATTTTTAGGTGACAATTGCACACCTTCTTCAGGCATGCAATAAGTACAACGTAAATTACAGCGCTCAATTAACGAAATACGCAAATACGTATGCACTCTTCCAAAAGTATCTTGTAATATGGTATTTGTTTTTATCATTTAATCGTGTCTTGCTCCTTTTAATATTCTAAACACATGTAAAACCGATGGAAAAATAGCATCCATTGATTCTTTAGCGCCATTTGTTGATCCTGGTAAAGCTAAAACAAGTGTATCTTTTATGGTTCCCGCAACACTTCTTGAAAGCATTGAATATGGTGTGCGGTCTTGACCGTAATTACGGATTGCCTCTTCTATTCCAGGAATACGTCTATCTAATAATGGCAACAAAGCTTCAGGAGTAACATCACGCCCTGAAAGTCCAGTACCTCCAGTATAAATCACCAAATCTACTCCTTGATCTTGATAGTATTTTACCTTTTCTTGAATAACTATCTTTTCATCTGGAATAATAATATAATCTGATATTTTAACTTCACAAGACTCTAATTTTTCAATAATAGCTTTTCCTGCCTTATCTTCTTTTTGTCCTGCAGATATAGTATCTGAACATACAATAACAGCTGCTTTTAAATCTTTTCTAAAACGATCTTTAAAATCGGACTTACCTCCTTTTTTCTTTAATAATTTTATTTCGTGTATCTCTATGCCTTTATCTATTGGTTTTAGCATATCATACATATTCAAAGCTACTACACTTGCTCCATGCATCGCTTCTACCTCAACACCAGTTTTATAAATTGTTTTTACAGTAAACAAAACTGTAATTTCTAAATCATTTATTTCATATTCAACTCCAGTAAATTCAATAGGCAAAGGATGACAATCTGGTAAAATATCTGGTGTACGCTTTACTCCTAATAATCCTGCTGCTTTACTCATAGCAAATACATTTCCTTTTGGAACCGTATCGTTTAAGATTGCCGCAATAGTTTCTGGCTTACTTACTTTTACAACTGCTTGTGCTATAGCTGTTCTTAATGTGGTACTTTTATGTGTTATATCTACCATTGCTCTAACTATTAACTTTCCATTGATGTGAACTATCTTCAAAAATCTCTTTTCCAAATACAGGTACATCGGCTTTTATTGCTTCTACAATAAACTCTAAAGCTTCAAATACCATTTTTCTTCTTGGAGAAGACACAAATACAAACAAGCAAATTTCTCCAGATTTTACAGTTCCTAAACTATGGTAAATATGCATACATGTTAACTCAAACTTTTCAAAAGCTGCCTCACGAATATCATGCATTTTTTGATTCGCCATATCTTCATAAGCAGTGTACTCAATAGCAGCAACGGTTTTATCTTCAACAACATCAGCACGTACTTGCCCTAAAAAAATGTTATGTGCACCAATACTTGTCTTGCTTTGATGTTTTGCAATTGAATTTGCTATAAACTCTGATGAAATTGCACCTTCTCGAAATACATTTTTAGGCTTTCTATCTTTCATTTGATACTATTTTATAATGTTTTTGTATAATCTTATTTATTTGTGAAGCACCTTCAGTAACGCTAACACAATTTAATATGCCATGTGCTTGCAATACTTTAACTGCTTGTTTACTTCTAATTCCTGATTGACAAAAAACAGCTTGTTTTTTGTTATTGTCTATTTTCTGTAAATTAAACTCTAATTCACTTAATGGTATTTGTTCAACCTCTAACCCTTCTACTTTTGGTTGTTCGTGTAATTCTCTCACATCAATAAACTGAATATTATCTTGATTTAAGAATTCACTTATTGAAACATTTTTAACTTGTGTTTCACAGACAAATGCTTCTTGTTTATTCTTAAAATGAGCTTTATCTTTTAAAACCGATGCTATTATAGCTTCAGAACGGTTTATTTTTAAAACTGAATTTTGAAGTGTCAATGCGTTATAACACAATAATTTTCCTGACAGTACTTGTCCTAATCCTAATATAATTTTCAAGACCTCATTAGCTTGCATAGCTCCTATTATTCCTGGTAAAACACCTATTACTCCAATTTCGGAACAATTAGGCACAGCATCTTTTTTAGGAGGCTTTGGAAATACACAACGATAACTAGGCCCTTCTTTGTAATTAAAAACAGATACTTGTCCTTCAAACTTATATATAGCTCCAAAAACCAGTGGTTTTCCTGTAATTACTGCAGCATCATTTATTAAATAGCGTGTCTCAAAATTATCGGTACCATCTACAACAATATCATACTGATTAAACATGCTTAACGCATTTTTACAAGTAAGCTTTTCTGTATAAGCGTTGATAGAAATCGAATTGTTTAAATCTAATAATCGTTCTTTTGCTGCTATGGCTTTGTTTTTTCCTATAGACGACGTTCCAAATAGTACTTGTCGTTGTAGATTTGATATTTCAACTACATCAAAATCAATGATACCAAGTGTTCCAACTCCAGCTGCTGCCAAATATTGTAATACAGGACAGCCTAAACCTCCTGCTCCAACAACAAGTACTTTAGCTCTTGAAAGTTTATCTTGACCTTCTTGACCTATTTCTGATAAAATTATATGTCTACTATATCTATCTTCCATAATTATCCTCCAGCAAATGGTGGTAATAAAGCTATTTCTGCTCCAGAAACTTCAGTTGTATCTAAAACCAACTCTTGATTTTGAGCCACTTGAAAATCTTTATTTTTTAATAAGCTATATTTAGAATATAGTACTTCTAAAAATTCGGAAATTAAATTTCCTGAAAACTCAACAACCTCTTCCTCTAGTTGAGTCACTTCGGCAATTTGCCCAAAATATTTAACGGTTATATTCATTTTCAACGGTTTTAAATTGGTCTTTTGTATTAACATTAGTTGTCAATACTTCTTCTTTTGTTTCTAATGTTATATTTTTTGAATTACAAGCTTTTATTGCCATTCTTAATCTCCGTTCTCCTGTGTCAAACACTTCTTTAAATATGTCCTTACACGCTTTCTTATACATTGCAATTAATGGCATAGATTTACCATTACTTTCAACTTGAATTATTTCTGAAATATCATCAATTGCTAAAACTAACTTCTTTAATAGATTTGAGTTCACTAAAGGAATATCACAACTTAAAATTATATTATATTCATTTTTAGATGCAACTAAACCAGAGTATATTCCTGCTATAGGTCCAGCATCTTTCATAATGTCATCAACTCGTTTCACACCAAAAGCATCGTAAGCTTCATTGTCTGAAACAATAATAATTTCAGATACTAAAGGCTCTAGCGCATCAATACTGTATTTAACAAACGGTTTTTTATTCAATAATAAAAATCCTTTATCTGTTCCCATTCTGGAACTTTTACCTCCAGCTAGAATAATACCTGTTATGTGTTTTTTATCTATCATACTAAGTGAAATACAATTTAACACAGGCAATAACTAATACAAAAGCTAAAATATATCGCAAATACAAATTATTAATTCGCTTGCTCCCAAAATAACCTCCTAAAGCACCTCCAATTAAAGCAATAACAACAAGTAAAAACGAATGCGCTTCTAAAGTCACACCACTACTTAATTGTCCTATTAATCCTGAAGCTGAATTTACCCAAATAAACAAAGCAGATACAGCTGCAGCTTCTTTCATTTTTCCCCAATGGAACAATAAAATAACTGGTGTTAAAATAATTCCTCCTCCAATTCCTATAAGCCCTGAGAAAAAACCTATTACTCCTCCTACAATTAACCCTTGCCAAAGTTTTATCTTTTTAACCCTATCATTTTCTTTACCAAAAACATTGAGCATTTTTAAAATGGCAAATACCAATAATATTGCCAATATCTTTTTATAAAGCGAAGCATCAATTTCTAAAGTCCCTCCTAAAAAAGCTAGAGGTATAGAGGCTAAAGCAAATACCAAAAACAATTTTTTATTAAAAAACCCTTCTTTGTAATAGTAGTAAAATGAAATTCCTGCTACAAAAAGATTAAGTAATAAGGCAGTAGGTTTCATAGTTTCTGGTGCCACAGAAAATAACGCCATTAATGCTAAATAACCACTAGCGCCTCCATGTCCAACACTTGCATATAAAAAAGCAACTATTGGGAGAATTAATAAAAACAGCCAATTGTAAGCAATATCAAAAATCATATATCATTTAATTGTTTTAACTGTGTATCCAAAAACGTCCAACATTCTTTATTAATGGTGTCAAAAACGGCTATTAAGTTCTCACCATATTTTGTTAGTTCTGCACCACCTCCATTTTTTCCTCCAATACTAGTTACAACTACTGGTTTTTTAGCTGATGTATTTATAGCATTTAAAAGTGTCCATGCTTTTTTATAAGACATCTTTAATTCTTTTGCTGCTTTAGAAAGCGATCCTGTTTCTGCAATTGCTTTTAGCAAACGAACTCTTCCTTCTCCTAAAAACACATGTTCTCCAGATTCAATCCAAATACGACTTTTAATTTTATAATCCATAATGCTATAAATTTGGTAAACGTATAATTTCAACTAAATCACCTTGGTTTATTTGTGATACTTCTTCAGGCACAAAAACTAAAGCATTTGCATGTGCAAACGTTTGAAGCATTGCTGAACTTTGACCCTCTAGAATAGTTACTTCATCTTTTATAACAATAGCCTTTAAAAACTGTGCTCTATCCCCTTTCTTAATAAAATTAGAAACAGATGTTTTACCTTCCTTTTGTATTTTATAGTCAATATTCCCAGATAAAATTTGAAGTGCTGTATTTACATATACATAAAAACAACTCAAGGCTGCTGCTGGATTACCAGGTAATGCAAAAATTGTGGTTTTATCTTTCTTACCAAAAAACAATGGTTTACCTGGTTTTTGTTTCACCTTATAAAATACTTGCTTAACATCTATTTCATTTAAAGCTTTACCCACAAAATCATAATCTCCAACCGAAATTCCTCCAGTTATGATAACAACATCATTATTAATTATTACTTGCTGCAATAAGTTGTATGTACTTTGATAATCGTCTTTTACTTTATGCTTACTTATATTAGTATATCCTAAACTTTGTAAAGCACTAAATAACATTCCTGAATTGCTTTCATATATCTGACCATAACTAAGCAATTCTCCAGGATTCACCAGCTCATTACCAGTGGTAACAATAGCTATAGAAGGCTTTTTATAAACTAACACTTTATTAATTCCTAAGGACGCCAAAAACCCAATAGCTGCTGGAGTTAACTTAGATCCTTCTTTTAAGGCTATCTTTCCTTTTGTTACTTGCTCTCCAGCTGGACGAATATTTTTTCCAACTACAACATTATCATCAATTTTAATGTTATTACCCACTAATGACACCTTTTCTTGCATTATCACTACATTAGCAGAATCAGGAACAGCTGCTCCAGTAAATATTCTAATAGCTTCACCCGAATTTAAACTAGGATGATTACAATCTCCTGCCTTAATTTCACCTACTAATTTATACTCTAACTCATTATGAGCCTTTAATGCATAACCATCCATTGCCGACTGCCTAAATGGAGGCATATTAATAGGAGAAATAATGTCTTCTGCTAAATAATAGCCTACAGAGTTATTTAGATTAATTCTAAATGTGTCTGTCAACTTAGATAACATCTCAACTTTCCCTAAAGCATTTTTTACGCTAATCATTTGATTGTGTGGTAATTAAATTGTAATTTAAAAAACAAGTCGTTATTTCTTTACAAATATAACGAATTACTAAAAACATGTAATATGACGAATGTCATAAAAATCATATTGAATTAATTATTAATTTGTTACTCAACAACTAACTAATTTTAACCAACAATGCCGATAAAAAGCTATATAGTTCATCCTGTTGATGGCGAAAAAGAAAACTTAATTAAAAGTTTAAATGCTATCACAGAATGTGATGTTACTCCAGCCGAAAACGAAAACATATTAGTTCTAGTTACCGAAACTCAAGACGAAAATCAAGAAACCATTTTAAAGCAAAAATTAGAAGCTATTTCTAGCATCAAGTTATTAGCATTAGTATCTGGTTTTAATACACCTATAAAAAATTAACTTATGTTTACATCAACATCAAACAGAAGAAGTTTTATTAAAAAAATGGCACGTCTTTCAGCTATAACAGCTGCAGCTGCTATGTTCCCAGGAATTTTATTTGCCGACGAGCAAGAAGAAGGTCTCCCTAAAGGAGACTTTGATTGGAAAAAAGGTCCTTGCCGCTTTTGTGGTGTAGGCTGTGGTATACTTGTAGGTGTAGATAAAGGTAAAGCTGTTGCAGTAAAAGGTGATCCAAATTGTTCAGTTAACAAAGGATTACTTTGTGTAAAAGGATATCACCAAACCATGTGTATTCAATCTGGAGATAGATTAACCCATGCTTTAGTAAAGAAAAATGGCACTTATGTTAAAACTCCAATTAACGAAGCTTTAGATATTGTTGCTAATAAAATGAAAGAGACCATTGACACGCATGGTAAAGATGCTGTGGCAATGTACACTTCTGGACAGTCAACTATTCCAGAAGGATATGTTGCTTCAAAGTTAATGAAAGGTGCTATTGGAACTAATAACTTAGATTGTAATGCTCGCTTGTGTATGGCAAGTGCTGTTGCAGGTTTTTTAACAACCTTTGGTGCCGACGAGCCAATGGGCTGTTATGAAGATATTGAACATGCTGATTACTTTATTACTTGGGGAAATAATATGGCAGAAATGCATCCAGTATTATTTTCAAGAATGCTAGAGCAAAAAAACAATAGAGGTGCAAAAATTATTGACTTTGCTACAAGAACAACACGTTCTAGTACCGCATCAAATAAATCTATATTATTTGAGCCTCAAACAGATTTAGCTGTTGCTAATGCTATTTGTTATGAAATCATCAAAAATGGATGGATGAATAAGAAGTTTGTTGATGAGCATATCAATTTTAGTAAAGGCCTTACAAATATGGGTTATGGTCTTGAGGATAAATATAAGTTTAGTGACAAACCTTCAAAAATTAGCTTTGAAGAATACAAAACCTTTTTAGAAGATTATACACCAGAAAAAGTAGCAAAATATTCAAAAGTTTCAGTTAAAGACATTAAGTATCTAGCTGCTATTTATGGTGATCCAAATAAAAAAGTAGTATCATATTGGTGTATGGGAATGAACCAACACACAAGAGGTACTTGGATGAATAACCTTATGTATAACATCCATTTATTAACTGGAAAAATTTCCCAACCTGGAAATGGTCCATTCTCTTTAACTGGTCAACCTTCAGCTTGTGGTACTGCACGTGAAGTAGGAACTTTTACTCACAAACTACCAAAAGGTGTTGTGATGAATAAAAAGCATAGAGAACTAGCAGCAAAAATATGGAAAGTTCCTGTAGAGCATATTCCTGCAAAACCAACATATCATGCTACGGAAATGTTTAGAGCTGTAGATAGAGGAGATATTAAATTTATTTGGACTCAAGTAACAAACCCACTAGTTTCATTGCCAAAAACAAGTCGTTACCGTCCAGGAATGGAAAAAGACTCTTGTTTTGTGGTTGTTTCTGATGTATTTCCAACTCCTACATCTGATGTAGCAGATGTAATATTACCTGCATCATGGCATATCGAGAAAAGTGGTTTATATGGAAACTCTGAAAGACGTACACAACATTGGGACAAAATGGTAGAAGGTCCAGGAGAAACTACTCCAGATGCGTGGATGACTATAGAAGTTGCAAGACGTATGGGTTATGGAGATTTATTCCCTTATTCAGAAGAAAATCATGTTGAAGAAATCTATAATGAATACAGACAGTTTCATGCTGGTGCAAAGCATGAAATGGCACCATTAGAGGTTCTTAAAAAACAATCAGGAGCTATTTGGCCTTACGTGGATGGTAAATCTACTCAATGGCGTTTTAACTCAGAATATGATCCAGCATGTGATAATGGAAAAGACTTCCATTTCTATGGAAAACCTGATGGTAAAGCTGTAATATGGCAACGTCCATATGAACCAGCACCAGAAGTTCCAGATAGTGAATATCCTTTCTGGCTAAATACTGGTCGTGTTATTGAACATTGGCATACAGGATCAATGACAAGAAGAATTCCTGTATTACATAAAGCGGTTCCTCATGCATATGTTGAATTTCATCCAGATGATGCCTCAAAACTAGGTATTAGAAATGGAGATAAAATAAAAGTAACCTCTAGAAGAGGTTCATGTACATTACCTGCTTCTATTAATGAAAGAGGGTTACCAACAAAAGGGCAAGTATTTGTTCCGTTTTTTGATGAAAACATGATGATAAATGATGTGACCTTAGATGCATTCTGTCCAATATCTAAAGAGCCAGATTATAAAAAATGTGCTGTTAAAGTTGAAAAGGTATAGACTATGAAACGCTTAGGTATTATATCATTATTTGTACTATTATTCGCTGCTTTTATCGCAGTGTGGAATTATAGTTATCAACAAGGTAAAGAGGAAGCCTATATCTCTTTAGAAGAAGAAACGACACTTTATGCTATTCCATCAGAATCTGGTGTATTTAAACGTTCGGAACACGCATTGGACTATGCCACTATACCAACAGATTTTGCTCACCAACGATCTTTAGATGATTATTATGATAATAGAGCTTATCATGGTGCACCTCCTAGTATTCCGCATCCAGTTGATGAACACCAAAATGCTGGCGATAATAGTTGTTTAAAATGCCATGACAATGGAGGTTTTGTTGAAAAATACAATGCCTATACTCCTGTAACACCACATCCAGAATTAGTAAACTGTATGCAATGTCATGTGGCTCAAAATACAAATACACTATTTAAACCTGGAAATTTTGCTAAAGTAAATGCTCCAGAAGTAGGAAATAACAATGCATTATTAACAAGTCCTCCTGTAATTCCACATCAAACACAATTACGTGAAAATTGTTTAGCATGTCATGCTGGCCCTAGTGCACCTAGAGAAATTAGAGTAACACATCCAGAACGTGTTAACTGTAGACAATGTCACGTACCAGACACGAAAGAACTTATTGAAATAAATGCCTTTACACGAAAAAACAATGAATAAATTTAATATAAATACACTTTGGTTTTTAGTACTGGTTTTTCTTTTAACCACTACTTCTTGTAAGCATCATGAAAATGAATACCATAGTATTACTGATAAAATTAATGCTGAAAGTGAAAATTATCAAGGGACTTCAATTACTTCTGATAAACATATAGAGCATTTAAAAACCATAGAAGTAACCGAAAATGAAATTACTTTTTTAATTCCAGAACGCAAAGGCGAAATAAAATCTTATGCATGTACAGAATGTCACAGTAAACCATTATCTAAAATGCAAAGTGAGGACATTAAAAAAGCACATTGGGATATAAAAATTAATCACGCAAGTTCATCAACTATGAACTGTATAACATGTCATAATGGTAATGACATGGATCATTTACAAAGCTTAACTGGAAATAATATAGATTTTAATAATAGCTATCAACTTTGTAGTCAATGTCACCAAAAACAATTTAAAGATTGGACTGGTGGTGCACATGGAAAACGTTTAGAGAGTTGGGCACCTCCAAGAGTATCTATGACTTGTGTAAACTGTCATAATCCTCACGAGCCACATATTAAATCTAAATGGCCAGTACGCTATAACACACAAAAAGTTAAAGAACGAAATTAATTAGGGTATGAGCAACAATAATAAAAAATGGTTTTCTCTAAACCTAAGTAACAAAAAGCAAACAGACCACTCTTGTGGTTGTGGTAAAACTTCTGGTGGTTGTCACTCACATAAAGAAATGAGTGATGAAGAATTTTTATCGGCTGCAGTTGAAGCTTCGGTTGGAGAAGTTCCAAAAAAAGATGGTTTTCAACAGGTATTTGATGTACAAATGGATCGTCGTTCAGCATTTAAAAAACTAACCGCTAGTTTAATGATAGGTGCTGGAGCAGTCAGTACATCTTGTAGTGTAATTGCTGGTGATGAAACCAAGGAAAAGGCACAAATTGATTGGGAAGAGCAATTTAAGGGCAATTATAAACTGATGACAGATGACGAAAAGAAGCAAACTGTTGATAGACTAGTACGTTCTTACCAGTTAAGAACTGGGAAAAACATTAGTATGTCTTCAAAAAATGCAGAAAAAGATGTGTTATTTGGTTATGCCTTTAACATCTCAAAATGTCAAGGTTACATGGATTGTATAAATGCATGTGTTGAAGAAAATAATCAAGATCGAAAATCGGAAATGCAATACATTCGTATTCATGAGATGAAAGACGGTAAGGGCTTTAACTTTAATGAAGCTGACGATAATTATTATCACGAAGTACCAGCTCAAGGTCATTTTTACATGGGAACACAATGCTTCCATTGTGACAATCCTCCATGTGTAGATGTATGTCCTGTACAAGCTACATGGCGTGAAAAAGATGGTTTAGTTGTTATTGATTACGATTGGTGTGTTGGATGTCGTTATTGTATGGCTGCTTGCCCTTACGATGGTAGACGATTCAACTGGAGTAAACCTGAAGTTCCAGAAAATGAAGTAAATAAAAACCAGCACTACCTAGGAAACCGATTACGTAAAAAAGGTGTAATGGAAAAATGTACATTTTGTGTACAACGTTCTAGAGCAGGTAAAAATCCTGCATGTGTAGAAGCTTGTCCAACTGGTGCTCGTATTTTTGGGAATCTATTAGATCCTGATAGTACTATTCGTTGGGTATTAGCAAATAAAAAAGTATTTCGATTAAAAGAAGACCTTGGTACAGAGCCTAAGTTCTGGTATTTCATGGATTAAAACATACAACATGAGAAGACTTAAAGTTTTTAAGAGTTTAGTAAAAGATAGTTTAGACGTCATTACACATGGTTCAAAAACCTACCATTTATGGATGGGGTTTTTAACCTTTATTATGTTAGCAGGAATGTACTGCTACTCCATTCAATTAGAAGAAGGATTGAGTGTTACTGGAATGACAGATCGTGTGAGTTGGGGATTATATATTTCTAATTTTACATTTCTAGTAGGTGTTGCTGCTGCAGCTGTAATGCTGGTAATGCCAACATACGTTTTAAAAGATGTTGACTTTAAACAAGCTGTTTTAATTGGTGAAGGTGTTGCTGTTGCTGCATTAATAATGTGTTTAGCATTTGTGGTTGCAGATATGGGAGGTCCATCTGTTTTATGGCATATGATTCCTGGTATTGGTGTGTTTAACTTCCCAAATTCTATGTTAACCTGGGATGTTATTGTACTTAACGGTTATTTATTTTTAAACATAACTATCCCTTTTTACATCTTATTTAGACACTATCAAGGCAAGGAGTCTAAAAAAAGTGTGTATGTACCAGGAGCTCTAATTTCTGTATTTTGGGCTGTAGCTATTCACTTAGTGACTGCTTTTTTATATCAAGGATTACAAGCGCGACCATTTTGGAATAATGCTTTATTAGGTCCTCGTTTTTTAGCATCGGCTTTTGCTGCTGGTCCAGCACTAATAATATTAGTATTAGCTATGATACGTTCTTTTACAGAATTTAAAATAGAAGATAAAACTTTAAAAAAATTAGCTATGGTAGTAACTGTAGCTGCTCAAATTAATTTAATTATGTTAATATCTGAGTTGTTTAAAGAGTTTTATGCGCCAACACATCATAGTGAAAGTGCCTATTATCTGTTTTTTGGATTAGATGGTAAAACTGCATTACTACCTTGGATTTGGACTTCAATAACTCTAAATGTTATAGCAACAGTTATGCTAACTTTCCATAAATTAAGAAATAATTTTAAAGTGCTCTTTTTTGCATGTACTATTTTATTTATTGCAATTTGGATTGAAAAAGGATTCGGATTAATTGTTCCTGGGTTTATTCCTGGACCTTATGGTAAGATTGCAGAATACACTCCAACAGGTATTGAAATTGGAGTAACTGTAGGTATATGGGCACTTGGTGCTTTTGTGTTTACGATTCTAGCAAGAACCGCTATTAAAATTGAAACTGGCGCTTTACGTTATAAGAAAAAAGAATAATATAATTTATCATTATTTAAGTAAAAAAGCCACTATAATTATAGTGGTTTTTTTACTTTTTGATTATTTAAATCATCTAAATCTAATTGAAATATAGTGCCTTCAATTAGATATTGTGTACTAAATGGATTACTTATTTTTTCATTACAGCATCTTTCATAGAATAAAGTGTAGCAAGTAACTCATTTCTTGAAGTTCTATCTACTTTGTGGCTATCTAATACAAATAGTATATCATCAATAGCTTCAAGAAAATCTGATTCTGAAATATTTAAACCTGAATGAGCAGCAACCATATCTCTACCTGAGTATTTTTGTTCGCCACCAGTACCTGTTTCTAAAAAGTCTTTTACGTGCTGTTTAAATTTCTCAAAATATTCAGGATCTTTCTGTAATGCAATAAAATAATGTTTGATTTTATCATTCTCAAGATGCTTTGCAATGATATCTTCAACAATAGCAGAAACACCTTCATCGCCCCCTAATTTTTCAAAAATTGTTTTTTCTACCTCTTTCGATGTTTCTTCTACAACTGCCAACTCTTCTTTTGAAGTTGCTTCTTCTTTCTTGCCCTCAGTATTACATGAAAATAATGCAAATACGAGGACAACTAATAAATAATTAATTGTTTTCATTTAATTAGCTTTTATAGTTATTAAATTGATGGAGGCTGTCCAACAATAAATCTGAAGACTATCAAATATACAAAATTAAAGCCTAATGCATTGTTTTACTGACTATTACATGAATACTGTTAAAAAAAACAAACTTATACTTCCTTTTTATTATACTTCTAGAAAAATTAGTAATATTTTGAAAAACAATATAATACACATAATTCTTTATAAGAAAATTCGCTAAATTAGGCTCATTAAACTTCCAATTAAATTAATTATGGGATCAAGCGAGATTCAAGGTAAACTTTGGGGACAGAAGTCTAAAGATTGGGCTAAAATACAAGAGCCAACAGGCATTTCTGGGTATAAACATGCATTACAATTACTAAATTTAGAAACCAATCAAACACTTCTAGACATTGGCTGTGGCACAGGTTTTTTTAGTAACATGGTAAACGAACAAGGTATAAATGTTACTGGTATTGATGCAAGTAAAGAACTTATTGAACAAGCAAATGAACGAAGCCCAGAAGTTAAATTTTCAGTTGGTGAAATGGAAAAACTGCCTTTTCTTGATAATACTTTTGATGTTGTTTGTGGATTTAATTCTTTTCAATATGCAACAGATACCAAAAATGCACTTTTAGAAGCAAAAAGAGTATTAAAAAACAAAGGAAGATTAGTAACAATGATTTGGGGTAATAAAGAAGACTGCGAAGCAAACTCTTGCTTAAAAGCCATTGGTAGTTTACTTCCTCCAGCGCCTCCTAACTCAGGAGGTCCTTTTGGGCTTTCTGAAAATAGATTACTTGAAAGTATTATTGAGAGTATTGGACTAAAAATCACTAGTAATAATGATATAACATCTATTTGGGAATATCCAAATGTTGACGTAGCAATGAAAGGTTTATTGTCTGCTGGACCAGCTGCTAAAGCTATAGAAAACAGTGGTTTTGAAAAATCGTACAAAACAATTTTAGACTCTATGCAACCGTATATTAAAAAAGATGGTCGCGTGATATATAATAATAAGTGGCGCGTTGTAATTTGTGAAAAATTGTAGTTTTCTAAGCTATTATCCGGAAAGCTTTATAAAGCAAAAAATCCTTACTATTTCTAGTAAGGATTTGTGTTTTGCTCCCCCTCTTGGGCTCGAACCAAGGACCCTTTGATTAACAGTCAAATGCTCTAACCAACTGGGATTAGCCTATATTTACATATTTACTAACATAATGGGGTAAACCTTAAAGTACACCTTCAAATTAATAATTAAATAAAAAATTGATGATAGTGGGAAACTCTTAAAACTACATTTTCACTATCATTTCTCAATATTTCCAATGCTAAATCTCCTACTCTGTAAAATGCAGGGTTAAACTTAATAAATGGGTCAATTTGTAATTTATCTGTTACTGGTAAACAAGAATTAATCTTTTTTAGTAAACTATCAAAATACATGTAATTAAACATATAATCAACTCTTGCTAAAATATCAGCATTGTAATACAGTAATGGATTTGTTGAAAAATTAAAACCTAATAAGCTGTTGATTTTGAGTCCTTTGTATTCATATATGTCATATTCATAATCTCCAATTAACCTAACATCAAAATCCTGTAGTTCAAACTCATGTTCCTCATATTGTTCTCCTATTTGAAAAGGAAATATATTGGTATTCATTTTTTAAAAGTGAGCCTAATCAAACCCATTATTAAATCTTTCAGATAGGCTTTTCAATAATGTTTTTTCATCAGTTCTAAAATAGTAACCTCTATCATTTGGAATTTCAGTTCCATCTTGCCACAAACTTGGTTTTTCATTAAAATTATAAACCAATGTGTCCTCATGGATTCTCTTCAAGTCAACAAGGGTTCCCCAACTTGCTCCTGTTTTAGTTTTGAATGTATTCTGTTCCTGGTCAAGATAAAATGTATCCTTTAAAACATAATAATTCTGGTACTGCTTTCTATTGTAGAAATACCTAATAGCAATAGTGTCTTCAATCTTATAAAATGAGCTTATAGACTCATTCATCCAATAACCATCAAAGTTGTTTTCATTGCTACATGATAGCACAATTAAGCATATAATTAAACTAATTCTTTTCATAAACTTTATCTTTTAAAATACCTCTCATCTGAATCAGAGAACAGGAACATTATTAATTTAACTATCAAAACAATTATGGCTATAGTTATATAAATCGAATTTTCACCCCACATTTTAAAAAACCAATATATGTTTGATATAACAGGAAGAAACAATGTCAAAATCCCTGCTGTAAAACTTACTTTGAAAGCAATTATGATTGTCCAAATATGGTATATAGATGCAAGAATCCAAAACAAGGGTCCTAACCAATTAAGCATTCCTATTCTCATAATTTAATATTAAAGGTTATTGATTTTATCATTTATGATAACCAAAAGTAATCAAATATGATAAAACTTTGTTCTTGAAATGAAACAACATCAAAAAGACAAAGAAGAATTAAGCAAACAAGTTGGTTTAAGGATTAAAGAGGTTCGTGCTAAATTAAATATGCAACAACAAACTTTAGCTGCTGCTTGTAACTTTGAAAAATCTAACATGGCAAGGATTGAAACTGGTAGAGTGAATATTACTCTTGGCACTCTACTTAAAATAGCCAATGCTTTAGATGTTCCTTTAAAAGATTTACTCCCAGATTAAAAAGGGCTATTAATTCAATAGCACAATTATTTCCTTCTATACAAGTAATCTACCTATAAACATAATAAACACTTACTATCTATTGAGTAAAAATTCAAGAAATGGCTATGTATACTATCTAACAATTTTTCTTGTATAAAAAAGTGCTGAAAAAATGCTTGTTTCTGGTAAGTTAATGTGCAACAAATAAGATTGCAAAGTTGCAAGTTCTGCAATTATTGCAAATCTCCACTATCTGTAAAACTATAATATCCTTTCTTGGAAACAATAATATGGTCAAGTAATGTTATATCAAAATACTTACATGCCTCTTTGATTTTCTTGGTCAAGTTTAAATCAGCTTGACTTGGCTTTAAATTTCCTGATGGATGATTATGTGATACTATAATATTACTGGAATTGGACTTTATTGCAGAGGCAAGTAATAGCTTAATATCCACTACTGTTCCAGTAACTCCACCTTTTGACAAATTGTAAATACCAAGTACTCTATTTGCTCTGTTTAATAAAATAGCTTTAAACTCTTCTTGTAGCTCTAAAGTATCATGGTTCCAATTTTCAAGTAATATCTTGTATGCACTTTCACTCCCCGTAATCTTAATTTCATCTTCTTGATTATTGGAATAGGAAAGTTTTATTTCTGCTATTGAGTTCATTCTATTTGATTTAAATTTACTAACATAATAGGGATGTGATTATGTATTTAGTAAATGATTAATTAATATTGATATATGGATAATTATTTATTAGAGTTTGAGATTATTGACCCATTAAAGTTGGTTGATGTAATTTCATTGATAAACAGAACAGCAGGGATTCCCCTTAAAAATATTAACCTAAACAACCTTGTGTTTCATAATAATCAACCAATCTTCCCTGGTAATGGAGTTTATTTATTTAGAAAAGGGCGGCAAGTTGTTTATGTTGGTAAAAATGACTCTTTATCATTTGTTGAGAGGATACCTAAACATCTGGATTTAAGACAAGGAGCTTGGTTCAATAAAATGCTTCAGCATACAAACGCAAATGTTTTAAAATATGAATGGAATGATGAGTCATGCATTAAAGCTAATAAATATGCCATTGATAATTATAATTTGGTCCTTGTCAATTTCAAATATGAAATAGATGAACGTAAATATCATATTAATAGATTAGAAAGAACTTTAAGAGCATCTCTTGAACCATTTAATAAATTTAAAAAGTTTAAAATTTTTGATTTAGAAAAGAGAGTGACTGAATATTAATTCCCAACCAGTTTTATTGATTGGGAATTGTGATTAGGCTTCTGCCATTTGTGGAAACCTTACTTCTTCTGGTGAGATAGTAGTATGCTCTTCTTGACTACCAGCAACTGGAGTTTCTTCAGAAACATAAACATATCTATGGTGTAACACTGTTACTTCACCAGTATCCTGATTGATAACTTCATAAGGGTCACATTTGGCTTTTTCAATTCTACCAGGAATTTCCTGACCTATTAAGCCCTGTGCAGTCTCATCATCAAAGGTTGATGTGATAGATGCTTTCCTTGCAGTAGCATAGAAGTTACCTGTCTCCTTTGACTGTACCATTTCTACACCACCTTGAATGATTAAAGAGTTGAACTCTCTACCATCCTCTGATTGTCTCTTTTCAATTTTAATTATTCTTACCATCGGTTAAAAATTTTAATTAATACTGATGATGGGTGGGGGTATTTGGGAATTAGGAAAAGGGTACGGGTTAAATATGAGGTGGTTTGCACTTGAGTAATTTTGGTGGGCTGAAAATTTTATAAAAATTTTTTTTAAAGTTAATTATCATTAGATTTATACTCTCCCTTTAATGAATAATATCAAATCAAATTATTTAATGGAATCAATCCAAGAATTGAGTTATTTAGACAATGCTTCTACAACAAAAGTAGATGATAGGGTACTTAAAGAAATGTTGCCTTACTTTACTGATTTATATAGTAATTCATCTAGCAGCCACAAGTTTGGTTTGAAAACAAAAGCTGCCATTGAAAATTCAAGATTAACCATTTCTAAGCTAATCAATTGTAATCCCAAAGATATACTATTTACTTCTGGAGCTACTGAATCTATTAATTTAGCTATAAAAGGATTTGTTGAATCTAATTATGAAAATGGAAACCATATAATTACAGTAAAAACGGAACATAAAGCTGTTTTATCTACATGTGATTATTTAGAAACAAAAGGATACGAAATAACATATTTGGATGTAGATCAAAATGGATTAATCTCAATCGAAGAATTGAGGAATTCCGTAAGAAATAATACTTGTTTATTTGTAATTATGCATGTAAATAATGAGACTGGTGTTATTCAGCCTATTAGAGAGATTGGAATATTAGCTAGAGAAATGAATATCCCTTTCTTCTGTGATGCAACTCAAGCAATTGGTAAATTACCTATTAATTTGGAAACGGATAATATTGATATGCTTTGTTTTTCTGGTCATAAAATAAACGGACCTAAAGGAATTGGTGTACTCTACAAAAAAAGCAATATAAAATTAACCCCTCTTATTCATGGAGGTAATCAAGAACAAGGATTGAGATCTGGCACATATAATACACCTGCAATTATTGGATTAGGAAAAGCATGTGAAATCCTTATTAAAGAAGGAGCAACTAATAATCAGAATATTCAAGAATTGAATAAATACTTAATTAATTCAATAAAAAAAATATCTTCTTTCCGTGAGGTTTCTAAAGAAGCCTTTAGAGTTCCTCATATTTTAAATCTTATCATTCCTGATTTAAACTCTAATATTTTTATAGACAAATATTCATCAATCTCTGTAAGTAATGGCTCTGCCTGTAATTCAGAAATCATTACTGAATCCCATGTTATTAGCTCTATGTTACAGAAAGGTGAGTTTAAAAATAACTACATTCGAATTTCTTTAGATAAGAATACTACAAAAGAAGATATAGATAACTTTGTTAGCCATTTAAAAAAACATATAAAACCTAATTATGCTTAAAAATGTTAAATGGGCAGAAGACAGAGACTATAGAACTGGCAGTAATGATGAGCCTATACAATTTTATATAGATGCTTTATGTAATAGCAAGTCTTTTGATTTGTTACTAGGTTATTTTAGCTCTTCAGCTTTAAATGTACTCTCTTTAGGTTTTGCAAATTTTATTTATTCAGGAGGCAAAATGAGAGCTGTTATTAACAACATTCTTTCGGAAAAAGACAAAAAAGCTATTTTACGAGGACAAGACAAGGAGAATTTCTCATCTATTTACAATTTTAACAACATTAAAGAACTTAAAGATTCTCTTGATGATTATGGAAAACATTTTTTTGAATGTTTTGCTTGGCTAATTGCTAATGACAAAATTGAGTTAAAAGTAATTAGACCTAAAAATAAAAAGGGTATTTCACATTATAAATCAGGTATATTCAGTGATGGTGAAAACTATGTAAGTTTCAAATCATCATGTAACTTTACTTACTATGGATTTCTTGAAAACTTGGAAGAGTTAGATTGTAGGTTGTCTTGGGAAGGGAATGATATGAAAAAAATTAGAAAGCTGAAAAATGATTTTGAAGAACTCTTTATAGGTAATTCTGAAATTGTAGACTATCTAGATGTGGACAATGTTAAAGTTGCAATAAGACAAGAGTTTGGAGATAAGAACATACAAGAGTTAGTAGTACAAGAAAAAGAATTATTAAAAAATAAAAAGAACACTTTTAATAACCTTAACGTCATTAAATCAATTAAAACTGCAACTAGCAAATTGAATGAGTTTATAAAAATTGAAAAATCACCAAAATTCCCTTACCCAACTGGACCAAGACCTTATCAAAATAAAGCTTTTGAAAAATGGGTAGAAAATGGCAAAAAAGGATTGTTTGCTATGGCAACAGGTACAGGAAAAACACTTACTTCCTTAAATTGCTTATTAAATGAATACAAAGATAATGGAGCTTATAAAGCAGTTGTTTTGGTTCCTACTATTGCATTGGTTGATCAATGGAAAAATGAATGCAAGAAATTTAATTTCAACAATATAATAACTATAAGTTCCAAAGAAAAATGGCCTCAAAATGTATCTTTTTTAAACACTGCTAGCAACTTTATTGATGTCTCTTATGTAATAATAGTAACCTATGCCTCTTTCTATAGAAAGAGCTTCCAATCACATTTCATTAATTTACCAAAAGACACCTTATTAATTGCTGATGAAGCCCATAATCTAGGCTCAAACAACTTATCAAAAACACTCCCAAAAATCCATTTACAAAAAAGAATAGGTCTATCTGCTACTCCTGACAGAAAATATGATGATATAGGCAATAAAAGTATTGAAGAGTTTTTTAATGACTCCCCTCCTTTTGTATTCAGTTATACAATGGAACAAGCTATGAGTAAAGGGTGGTTGAGTCAATATAAATACTATCCACATATTGTTAAACTAACAAATATTGAACTAGAGGAATATAGAGAAAAGTCAAAACAACTAGCAAAATATTTTGATAACCAGACAAAAAAATACAAAGATTGTCCAGAAGTAGAAAGACTTTTATTAGAAAGAAAACGCATAATACATAAGGCTCACAACAAGTTAGCAGCTTTTAAAGAAATTTTGGATAATGAATTTAACTCCAGAGGAAACCTTAACTATACATTGGTTTATGTACCTGAAGGCATAGAGCCTAATTATGAAAATATTGATGATTATATAGAAGATAGTGAAGATGTTTCATTAATTGACAAGTATACTAGAGTAGTTAGTAGAACAGATAGTTCAATTATGGTAAAGCAATACACTTCTAAAACAAAAAATAGAGAACATGTCATTGAGAGCTTTCAAAAAGGAGCTATTAATGTTTTAACATCTATGAAATGTTTAGATGAAGGTGTAGACGTACCTAGATCAGAATTAGCTATTTTTTGTGCGAGTACAGGAAACCCGAGACAATTTGTTCAGAGGAGAGGAAGAGTTTTAAGAACTCATGATGACAAGACATATGCTGTAATACATGATTTAGTTGTTGCCCCTGAGATTAATGATGAATCAACTTTTGAAATGGAAAAAAGTATAATAAAAAAAGAACTTGAACGAGTGGTTGATTTCTCAACATTAGCAATGAATAAACCAGACACATATGAGGCATTAAAACCAATACTCACATATTACAATATAAATTTATACGACAGTTCAACCAACACAAACACCTAAAACATGGCTAGAAAAGATGACATTTTAAAAAGTTTTTTAGAGCATGAAATAATCTCAGAAAAGTATGGCATAAATAAGGATGATATTCCAGATAAGTTGCAAGAGGGATTAAATTCAGAACATGCTATAATCAAAGCTATCTCTCTAATAGTAGAAAATACAGAAGGGTTTAATACTGTATCAGATAAAGCACTTTATAGTCAAATAACTCAATTTTTAAACGAATCAGCAATATGATATTAAAAGAAGTTACCATAGAAAACTATTTATGCTATTATGGTTCTAAGAAATTTAATCTCGCAAAAGGTTTAAATGTTTTTTTAGGAGAAAACGGAGAGGGTAAAACAAAATTTTTTGAAGCCTTAGAATGGTTATTTAGCAATGACAATGACAATTTAGAGTTACTTGTTTCCAAAAAAGCTCTTGACGAAAAAGTGGCTAATGAATCTTTTAGGGTTAGAGTAGAAATTGTTGTAGAGCATTATGACGAGATAAAAATTCTATCAAAAGAATTTTCAGTCAATAAAATCAATGATTCAGAATATGAAGTTGGAAAAGCTATACTAAAAGGAATTGAAGAATCTAGCAATGGTGAAAGAAGCCCTGTTGATGGTAAAAATCTTCTTGAGTACCTATTTCCTAGTGAAATTAGAAGATATTCAATGTTTAAAGGAGAAGAAGAACTTAACATTTTTGATAATGAAGATGCCTTAATCAATTTAATCAATTTATTTTCTGATGCTAAACATTATAAAAAATATGAAGAAAGAGGTGAGTATCTAAAAAATGAAGCTGAAAAAGCTGTAAACAGGGAATCGAAAAACAACACTAAGAACCAACAGGAATATAGTAGACTCGAAGAAGAAATTAAGCGCTATACTAGAAAAAAACAGGATCAACTAACTTTTTTAGAAGAAACCAACAATAGTATAGAAAAAACAAAAAAGAATATCCAAGATGCTGGAAAGTATATAAATAATGCTGAAGCTCTAGAGACTATAAATTCTAGAATTGACAAGATTGAAAGAGATATTTCAAAAACTGAAGGCTTAATTTCTGAAAACTACACTACAGCTCTATTCGATGAAAATTGGATATTAATGAATTTTGACAATATCCATAAAGAATTTTCAAACAAAGTATCGGAGTTAAGTAAAAAAAGAAGAAAACTTCAATCAGATTTTGATAGAGAAATTGGGATAAAACAAGGTGAAAAAAAAGCTAAATTGGAAATAATAAATGATTTAGTTCCTCTTCCTCCTAATGTACCTTCATTAGCAATTATGGATGAAATGATAAAGGAAAAGGTTTGTAAAGTTTGTAACAGACCCGCAGAAGAAGGTTCTGAAGCATTAGAGTTTATGAAAAAGCGTCTGCAAAATTATTTAGATTCTCAAAAAGTGGTTAAAGAAGAAGATGAAGAACCTGAAAAACTTTTTCAATTTAATTATGTGAGTAGACTTGTAAACCTTAGCTCTAACCAAGAAGACAATTTATCCAAGCTTAATAGTATAAATACAGAAATTCAAGATATGTTTGAGTTTAATCAAGCAAGAAAAAACGAACTAATTGAGCTAAAAGAAAAACTAGAAATAGAATTAACAGAGAGAAACAGAATAATTGGCAACTCTGCTGTTGGCTCTGAGAGACTAGGTGTAGTGCTTAAAGATTATAATGTGTGGCAGGATGATGTAAAAAAATTAAATGAAGACAGTGTTGGTTATGAAGTTAAGATAAAAAGCTATGACTCTAAATTAAAAGATTTAAATGAGCAAAAAGAAAAAATAGACCTATCTAATGCCAATTCGTTTTTAATTAATACAAGAAATATTTTAAGGGATATAGATCAAATTTTCAGGGATACCAAAGACAGAAAATTTGAAGAATTTATAAAATTATTATCTCAAAAATCTAATCAAATTTTATCTTATATAAATGTTGATGCTTTTACAGGTACTCTCAATTTTAAAGTGACAAATTTTGGTTCAAAAATCAAAATTAAGCCAAGATTATTGGATGAAAATGGACACGAGTTTTTAGCTAATAAATCCTTAGAAACATCAATGCATATTTCAATTTTAATAGCAATTTCAGAACTATCCAAAGAAGTTAGAGAAGACAGATACCCAATGTTATTTGATGCACCAACTTCCTCTTTTGGGGAAAGTAAAATGACTGAATTTTTAAACCTAATTTACGAGACAGACAATCAAACCATCATCTTGATTAAAGATTATATAGCTAAAGATGAAAATAAGAATCTATATATTAAACCAGAGTTTGAGAAAGTAAAAAGAGATAAAGCTTTCTGGGTAAGACTTGAAAGACCTTTTGATGAAAAGAATTTAAAAACTATTAACACACAAAGAATAGAGTTATAAGTATGGATAATTTATTTGATAAATGGAAAACCCGAATACCAAACTATAGTGTTGAATTTAAAGACACTTTATTCAAGCCTCTTTCTGAAACAGGTGGAGCAGAAGGAGAAAAAAAGATAAGTTTAGGTAAACACTTTAGTACTAATTACGAGCTTTATACATATGCATTCTTTTTAGGTTTATATGAAGATGAATACATCCCAATTCCAGAAGGTATTAAAAAAGATAATTTTCGTCATGCAATTCAAAATTGGGGAAGTAAATCATCTCCTATTAGAAAAGATTTTACCAATCTACAAGAGTACATCTTTGCTGCTTTAGTGGCTAAAACAGACTTAGATTTTATTGTATTAGACAAAGGTGAAATAACAGAAGACCAAGCTGTAAAAAAACTCATCCAAACTATGGAATCTTACACAAATGGGGGACTTACTTTAATTAAAGAAAAACTAGAAGATAGCCCTAGCTACTTTTTAAATCCCACCTCTTTTTTAGATATGATAGTTAAAACTAAAAAAGAATAAATTTATGGACACTATTGAATTTATTGACTCTCTACAACGAGATAAGGCAAGAGGATATCTCGCTCCTCATCAAATTATACTATTAATGTCTTTACATAAAGTATATAGTAAAAATAGGTCTATAGTTATTCGCATCTCAGATTTATTGGAAACTTTTAAAAAAGTATGGGAAAATAACCAATACTTATTTAAATCAAAAAATTGTAATCTTGGTCTTCCTTTAAAAGCTTTTGTAAATAAAGGTTTTATTGAAATCACAATTACAGAGGAAATAAATGATTATAGAAATAAGAATGAACTTACTACCAAAATATCAGAATTAAAATTATCTCATTTAATATTAAATATCATAAATAAAAAAGATTCATATGAATATTTCAAATCTAGAATTAATAAATAAGGTTAAAATGATTTTATGTAGTTTATAGCTTCTTCTAAAGTTTTAAATACAAGATTTGAAGATTCATGACAAATTAAAAAATACCTAGCAAACTTCTCATCAATTATTGATCTATCATCAACTAAAATAATTAGTTTATTTTTTGCTTTAGCATAGCCTATTTCCAATGCTAATCCATAACCTGAAGGATTATCTTCACTCATATAACCAAGAAGTATATCACATTTATCGACATGATATAAATCCCAAGATGTATACTTATCTGCTTCATCCAATTGATGTGCTTGTGGATTGAAACAAATAAAATTATTCCCCAATGAGTTTATAACTTTTTCATGCCAGTTCCCCTTAAAACCTCCCGCTAAATATATTCTTGTATTCATCTATTTTAAATTTGAAAATGGAATTCTTTGAGATATCGAATAAAAAATCCTTTTACTATTACCCAATAAAGGTATTATAAATACAAATAATGAATATAAAAAATTATAAGTACCACCTGTTTTTATGAAAAAGAACTCTGAACCAAAAAGGCTTAAAATTATTTGAATTAATGCAGCAATGCATACTATCATTAATATTGTTGACAAATGATCAAATACTGACGACCTAAACATAAAAGTATAAACTTTTTCATCCATTTCTGGATTTCTTGACATCAGTATATTTCTCATTTCATTTAACTGCATTTTATTGACATCCTTATATCCGTTATCAGTAAGAAAGCTTCTAGCTGATTTGACAGTTGAAGAATCTTTAAACTTTCGTTGCCAAAATCTACTGTGCTTTGACCCTATATATTTATTAAATCTCTTTTTAAATTTTTTGTTTTCTTGAATTCTATTTTCAAATCTTTTTTCTATTTCAGAAATTATTAAATCCTGATTCCTAATTTTAAAAATTGTAATTCCATAAACAACAAATCCTAATAAATAGGAAATTACTATTATCAGAAATGAATCGAAAATATTCCAATCAAAAAGAAAATTGTCTTCAACAGCTATATTTGTAGGTGTTATAAAATTGAAAACAATTAATAAGGCAAACCCTGGTATTAAATAACCTATTATATCCCAAACAAATTCTTTCAGTGATTGAATAATTTCCCCCATAATTTTCTATATAAAACAGCTCGCACAGCCTTCTCCTTCAGCTTGCAAAATTTCATCTTGCCAAGACTGTCCAGTTCTAGACCTGCTTTTTTCTCTATTCATTCTTAAAAAATGTTCCTTTTTTATTGCCTGAACACGCTCAGGCTTTTTTAGTTCTTCTAGAGGTTCTGCCATCCACGTATAACCTTCTTTTTCATACTCTATGGCTTTTTCAAATAAATCTGGATGTTGTTCTAGCAACCAAACCCATTCAATCTTTTGTTGATAAAAACAAAAGAAACAACCAGACCTACTTCTAGAATATGTTCCTTTTTTTATTTCCCCATCAATTTCTACTTGATATTCGATAGGTTTATAATATGCTGGCACACCAACTCCAGAGTCTTCTAAAATTTTAAAAACATCATCTAATACTACTACATCAACATTATCTACTAAAGGAAAATAATCTAATTTACCCACAGGGTAATCTGTTGTTTTTAAATACTCAAAAACTACTTTATTAAACAATTTAACATCTACATCCATTAAAGCATTTAACTTTTGTCTTTGTGTGAATTTTGGAGATATGGGTTGTTCTGCATACTGTAGTGCATTCTCTAATAACACTTCAGGAGATAACTCCTTATAGTATCCTGTTATATCCTCTATATTTGAGTTTGACAAAACCTTTTTTATAACGTCTTCACTCCATATATTTTTCCTAAATGGAAAAACAGTTTGAATATTTTCTTTTTTAGAAACATAGCCTTCTCTATTTTCATCACCTCTTATCCCAACATAAGATACAGTTGGCTCATCTCCTACATGTTCTTCAAAAGGCTCTAATTTCATTTTATTAGTACACCATCTAGCCATTGGCGAAGGCAAATATCCACCATAAATTGCTAAAAAATGATCAAAAGGATTTTTCATTGGAGAATTAACATCATCCATAGATTTATACATGACAATTTCTTTTCCTAAGACAGAATTTAACCTGTCAATTAAATCATAAGTTTCTTTTAATTCTTTTCCTGTATCGCAAGTATAATACTCTATATCTAAACCAGGACAATTTTTACTCATATAGATAGCTAATGCAGCACTATCTTTTCCTCCTGAAATACCTAATAAATGTTTAACTTTAGTCATATTATATTTCTAACTCTTTAGAAAGCAGTTCAATTAACAATTCCCTTCTTTGGTTTTCATCTAAGTTTTTAATTGAACTAGTTACTTTATTTTTAATTTCCTTGAAATCTTTGGTTGTATTAGACTTAACAACTAATTTATCATCAATAAAATCACCGTTTGCTCCAAAAAACCTAATAGAATACAGTGTTCCATTTTTAGATGTTTCATTGTACTTTTGAATTTCAGCTGCTTTTATTAAACCTAAAGATAAGTCTTTTATGTTTTCAATTAAAAAGATCTCTTCTTCATCTAGCATAGTTTCAACACTCTTGCCTAATGCTACATCAGCAACGGACTTAATCCAACTCATCCTATCATCTAAATCTGAAACCAATCTTTGATAAAAAACATTCTGCTTCTGACTTAAAAAACCTTGATTAACAAATTCTAAATTGGAGAAAATCTCATTCTTGAAATCTGGAAATTCTTCCGATGAACAATGGAAAGACTCAATAATAACTTTTTCAATTCTATTAAGCAATTCACCATAAGCACTTCTAATTTCTTGTATTGCACCTTGAATTTGTCCTGTGAAAGAGGCCAATACCTCAACATCGTCTTTAATAGAAATTGAATGATACCCTAAAGCAGCTGGAAACTGATTAAATAATGCATCTTCTGGGTCTTTTGACTCTACTATAGCATCTCTTAGTTTAAGTGCATTAGAAGAAAGCTTTTTAGTTTTTAACGTATAATCATTAAGCCCTCTTTGAAACCTTAAAAAATTACCAAAAATTGATAAAAATGTTGACTTTGTACCCTTTTTAGAATCTCCAATTTGAACAAGCTCTTTATAGCTCTCTAACAGGTTCATTTTTAAGCCAGAAACATCATAGCTTTTAACTAAAAAATCTTGAGGTTTTTTATGTATTAAATCTAAAGTGTCTTCTTCTATAAATGGAATAAATCCACCATCAATATGGAATAGAGCAAAATCTTCCTTTTTTGCTATTAGAAAAATAGGTATCCAAAAATCAACAAATCCTTTTTTTAATTTAAAAGGCTTATTCAGAAGCATCTCATAAAACTCATTTAGATTTCTTTTGTTTGAAATAGCACTATTAATAAAATCTTCTGAATCTTTCCATAATTGATATAAGTTAGATTCTTCATTAGGTTCATCCAACTTATAATAATCAAAGCCATCAACTTTCTTATGAATCCTAGTGTTCTTTAATAAGTTGATATAAATAGCTTTTTCTGGTGGAAACTTTTTTTCATCCAACCCTATATCTTTCAGGTCTTCATTTTTTAGTAAAGTTCTCAAAAGAGCTTTTCTAGCTGTATTTATTGGAGTACTTATATATTCTTTATTTACAAGCTCATTGATAAAAACAGGTGTGCTTGAAAAAATATCGTAACAAATTTCAGTTAGCTTTTGATTAAGCTGCTTCTTGCTATTTATTTCAACCTCATTCCTACTGTAAATCCATACATTCTTATTGTCTACAAATAATTGATTTATAACTAGATTATTTAGTCTGTTCTCATAGAAACTCTTTTCTTCAATTAACAATTTTAATGCATTTTTATCAAGTTGATGTTTTTCTAATAATTTTTCGAACTTTAAAATCATCAACATATTGGTTCTTATCTCCTCTGAGTTTTTATAAACTACAAAAAGATTATCATTAAACTCTTTTGATTTAGATATTAAAGAGCCCTTTTTAACTTTGTCAAAAATTAAATTTATATACCCATCAATAGAACCAACAGAACTTTTAACTTGATCTAGTGAGTCTATAATTTTAAATTCAAAAAATCTATTTGTTCCTGTTTCAAAAGAGTATTTTTTTGCCAATAGAACTGGAAAGTCTATTCTATTTATAATCTCATTAGATAAAGAAAACTGATTATTAACCTCACTGTTAACCAATAATAGTTCTTGCTCTAAATCAATATCTGTACCTTCTAGAAAGTTAATTTTGTTGCTATGCTTATAAAACCTAATAACACCTATCTTTTCTAACTTCTCAATAATATCAGCAACATCTTTATTTTTAGTTAACTTAAAGTAAGTAATAATGAATTTTTTATCAAACAGCCCTCCTATTTTAGAAAACAAATTAACAAGGCTAATTGTTTTTATAACTTCTGACGCTAGTTTAAAATCATCTTCAAAATAAAGTTCTGACTTTTCAATTACTTTAAAAGTAGTTAACCATTGAGCTCTATGTGGATTATCAGGACTATTAATTTCAGTTGGTAAAGAATTAATCAAATAATCATAAACATTTGATACTGAATAAAATTCTTTTTTTAAATTTTTAATAGAATATTTAGTACCATCATTTAAAAAAGAAAATAAAGACCTTTCATTTTGCCCATATCTTTGTAAAGAATTCACTAGAACATTAGCCGAAAGCCAATCTAAAGGATATATTGCTTTTGAGAGCTCTTCGTTTCCTGATTTTTTTAAACTAACCAGATTTGACTTCTCAATCAAATCAATTAAATCCTGATGTCTTGACTTTAAATTTTTCGGACAAACAAATTCATTAAGCCTTTTACTTGCAAAATATAAAAGTTGCTCTACAGGCTCATTAAACACCAAATCTACAAATCTACCTTTAACCTTCTCCCATTCTAATCTATCCTGACTCGAAAGGTTTTTACCATAACTTGAAAAATTTTGATGCAGAGTTATTATGAAATATGTTTTATGACGCTCATTATTTGCCCATTCTGAAATTTGCTGTAATAAGTAAACATCATCAATATTCTTGTTCCTAGATGCAAACTCTAACAGTTTACCAAACTCATCAATTAGAAGAATCACACCTTTATTATTATTTTCAGATTGCCTTCTTTTTTCTTCTAAGGCACTTATAATTGATTTAGAATTACTTTTTTTAATATTTAATTTACTTGATAAAACCGAACTTAAAGAATCATTTTCACCAACTATTTTAATAAAATCAAAATCCCCAATATCATCTGAATAGCTTAAATCAGTAAAAAATTGTTTTTCTTTTTTTAAGTTTTTCTCTAAAGCCCAAAGGAAAGTTGATTTACCTGTACCGTAATTACCTATTAAATTGAAAGATTTATTCGCACCATAATTATGTAAAAAGATTCTATCGAAAACTTCTTTAGCATTAGGAGTCGGTATAAAATCAATCTCTATTGATTGATCCCTTAATATATTTGTCGATACATTATTAATCATAATACTTTTCTAGCATCTTAATTTTTAAATTATTCTTATTTCTACTTTTAATTTGAATTTGCCTTACTCCTGCATCATTTTTATATACAAATTCTTTAAACTCTGTTGCTAGTTGGTTTAACAGGTAATCTAGCCAATCATTTGAAACACATAAGTAAGAACCAATTGTGCGACTTATTAAATCAAAACTAACAGACACTTCTTCGGAAAATTTATCCAATAAACAATAAGCTATAATCTCTAATGGAATATTATGATTACCTTTATTTAGCCTGTAAACATTTTGACCTTTATCATTTTCTCTACCTGTATCCTCAACTAAATTCAAGGAAACTAATGGCACATTAAAATCATCCTCTACAGTTTTATAATTTTTAGTTTGTGAAAGATAAGTTCTTATAAAAACCTTAAAGTCAGCCTCAAGAGTTTTTTGAGCAATTTCTTTTTGCTCATTTAGTCTAAGTTTACTATTTACAAACTTTGATATTTGATATTCTGAAAACTCATACAAAGCCTTATCCGAAAAGTAATCACAATAAATCAACTTGTAAATAGATGCATAATGGTTTTCACAGATATGATATTGCAATAACCACAAAGAAGCATCATTCTCTAGATAAGGATCAAATTCTTTATTCGTTAATAATAATTTTGAAAAATCTGTCAAACATCCCTTTTCATCAACTAATTCAAACGCTCTTAACCAATGTTGAATTGACCTTACCATATTTTTACCAACTCCTAGACTAGAAATAGCATCTTCAGTTCTTAAAAATGCAAATCCTTTATTTTCAACCAATTGCACGCCTTTTAACAACCACTGCTCTTTACAATGAAAAGTATCATGCCCTGAAAATCTTAAATCTGAATTACTTAAAGTCATCTAAATTTTTGTGTTAACTATTTTTTTGCAATTTAGTAAATTCTTAAATGGATGACATCATCCATGTAGATTTTTTTATATTTTTATAACCTAACAACAAATAATCGTATAGTATTGAATAACAAGTGTTTATCATGGCGAATAAAAAAGAAAGCTGGTTAGAAAGCAAAGAAGTAACAAAGAAACTTAAAATTAGAGATTGTGACTTAATGCATTACAGATTACAAGGTAAACTTGAATTTGAAAAAAGAGGCAATGCATATTACTACTCTAATGAAAGTGTTGAGAAATTAAAAAACCCAACCCTATAAATTCAGGAATTGGGTCTTCGTTCTAACTCAAAAACCATTGGTGCTTAGAGTCATTTTTAAGAGCCTGTGACAGCTCATTAGTAAAACTAAACGCATTCATGTTCCTATTTACAAAAGAGTCAATATATGAACTCTTAACTGCTCCTGTAAACAGATTGTATAGATTCCAAAGGTTAATATCACCAGAATCATCTCTACAAAAACTTTCATCATGGTAGTAGTCTTTAGCTACTGTGCTAATTTGACTATCATTTATCAAGAGTTCTGGTAGTTCTGCTTTTTGACTCTTTGGCAAATATTGGTATAACCTTGCTTTGCCAATAAGTTGAGCAAATTGCCGTTCAGTTAATTTATGGTTACTCAATGATTGCATCAATTTTAAATGTTCCTGTGCCTTGTAGGAAGAAATAATTTCAATTAATTGGTTTTGTAGTTCATTTAAACTACTAACCTTTATTTCACCAGCATAACCATCACTTGAAATACACATATTACAACAAACCATATTCTTAAATCCTATAAAGAACTTAAACTTCTCCATTGCTTTTTTGGAGTACAAATTCTCCTGATTATAAGCTCTCACACCACCTATACTTAAGTTAAGTTGGTTGCCGTTTATGCTTTCTGTTATACCAGGAACCTCAATTACAAAAGCCATTCTTTCATAGTAAATAGTCTTTTCATGCTCCAATAACTCCTTTGCAGGTTTTCCAATGGCATCTGGTGTTCTTCCTTTAATTGTATGGCTAACTCTAATTTCTGGTGTGGAAATACGATGCCCTTTTAGTACTTTTTGTACTGAATGAAAAGCTACATCAATAAACTCTTGGTGGGAAATTGTAGATTCATTGTCCTTACTGAATACTGGAATAATACAATCCTGTTTTAAATGAGAGAGGCTAACTTCTGTTGTGTTAGCCTCAATAAATGGTTTGTTTTTCCTTTCTATTTTCTGTTCCTGGTGGGTAGAAAGATTATCAGTTAAATTTCTTATTACACCAGTAACTTGTTTTTCCTGTGGTTTAACTATTTGCAATTCCATTTTGACTAAAGTTTTTAGGGTTAATTAATTTTTCTAATTGCTCTTTTTTACTTTTAAATTGAAGTTGTAGAGCTTGTTGAAAAGATGGATTATCATTGTATACTTTTGATAATTCAGATATGGATAATGAGTTATTAATCCTCTCCAGAACATCCTTTGCTGTTACAGGTTCTGCATTACACCATTTCAAGAGTTTCTCTCCAGTCTTTGAGGTAATAACAAACTCTGGTCTATCAGAAAATAAATTGGTTCTGTCTTTACTTGCTTTAGCCAAATGCTGGTCATTTACTAATTCAAAATTTACAGTAAGCTCATATTCAAACCCTTCTCTTGTAATTTCCTTTGTTCCATGTTTTACAACTTGTGTTCTACCATTGCTACCTACATCCAAAGAATAATCAATCTTCCTTCTTGTAGTTGTAATTACATGACAACTTGATTGTAGTATCTTATCTATAAAGGCTTGATGGCGTGGACTTACCTTTGCCCAATCTTGAAATCTACCACCAAGTTTTTCATGGATTTGCAAACAACCACCTTTTCCTTGCCACTCATGAGTAATTGAGTCAATTATTATGACTTCCATATTAGCTTTTTCACAGGTTTCAATAGCTTCAATATATCTTTCTGGGCTATAAGGCTCTGATAAATCCAACACATTAAAAGCTCCTAAATTGGAGTATAGAGATGCTGAAGAGTTTTCAGTGTCAATAACTGCTACTTTACTCCAGTCTTGTGTCATTCCATAGGCTAATAGTAATGCAGAATGAGTTTTACCAAATCCTGATGCTCCAGAAATGCCTAATCTTAATTTTACGTTCTGTCTTTTACTTTGTTTTAATTGCATAATTTTAATATTTAAAATGTTTAAGTTTTTTATTAATAATCTTACCTGACAAAAATTCATAATGATTTTCTTCAGTAAGTCTGTAAGGTTTTGGTATAATATTTGACTTATATAAAATGAAAGCACTCATCAGCTGTGTGCTAAATTTCATTTGAAATCACTTTACGTAAGTGAATCCTAACCTATTTGGTTAGCCCTCTTTCGAGAGGGAATATGAATGTAAATTCGAAAGTGGAGTCTTCTTCAAATCTCCACTATAATAGAGCTGAAAGCCCAAGTAAAGAAGAAGTACTTGTAGAAAATGAAGGCTTAAACAGAGGCAATTCACAGGATTTCTATATCCCAAAAAATCTTGATATTGACACTCTTTTGGAAAATCATCCTTTAAACATTCCTAATGCAAGAAGTAAACTAATTTACATTTTGCACCTTATAAACTATATCCCTTCTACTCGAAAGGACTATGATATTGAAGGCAATAATGGTTTTACTCCTCTAAATAGAAAAATGCTCCAAAGTGTAGTCCATGATTACAGAAAATGTATTGACTATTTAATCACTCATAAAGTAATTATTGAAAGCAACCATTATATACCTAGTGAAAAATCTAAAGGGATAAAGTTTACAAGCAAATACAATAAAAAGGTTACTCCTATAAAAGTTTACAACAAATCTTTAATCAATGGGATTTCTAAAAAAAGGGTTTATGATAAAGAAACAACTGATAAGTTAAGTTATTTGTCAAAATGGTTTAATGATAAACTTGAGGTAGATTTTGAACCTGGAGTTAAATATTTGATGGATGAATACATTAAAGAAGTAAACAATCCAACAATAAATAATCCAGAGCTAAAATTAAACTCCCGATTACTCCCGTTCCAAAGACTAAAAAGGGGCGATTTTGCATTTTTTGTTGATAAAACTGCTGGTAGATTACACACAAACTTGACTCAAATCAAGTCAGAATTGAGGAAATATATATCATATAATGGGCAAAAATTAGTTTCAATTGATATAATTAATTGTCAACCTTATTTATCCACAGCTTTATTAGATGATAAGATATATACTAACAGTAATATGAATAACATCTACAACAACACACACCCAAACCCTATTATGTTAGTAAATTTGATAAATTCCATCAAGAACGAAAAGGATGTTATATTCTTTAGAAATATTGTCAGTGAGGGAAGGTTTTATGAGGAATATGGTAATCTGATTACAAACAATCATATGGATATTGGAAATTCAAGAGAATTAGCTAAAGAAAGTGCTTTCAATACTCTTTTTTCAGCCAATCAATCTATAGCCTTTAAACCAGAATTAAGATATTTCAAAAACGCTTTCCCAAATGTATATAAAGTGTATTCTTCTATAAAAAGTAAGAAACATTCCATTTTGGCTATCATATTACAAAAACTGGAAGCTGAATTAGTACTACATCAAGCATGCAGAATTATTTCTGAAAATAGACCTGACATACCACTATTTACATTACATGATTCAATTATCACTACTGAAAACAATGTTGGTTATGTTAAAAGAGTTTTTAAAAATGTTCTAAAAGAAAAACTTGGTAAAGAGCCAAAATTCAAAATTGAAAAGTGGTAATAATAGAAAAGGGAGTTTAGGCTCCCTTTTTTAATTCAGTATATCTTTTATCTACTGCGATTAAAAGAACATCAAAAAACCTTCCTACCCTTTTCAAGAAATTAAACAAATATTCTAAATCTGTTATTCTAATTTCATACCCTTTTAATTTAATTCCATTCTTTGGATGGAAAGATTCAAGTTGCTCATTTGTCAAATAAGAGCCTTGATGAGAAATTGCATTTCTGACAATTTTTTCATTTACAATTGGAGTAAAATACTTTTCCACACCATCTGTTTCAATCTTAAAATCATTAACCAGAAATTTCCAATATTGCTGTATCATATTGTCTTTTACATCATTAAAACATATCTTAAATTCTTCTGAAATTAAATTTATTAATTCTTTCATATCAGATTCTATCTGAATAAAAATAGAACCTAATATCAATCCTCTTTGAAAAAAAGCTAATCTTTCAATGGTCATATCAGCATGTTCAAAAAAATGCTGTTCATAAGAATCTCTATATTCGATTGGTACATTGGGAAGTTCCTTTTCTCTTTTTTTCTTTAGCTTTAAATAGTGTTCTTTTAAAGATTTTTCTTGATTATTTATCAATAAATGTATTGCAGATAAGGAAATATCAACATTATTGTCAAACCAATATAATTCTCCCCAATCATAAAGGTGTATATCATTTAGGTTAAACTTTAACTTTGCCATTATTAGATAAAATTTAGTAAACAATATACTATGAAAAACTTAAAATTTGAAGATTTGCCAAAAGCTTTAGAAATGACTTTAGTTCAACTTTCCATTATTCAGGAAGAATTACAATACATCAAGGATAATTTAGAACCAAAAAAACCTATTGAACTTTTATCCAGACAAGAAACAGCAGAATATCTAAAAATTAATATTACTACTTTGTGGAACTGGACTAACAAAGGGAAGTTAAATGCTTATGGTATAGGAAATAGGGTTTACTATAAAAGAAGTGAGATTGAACAAAGTTTAATTAAAATAAATTAATCTAAATCCAATCTCAACCTATTCATTTCATCACTGACCTTTTTCTGGACAATTTTTCCATAATGAGCTTCAGTAATTGTAATACTTGAATGTCCAAGTAGTTCTGAAACTATTTCCATTGGTACATCATTGTACAAAAGAACTGTCGTAGCAAAAGTCTTTCTGGCAACATGGTGAGTTAACCTTTTATTAATTTCCAATTTACCTGCAATGTCCTTTAAATACTGATTAAACTTTTGGTTGCTCATTTGTGGCAATACAAAATCACTGTCATTAGTTTTATACTTATCAATAATACTTTGTGCTTGTTTTAAAACAGGAATAGACAATGGTTTGCTTGTTTTTTCCCTATCCATGAAAATCCATGTTTGACCATCAAAACCAGTTCTTAAGTGCTCATATTTCAATGACTTCATTTCTAAATAAGCTAAACCTGTATAACAACAAAAAATAAAGCAGTCTTTAATTGTATCAAGAGTTCTATTTCCAAAATCCCTTTCTTCAAAAACTTTTAGTTCTTCTGGAGTTAAATAAACTACCTTATGTTTTACTGATTTAGCCTTATAAAGTATAAATGGATTACTGACAATGTATTTTTCAGCAACAGCCATTTTGACTACTTTTCTAAACCTTTGAAGTATTTTATTGATTGTAATCTGCTTATGGTCTTCTTTAGTTTTTAAATAGAAATCAAAATCATCCAAAAATTTTAAGCTTAATTTATTTAGTGGATAATCTGAAACCTTATACTTCCATTTAATAAACTTTTTAAGATGATTCCCTACATAATAGAATTTATTCCATGTTGCTTGTTTAATTTCCTTTCCTACAAGCTTTTTATAGCTTTTTAAGTACTCTTGATAAAATTCAGATGTTCCCTTCTCTTCTTTTTTTGCTTTACCCTTATATTCATTGTAAAGGTCAAATACTGAAACACACTCTGTAGAAATCTTTAGTCTTAGGTGTTTAGATTTTAGTTCTGAAGTTAATATTTCAATTTCGTTATTAATACTAACATTGTTTAAATGTTCTTGATTTTCATTATCCCATTCATCAGGGTTTATAAAAATTCCAGTTGAAAACTCCTTTCTGTTTTTATCAATTGTAATCCTACACTTTAATGGACACAAGGATTTACTATTTAACCTTGATTTAAAAGGATAGAATAAAATGTATAATTTTTGATTAGACATGATACTTGGTATAAGTAAAAGCCTACTTAAAATTTGACCTAAAATTTGAGTAAATTGTAAACCGTAAAGTAAACCTCGAAAGGGTATTTTTGGGATACTTTTGACCTTTTTGGGAGTTTATAGGAATTTTACTGAAATGTTATGCAACACCAGTAACAGCAATAAAAAAAGCCCAAACTACACATGTAATTTAGGCTTTTTTGCTCCCCCTCTTGGACTCGAACCAAGCATTTTATTATATGCTATTTAATCTCAAAATATTTCTTCTTTATTTTTAAAACTTTTGAATTCAACTATATAACCATTTGGGTCAGTAACAAAAAAGGATATATGTTCTCCTACTTTATTTTTTAAAAAAGTGGTTTGCTTTGTAAGTTCTAAATCTTGATTAATTAATTTAGTATAATTTTTTTCCCATGAATCTATATCTAATATTATTCCAAAATGAAAAGATGACAAAATCTTTCCCTCAAACATATAACTAGGATTAATAAAATCAAACTTTCCTGCTTGAGTAAAAGTTAACTGGTGCCCAAATAAGTCAACATCGAGCCAATTATTAGCATACCTTCCTAAAGTTGCACCAATAGTATCTACGTAAAACATTTTAGTATCTACTAAATTTTTACATGGTAATGACAAGTGAAATAAATTTTTCATATTAGTATTAATTCGATTTTATAAATCAAAATAGACCTATAATATATTTACATTAAATAATCTTTATTCTATTAGACCTATTTCTTTAAAACTATTGTTAATTCTATGCTAGTCCTTATTGTTTTTATTCATTCTCATCAAAATCACTAACACTTATGTCATTATTTTTATCTTCATTTTTATAACTATCATCACCATCTTCAAAATCTTCCATAGCTTGAACTAAACGCTTTCCTACTTTTACTAGATAGATAGTATCCTCTGTTCTTATTTCAACTGCTTCAATAAATTCATTTTGTGCATTTCTAAAGGCAATAATGTCTTTATCTGAGTATCCGTCAGGAAACTTATCCACTAATAAATTTAAAAGTTCTTCATTTAGTTTTTGGTAATCTACAATTTTACGTATCATATCTTTTAGGTATTACATGTCTAATAAATAAGCAAAAATTAAAGGTGCAACAATAGTAGCATCACTTTCTATAATAAACTTTGGAGTGTCAGTATCTAACTTTCCCCAAGTAATCTTCTCGTTAGGAACTGCTCCTGAGTATGAGCCATAACTAGTTGTAGAATCACTAATTTGACAAAAATAACTCCAAAAAGGTGTATCTGTACGTTCCATGTCTTGATATAGCATTGGCACTACACAAATTGGAAAATCACCAGCAATTCCGCCTCCAATTTGAAAAAAGCCTATTCCTCTATTTGAATTATTTGTATACCATTCTGCTAGAAAAGTCATATACTCGATTCCAGATTTCATAGTACTAGCTGTCAATTCACCTTTAAGTACATAACTAGCAAATATATTTCCTAAAGTACTATCTTCCCAACCTGGACAAACTATTGGTAAGTTCTTTTCTGCTGCTGCATACATCCAAGAATCTTTCAAGTCTATTTCGTAATACTCTTCTAATACTCCAGATAATAATAGTTTGTACATGTACTCGTGAGGCAGGTATTTTTCACCTTTGTTATCTGCTTCTTTCCAAATAGCATATATATGTTTTTGAAGCCTCCTAAAGGCTTCTTCCTCAGGAATACAGGTGTCTGTTACTCTATTCAATCCTTGCTCTAACAAATCCCATTCTTGCTGCGGTGTTAAATCTCTGTAATTAGGCACACGCTTATAATGTGAATGTGCTACCAAATTCATAATATCCTCTTCTAGGTTTGCCCCTGTACATGAAATAATATGCACTTTATCTTGACGTATCATTTCTGCAAATATTTTACCTAACTCTGCTGTACTCATAGCTCCTGCTAAAGACACTAACATTTTGGAGCCATTTGCTAATTGTGACTCATAAGCTTTTGCTGCATCAACAACTGTAGCTGCATTAAAATGTAAATAATACTTTTCTATAAAATTTGAAATAGCTCCTTTAGTACTCATCTTCTTCATTAAATTTCATATAATTACTTAATCGATTTTGCTCCTCATAGACATCTTCATAATTCTCTTCTGATTCTTCTTCTTGAAATTTATAACTCAACATTTTATAGTATAATTTAGCTGCAAGAAAATCTGATGATTTTTCATCTTTATTAGGACAAAGCTCAACTATATCAAAGCCAACAACATTTTTCTCCTTAAATACCTGCCTTAAAAAGTGTAGCGTTTCATACCAAAATAAACCTCCTGGTTCTGGTGTTCCTGTACTAGGTAAAATTGATGGGTCAAACGCATCTAAGTCAAAGGTGATAAATACATTATCAGTCATTTGCTCTATTGCGGAATCCATCCATGTATCATCAACAGCCATTTCATGAGCAAAGTAAGTTTTATCAAAATCCATTATTGATTTTTCTTTAGCATCCATAGAGCGAATACCTACTTGTATTAAATTAGTAGTTTGGCTAGCTTCATAAACAGCACAAGCATGATTGCAAGCGCTACCTTCATATGATTTTCTTAAATCAGCATGAGCATCAATATGTAATACTGTTAGATTTTGAAACGCCTCATTAAAAGCTTTAATAGTTCCAATAGAAACCGAATGTTCTCCTCCAAAAATTGTTACAAATTTGTTTTTCTTAATGTACTCTTTTACTTCTTGATGAACAGCATCTACCATAGCTTCTGGAGTTGCATTCATAGATACTGGTTTTGATAGATATATACCATTTTTATAAACTTCAGAATCTGTTTCTATATCATATAATTCCATGTTCTCTGAAGCTTCTAAAAAAGCTTGTGGACCTTTATCTGCTCCTTTTTGCCATGTACTTGTTCCATCATAAGGAACAGGAATTAAAACAATTTTAGCTCGTTCTAACTTTGCATATTCTTCTGGTATACCTGCGTAAGTTTTAGTTTTCATGTCTTATTTATGTGCTGTAAATTGTATGCTATTTTTTGTTTCAAAACTTTTAATTTTGTTATTACTAAAAGATTCCTTTTCATAACCTAGTATTCCAAGTAAATCTTCACTCTTTTGTTTATCTCTAAACATTTGAGTAATAATATTCCCATCATCGTCTTTATTTATTAAAATATGTCTTGGCGCTGGAATTAAGCAATGTTGTAATCCTCCATAGCCACCAATAGTTTCTTGATAGGCTCCTACATTAAAAAAACCTACATATAAAGGCTTATCTTTATTATATTTAGGTAAGTAAATAGCATTAATATGCTGCTCACTATTATAATAATCATCACTATCACAAGTTAACCCTCCCAATAACACTCTTTCGTAACTATCATTCCATCTGTTAATAGGAAGCATTATAAAACGTTTATTAATTGCCCAAGTATCTGGAAGTGTTGTAATAAATGATGAGTTTATCATATTCCATTTCTCTCTATCATTTTGTTGTTTTTGATATAGTACTTCATAAATGGCACCACCACTTTCACCTACAGTAAAACTTCCAAATTCAGTAAAAATATTAGGTACATCTACGCCTTCTTCTTCACAAGCCAATTTAATTTGATTTACTATTTCATCAACCATATATTCATAGTCAAAATCAAAGGCTAAGGAGTTTTTAATAGGAAAACCTCCACCAATATTCAAACTATCAAGTGTAGGGCATATCTTTTTTAAACTAGTATATACTTTTAAACACTTTAAGAGTTCATTCCAGTAATAAGCATTATCTCGTATACCAGTATTAATAAAGAAATGAAGCATTCTTAAATTGACTTTAGGATTGTTCTTTATCTGTTCATTATAAAACGGCACTATGTTTTTATAACCAATACCTAATCTAGATGTATAAAATGCAAACTTGGGCTCTTCTTCTGAAGCAATACGGATACCTACACAATAATTATCTTTTATTTCTTTAGATAATAAATCTATTTCTTCATAATTATCTATTATTGGAATACAGTTTTTATGTCCATTATTTATTAATCGAGCTATATTTGTTATGTATTGTTCACGCTTAAATCCATTACATAATACATAAGTATTATCATTTATTTTTCTTTGTTTCTTAAGGTTTTCAACTATATCTATATCAAAAGCAGAAGAAGTTTCTATATGAATGTCATTCTTTAATGCCTCATCTAATACATGTTTGAAATGAGAACTTTTGGTGCAATAACAATATTTATATTTTCCTTTGTATTTATATTTATTAAAAGCATCATTAAACCAGTTCTTGGCTTTATTAATATTATTTGAAATTTGTGGTAAATAAGTAAACTTTAAAGGTGCTCCATAAACTTCAACTAACTTATTTAAGTCTATGTCATGGAAAAATAGTTGATTTCCCTCCAAAGCAAATTCAGGCTGAGGAAAATCAAATGTCTGATTGATTAAATCAACATATTTAGTATTCATCTTATGATTATTAAAAAGGTTATTAAATAGAAGGCATAGCATAAAAGCCTTCACCATGAGGCATTAATAACTATTCATCAAATCATAATCTGATATTGTGTTTTGGGGACAAAACACAAATTGTACTGTGTAGTAAAAATTTTAATTACGGAAGTTAGCTCTAAATTTCGGGTACTTACACCATAAGCTGCTTTTGAATTTGACTTCCTAATTTTCAAAAGCCCGAACGTAAAAACACTTTTCACTTTGTTCAGCTAAAAGCTCCTATGATAAAAGCTTTCTATAACAAATAAAATAAAAAAACTTGAAACCAAACCGTGTATTTGCTTTTTTTTAAACTCTAACAATCTAAAATGCAGAATTCTAACGCCTTAAAAATTAGGGTAAAATAAGCGATGTAACCTTTTTTAAAGTACTTATGAAATGTTTTCAAAGAAAATGTATTATATTTTTAGACATTAGGAGCAAAAACAAAATAATAAGATACAACTTATTAACCTCCCCTTATTGGGGTTGAACCTATTAGATTAAACAACTGATAAACTTCTATAAAGAAAAAGGGAGACCTATAGGGAGTCTTTTTAGGTCTAGATAATGGCATTTTCTAATAGAAAAAGAAAAGAGCAACTAATGCGGTACATACAAGAAACCAAAAGCTATATAAAGCAAAAAATCCTTACTATTTCTAGTAAGGATTTGTGTTTTGCTCCCCCTCTTGGACTCGAACCAAGGACCCTCTGATTAACAGTCAGATGCTCTAACCAACTGAGCTAAGGAGGAAGGTTATTCGCTTTTGCGAGTGCAAATATATACTCTTTTTTACATTACACAAACACTTTTAAAAAATATTTTAATTAAATATTGCTTTAAAGATATCATTCCCGTTTGCAAATAGCACTAAAGCTATGAGAATGAAGAATCCAACCATTTGTGCATACTCCATAAATTTATCACCTGGTTTACGTCCAGATACCATTTCGTATAGTAAAAACATTACGTGACCACCATCTAAAGCTGGAATAGGTAATAAATTAAGTACACCTAACATAATTGATAAAAAGGCTGTAATACTCCAAAATGATTCCCAACTCCATTTATCTGGAAAAATGTCAAATATAGCTTTAAAACCACCTACACCTTTATAAGCTCCAGTACTTGGTGAGAATATTAATTTTAATTGTGTCCAATATGAACTTATTTGGTTGGTAAACTTATTTAAACCAACACCTATACTTTCTCCAAAAGAATATTCTTTTCTAATAATATCATAATAATTTAACCTTTCTAAATCGGTTAAGCTACCTCCTGGATTAATTCCTAATTTTCCTTCTGGACTTACAGCAAGTTGTTTTGTAAACTTATCGTTTCCTCGTAAAACTTCTACATCAATAGTTTGTCCTTTATAGGGCTCTAACTTCTCTTTAACTTCATCGAAATACTTTACAGGAACATTATTAAACGCTACTAATACATCGCCTTTCTTCAGTTCAGCACTTTTATTATGTGATGTATCAGGAACTTTAGCAACTACAAAAGGGTAACGTAACTCAAAAAAACCTCTGCTTTTACTTGAACTTAATCTTCCTAAAAAGTCCTCTGGAAGCGTAATATCTTGCTTAACTCCGTTTCTTTCAATAGAAACTATTTGTGCTTCTAAGAAATACTTTTTTAAGTCGGAATAATTAACAATTTCATTCCCATTTATAGCTAATACTTTATCTCCTGTTTGTAATCCTAATTCATTAAGAAGAGGGTTAGTCACCCAGTAACCATCTTTAACACTATCGGCAGAAACATCAATATCTCCATAACCAAAAGACATAAAAATGTAAATAATAGCTGCCAATATAAAGTTAACAGTAACACCACCTAACATAATAATAAGACGTTGCCACGACGGTTTAGACCTAAACTCCCATGGTTGTGGTGGTTGAGCCATTTGCTCCTTATCCATACTCTCATCAATCATTCCTGAGATTTTCACATAACCTCCTAATGGCAACCAACCAATTCCATAAACAGTTTCTCCTATTTTCTTTTTGAATAGTGAATACTTTACATCAAAAAACAAGTAAAACTTTTCAACTCTGGTTTTAAATAATTTAGCTGGGATAAAATGCCCTAATTCGTGTAAAACGATTAATAAAGAAAGGCTCAATAAAAATTGAGATATTTTAATTACAAACTCCATGTAGTTCTAGTCAAATTTTATAAACGCACAAAAGTAAAGTTTTCATACTAGATAAGAAAACTTAATACTGCTTCATTATTGTTTTAACAACGATTTATGAATAATTCCTTCATTAGTCTCAAATTGAATGAAGTGCAATCCAGAAGATAATGTTTCAATATTGATTGCATCTTCAAATGGCTGCTCTATAATTAGCTTTCCTAAAACGTCAAATATTCTAACTATTTCTATATCTAAAGCAAAGGGCTTATTAACATAAATCATAGAGCTAGAAGGATTTGGATACACTAATAATTCTTTATCAAGTACAAAAAGTTCAGTATTTAATGATACCGAATTGTCTTTTGAGATAATATCAGACTCAGGATCAAATTCAACGGTATCTATTGTAAAATTAACAGCCTCTATAAACTCTTGTCCGTTTGTTAAATTTTCTAATACTATATCTAATACTTCTCCTTGAGTACCATGTAATCTAAGCGGAATTGGCACTTCAAAAAAGCTAACCGATGCATCACTTTGCACTTGATTTACAGTAAACATTACTTGAGTTGGTACAGTTTGATTCCATTCTATATTATAACTAGGATAGCCTTGATTAAATAACCAATCGTCAAAAAACTCGGTTAAACTTTCTCCACTGGCAGCTTCCATTATTGGAATAAAATCTTCCGTTTTTGCATAATCAAAAGCATGGTCTGGGTCATTTAAATAATCTTGTAAACCTTGATAAAAATCGGTATCACCAATTTTTTTTCTAAGCATATGTAATACCATTGCGCCTTTATTATAACTTAATCTTCCACTAAAAATTCTACTAACATTAGTGGTGTCTTGATCAGACAAATAAACTGCACCATTGGGCTGTGATGTAATAGAGTTTATACGCTGTTGTTTCCAGTTTTTAAATGGTGTTTGACCATCAAAGTCCTCTATAACTAGTCCAGATAAATAAGTAGCAAAACCTTCATTAAGCCAAATATCTTTCCAGCTTCCACAAGTAATCTTGTTTCCAAACCATTGATGTGCTAACTCATGTGCTATAAGGTTTCGCGAAAAATTTCCCATAAAAGATACTGTAGTATGCTCCATTCCTCCTCCCCAACCAAATTGGGCATGACCATATTTTTCGGCAGCAAAAGGATACTCTTCAAATAAATTAGTAAACAAATTCATGATATCTACTGTAACTCCTGTACTGTTTTGTGCATTAGTTAAGTCTTCAGGAAACACATAATTAACAATATCAAAAGGGTTTCCATTGTTTGGTACCGTATGTGAATAAATTTCATAATTAGTAACTGCAATCGCTATTAAATAAGCTGGAATAGGATATTGATGCTTATAATGAGTCGTTTTAAACGAACCATTAACCTCTTGACTCTGTTCTAACCCATTACTTACTGCAACATATTCTTCGTTTGAGGGATTAAAATGAGGTGTTGTAATAATGACATCAACCTCATTAATTTTATCGTTTAAATCTTGTTTACAAGGCCACCAAGCCTTTGCTCCATAAGGCTCGGATAAGGTCCAAATAATAGGGTCGCCATTATGTGTGGTTTGTTCAAAAGAACCAAATCCTGAACTTATTGGATTACCTGAATATGTCACAGTTAATGAATCTAAAACACCTTGATTTTGTGTTTGTGGTAATGTTATTACTAATTCATCATCACTATTTTGGGTAAAAGATAACACATCGTTACGTTGCATTACTTGTGTTACAGTCATATTATCAGCCAAATCAAAAGTAATTTGATTTAAATCTTCTTTTGCTATAAAATAAGAAGTAACATCGCCAGAAATGAAAGCTACATTAGGGTCTATATCCAATTCTAATCTATGATACGTTAAATCGTAGTTTCCAGTATTGGCATTTACTCTATAAAACATTTGATTCAATGCCGATTTAGCTTCTTGATTCACTATTTCTCTAAAGTCTTCTTCATAAGTTTGAGCACTTGTAACAATGGAAAACAGAAGTGTTAAGGAGAGTAAAATTCTTTTCATAGTTAGCTTTTTTTCATTGTTAAAAATAATCATTTTATAGTAAATGTGTCGTACTTTTGTATGCGATATTACTATTGTTTTAACTCAAATTGTTCTGAATGCTATCGTTTTTCAAAAAATATAAGTTCTTCGCTATCAGCTTTCTTATATTATCTATCATTATTATATCTATATTTTATTCAATACTAAAGCCAACAAGAGTATTACCTATTTACCAACCTGCTCAGGTAAGCACCGAATTGGTTGACAGCACTATTCAGCATCAAAAAAAGTATCATAAGATTGCAGACTTTAGCTTAACAAATCAAAATGGAAAAACCATTACACAAGAGGATTATAAAGACAAGATTTATGTAGCTGATTTCTTTTTTACAACCTGTCAAACCATATGCCCAATTATGACAGACCACATGCGTGAAATTCAAAAAAAGACCATTACAGATAGAGATATTCTACTATTATCGCACAGTGTTACTCCCGAAATTGATACTGTTGCACAATTAAAGCGATATGCAAAGAAAAAAGGAGTTGATGCTTCTAAATGGAACTTAGTGACTGGTGACAAAAAACAAATTTATGAGTTAGCTAGAAAATCGTACTTAGCAGTAAAAGATGATGGTGATGGAGGTCCTTTTGATATGGTACATACCGAGAATTTCATGCTTATTGATAAAAAGCGACAAATTAGAGGTTTTTACGACGGAACTGACCCAGAAGAAATTGACAGACTACTAGAAGACATAAAAATCTTAAAAGCATCGTATAAAGATTAATCTTTTTACTACTTTTGCTTCTTTAAAATCAATCTAAATAAGCATGAGTTTAACCATCGCTGATCTTAAAAAAGGAGAAAAGGGAATAATTACTGATTGTTCTTCAGAATCTATCCCTTTAAAACTCTTAGAAATGGGCTGTTTACCTGGAAACCAAGTAGAACTACTTCAAGTTGCTCCATTTTCGGATCCAATGTATTTAAACATTAATGGTAGCTATCTTGCTATTAGAAAAGAGACTGCAACTTTAATTTTAATAGACAAACTTAATGAGTAAACAAATTAATGTTGCGTTAATAGGAAACCCAAATACAGGAAAAACATCTGTGTTTAATGCGCTTACTGGTTTAAACCAAAAGGTAGGAAACTATCCAGGAATTACTGTTGATAAAAAAGAAGGGGTTTGTAAACTTCCACGAGGTGTTAAAGCACATATTTTAGACTTACCAGGAACTTATAGTTTAAATGCTTCATCACTTGATGAAAATGTTGTTATTGAGCTATTATTAAACAAGAACGACAAAGATTATCCAGATGTAGCTGTAATAGTAACAGATGTTGAGCACTTAAAAAGAAACTTACTTTTATTTACACAAATAAAAGACTTAAAAATACCATCTATTTTGGTCATTAATATGGCTGATAGAATGGATAGAAAAGGGATTTCTTTAAATATTCCTTTATTAGAAAAGCAATTACACACTAAAATTGCTCTTGTAAGCACTCGTAAAAATGAAGGAATTCAAGATATAAAAGATCTAATACAAGATTACAAATCGCTTTCCACAACACCTTGCTTAGACCCTACAACAATAGAACCTGATTATTTTAAAAGACTTGACAAAGCTTTCCCTAATCAAGACGTATACAAATTATGGTTAGTAATTACTCAAGATGTTAATTTTGGAAAAGTATCTAGACAAGAATTAGATATTTCTGCATTTAAAACAAAATCGGCTTCAGAGTTAAAACGCTTACAACAAAAAGAAACTATAAAACGTTATCAATTCATTAATAACGTTTTAAAGGAAAGCTTAACTATTGATAGTTCAAAAGCTAAAGATTTAAGAAGTAAGTTAGACCGAATATTAACTCACAAAGTTTGGGGTTATGTTATTTTCTTCTTCATATTATTGGCCATTTTCCAAGCTATATATGATTGGGCAACCATACCAATGGACTTTATCGATGCTACATTTGCTTCGTTAGCCGATTGGACAAAAAACACCCTTCCCAAAGGCGCCTTTACCAATTTACTTGCCGAAGGTATTATAGCTGGGATTGGTGGTGTTGTTATCTTTATTCCTCAAATTGCTTTCTTATTTTTATTTATATCTATACTTGAAGAAAGTGGCTATATGAGTCGTGTCGTTTTTTTAATGGACAGAATTATGCGTCGCTTTGGACTTAGCGGAAAAAGTGTAGTACCTCTTATTTCTGGAACAGCTTGTGCAATTCCAGCAGTAATGGCAACACGTAATATAGAAAACTGGAAGGAACGTTTAATAACCATTCTAGTTACACCTTTTACAACCTGTTCTGCAAGGTTACCTGTTTATCTAATTATTATTGCTTTAGTAATACCAGAAGGTCGATTTTTAGGCCTAAGTTACCAAGCTCTTACTTTAATGTTGCTATACATTTTAGGTTTTGGAATGGCAGTGTTTTCAGCTTATATATTAGACAAGGTTATGAAAACAAAGAGAAAGTCATTCTTTGTTGTTGAAATGCCTAGTTATAAAATTCCACTGCTAAAAAATGTTGGAATTACTGTATTTGAAAAAACAAAAACCTTTGTATTAGAAGCAGGAAAAATAATATTAGCCATTTCAATTGTACTTTGGGTACTAGCATCTTATGGTCCTGGAGAACAGTTTAATAATGCCGAATCTATTGTTAAAACTGAAAACCCAACACTATCTGATCTTGAATTAGAAGATAAAATAGCTTCACATAAGCTAGAGCACTCTTATATAGGTATTGTTGGTAAAACTATTGAACCTGCTATTAAGCCTTTAGGATACGATTGGAAAATTGGTATTGGTTTAGTAACATCATTTGCTGCTCGTGAAGTATTTGTTGGAACCTTAGCAACTATTTATAGTGTTGGTAGTGCTAATGATAATGAAGATGAAGACACTATAAAAAGTAAAATGGCTGCCGAAGTACATAGCAATGGTGCAAAAGTATTTACACTTGCTTCTGGTATATCATTATTATTATTCTATGCTTTTGCAATGCAATGTATGAGTACGCTCGCCATTGTAAAACGTGAAACAAAAAGCTGGAAATGGCCAATGATTCAATTAGTTGGCATGTCAATTATTGCATATATAGCTGCTTTAATTGCTTTTCAGTTTTTAAAATAATGTTGCCATAGTTTTTACGACAAAACACATATGAACGATTGGTTTCAAAACATATTAGTTTTTATTATTGCTGGTTTAGCATTAGCATTTTTAGTTAAAAAATACTTTTGGAAACCAAAGAGAAAAGCCACCAAATCCTGTGGAAATGATGGCTGTGGATGTGCTTAATTTTTATAGTCTAAAAATTAAAATTATTCATCATACTTTTTTAACCAAGCCAACGTATGTGCTACTTTACTAATTAACTGACTTGGACGTCTAGCGATGCCATGAGAAGCTCCAGGCATTTCAACTAAAACTGTTTCTATTTTTCTAAGCTTTAAAGCGTGATATAACTGTTTTGCTTCACTTGGTGGTGTTCTTAAATCATTCATCCCTACCATAACCATTGTTGGCGTTTCTATGTTTCCAACCAACGAAATAGGCGAAAACTTCCAATACGTTTCAAAATTTTCCCAAGGTTGTCCAGGGTAACGTGAATCGGCATAACCATAATAATTATCTGCAACTAATGTTTTACTAATCCAATTCATTACTGGTTTATGAACTACTGCTGCTTTAAAGCGATTGTTTTTACCAATCATCCACGCAGTCATAATACCTCCAGCACTTCCTCCTGTTACAAATAACTTATCGTTATCTGCAATACCTTGGTTTACCAAATAATCAACGCCATCCATGACATCGTTATAATCTTGTCCTGGATAGTTATTATATAATAAGTTGCCAAATGCTTCACCATAACTTGTACTACCTCTAGGATTAGGATAAAACACCACATAACCATCTGCAGCATATAGTTGAATTTCAGTTGTAAATCGGTCTCCATAATTTAAAATTGGACCACCATGATTTTCAACTAAAAGAGGATATTTTTTAGAAGCATCATAATAAGGTGGCTTTACAATCCAACCTTGAATATCACGACCATCATACGATGATTTATACCATACCTCTTCTACTTTCCCTAACTCACGTTGTCCAAGAATATCACTATTTAAATCGGTAATTAATGTGGCGTCTTTTTTAGGTTTTAATACAGCTAAATCTGCAGGATATTCTGGTCTTGTTTGCGTATAGACAATAGTTCCATTATTAGCTATAGAATACGATCCTGACGCATATGGACGCCCTAAAGTAGTACCTCCAACATTATCGGTTAACTTTTTTACTATCCCACTTAAAGTAATATGTCCAATTTTGGTATTTCCTTTATCATCGTAAATAAAATACAATCCTTTTCCCTCCTTATCCCAAGTAATATCGGAGACATCTCTATCTAAACTATTAGAAATCACTTTACGAGACGTACCATCAGCATTCATTATATGAAGCTTTGTAGTTTGATGTGTTTGTACCTCATCTTTAAAACCTAAAAAAGCAATCTGCTTTCCATTTGGAGATATTTTTGGAGAATAATCTGGTCCATCTTGTGTTGTAAGTTGTATTATCTTTTTTGTATTTACATCAACTTTATAAACTTCACTGTTTCTAAATCGGTATTCCCAATCTTCAAATCTATTGGCTGAAAAATAAATGTCCTTACCATTTGGTGAGAACGATAATGATCCTCCATGATTATAATCACCACTTGTTAACTGTTTAGCGCTACCTCCTTCTGCTGGCATGCTAAAAATATGCGTAAATCCAGGTTTAATATATCCTGCGCCATCAGCTTCATGTTTAAATCTATCTGTAATTCGAGCAGGAGCTGCCCAATTAGCACCTTTAGGCTTTGAAGGCATACTCGTAATTACTGGAGACTTAGCGGCTACTTTCATAGTAAAGACTAATGTTTTTCCGTCTGGAGACCACGTTAAAGATCCTGGTGAAGCTGGTAATTGCGATAATTTTGCAATCTGTCCAGTTGCTAACCAATACATATATACTTCGGAACCTTCTTTTGTGCTACTAGTAAAAGCTATTCTATCACCAGTTGGTGACCATCTTGCTTGTCCTTCGCTTACTTCTCTTGAGGTTAACTTTCTGTTATTTGTACCATCTGCATTAATAATCCATAGATTACCTTTTGGATTATCTGTCATGATATCAAACCCATTTCTTCGATATACTATTTGTGTTCCGTCTGGTGAAATTTGTGGATCTGAAGCAAATTCAAGTTCAAAAACATCCATTAATTGCAATGGTTGCTTTTTATCTTGACCAAAAGAGAATTGTAACGCTACTAGCGCTGTAATAAGAAGGAATCGTTTCATTACTTTAAGTTTATTTTGAAGCGAGGAAGTTACTAATTTTTTTCCTGCTTCAAACTATTAACCTAAAGCAACATCTAAAGTCATCATTACAATGAAACCACCAATAAAACCAAGAGTTGCAATGTCGGTATACTTATCGCGTTGGGTTTCAGGAATCACTTCTTCTACTACTACAAAAATCATGGCTCCTGCTGCAAAAGCCAAAGCATAAGGTAAAATTGGTGTAAAAAATGTTACTGCTAAAGCTCCAATAACAGCTGCTACTGGCTCAACAATTGCAGACATTTGACCATACCAAAAACTCTTAAATTTACTAGCTCCTTGACGACGCATAGGCATAGATACTGCTAATCCTTCAGGGAAGTTTTGAATACCTATTCCTAACGCTAAAGCCACAGCACCTCCAATAGTTGCCTCCGGAATTCCAGCTGCAACACCTCCAAAAAGTACACCAACAGCTAATCCTTCTGGAATATTATGTAATGTAATAGCTAAAACTAAAAGTGTGGTTCTATGCCAAGGTGTTTTAACACCTTCTTTTTCACTTTCTTTGAAATTGATATGCAAATGAGGTAGAATTTTGTCTAAGCCAAATAAAAATAATGCACCTAAAGCAAAACCAACTGCAGCAGGAATTACTTTTTCAAAACCTTCACCTGGACTCATTTCTATTCCTGGAGCTAATAAACTCCAAAAACTTGCAGCTACCATAACGCCTCCTGTAAAACCTAACATTCCATCAAGTAATGCACGATTCATTCCTTTAAAAAAGAACACTAGTGCTGCACCAGAAGCAGTTAAAATCCATGTAAATAATGATGCATATAATGCTGCTAATATTGGGTCTATAGATTCAAAATATTGAATGATACTATCTAACATATCTAACTTATTTTAACGTATAAATTGTTCGAAATTAATTTTGAGATGGCTAACTTAATTCCATTTACTTCAATAACCATTGATTCGTCAAAAGGCTCTTTAGAAAGAACCTTAATACTTGTACCTAAAGCAATATTATTTTTGTCTAGATACTTCAAAAACTGAGCTGAAGAATCATTAACTCCAACACAAGTACACACATCAAACTCCTTTGCCTTAGCAAGCATTATCTTTTCTGTTTTCTTAAAGTTTCCATCTTTATCTGGAATTGGGTCTCCATGTGGATCATGTGTAGGAAAATCTAATAATGCATCTAATTCGTTAATTAGTTTTTCAGATTTAATATGCTCTAATTGTTCGGCTACCTCATGCACTTCATCCCAAGAAAAATTAAGCTTGTTCACCAAAAACACTTCCCAAAGTCTATGCTTTCTAATTACAGAAGTAGCAGCTAAACGTCCTTTTTCAGTAAGATTAACACCTTGATATTTAATATAATTAACTAACTCTTTTTCATCTAGTTTTTTAATCATATCGGTTACAGAAGATGCTTTAGTTTCCATTTTTTGAGCAATAGCATTTGTACTTACCGAAACATTTCCATGCTTAGATAAATGATAAATTGCTTTTAAATAATTTTCTTCTGAAAAAGTTACCACGCTTCAATAGTTTGGGCAAATATACACTTTTTACATTGATTTAAATATATTTTTAGGCTTATCTAAATTTTAATTTATATTTGCATAAAAATTTGAAACTTATGAAGAAGATTTTCTTTTTCCTTTTTATATATTCTAGCATTATAAACAGTCAAAATTTTACTGTTTCTGGAAAGGTAACTACTAACAACAATGTGCTTTCTTACGCTAATATTGCAGTAAAAAACACTAATAAAGGTGCCGTTGCTGATGAAAACGGTAATTATGTAGTCACCAACTTGCCATCAGGTAATTATATTATTGAAGTATCTTTTACTGGTTATGAAACTTTAAGAAAAGATGTTAGTATTAACGATAAAAATATAACACTAAACTTTGACCTTAAGGAAGCATCTTTATTAGATGAAGTTGTTATTACTGGAACAAGAACATTTAAGCGAATAACCAATTCGCCTGTAATAGTTAATGTGTTAAATAGCGAGGCTTTAGAAAATGTACAGGCTTGTAACTTATCGGAAGGGTTAAAGTTTCAACCTGGATTAAGAGTCGAAACCGATTGTCAAACATGTAATTACACACAATTACGTATGAATGGTTTAGCAGGAGGCTATTCGCAAATTTTAATTAATGGACGTCCAATTTTTAGTCCTTTAACTGGATTATATGGTTTAGAGCAAATTCCTGTAAATATGATTGACCGCATTGAAACTATTAGAGGTGGAGGCTCTACACTATATGGCTCTAGTGCTATTGGAGGAGTTGTAAATGTGATTACAAAAACACCAAAAGAAGATAGCTTTGATGTTAATTATACCTATCAATCTATAAAGGGTGATGCTAGCGACCATATTATTAATGGTAATGCCACTGTAGTTTCTAAAAATAAAAATGCTGGGGTTTCTTTATTTGTCAATAAGCGTGAGCGTGATGCTTACGATGCCAATGGCGATAATTTCTCAGAGTTGTCTGAGCTTAATAACACTTCGTTTGGTACCAACCTTTTCTTTTTACCTGCTGAAAATCAAAAATTTGAAGTAAGTTTTAGTAATTTAAATGAGTACAGATATGGTGGTGAAATGGTAGACAAAGCACCACATTTAGCTTTACAATCTGAAGAGCGAACTCACAATGTACTCATGGGAAGTTTAGATTATCAAATCAACTTTAATAATGAAAACAGTTCGTTAATTACCTATTTAGCAGGACAACAAACAGACAGAGATCACTATACAGGAATTTTTCCTGACACCGAAGAAGACATAACTACTCACTTAGAAAATCCTCCTTACGGAATTTCTAAAACCACAACCTTTCAAGGAGGTGCACAATTAAATCATCGTTTTAATGATTTTATAAAAGGGAGTAATGTATTTACGTTTGGAAGCGAATATGTAATGGACGATGTGCTTGACGAGATTGAAGCTTACAATTATAAAATAGATCAAACCACAAAAACCTTTGCTGCTTTTTTACAAAGTGATTGGGAGATTTCGTCTAAATTAAACTTACTCTCTGGAGTTCGTGCAGACAAACACAACTTAGTTAATAAAGTAATTTTCAGCCCTCGTTTTTCATTACTCTACAAACCACAAAGTAACCTACAGTTACGCACTACATGGAGTACAGGGTTTAGAGCACCACAAGCATTTGACACCGACTTACATATCGCTTTTGCTGGAGGTGGAATTTCAAGAATATCACTTGCAGATGATTTAAAAGAAGAACGCTCTAATAGTTTTAGCGCTTCAATTAATTATGACAAACCTACTGAGCATTACATTTTTGGTTTTACACTAGAAGGGTTTTATACACATTTAAAAGATGCCTTTTATTTAGCACCAATAGGAGAAGATGAATTTGGTGAGCGTTTTGAAAAACAAAATGGCGATGGCGCAACAGTAAAAGGATTAACTTTTGAAGTAAGAGCCAACTACGATAAAAAGGTGCAATTAGAAGCTGGATTAAATGTACAATCAAGCAAGTTTGATACTGCAGTTGAAAATATTGAAGGCTTACCAGCACTTAGGGAGTTTTTAAGAACACCTAACGAATATGGCTTTGCAACCCTAACCTTTACGCCAAACAAAAGGTTTAACACTACTTTAAACTATGTTTATACAGGCACAATGAAAATCGCTCATTTTGCTGGAGCTCCAGAACAAACAACAGATGTTTACACAACTTCAAAAGCATTTTCTGAGCTTGGTTTTAAAACAAGCTATATGTTTGACTTAAAAAACCTTGAAACTGGTTTAGAGATTTTTGGAGGAGTTAAAAATATATTTGATGCTTATCAAGATGATTTTGACAGTGGTAAAAACCGAGATAGTAACTATGTATATGGTCCTGGGAGTCCTAGAACAGTTTTTGTTGGGTTGAGGATTAAATCGCTTTAAGAATCTAGAAACTCTTTGGCTTCTTTAGATAGGAAAAGACCTTCTTCTTTTTTTAATTTTCTAAAAAAGAAATAACCTATTAAGGATAAAAATACAAGAACACATGCACTGTATACAAGCATAGTATTCAAAGAATAATCAACACTCTTTTCTGCTAACATTCCAGCTATTTTGTTAAAGCCTAGACTTGGGATAGTTGTGAGCAACAATACAATCGTAAGATATTTAGGGTTTGCATATTTAACCGTAATAGAAGAGATTAATGGTGTTATCAAACTTTCTCCTATTGACATAAGAACTATAACTAACACAAACAAAGCTACACCTCCTTCTCCTAAATCTAAAGGAATTTTAGATAATATAAAAAGTGCCATTCCAAAAAGAAAAAGCCCAAGAAATAGTTTTAAAAATTGATTTCCATAATAACGACTCCATAAAAATGCAAAAACAATTAATGTCAATATAGATAGAGATGATGACAAAGAACTACTAACTAGTAAAGTGTTAGGAACTTCATTTACATATGCATCTCCAATTCGTTGTTGAATTTCTATGACTCCATAATAACTTAATTCATAAATAGCCCAAAAACATCCAACTAACAACACTATAATTATAATATATTTATATTGAGAAAAACCAACGTGTTTTTGAAAAGTATTTGAGATTAAATCTAAAGGCTGTTTTTTAACTAAATAAAGCAAAAATGTTGAGATTAATATAAATGTCATTGCAAGTAACATTCCATATTTAAAATTGTAATCACATAAATATCCAATAGCTAATATACCAACTAAAGTACCAATATTAACAGCCGAATAGTATATAGAAAACCCTGCATCTAACAACTCTTTCTTATCCACATACTCCTTCCCAAATCGCGCAACAATATTAGAGGAAAAAAAACCTGTTCCTAATGCCATTAATACTAAACCAATTTTAATCCATTGAAGAGATTCAACACAAAGAAATAGACAAGCTAAACTAGATAAGACACCTCCAATCAATATAGACTTCTTATTACCTAACAATAAATCTCCTAAAACAGCTCCAATAAAACCAGAAATCAAAACTCCCATGGTATATGTACCATATATTGATAATGCTTCAGAATTTGATAAATTAATAGTTTCTCCAACTAAATATAAAACTAATGCTGCTCTAGCTCCATAATAAGCTGCACGTTCAAATCCCTTTGATATTGATAATATTATAGCATTTTTAGAATGTTTCTTTGATCTTGGTATTTTTTGCATATTTAGTTTTTAATCATAGTCCTACCAACAATCCAAAAAATATCAGACTCGTAAAATCTAATAGATGTTTTCTTTACGCTATCACTTTTATCTCTTGGAGATTTAGTATCAAATCTTGCCTTAGAATTATTAAAATTTAAAACATAAGCGTCATCAACATCCTCTTCACTTGAAGAAAACAGGATAAGTTTACCCTTTAAAATCCATGTTCCTTTCCCATATTTATTGCGTTCTTTTGGCATTCCTTTTTCTCTATAATCATAAAAGTGAAATAGAAACGTACCATCAGCATTTAAAGTTAAAGTAGTCTTTTCAAAATGACTATCTTCTCCTAAATCAAATTTGTAAACTCCAACATGTTCTATGGATTGTGCATAAAAAGAAAAGCTAAGCAATAAGGTTAATATAAGTAATAAATTCTTCATATTAAGTTGGTTTTAACTTGAACTCTCAACTATAATTTCATTATTGTTTTTCAATTTAAAACCCACGTTCTTTTTGAATATGCTCATAGGCACTTTGTACTTGTCGAAACTTTTCTTCGGCACCTTTTTGATGCTCTTTTCCTAAGTGTATCACACGATCTGGATGGTATTTTTTAGCCATTTTTCGGTAGGCTTTTTTAATTTCATCAACTGTAGCATTCTTCTCAACCTCTAAAATCTTATAGGCATTATCAGTACTGTTATAAAACATGGCTTTAATGCTTTCAAAATCTCTTGAACTAATACCCAAATAACCAGACATAGTATAGATTTCTTTCATCTCTACCTCAGCAACATGTCCATCGGCTTTAGCAATTCCAAACAAGAAATGTAATAACTGTAAACGCGATGCATGATCCATCATTTGCTTGATTTGCATACATACTTGACGTTTAGAAATATTATCTTGCTTATTTATGTTTTTAAATAATTTAAATGCATGATTAGCTCTAGTTTTACCATACATGCCTACAAACTGCTGCCTAACAAAATCTAACTCACTTTTCTCTTGTTTACCATCTGCTTTAATAACTATTGAGGCAAGAATTAATAAACTAACTTCAAAATCGCCAGATTGTGTTTGTTGACGTTGTTGACGATCATAATTTGGCATTTTTCTATACTTAGGCCCTCCTTGTGCTCGCCTTCTTGACTGTCTTTCTCCAATAAAAGGACCTCCATTTTTTTCACCAACAGCATCAACAATACTTCCAAGCGCTAAGCCTATTATAGCACCTATTGGCCCTCCAAACGACCAACCCAAAGAGGCTCCAATCCATTTTGATATACTCATGTAAACTATAGATTTTAATTATAATCAAATATAATATTTGTTAGTTGATTGTAACTGAAATATGTTACACAAATACGTATCTTTGTACTCAAATAATTATTATAATAAAAATTTCAAAATATGTATCCAGCAGAATTAGTAAAACCAATGCGTGAACATTTAACACAAGTAGGTTTTGAAGAATTACACACAGCAGATGCAGTTGATAGCACTATTGCTAAAGGTGGAACTACATTAGTAGTAGTAAACTCTGTTTGTGGTTGTGCAGCAGCTAATGCACGTCCAGGAGCAATCATGAGTTTACAAAATGATAAAAAACCGTCAAACTTAACAACTGTTTTTGCAGGAGTTGATAGAGAAGCTACAGATAAAGCTCGTGAATATATGATTCCTTTCCCTCCAAGCTCTCCTTGTATGGCTTTATTTAAAGACGGAGAATTAGTACACATGTTAGAGCGTCATCATATTGAAGGTCGCCCAGCCGAATTAATAGCTGAAAACCTTATTGATGCTTACAATGAGCATTGTTAATTTATAATTAACTCTAATAAAATATGAACCACGCTTTTTGCGTGGTTTTTTTATGTTTACTTTTGAACTTTCAAACTCAAAATTATGCAAAAGGTACTCGCTTACCCTTTATCAATATTATATTTTTTATGCTTTGGATTAGTACTCGTTATTTTTCATGGTGTACAATGGTTTTGCTTTAATATTTTTGGCTACAAAGCTCATAAAGCAAGTGTTATTTGGTTACAATTTTGGATTATGCGTTGCCTAAATATTTTGGGCACTAGATTCTCTATAAATAATCTTCATCAATTAGACACAAATAAGCCTTTAATAATTGTTGCCAACCACCAAAGTACTTATGATATTCCTCCAATTATTTGGTATTTTAGAAAGCATCATCCAAAATTTATTAGCAAAAAAGAGTTAGGGAAAGGTATTCCTAGTGTATCGTACAATCTACGCCATGGAGGTTCTGTACTTATAGATAGACGCAACCCAAGACAGTCTATTACTGCAATTAAAGAATTTGGAAAACGTATAGAAGATAATAAATGGTCTGCTGTAATATTTCCAGAAGGTACACGTAGTAGAACAGGCGAACCAAAACCGTTTAAAACTAAAGGGCTAAAAACCTTATTCGAGAACATTCCTAGTGCAATGGTAGTACCAATTACTATTAATAATTCATGGAAAACTATGCGATATGGCAAGTTCCCAATGGGAATAGGCGCACATATAAAATATACAGTTCACCAACCGTTAGCTGTTAGTGAATATGAACATGATAAACTAATAAAAACTGTTGAATCACAAATAACTAAAGCAATTAAAAATGACTAATAACACGATTATAGAAAACACAAAGGCATTTGTTTACCAAAGCTTAAAAGATGCTGAAGGTGGTCATGATTGGTTTCATATTCAAAGAGTTTATAATAACTCTAAACTTATATCTAAAACCGAACAAGTTGATGGTTTTGTTGTTGCTCTAGGTGCTTTACTTCATGATATCGCAGATAGCAAATTTCATGATGGTGATGAAACTGTTGGACCTAGAATAGCCAGGGAATTTTTATTTAAACAAAATGTAGATAGCATCATCATTGAGCATGTTATAAATATTATTGAGAATATTTCATACAATAAATCTTTAGAAAAAGGAGCAAAATTTAAATCTCCAGAACTTGATGTTATTCAAGATGCTGATAGGTTAGATGCCATTGGAGCTATTGGTATTGCTAGATGTTTTAATTATGGTGGCTTTAAAAATAGAAAGTTATTTGACCCTTCTATTAAGCCAAATATGAACATGACTAAGGAAGAGTATAAAAAATCGGAAGCACCAACAATTAATCATTTTTACGAAAAATTATTACTTTTAAAAGACAAAATGAACACTAAAACTGGTAAACGTATTGCTGAACAACGTCATAAGTATATGGAAATATTTTTAGATCAGTTTTATGCCGAATGGGATGGTAAGCGATAACATTACATATCAAGTTGTGTTAGGTAATAATGATGAGTTATTACTTAAAAAGCTAATAAACATCTATTCGTTAATATTTGAAGATGCAGACGCTTCTTTTTTTATAGACAGATTTAAATCTCATCCTAAAATAGTAGTTCTTTTAGCATTAAATAAAACTGAAATTGTAGGTTTTAAGATTGGTTATCCATATAACGAAAATACCTTTTACAGTTGGGTTGGTGGTATATTACCTAACTTTAGACAAAAAAGAATTGCAAGCGCACTTGCTGAGCATCAAGAACAAGTTGCCAAATCACAAGGTTTTAATAAACTAAGAACAAAATCGATGAATCGTTTTAAACCTATGATGATTCTTAACTTAAAAAATGGTTTTGATATTGTTCAAGTTTACACCAATGATAGTGGTCAAACAAAAGTGGTTTTTGAAAAAACTTTATTATAAAAACGCTACTGAATTATTTTCTTTACTTCTCCTCTATATTTTGAGGCACTTTTACCAGTGAACTCTTTAAATAGCTTATTAAAATGTGAGAAATTATTAAAGCCACATTCATAACAAACATCAGTAATACTCATTTGATTTTCGGTTAGTAGCTTAGTTGCATGTACTACTCTATATTCATTTACTAACTTAGTAAAAGTCTTGCCTGTGACTCTTTTAAAATATCTACAAAAAGCAGGAACAGTCATACTTGCTTTATCTGCTATTTCATCTAAGTAAATTTGGTTCTTAAAATTGTCATTTATGTATTTAAAAATAAGGTCAATTTTTTCACTATCCTGTGGTTTAGTTTCAAAAGCATATCCATCGCTGTTTAATATTTCATAATCTTCAGCAAGTGCCAAATCTTGAAGTACTTCTAAAAGCTTCACAACTCTATTAAATCCATTTAAGTGTTTTATTTCTTCAATTTTAGGACCAATTATTTTCTTGGATTCAGCTTTAAATCGTATTCCCTTTTTTGCTCGAATTAACAGTTGTTTAATTTTAGCCATTTCAGGTAATTCGATAAGAAAATCACCAAAAATCTCAGGTTTAAACTGTATTAATGTTTCTTTTCCACATTTAGTTAATCTATCTGTAAATCCATTATGAGGCAAATTAGCTCCAATCAATAATAACTGACTGTTATTAAAATAAGACAAATGATTACCTATATGTGTTTTTCCGTTTCCTTTATTAATATAAATAAGTTCAACTTCAGGATGAAAATGCCAAAAAGCTATAGAGGTAGTTTCTTCTTGATCATGTTGTCTTACTAATATTGATTTTCCAAACTCTGGACTAATTTTTTCTAATACTGGTTTCTTTTGCATTACCAAAATAGTTTAATCAAAAATAATCATTATTAATTCTTTAATCTATAGACAATTACCATTAATGTGTACTATTTTAACCCAAGCTTACTTGTTAAGCTTTTTACATGTTAAAATAACACATAAACATGACAAAACTGTTGTTTTTCAATTAACCAAGCTCCTATACATTTGCCCTATAATTAAAACATATTAATGTTATGAAAACTGTAATTAAAAAAGTATTAGTAATAGTAGTATTGTTTACTACATTATTAAGTAACGCAAGCAAATCTTCATCTTTAACTGTTTTAGATGATGATAGAACTACAACATTAGAATTAAATAATGTAAAGCAAGGTGATTTGTTACGTGTCATAGATTCCAAAGGGTCATTATTATATAAAGAACGTATAAGCGCTACAGGAAACTATTACAAAGGATTTGATTTATCTCATTTACCAAATGGCAACTACCATTTTGAACTTGTAAAAGATTTTGAGATTAAAATTATACCATTTGAAGTGTTATTAAATAAAGTTTTGATTAATAAAAAAGCTGAAACTTCTATTTTCAAGCCATCAATTAGAGTTAATGACTATACCATTTTAATAAACAAACTATCACTTAATAATAATCCAGTTACTATTAAAGTGTTTTTTGAAAATCTAAATGATTACGAGCTAATTTATAGTGATATTGTAACTAATTCAACTTCAATATCTAAATCAATAAAGCTTGATAAAAAAATAAAAGGTGAGTATAAAATCATTATAGAATCTGACAATAAAATCTACACAAAAAACATACGTATTTAAAAATCAACCAAATAAAATTATAAAAAAGGAGAGCATATTGTTTCTCCTTTTTTTGCTTAAAATAGTTTTAATTGTCCATTTTTATACTGTTCATGTAAGCTCACATCTAGCTTAGGCATTGCTTTATTTTTAAAGTACTTTAATCGTGCTAATTTTATTAAATCATGAATTTGCTTTGCTATTTGCCCTTCACCTCTCATACGTTTTCCAAAACGACTTTCGCTTAAAGTACCTCCATGACATGATGCTATTTGATTTAATACTTTATCTGCTCTATCTGGCATTGTTTTTTTAATCCAATCGGTAAAAATTTCTCCAATAGCACCGTTTAACCTAACTACAGTATGCGCAATAGACAATGCACCACTTTCGGATGCTATTTTTGCCATTGGTAATATTTCGTGACTATTTATTGAAGGAATTATTGGTGCCAACATTACATTAACAGGAATTCCATTTTCACTTAATGTCTTAACGGTTTCAAATCGCTTTTTTATAGTTGTAGTTCTAGGTTCTAAAATACGTCTTGTTTCTTCAGACAATGATGTAATAGACATATTTACACCTACTAAATTATGTTTTGCTAGTTGTGTAAGTATATCTAAATCTCTAGTAATTAATGCGTTTTTTGTAATAATACCAACTGGATGTTTATACTTTAAAAATACTTCTAAACACTGCCTAGTAATTTCATACTTTTTTTCGGCTGGTTGGTAACAATCTGTATTACCTGATAACACAATTGTTGTTGCTTGCCATTGCTTCTTTTTTAACAAAGTCTCCAATAACTTTGGCGCATCTTTTTTTATTAGAATACGCCTTTCAAAATCTAATCCAGCACTATAACCCCAAAATTCATGACTATTACGTGCATAGCAGTAAATACAACCATGTTCGCAACCTTGATAAGGGTTCATAGAGTATTGCATACCAACATCTGGACTCTTTACCTTGTTAACTATTGTTTTAGGAAATACTTCTTGATAATGGGTTTTATTTTTATCTGGAATTTCACCTTCCTTTCTACAAAACTCTAAAAAATCTTGACGTGTTTCATGTTGTAACTCGAAGAAACGATTAGGTACATTACGTTGGGCACCACGACCCTTTATAACAGATTTGGTGTTCATAATACATAAAAATAAAAGTGTGAAACTTAGGTAAGCAACACTTAAAATTATCTATTATTTAAACTCGAAACTGTTAAAGAAAAAAAAGGTTATCAACAATACGTGATAACCTTTTGTAATATTCTTAAAATAATCTTTTTATCTCCCAGGAAAATCTGCTTTACGCTTTTCTAAGAATGCAGTTGTTCCTTCAGCAAAATCTTCGGTCCCAAAACAGTTACCAAACTCTTTAATTTCAACATCAAAACCATTTACACCATCAGTAAAATTAGCATTAACTGCTTTGATTGCTGCACCTATTGCAACAGATGAGTTTCTCATAATTTTACTGGCTACACTATAACAAAAGCTTAATAATTCTTCTTGTGTTTTAACATGATTTATTAACCCATAGCTTAAAGCTTGATTAGCATCAATCATACCAGCAGTCATTACCATTTCCATAGCACGACCTTTACCAACAAGTTGAGCTAAACGTTGTGTACCACCATATCCTGGAATGACTCCTAATGATACTTCTGGCAATCCCATTTTAGCATTAGTACTTGCAACTCTAAAATGACAAGCCATTGCTAACTCTAATCCTCCACCTAAAGCAAAACCGTTTACAGCTGCAATAACTGGTGTTGAAAGACTCTCAACAAAATCGAACAATAAACGTTGTCCATCTGCTGCTAAAGCTTCTCCTTGCTCAACATTAAAATTTGCAAATTCACTAATATCTGCTCCAGCTACAAAGGCTTTTTCACCACTTCCTGTTAATACAATTACTTTAGCGCTTGCATCTTCATTAGCAGCTTTTAAAGCTTCATGTAATTCTTTTATAGTTTCTTGATTTAAAGCATTAAGCTTTGATGGTCTGTTAATTGTAATTGTTGTAATTCCAGACTCAGTATTAGATAGTAAATTATTATAACTCATTGTTTATTGTTTTGGGAAAGTAACTTTAAAAATTGTGCCTTTACCTTCTTGCGACGTAAAGGTAATACTTCCTTTATAAGTTTCAATAATATTTTTAATCATTGGCAATCCTAATCCCATTCCGCTAGACTTAGTTGTAAATTTAGGTTCAAAAATCATTGGTTTATTTTCTTCTGTAATACCACTACCATTATCGGTAATTTTAATAACCACATCATCATTTTCAACCTTTAAGTCTACAAAAATCATTGGTTCTCTACCTTCTGGAATGGCTTGTATAGCATTTTTAACCAAATTGGTCACCACACGTATAAGCTGTGTTCTATCAAAATTAGCAATGATTATTTCTTCTTCAGAATTAAACGTAATGTATTTTTCAGTAAATATATCTAGTGCCAAATCTATCACCTCAACCACATTTAGCTTCTCATTTTTTTGCGCAGGCATTTTAGCGAAATTAGAAAATGCTGATGCTATAGAGCTCATAGTATCTATTTGCTGAATAAGTGTCTTTGAATATTCATCAACCTTTTGGTGAATATTTGGGTCTTCGGGATCAAACTTTCTTTGAAAACTCTGTACACTTAATCGCATTGGTGTTAATGGGTTTTTAATTTCGTGTGCGACTTGTTTCGCCATTTCACGCCATGCCTGTTCACGCTCACTAGTAGCTAACTTCACAGCACTTTCTTCTAACTCGTCAATCATACTATTGTACGATTCGACTAGAACAGAAACCTCCTCACTAGCACCAACTAATTCAATTTTTTTATTGCGTTTTTCTAAACGCGTTTCATTCATTTTATCGCTAATTGTTTTTAGCGACCTAGTAATGATTTTTGATACAAAATAAGCGAAGGCAATTGCAACCAACAGCATCACAAAATAGGCGTAACCTAACCTTATCAAAAACTCTTTTAATTCGGCATCATTAAAAGAATCATCATCAAAATATGGTAAGTTAATAATACCTAAAGGTTTTGCATCAATATCATTAAATATGAGATATGACGACCTATAGTCACCTCCTAATTTTTCGTTTTGGGCTACATATCGTTTCTCTACACTTTGATGTAATTCATTTAAAATTTCGGCAGGAATACACGTTTCTAAGCTATCGGATTCAAAACTAGGTCTAGAACTCTTAATAAGCGTCCCTTCTAAGTCATATATATTAAAGTTGAGATTATGAATATTTGCTATTTCGTAAATCTTATCTTTAAAAATATAGTTTAAATTTTCGGTTTTCTTTTCCCAAGTGGTTTCTTTAAGTACATAGTTAATACTTGAAACTAATTGAGATTCTTTTCTTTCCAATCTTAGCTTATGATAATCTTGTGATTGGTCATGGTATTGATATATAGTAACTCCAGCAATAAGTATAGAAGCAACCACAACTAACAATATCATGTAGAAGAATATCCTTGATCTTAATGAAAGTTTATTTTTTGCCATCAACTATTTTTATTCAGTATAGTTACCAATAATCACGCCATATCTATGCTTCTGGATTCTTTTCTCGAATCTTTTTATAAAGTTTTATTCCTAACATTAAAAAAATACCTAAACCAATAATACCTACAACTCCAAAAATCCAGTTAACAGTATCTTTTAATATTACTAAAAATACGACTGCAAATAAAATTATAGTAGCACCTTCATTCCATATTCTCATAAAGTTAGATGAATATTTCACGTTATCTACTTGCAGTTGATTGTAGATTTGATGCGTTTTAAAATGGTATAAAAACAATAATACCACAAAAACCAATTTAACATGCATCCATCCTTGTTCTAACCAACCAGGAATAATAAACAATAGCCAAATAGCAAAAATAGTTGCTAATACAGCTGAAGGCCACGTTATAATATACCATAAACGTTTAGCCATAAGTTTTAGTTGTTTCCCTAATATTTCCTTTTCAGGAGATGGTTTATGAAATGCTTCTATTTGATAAACAAATAATCTAGGAATGTAAAATAAACCAGCAAACCAAGTAACTACAAAAATGAGATGCAGTGACTTTATATAATTATAATACTCCATTAATTTTCAATAAATAGGTAATTAAGTTGTTTTGCGTTAAACGCTTCGTTAAATGCTTTAATTTCATTATCAATTAAATCGTTAAATTCTTTTAATTGCGCATTGATTTTAGCCGACAATTCGTCTTTAACTTTTACATCCTGATCGGTTGGTGCAAAATCACCCATTCTTACCAAAGAGTTTAAGTGGCCCAACTTATTAGTTAGTCTAATTGGGAAATTTAATGGGTCTTGTCCACTTCTATTTTTTGTTTGATAAAGCGCTTCTTCAATTTCGGTGAACTTTTCTTTTAGCTCTTTAGCCTTATCTAATAAATCCTTTACACTTTCATTTCCTTTATATTGCTTTTCGAAAGCAGATAACTGTGTATTTATCTTTCTAATTTTTTTAATGGATTTATGAGCTTCATCCATAGTTTTATTTACTTCCTTTATAAAAGTAAATTGCTTTTTCATATCATCTAATGAGCTCTCTGCTCTAGGGTCTGCCAAAATTGTAAATGGCTGTGATATGGTTTCATCGTTAACTGTTAAACTTACTTTATAATTTCCAGGAATAGTTCTTGGACCATTTAAACTTGCCCACCATAAAATCATACCTTTTAACCTTTCTGCACCATCATAAGTCATATTCCAAACAAAGGTGTTAGCACCTTTTTCAACCTTTAACTTATTCTTTTTGCTACTAGTACTAAACGTTTTTATTGTATCTCCTTTAGCATCAAAATACGTTAAAGCTACCTCGTCCTTTTCACTATAATTTTTCAAATTAAAATTAGTAATTACACCATTTGGATGATTAGTTCCTGTTAGCTTACTCCCTTTTCTACTTCCTCCTCTCATTCTATAAGTATCTTTTGGCTTAAATAGAATGTTATTGGCATCTTGATTTAAGTTATATAATTGATGAATTACACTTAAATCATCTATAATCCATAAACTACGTCCTTGTGTTGCAACAATTAAATTGTTGTCTTTTATAGTAGCATCAGTAATAGGAACAATTGGTAAGTTTAATTGAAAGGGCTTCCAATTTTTACCATCATTAAACGAAATATACATTCCTGTTTCGGTTCCTGCATAAAGCAACCCTTTTTGTTTTGGATCTTCACGTAAAACTCTTGTAAAATGTTCTGGATTTATACCATTAGTAATCTTTGTCCAAGACTTTCCATAATCTGTTGTTTTATATAAATATGGCGTAAAATCACCTGTTTTATATTTTGTTCCTGCCACATAACAAGTTCCTGCATCAAAAGCACTTGGTTCTATGCTATTAATCATCATCCATTCTGGCATACCTTTAGGAGTTACATTCTCCCAATTTTTACCACCATCTTTTGTTAAATGAATTAAACCATCATCACTACCTACCCAAAGTAGTCCTTCTGTGATAGGTGATTCTTGTGCAGCAAAAATGGTACAATAGTATTCTACTGAAGTATTGTCTTGCGTAATTGGTCCTCCTGATGATTTTAATTTTTCAGGATCGTTTCTTGTTAAATCAGGACTAATAATATCCCAAGATTGACCTTCATTTTCGGTTACATGAACATGTTGTGAGAATGTATATAGCCTATTAGGATTGTGCTTAGAGAATATAATAGGAAAATTCCATTGGAAACGATATTTCATACCTTCTGCTCCATGACCCATAGGATTATCTGGCCATACATTAATAGCTCTTACAGTTCCTGTTTCATGGTTCACACGAGTTAAAAACCCATCGTAACTACCACCATAAACAATATCATTATTTTTTGGATCTACTGCAATATGAGCAGATTCTCCTCCTGCTGTAGATTCCCAATCACCTTCACTAATACTATAACCATCAGTTCTATGAGGAATTCTTATAGTTGAATTATCTTGCTGTGCTACATAAATTCTATATGGAAAATGATTATCTGTAGTAACGCGATAGAATTGAGATGTAGGTTGATTATGATATGTACTCCATGTTTCACCTCCATCATAAGTTACTTGCGCTCCACCATCATCACCAATAACCATTCTATCAGGATTTTCTGGTGCTATCCATAAATCGTGATGGTCTCCATGAGGTGCATTATGAGTACTAAAAGTTTTTCCACCATCTACACTTTTATGATATCTTACGTTTAAAACATATACTTTATCAACATCTTTAGTATCAGCATATACTCTTGTGTAATACCACGCTCTCTGACGTATTTTGCGCTCGCTATTTACATAAGTCCAATTTTCACCACCATCATCACTTCTATATAAACCTCCTTTATCTTTATTTTCTACAATAGCCCAAACTCTTTGATTATTTACAGGAGAAACTGTTACTCCAATAATTCCAAGTGTATCAGTTGGAAATCCATTATTAGTAGATATTTCCGTCCAAGTTTCACCACTATCTGTACTTTTCCATAAAATAGAACCTTCTCCTCCAGAGCTTAAACTGTAAGGTGTACGCTGTACTCTCCAAGTTGAAGCGTATAATATTCTTGGATTAGTTGGATCGATAATTAAATCAACAACACCTGCGTGTTCATTAGCAAATAATGTTTTACGCCATGTTTTTCCACCATCAATACTTTTATAAACACCTCTTTCTTGAGTTGGTTTATAAATATTTCCCATAACTCCAGCATAAACAATATCAGAATTGGTTGGATGAATTGCAATACGTGGTACATGACGTGAGTTTTTTAAACCTACTGAAGACCATGTTTTTCCTGCATCAACAGATTTCCATATTCCATAACCAGAAGATACATTTCCTCTAACTGTTTTTTCTCCTCCACCTACATAAATTACATTAGGATCACTTTTTGATACAGATATTGAACCTATACTACCTCCAAAATATCCATCAGAAATATTTTCCCATTCACGTCCTCCATTAGTAGTTTTCCATATTCCTCCTCCAGTTGCTCCAAAATAAAATAGATTAGGTTGGTTAGGAACTCCTGTTACCGCTGCACTTCGACCTCCTCTAAAAGGTCCTAACAATCTATATTCTAATCCCGAGTATAAATCTTCATTAATATTTTGAGCATCTAAGGTTGTAATGTTTGCTATAGACAATAGCATTGCCATTACTAATAATGATAATCGCATGAATTTTTGGTTTAGTTATGTAGTTAAAAGTAAGGATTTAATAAAACCTAAACAACTGTGTTAGTTTAAACTAAAAGCTTTACTAGTTACTCCAGTTTTTAATCCATTTTGCTAGCAAATCTACCCAAGGTTGATCATCGTTTAAACATGGTATCGTTGTGAATTCTTTTCCTCCAACTTCATGAAAAATCTCCTGACCTTCCATAGCAATTTCTTCAAGGGTTTCTAAACAATCACTAACAAATGCAGGTGTTACAATAGCCATATTTTTGACACCTTCTTTACCTAAATTTTCAATAGTTCTATCTGTATATGGTTGTAACCATGGATCGAATCCTAATCTAGATTGAAAAGATGTTGAATAAGTCCCCTCTTTTAACTGAAGTGTTTTTGCTACCAATCGTGTCACCTCTAAACATTGGTGTCTATAACAAAATTCATGGGCTTTTGAGGGTGTTGCACAACAAGACCCATCAATCTTACAATGTGATTTAGTAATGTCTCGTTTTCTAATATGTCTTTCTGGAACACCATGATATGAAAACAATAAATGGTCGTATGTTTTTCCTTCTAAACCAGATTTGATAGAATCACTAAGTACATTTATATAATCTTCATCATTATAAAATGCTGGTAAATCTTTAATATCAATATCTGGGAAGTGTTCTTTTCTTATTTCTTCGGCAAGCACTAAAATAGTTTCAGTTGTTGCCATTGCAAATTGAGGGTATAATGGTATTAAAAATATTTGCTTGACACCTTTATCTACTAATTCTTGGATGCCTTTTTTTATTGTCATGCTACCATAACGCATTGCTAGCGCAACAGGAATATCAACCTGTGATTGAACTTTCTCTTTTAATCTTTCAGAAATAACAATTAATGGAGAGCCTTCTTCCCACCATATTTTTTGATAAGCCTCTGCCGAAGCCTTGGGTCTTGTATTTAATATAATTCCTTTAACAATTAGTGATCTTGCCCATAATGGAACATCAATCACACGTTCATCCATTAAAAACTCGCCTAAATACTTTTTTACATCTTTTGGATCTGGACTATCTGGTGACCCTAAGTTTACTAATAAAACCCCTTTCATTAATTTATTCTTGTGCTAATAAATTGATTTCTCAATTTTTTGATTGTATATATTTTTTTGGTGTTGTACCATATTTTTTCTTGAATGCAGCAATAAAATGGCTTGCTGTACTATATCCTACCTTAAAACCTACTTCATTAACATTATGATCTCCAGTTTCAAGAAGCTTTCTTGCAACTTCCATTTTGTAATCAAATAAAAAACTAAAAACAGAATCACCATATATTTGTTTAAACCCTTCTTTTAGCTTTTTTAAACTCAAGCCAATTTCATCTGCTAATTGCTGCAATGTAGGTGGCTCAGCCATTCTAGAGATGATAATATCTTTTGCTTTTCTAATTTTTATAACATTAGTTTCATCAACTAAAAATGGACATTGCTCTACATCTGCATCTTGACTTCTATTAAAGTACAAACTTAACAATTCATACCCTTTAGCTTTAAAATAAAGTTCTTTTATTGATGGATTTAAATTGTAACTCACTAATTGGTTCAACACAACTGCCATCGATGGTGTTATTTTTCCATCTTTATAATATTTCTTGTCTTGATTCCCCTCACTTAAAAAAGTAATGTATTCTGCTTCATGCGAAAATAAGCCATGAAACTCTTTAATAGATATTAAAATTGAGACTAACCATGAGTTTTGATCTACTTCTAAATGAATTGGTAAATCTCTTTTTGGGTTGTATAATAATAATGAACTTTCTTCATTAATATTTAAAACATACCTACCATTATTGAATTGAAACTTAGACAATCCTTTTATCCCAAAATGGAATTGAATAAAACTACTATCTACATCTTTTTCAATGATTTGTATTTCATTTGAATCGTTTTGATGTGTTAAAATAACAAACCCTTCATCAATTAAAGTTTCATCAAAAGAACCTTTAGCGACATTTTTATCCTCGCCATGTTTGTGTAAATTATCTTTCTTATTTAGATTCATTCTAGATTAAAAGCTTGAAAACCCTTATTTTTAGCGCTAAAATATGACATAAATCATAAAATATTAAAAAAAGACTTAAAAAAACCACAAACGACAATTAAAGTTCTTTTAGCGTTATTTTTTTAATGACCTTGCTCTATATTTTTGTTTAGCAAATCCAAGTCAGGTTAATGGAGCAATACAATATATCAAGAGGTACTTATTTCTATGTAATAGGATTAAGTTATAAAAAAGCCGATGCAAAAGTGCGTGGGCATTTTAGCTTAGATGAAGCTTCTAAGTTAAATTTAATTCAACAAGCCAAGTCTTATGGTGTAGAAAGTTTAGTCGTTACATCTACATGTAACAGGACTGAAATTTATGGTTTTGCTCACCACCCATTTGAACTTATTAAACTACTTTGTGACAATACTAAAGGTACAGTTGAAGAGTTTCAACAAGTAGCTTACGTTTACAAAAATAGAGAAGCAATATCTCATGTATTTAGAGTTGGCTCTGGTTTAGACAGTCAAATTCTTGGTGATTTTGAAATTATTAGTCAAATAAAGAACAGTGCCAGAGTTTCTAAAAAACACGGTTTACTTAACCCATTTATCGAACGCTTATTAAACTGTGTAATTCAAGCAAGTAAGCGTATAAAAAATGAAACTGAATTATCTTCTGGCGCAACCTCAGTTTCTTTTGCTTCAGTACAATACATTATGAAAAATGTTGAAGATATCTCTAACAAAAACATTTTACTTTTTGGTACTGGAAAAATTGGAAGAAATACTTGTGAAAATTTAATTAAGCATACAAAAAACGAACACATAACTTTAATTAACCGCACAAAAGATAAAGCAGAAAAAGTTGCTGGTAAGTTTAATGTGTTAGTTAAAGACTATGCGCAATTACAAGAAGAAATAAATAATACAGATATTTTAATAGTTGCAACTGGTGCACAAAACCCTACAGTAGATAAACTATTAATTCAAAATGATAAGCCACTTTTAATTCTAGATCTTTCAATTCCTAAAAATGTAGATGACAATGTAACTGATTTAGGAAATGTAACGTTAGTACATTTAGATTACTTATCGCAAATGACTGATGAAACGCTTGAAAAACGTAAAGCTTTTATTCCTTTGGCTGAAACTATTATTGAAGAAGTAAAAATTGAATTCAATCAGTGGTTAGAAACAAGAAAGTTTGCACCTACTATTAAAGCACTAAAACTTAAGCTGCAAAATTTCGCGTCTTCAGAACTAGACACACAACGTAAAAAAATGTCTGATTTTAACGAAGCGCAAGCAGAAGTAATAAGTAAAAATATTATCCAAAAAATTACAAATCACTTCGCTCATCATTTAAAAGATGACGATATTCCAACAGACGAGAGTCTTGATCTTATTAAAAAAGTGTTTCAATTAGAAACTTCACAAAATGTCTAAAACAATTAGAATTGGTACGCGCGATAGTGAATTAGCACTATGGCAAGCTAAGACTGTACAAAAACAACTAGAAGATTTAGGTCATAAAACTGTTTTAGTTCCTGTAAAAGCAACTGGAGATTTAGTTTTAAACAAACCGCTTTACGAATTAGGAATAACTGGAATTTTCACCAGAACTCTTGATATAGCAATGCTTAATCATGATATAGACATAGCTGTACACTCTTTAAAAGATGTACCTACTGTATTACCAAAAGGTATTGTACAAGCAGCTGTATTAAAACGAGGCAACAATAAAGACACTTTAGTATTTAAAAACAACGAAGAGTTTTTATCTCAAAGAAATGCAGTTATTGCTACTGGAAGTTTAAGACGTCGTGCACAATGGTTAAATAGATTTCCAACACATACTTTGGTTGATTTAAGAGGAAACGTAAATACACGTTTACAAAAACTTGAAGACAACGATTGGAATGGAGCTATTTTTGCTGCTGCTGGAATTGGTAGAATTGGACTAACTCCTAAGAATAGTATTAATCTAGATTGGATGATTCCTGCGCCTGCTCAAGGTGCAATTATGATTACAGCCTTAGGAGAAGATAGTGATACCCTAGAAATTTGCGCACAATTAAACCATGAAGAAACAGAAATATGTACTTCTATTGAACGTAAATTTTTAAATGTTTTAGAAGGTGGTTGTACCGCTCCTATTGGTGCTTATGCATACATAAAGGACAATGAAGTTAATTTTAAAGGAGTCCTTTTAAGTAAAGATGGTACTAAAAAAATTGAAGTATCAAGACAAGAAAAACTTGGAAGACATAAATTTATAGCAAAAGATTGTGCTGAGTTTATCATTAATAAAGGTGGTAAACGCTTAATGGATGAGTTGAAACAGGAAGAAAAAACAGTAAATGTTTATTCAACCAAAAAACTGACACCAAGTCAAAACGAATTATTTCACGAAGACATTAAAGTAGAAAGTACAGATTTTATAAAAATTGCAACTAACCGCATTAAACCACAAATACTAAAAACAGCTATTGAAAATGTAGTTATCACTAGTAAAAATGGCGTTGAAGCATTAGTAACTAATTTTCCAGCCGAAGAATTACAATTTAAAAACATTTATTGTGTGGGTAGACGCACAAAACGCTTAATTGAAAGTAAAATTGGTAAAGTAAAACACGCTGAGAAAAACGCTAAAAGTTTAGCTGAATATTTAGTAGATAACATAGAAGGTAACGAAGTAACTTACTTCTGTAGCGATTTAAGGTTAGACGATTTACCAAACATATTAACTCAAAACAATATAACTGTTAATGAAGTAGAGGCTTATAGCACAAAATACGATGCTATAAAAATTGACGAAAACGCAGAAGGTGCAATGTTTTATAGCCCTTCAACGGTACAGAGTTATATATTGCAAAACAAAGCAGACAAAATAGCTTTTTGTATTGGAGAATCTACTGCTAAAGAAGCTAGAAAACACTTTAAAGATGTAAGAGTAGCAAAAGTACCTACAGTAGAAAGTGTTATAGAACTAGTTAATTTAAATTACATTCAAAAAGCATAACGCATAAACACTATGATTAAGAACGATTTATTTTTAAGAGCACTAAAAGGAGAAACTGTACAACGTCCTCCAGTGTGGATGATGCGTCAAGCTGGACGTTATTTACCAGAATTTATAGCCATAAGAGAAAAATACGACTTCTTTACAAGATGTCGTACTCCAGAACTTGCTAGTGAAATCACAGTTCAACCTATTAGAAGATACGGAATGGATGCCGCTATTTTATTTAGCGATATTCTAGTAATTCCGCAAGCAATGAATGTAGAAGTGCAAATGAAACCAAATTTTGGACCTTACCTTCCAAATCCAATTCGCACTCAAAAAGATGTAGACAATGTAATTGTTCCTGATGTTACCGTTGAACTTGATTATGTATATCAAGCTATAAAAGCAACAAAAGAATTATTAAACGATGAAATCCCTTTAATAGGTTTCGCTGGATCCCCTTGGACAATACTATGTTATATGGTACAAGGTCAAGGCAGTAAAAACTTTGACAAAGCAAAAGAGCTTTGTTTTACAAACCCTATTGCTGCTCATCAATTACTACAAAAAATCACAGATACTACTATTGCTTATCTTAAAGAAAAAGTAAAAGCAGGTGTAAATGCTGTACAAGTTTTTGATTCTTGGGGAGGTATGCTTTCTCCAACCGATTATCAGGAGTTCTCATGGCAATACATTAACCAAATTATTGAAGCATTAAAAGATGATGCACCTGTAATCGCATTTGGTAAAGGCTGTTGGTTTGCTTTAGGTGAAATGGCAAAAAGTAATGCATCTGCATTAGGAGTAGATTGGACATGTTCTCCTGAAAACGCACGTTATTTAACAGGTGGAAACATTACATTACAAGGTAATTTTGACCCTTCTAGGTTGTTATCTCCTCCTGCCGAAATCAAGAAAATGGTTCACCAAATGATTGATGCTTTTGGTAAGGATAAATACATTGTAAACTTAGGTCATGGTATTTTACCTAATATTCCTTTAGACAACGCCAAAGCATTTATAGATGCTGTAAAAGAATATAATGCTTAAAGCTGTTTTTAAGAGCATACAAGCCTATTTTGGAGCTTTTGCTCTAATATCCAAGCTTAAGCTCTGGAAGTTTTTTGCAATACCAATTATTATTAGCATAGTTACTGCTATAATAATTGGAGTTTCTGCGTATGGTTTTTCCGATAATTTAGGAACCTTCATCTCTAAAGTTTGGATTTGGGAATGGGGAAAAAACACTTTTTCAGCCATAGTAGAAGTTTTTAGTGGTTTACTTATTCTTGCTTTAGGATTAATTTTATTTAAGCATATAATAATGGCTTTATCAGCACCTTTTATGAGTGCTGTTTCCGAAAAAATAGAATTACATCTCTTAGGTGAAAAACACACCCATAGAAACACTTCTTTTCAACAACAATTATGGAGAGGTATTCGTATAAATGTTAGAAATTTAGGCATGGAGTTAATGCTAACCATTTTAATTTTTATGGTTGGATTAATCCCAGTAATTGGATGGTTTACATCTTTACTAATATTTGTGGTTCAAGCTTATTATGCTGGGTTTGGTAATATGGATTACACCTTAGAACGTCATTTAAAGTATAACGAAAGTTTGTCTTTTGTTAGAAAAAACCGAGGCACAGCCATTGGCAATGGTCTTGGTTTTCTTGCAATTTTATTAATTCCTATAATTGGTGTAATTTTAGTGTTACCTTTATCTGTAACTGCTGCCTCAACTAAAACCATTGAATTGCTCGATTCTAATAAAGATATTGTATAAGTTTGGTAGCAACTTTTGACACATATAACATACATCCTATTCAAGAAAAAGACGCTTGGAAACTTTGCGATTTTGCTGTAGCAAACGAAGATCGCTTAAAACGTTATTTCCCAAAGACCTTAGCTCAAAATTTAACTCCAGATTTAGCCTCTTATTTCACTAAAAAGAAAACAACTCAATTTCGATTAAACGAAGAATTTCTATTTACCATAAAAGAACAAAATTCAAACGCTTTAGTTGGACTCGTTTATATTAAAGAACTAGACTGGAAAAAAAAGCAAGGTGAATTTGCTTACGCTATTGGCTATCCTTTCGAAGGAAAAGGCATTACAAGTAAAAGTATAAAAGCACTTTCTAAACATGCTTTTGAAAACTTAGGACTTAATACGCTTCAAATAATCGTTCATAAAAACAACTTATCAAGTGTTCAAGTTGCCAAAAAAAACCATTTTATTTGGCAAGAAACATTAAAAAATAAATATACACCACCAGGAGAAAGTCCTCTTGACATGGAGTTATACGAATTATATAAATAATCATATTATGCCACATTTTGTAATAGATTGTTCAAGTACCATATTTGAAATTCAGCAACCTAAAGATATTCTAGAAAGCGTTCATAAAGCTGCTACAAAAACAGGTCTTTTTGAAGAATCAGATATAAAAGTAAGATTAAACCCTTTCAACGAAAACTATCTTGTAGGAGGAAAACAAGAAGATTTTATTCATGTATTTGCAAATATTATGGAAGGTAGAACTACCGAACAAAAAGCAAATTTGTCAAAGGAAATTGTAACCGTTTTAAATAAAATGTTTTCCAACATTCCATTTGTTGCAATTAATATTAGAGACTTTGAAAAATCAACTTACTGCAATAAATCAATGATTTAAAAAACTATGAAAGATAAATTTTATCAATACATACAAGATTTACAAGATACCATTACATCTTCTTTAGAGGCAATTGATGGAAAAGCCAAATTTCAACAAGACCTATGGAAACGTCCCGAAGGAGGTGGCGGTCGTACTCGTGTTATCGAAAATGGGAATGTCTTTGAAAAAGGTGGTGTAAATATTTCAGCAGTTCATGGTAAACTTCCAAAATCAATGCAAGCTTACTTTAAAGTTGGAGATGTTGATTTTTTTGCTTGTGGTTTAAGTTTAGTATTACACCCAAAAAGCCCAATGGTACCTACTGTTCATGCAAATTGGCGTTATTTTGAAATGTATGATGCAGATGAAACTATTGTAGACAGTTGGTTTGGTGGCGGACAAGATTTAACGCCTTACTATTTATTTGAAGAAGATGCTGTTCATTTTCATCAAACTTGTAAAATTGCTTGCGATAAGCACGACACAGCATTTTATCCAAACTATAAAGCACGTTGTGATGAATATTTTCATAACACACATCGCAATGAAGCCAGAGGTGTAGGTGGTTTATTTTTTGATTACTGTAAAGCTTCAGAAAATATGTCCATGGAAAATTGGTATAATTTTGTTACCGAAGTTGGTAATAGTTTCCTTGAAGCTTACGTACCAATTGTCGAAAAAAGAAAAGATTTACCATACACACAAGCACAAAGAAACTGGCAAGAAATACGTCGAGGACGTTATGTTGAATTCAATTTAGTACACGATAAAGGTACTTTATTTGGTTTAAAAACAAACGGAAGAATTGAAAGTATATTAATGAGCTTGCCTCCTCATGTACAATGGGTTTATGACCATCATCCTGAAGAAGGCAGTGACGAAGAGAAACTTTTGGCAGTACTAAAACAACCTAAAAACTGGGTATAATGTCTCACTTCAAAAAATTAGAAAACATGTATCTTGGTGCAAATTTCAATAAAGAAATTTACCAAAGTACAGAAATTAGAGTTGAAGAAGAATTTGCTGAGATTAAACTAACTATTGAGCCTAAATATTTTCATGCTTTAGGAGCAATTCATGGCTCAGTTTATTTTAAATTATTAGATGATGCGGCATTTTTTGCTGTAAATTCTATTGTTAAAGATGTATTTGTTTTAACAACAAATTTTAATATAAACCTTATAAGACCAGCCAATAAAGGTGTGATCACTGCAGTTGGCAGAGTAAAATTTAAATCTAAAAACCTATTTATCGCCGAAAGTATATTACAAAATGAAGAAGGAAAAGAAATTGCTTTCGGAATTGGTCATTTTGCTAAAAGTAAAGTAGCTTTAACAGAAGAAATAGGATATAAATAACAGTTATTATGTTTCCATTAAAAAGAAATAGACGATTAAGACAAAACCAAGCTATACGAAGCTTAGTTAGAGAAACTATAATTTCTCCAAACGATTTTTTAGTACCATTATTTGTGGTTGAAGGTAAAGGTGTAAAAGAAGAAATTGCATCTATGCCTAATTATTACAGATATAGTCTAGACTTACTAGAAAATGAAGTTAAAGAACTTTGGAAGCTTGGATTAAAATCGGTATTGCTATTTGTAAAAGTCCCTGATAATTTAAAAGATAACAAAGGTACTGAAGCTTTAAACCCTAATGGATTAATGCAACGTGCTATAAAAACCGTAAAAAATGCATGTCCACATATGTTGGTTATGACTGATGTTGCTTTAGATCCATATTCGGCTTATGGACATGATGGAATTATTGAAAATGGCAAAATTATTAATGATGAAACTGCTGAAGTATTAGCAGACATGAGTATTTCACATGCGCAAGCTGGAGCTGACTTTGTAGCACCAAGTGATATGATGGATGGGCGTATTTTAACTATACGTGAAGCTTTAGAGGACGAAGGTTTTATCGATACTGGAATAATGAGCTATTCTGCTAAATATGCTTCTGCTTTTTATGGTCCTTTTAGAGATGCTCTAGACTCTGCTCCTGTAGATATGGTAGATGTTCCAAAAGACAAAAAGACTTACCAAATGGACTATGCTAACCGTTTTGAAGCACTTCGCGAAACCGAAATGGATATTGACGAAGGTGCAGATATTGTTATGGTAAAACCTGGAATGGCTTACCTTGATATTGTACGTGAAGTAAAAAATGAATTTGATGTTCCTGTGGCTGTATATCAAGTAAGTGGTGAATATGCTATGATTAAAGCTGCTGCTGAAAAAGGATGGTTAAATCACGACCAAATTATGCTAGAATCTACCATGGCATTTAAACGTGCTGGTGCAGATATTATAGCAAGTTATTTTGCTAAAGACATTGTAAAATTGATTTCTTAAGACTTGAAAAAAATTGTTTTCATCTTTGCATTAGTAATTCTTTTAGCTCTGTATTTAATTATTAGAATCAATACAGTTTCAGTTTGCGGCACAAAAGATTTTCCTTTAACAGAAAATGAAATAGTAAAAGACTCTTTAAGCATTAAAGAAGAATTAGGTCAACAATTATTTTATACAAATTGTTTAGCTTGTCATCCATTAACAGGTAATATTGACCCTCCTCTTCTTCAAAACAAAATAAAAAATTATCATCTAGAGACTTTTTTAAAATTTGTAAGAAATGAAGAGCGATTAAGAGAGAACACTTTTAATGCGGAGTGCATACCATTTCCAAATTTAAATGACGATGAAATTAGAAATATCTTCAAGTATCTTATTAAGGTTATTAACTAACCGTTTAATTCCTTAAATTAGCTTAACAAAAAACAATTAATGAGCTTACTTATATTTTATGGAATCATTTCCATATTCTTTTCCTTTTTGTGTTCTATTTTAGAAGCAGTATTACTTAGTATTACACCTACTTTTATCAATGTTAAAAAGAAAGAAGGAAAAACCTATGCAGACGCTTTAGAAGCACTTAAAAAAGATGTTGACAGACCTTTAATCGCAATTTTAACACTTAACACTATCGCACATACAGTGGGTGCAATTTTGGTTGGTGTACAAGCTAAAGTGGCTTATGCCGAAATGTATGGAACAGAAGTAAAAACAGTTTTTGGCATTAACTACACCGAAGATGTTATGGTTGGTGTTGTGTCAACAATAATGACTATTCTTATTTTAGTGGCTTCAGAGATTATACCTAAAACTATTGGTGCTACTTACTGGAAACAACTTGCAAATTTTACAGCTAAAGCATTACATGTTTTAATTTTCCCATTAAAATGGACAGGAATTTTGTGGTTACTTCAACTTACAACAAAACTAATTGGAGGTAAAGGGCATCATGGAAGCGTTTTAAGTCGTGAAGATTTTCATGCTATGACAGATATTGCTCATGAAGAAGGTGTTTTTCATGAATCCGAAAGTAAGGTCATTAAAAACATGCTTGCCTTTAAAGATGTATTAGCTAAAGATATCATGACACCTAGAACTGTTATGAAAAGTGCTGATGAGAATATGACTGTTGAAGAATTTTTTAATGAAAATCAAACCTTAAGATTTTCTAGAATTCCAGTATATAAAGATTCATCAGACAATATTATTGGACTTGTTTTAAAAGACGATGTTTATAAAGAAATGGCCAACCATAATGGTCATAAAAAATTAGCAGAAGTAAAACGCGATATTATAGTTACCAATCGTAACCTTCCCATCCAACAACTTTTGGATCAATTAGTTCACAATAAAAACCACATGGCTTTGGTTGTAGATGAGTATGGTTCGGTTAGTGGTTTGGTTACTATGGAAGATGTAATTGAAACACTTTTAGGTATAGAAATTATGGACGAAAGCGATAATGTAGCAGATTTACAAATGTTAGCAAGAAAAAGCTGGGAAGCACGTGCTAAACGCTTAGGACTTATAGAGGAAGGTAAAAGTCAAAATGCAAATGAATGAGGAAGCATACATAAACACACCTCTAGGAATCGCTAAAATTTGCGGTAATGTTGATGGTATATCATCAGTTACTGTTTTAAATAATGATTTAGCAGAAATTACTTCAGTGATACCTGAAATTTTAGAGGATTGTGTTTATCAACTTCAAGAGTATTTTAATGGTACTAGACAACAATTTAACCTCAACTTAAACCCTCAAGGAACAGATTTTCAAAAACGTGTTTGGGAGCAATTAAGTACTATTCCTTATGGAAAAACCATTTCATATTTAGACTTAGCGAAACAATTAGGAGACGTAAAAGTTATTAGAGCTGCTGCTAGTGCTAATGGGAAAAATCCTTTATGGATTATCATTCCTTGTCATCGTGTTATAGGAACCGATGGTAGTTTAACGGGATACGCTGGAGGTTTGAGCAGAAAACAGTGGCTTTTAAACCACGAAAGTCCATATAAACAGCAATCACTGTTTTAAAACATGTACCAAACACTTACCAAAATATTAAGAAACTTCCTTTCTGATCAACAAATTTTTAAATATGGCTTCAATTTGTCGCCAATGTATAGAAGGTCAACTGGAAAAGTTATTGAAGTTTCTGAAGACTTATTACGCGTCAAAATAAAAATCCCTCTAAGCATCAAAAACAAGAATTATGTAGGATCCATTTTTGGTGGCAGCTTATTTTCGGCAACCGATCCTATTTATATGATTCAACTGATTAATATATTAAAAGAGGATTATGTTGTTTGGGATAAAGCATCGCAAATACGTTTTAAGCGACCAGCAAAAGAAGATGTCTTTGCAGAATTTAATTTTTCCTCAGAAGAAATTAAAAATATTAAACAAAGAGTACTTGAAGACGGTGAATTTAATCTCGTCAAATCCCTTGATATTATAAACAAGGAAGGTATTGTGTTTACACAAATTGAAAAAACAATTTATATCGCAGATAAAGCATTCTACAAAGAAAAAAGAAAGCGAAAATCGAAAGTAAAATAGTTTCTTAAATGCTATTTTAATAACTTTAATCGTTATTAAAATAAAGTTATAATGAAATTCTTAAAAAAGCTTCTTAAATGGGTTGTAATTCTTTTTGGATTACTAATAGTGATATTATATGCAACAGATACAGATTATCTTATAAAAGCTGTTAGAACTATTTATTTAAAAGGACATACCACTGCTTATTTAGAAGATTATAAAGAATTTGATAATCAATCCATAGCGAAAGGTACACCTCAACCTTGGGAAAATCATGTTGACTATAATAAAGCTGAAATAACAGATAAGCTAAAAACTACCAATGAAGCTTTAGGAACCATTGCTTATGTTATTATTAAAAATGACAGCATTTGGTTTGAAAAATATTACGACGATTTTAATGAAAACTCAAAGTCTAACTCGTTTTCGATGGCAAAAAGCTATGTTTCGGGACTTATGGGAAAAGCCATTATGGATGGTTATATAAAAAGTTTAGACCAACCTGTTAGTGACTTTTTACCTGAATTTAGTGATGGTTTAGCAGCAAAAATGACTGTTGGTGATCTATCGTCAATGGCATCTGGAACCAATTGGGATGAAGCTTACTACTCTCCTCTATCAATTACTACCAGAGCTTATTTTGATGACGATCTAGAAAAAGTAATGTTAGGTCTAAAAGTTATCGATGAACCTGGAAAAGCTTTTAAATACGCTAGTGGCGACACTCAAATGTTAGCTATGGTTATTGAAAAAGCAACTGGTAAAAAACTATACGATTATTTTACAGAAAGTTTCTGGAAACCTCTTGGAGCAGAAAACGAAACACTGTGGCAAGTAGATAGTGAAGGACACGATTTAGTAAAAGCTTACTGTTGTATTGCTAGTAACGCTAAAGATTTTGCTCGATTTGGAAAACTGTATAAAGATCATGGTAAATGGAATGGACAGCAAATACTAGATTCTACTTTTGTTGCCAAATCTATTACACCTCGCTTTAAAGCAAGTCCAGAATATGGATATGGTTGGTGGTTAAAACAACAAAACGGAAAAGATTTTTTTATGATGCGTGGTCATTTAGGTCAATATGTTATTGTACAACCAGAAGACAATGTGATTATTGTTAGGTTAGGGCATCAAAAATCTGCTGATGCAGGCATTGGCACTTACACTAATGATATTTCAATCTACATTGAAGAAGCTTATAAAATGCTGAAAAACAGTAAGTAGTGTTTTGTTTTACGTTTTATTTCCTTAGTTTTATAAGAAACAATTTCTTACAAAATGATTTCAAAACTCAATTTAGAGAACATTCTTTTTCTAGACATAGAAACTGTACCTGAAACCCAGCACTTTTCTGATTTAAATACTGCAAAACAAGAACTTTGGGAACTTAAGTCTCAATACCAACGTAAAGACGACTATACTGCTGAGGAATTTTATGAACGTGCAGGTATTTGGGCAGAGTTTGGTAAAATTGTATGTATTTCGGTGGGTTATTTTTCATTTCAAGGAGATATTAGAAACTTTAGAGTAACGTCTTTTTATGGAGATGAAATCAAACTACTTAAAGATTTTAAAAACTTGCTTATTTCTCATTTTAGTCAAGCCAAACATTTGCTATGTGCTCATAATGGAAAAGAGTTTGACTTTCCGTATATAGCAAGACGAATGATTATTAATAATATCACGCTTCCTTACAAACTAAACCTATTTGGTAAAAAACCATGGGAAGTACCTCATCTAGACACCTTAGAACTATGGAAGTTTGGAGATTATAAAACTTATACTTCTTTAAAACTACTTACCAACGTGTTAGGTATTCCATCGCCTAAAGATGACATTGATGGTAGTGAAGTTTACAGCGTATTTTATGAAGAAAATGCTATAGACAGAATTATTACTTATTGCGAAAAAGACACCATTGCTGTTGCTCAAATTCTTCTTAGATTAAGAGGTAATGAACTTCTTATAGATGACGAAATTTTACATATATAAAAAAGGCAGTTTGAAATTAACAAACTGCCTTTTCTATATTTAAAAATAGTATGCTTACTCCATTACTATTATTTTCTTAGTTCTTGTTCCAAAGTCATTACTAATTTCAACAATATAAGTTCCTATACCTAAATTGCTAATATTAACTTCTTGAGAATTTACATTTGTACTTAAGTCTTGAGTTAAAATATCTCGACCTAAAATGTCATAAACACTAATTGTTGAAGCTTCGGTAATTAAACCTTTAATATGTAATACTTTTGGATTCGCTGTATTAAAGATTTGCAATCCGTTTAACTCACTTTCTTCTTCAGATAGTGTGTCTGATTCAAATCTTAAATAAAAACGTCCAGTTCCTGATAAGGCTGTATTAGGAGTAATTACATAATCTCCAGAATTTAATGACGTCGTTGTGCTTGCAACATTATCTTCTAAATACACTTGCACGTTAGCTGCTAATGTAGATTCAACCTTACTAATAGTTATTTGCTCTCCTTGAGCAGCATTTACACCTAATGGAATAATTACATTGTTATCTAAATCTGTATTTCCTACCGATTGTATAGCCATATCTACTCCTGTATTATCTTGTACTAAGTGAGAGTAAATTGAGAACGCTGGAGCAGAATTTCCATATACACCTGCGTCATATCCAAGATCTAAACCTAAAGTAGCATTATCAGTGAAATAAAAATCTGTGTTATATAAACTTGAACTATTTTCAACCTTTATTTTAAGGTGAGAAATGTTATTAGCATTATTTGAACTACGACCACTAATAAAGTCATCTCCTGTTCCAATACTTCTCATACTTGGTGTAAAAGAAACTGTTCCCCCTCCTGCTTTTGAAGCAACAAAGAAACCTTGTCCTGGAGTAATCAATGTATTAGGGTTAGCATCTGAATAAGCTTTATTCCAAATAACCCATCCATTTGAAGCATCACCATCATAACCGTATACAGCAATTTTTTCAGAATCAAATTGACCTGTGTTATCTGTTAAGAAATCTGCTAATTTTATATAAGAAGGATATGGATTTCCTACTAAATTCCATAATTGAAATGAAGGACCAGAATTAAGAATTCCTACATTTACATTTCCAGTATTTACACTTCCTGTAAAATTAAAATTGCCATTATCAGTTGAAGCTGCTCTATACCCTGTTCCTAAATCTAAAGTACTAGATTCAGTATTTGCATATAGTAAATAACTACCAGATGCTTTATCAAAAGGTCCAAATAAGTATAGTGTATTACCTGCATTACTAACAATGTTTGCATTATCAGTTAAGAAATCTGTAAATACTTGTCCAGAAACCGGAGGCGCAATTAAGTCATTTCCTCCTGTACTACCTGTAATATTTGCATGTCTTTGATACTCAACATTACCTGTTACACTTCCTGTAACTAATAAACTAGAATACTCATTAGAATCTGATTCTAGTGTAACATTATTATTTCCAGTCAGGTTTCCGTTTACTGTTAATGATCCTGTTCTAGATACTGTCATAGATCCATTTACACCTACTTCTATATCATTTACAGCTACATCTGTTGATATATTATAATTACCATCTAAAATCAATACATTAGACGCTCCTGTTGTACCATTAGGCGCACTTGGAAACCAAGTACTACTAGAGTACATTAATCCATCATATGTTAAATCGATAGCATAATCTTCTACTTCTCCATAAGTATATGAAATACATGGTCCACTAATATTACCATCTTTCATTATAACTCTCATTCTAGTTGTTCCAAAAGTAATATTACTTGGCACTGTAAAACTTTGCGATACAGTAACTCCATTACTTACTGAATTATTAGTTGTTTGAGAAAGCACTTCTTCTCCAGCATCTTCAAAGTCTCCATCTCTATTAAAATCAATCCATACTTTATAGCGTTCAGCATACACTGTTCCACTCCACCAAGGTGTAAGTGTTATTGTATAATTTTGATTTTGTGTTAATGTAGTAGTTTCATTAGCGCTTGGGTTACTTGTAAAATCTGAATAATTAGTACCTCCTGTTGAATTATCTAAATCATTAGCATTTAACTGTACTCTAGACACCCATTCATAACTTGAATCTGAACTTGTAGCAGTACAATAATTAATAGCAGTTGTTGTAAAGTTAACTGAACTACTGTATGCAGAACTATTTGCGTTACAATACCCTAAAATTTGAACTTCATATTGAGTACTTATAGATAAGCTTGTTAATGGATGTGTATTAGTTGTTAATCCTGTAACTTCTGTCCAAGTTGGCGCCCCAACTACTCTATATCGTAAGTCATAACTTGTTCCTGTAGCATCCCAATCTATTGTTGCATTAGTAGCACCTACTCCAGAAGCTGCTAAACCAGTTGGTGGTGTAGCTGTAAGAGGTGTTAATAAAATATCTGATAAAGATAATGTTTGATAATCTGTAATAGTTTGATTGTTTAATGTATAAGTTTGATAACATGGCGCTTCAAATGTTAAGCTATATGTACCTCCTTTAATAGGCCTGTAGTATGCTCCATGATTATCGGTATAAACCTCTGAACCATAAGCATCATGACCCACTACAGTTACCTTAACATCTTCAATGACATTAGTAGTATTAGCATCTTTTACAAGACCTCTAAATCCATAAGTCCCTTGTGTTAAAAAGTCTAACAACGCATCTCTATTATAATACCAGTAACTTACTAATGAACTTTCAGGTAAAATTTTAGTATCAGAAAGCTCAATCGTTATTTCTCTACAATGTTGGTAGAAATTCATATAATCTTGCCTTCCTCCATAAACACGATACCATTCTGCACCATGTGTTACACCAGGACTTTGTATATAATTATTAGGATATAAACCTCCTGGATTGTCCCAATCATCATCATCAGTCATATACGAAGCTTTATTATTATAAGCTGGTGTTGATGAAGTTCCAGCATTCGCATCAGTCTGACAATGAGTAGCATATTCAACACCAATATATTCATACCAATCTGTATCAGCATGCGTATATTCATTTGTGCGTGCATTATCAAAAGGATAGTTAACTAACTCTGTACCTCCATGAAAGTTAGCAGAAATTACAAAATCGTTTGCATCAGCTAACGCCATAAAGGCTAAGGTTTCTGTTTGGTATACTTCACCATCATAATGAGCTCCAGCTACATTATCAGGATAATTTCTATTAAGGTCAATATTGTTTCCATTTCCACGTCGTGCTTGTGCAACTGAAGTATTTGTAGCACTGTTGTGATATGTTCCATCTGGGTTAGCACTTGGGTTAATCCAAATTTCTGTATTTTCCACTAAGTTCTTTACTCTCAAGTGGTCAGCATGATTGGTATCAGCATACACAGTAAGAATGTAGTTAATTAAACTTAACATCATTGGGTAACCTGCAATCTCATCTCCATGCATCGAAGAGGTTAGCATTAACTTAGGTTCTTGCTCATCAGTTGCTACGTTATCAGAAATCTTTACAAATAACAATTCTTTATCACCTTGTCCAGTACTTCCAATACTAAACATATCAACTAAAGCAGGATAATCATCTTCAAAATCTTGCATTTGCTGTGCATATTCTGCATAAGTAGGATATGAACTTACTGGAAAACTCAAAGTAGACATACTAGATCTACTAGCTAATGGTCTTACATCATATATAACTGACTCATCAACTTTGTTTTCACTCATAGGAACTTGAAACGTTATGTTAAGATCCTGAAACCTTCTAAATTGTTTTTCGTTAGCCCAGGCCTTAACAGTTTTAGTCGCTGGGTCATAATTTACAAGTGATAAATTTCTAGTGTATTGTTCTACATCTTCATTATTTTCAACTTGAAAAGTAAAGGTTAATTCTCCTTGGGTTTCTAGTAAAGCATTTGCTCTTTCAAGGTTAGTCTGCTTTTGTGCAGATATAGTTAGTGAGCATACTATAGCTACTAATAGTAGGGTAATTTTTCTCATTAGATTTAGGGTTAATTAATATAAACTTGAAAAATATTGCCGCTAATATATAATAAATATTTAAAAAACATCCATGAAATACATAAAAATCCGATGAAATGCATTTTTAAACATAACTATTTATCTTTTACCATACAATAAACCGCGCAAAACACTCACAACCAAAGCACAATTAAAAACAAAAAAGTCCAGATAAAATATATCTGGACTTTTAAACAAATTTATTTTAAAGCTTACCTCCTAATAAACTTTTTAGTCATTATTTCTTCTCCATCATTAATTTCGATGAAGTACATACCAGATTTTAATGAACTTACATTTATTTGTCCTTGAGACTCACCTTTCAATATTGTTTGTCCCATCATATTCATAATTCTATAAGTAAAAGCATTAGAATCAGGTAATTTTATATTAACAACATTACCTTTAACTGGATTTGGATGCAATAAGAAGTCTTCTTCAAATCCTTCCTCAGAACTAATTACTGAACCAACTGCAACTAAATTATTCACAGTTCCTTTAGATGAATTAGTACCCGTAATTGTAACTTGATCAATAAATATTTGATCATTATTACCAGATGCATCATTTTGGAATCTAAATCCAGAATTAGTAGCAAAAGTATATTGAGCTTGAGTTAAAGTAACTGTTGCATTATAAAACGTTCCGTTATTAATATTAACACCTCTTGTCCATGTCGCTATTGTTGACCAAGAAGATCCATTATAATATCTCAACCAGAAATCTTCATTGTTTTCCATACTATGTACATAAAAGTAAAAATCAACCTCAACTTGAGAGTAAGGAGTGATATCAACATTGCTTAATGTCATTGCAGAAGCAGTTCCAGAATTATCTCTTATTCTAATAGAATAATTACCTTCGTAAGATCTTGCTGCATCAGCTCTTCTAGCACAATCACTTCCACCATCAGACCATCCATCCCATCCTGTCTCAAAGTAACCTTCATTTAATATAGTTGGACCAGTAGGGACATCACTTACATTTACAGTTCTAATAACTTCTGTTGCTGCATTTCCTGCTGCATCACTTACGTTGTAAGTTACCACATAAGTACCAACTGCATTGGTATTAACTGTGTCTCCTCCAATAACAATGCTTGATGTTAAATCTCCATCAACATTGTCTGTTGCTGTAGCTCCTTCTTCGGTATAAGTATCTCCTAAATTTAAGTCAACGACAGAAGCACCATTTAAAGTAATTACTGGTGCAGTTGTATCCGGAGCAACATTTACAGTTCTTGTAACTTCTGTTGCTGCATTTCCAGCTGCATCACTTACATTATAAGTAACCACATAAGTACCAACTGCATTGGTATTAACTGTATCTCCTCCAATAACAATACTTGATGTTAAATCTCCATCAACATTATCTGTTGCTGATGCACCTTGCTCTGTATAAGTATCTCCAATATTTAAATTAATTGTTGAAGCGCCATTTAAAGTAATTACTGGTGCAGTTGTGTCTGGAATTACATTTACAGTTCTAGTAACCTCTGTTGCTGCGTTTCCTGCCGCATCACTTACATTGTATGTTACTACATAAGTTCCTGCTACATTAGCATTAACTGTATCTCCTCCAATAACAATACTAGACGTTAAGTTTCCATCGACATTATCTGTTGCTGTAGCACCTTGTTCTGTATAGGTATCTCCTACATTTAAGTTTATTGTTGAAGCGCCATTTAAAGTAATAACTGGTGCAATTGTATCAGGTCCTGATCCTTCAATAATAATTGTATAGTCTTCTACCTCTCCATATGTGAAAGTCTCACATTCTGTAGGTACAGCATTATACTTCATAGAAACTCTCATTCTTGTAGAGTTTTCTACAGCAGAAGAAGGTACAGTAAACGAACCGCTAACTGGTGTGCTTTGTGTTGGTGATTGTGTCCAAACCTGTTCTCCAGCATCACTAAAATCTCCATCTCTGTTGTAATCAATCCACACCGAATAACCTTCGCTATAAACAGTTCCTGTCCATGTTGGAGTTACAGTAATTGTATATTGACTATCTTTTGTAAGCGTTGTTGAGATATTTGTAAAATCTGTATAAAACTGACCTCCAGAAGGATTATCAATAGTATTTAATTGTACTCGACCAATGTATTCATCATTAATATTAGTACTTGCAGAATTACAATAATTTAATTGAACATCTGTGGTTGTAAATGTAACAACACTACTATAAGCAGAAGTTGAATTATCTGGACATTTACTTCTTACCTGAGCTTCATACTGAGTTAAAGGTGATAATCCTGAAAGCCCTGAAGATATTCCATTAACAGAGCTTGTAGTCCAAGAACCAGCTCCTACTTCTCTATATTGTAAATCGTAAGAAGCACCTGGTACAGCATCCCAACTTAAAGTTGCAGAATCAGCTCCAACATTTGAAGCTGCTAATCCTGTTGGAACTGTAGCATTACATACTACTTGTCCAGCTATTTCAAAGTTTGTATTAGAAATGTCAAAGAATATATTATTTGATCCTTTAACCATTACTCTATTTTGTGTTCCTTGATTATTTGGTACTACAATGTCATGCGAACCATCATTTGGAACTCCAGAAGCTAAAGCAATAGTATAAGTATCTCCTCCATCAGTAGATAAATAAATATCAACGTTTGCTGCATTTACACCATTACCAGTAGTTCCTGCCACATTCCAAGTAACTGTTTGCGTTGTTCCAGCGTTCCAAGTAACATTTGTATTTGGTGAGTTTACTACAAAAGGTCCTGCAGTACCATTAACAGTAACAACCATATCATCACTATTATTATTAGCACCTCCTGCAACATTATCTCTAACTGTTAATCTAAAGTTTAATGTTCTAGCTACATTAGGAACAGCTTCCCATTGCCAAGAAGTAGCTCCAGACTTAATTGTAGATAATCTTGGGAAATAACGCTTTGTATCAGTTGTTGGATTATAAGACCTAAATGCAACTCCAGATGTTGCAGTTACACTTGGATATGTTGTTGATGCATTATTCTCATCATATTGCTCCCAACAATACGTTAATACATCTCCTGCATCAGCATCAGTTCCTGAGCCTTCTAAAACAAAAGGTGTTCCTTTAGGAATTGTATAGTTAGAACCTGCGTTAGCAGTTGGAACAGCATTTCCTGTATTTGTATTTGTTTGACAGCTTGTTGTTTTTATATAGTTAGTAATCTGCTCTATTGACCTAGCATGAAAATAAGGATCTACATTTGCCTGTACATCTGTGGCACCTGTAATACCTGCATAACTCATAATTGTAGAACCACTTCCTGGTTCCATTTGTGCATTAGTTCCTTCATTACCACCATGTGTCCAAGTATGATTTCCTCCAAATTGATGTCCCATTTCATGAGCAACATAATCAACATCAAAAAAATCACCTTCAGGAACAGATGCATTAGTCCATCCACTTCCTTTTTGGTTGTTAACACATACACATCCTATACAACCAGCATTTCCATTATTTGACCCTTGAGCAAATAAATGACCTATATCATAATTAGACTCTCCAATTACACTTGATAAAGTTGATTGTAATTGATTATTCCACTGTCCAGATGATCCATAAGGGTCTGATCCTGAATTAGTATAAATAACGTCATCAGTATTACCAATTAATACCATAGTAACATTAAATTCGTTCTCAAAAATACCATTTACTCTAGTCATACTTGTATTAATAGCAGCCAAAGCTTGTGCTTTCGTACCACCATGGTAATTAGTATATTCTCCTGTTGTAGAAACTGCTAATCTATATGTTCTTAAAATAGCATCGTCTGCATTTTTCATTGCTGAAGCCGCATTGTTTCCGGCCATCGTTTTAGATGCTGCATTAGTAATCTCACATTCAAATTCATCAAGATCTCCCATTTTATCTGCTCTTTTGTAAACAGTATAACTTTGTAAGTTATTAGTATATGGCTCAATGAAAGAAGCTTGCTTATTTGCAGATAGCCTCATACTTTGTAAACCTAGTGGAGAAACACTAAATCTTATCCTTGAAGTTGGGTCATCAATTCCTTGTCCTGCATAAGACTTAATACCTGGGTATTTCTCTTGTAATTCTGGGTGCATTACTGGTGCTTCCATGATTCTAAACTGCTCGAATTCACCATCTGCATTAGGGAAAGAAATAATAACATTTGAATTTCCTAAAAATTCACCTCTAATTGGTGCATTAATTAAGGCTTGTTGTAATCCTTGAAGATTTAAACTGTAAGTTTGTACTTGAGGTAAGTTTCGTCTACTTTCTTTAACATCTGAAATGTTAGCTTTTGCTTGTCTTTGCCAAAAATTGTTGTTTTGTGCAAAAACAACGCTTAAACTCATAAAAAAAATGAGCAAAAATAGTTTTTGTTTCATACGTGTGTTTGGTATTGGTTAATAAATAAGTTACTAATTTGCTAAGGGAAGCGCAGTTTAGTTGATAATTATTCAATGAAAATATTATTTTTTTATTAATACAAAAAGAAAATAGCCTAATTGTTAATAATTTTTAAATTTTTTATGGTTTTACCGTAATTCTAAAGAAAGAAAATTCTTATTTTTAATTATGAAGAAAAATTTGATTTTAAATATTAAAGATTTATCGATTGCATTTAAAAAAAGCAATACATTTCATGATGTAATTCATTCTGTTTCGTATAAACTACATGAAAATGAAATTTTAGGTATTGTAGGGGAATCTGGGAGTGGTAAATCTGTTTCTTCACTTGCAATTTTGAGGCTTCTTCCTAAAAAAATAAGCAAAATAACATCTGGAAGTATTTCTTTTAACGATAAGGAACTAACTTCTATAAATCCTTTAGAATTTCAATCAATTAGAGGTGAAAAAATAAGCATGATTTTTCAAGAACCTATGAGTTCTTTAAATCCATCAATGACTTGTGGAAAGCAAGTTTTAGAAATATTAACTCAACATAATAAGCTCACCAATAACAAAGCAAAAGAAGAGGTGTTATCTCTTTTTGAAAAAGTAAAACTGCCATTACCTGAAGCTACATATAATAAATATCCACATGAAATATCTGGTGGTCAAAAGCAACGCATTATGATTGCTATGGCTATTGCATGTAAACCTCAAGTATTAATTGCAGATGAGCCAACAACTGCATTAGATGTTACTGTCCAAAAAGATATTATAAAACTACTAAAGGAACTGCAAGCTGAAAATAAAATGAGCATCATCTTTATTAGTCATGACTTATCATTAGTTTCTGAAATTGCAGATAAAGTTGTAGTAATGTATAAAGGTAAAATAGTTGAGAAAGGTGACGTAAACTCTGTTTTCAACACTCCAAAACATAATTATACAAAAGCCTTATTAAACTCTAAACCTTCATTAGATGTAAGATTAAAACAGCTCCCAACCATATCTGATTTTATGACTGATACTGTTTCTAACTCAATAATAACTGAAACAGATAGAAAAAAGCAACATAAAGCTATATATAGTAAACCTCCACTTTTAGAAATTAATAATTTAGAAAAAACATATATAACAAAAACTGGCTTTTTAGGAAAAAATGCTGAATTTAAAGCTGTTAATGATGTTAGTTTTAAACTATATGAAGGAGAAACATTAGGCTTAGTAGGAGAATCTGGCTGTGGAAAATCTACTTTGGGAAATGCTATTCTTCAACTGGATAAAGCAACAGCTGGAAGTATCATTTACAAAGGAAGTGATATAACTAATTTACCCAAAAATAGCATTAGAGCTTTAAGGAAAGATATTCAAATTATTTTTCAAGACCCTTACTCTTCTTTAAATCCTAGAATTCCAATTGGAGAAGCTATTATGGAACCTATGAAAGTACATAATTTATATACTTCTGATAAAGAAAGAAAAGATAAAACAATTGAGATTTTAAAACGCGTAGGATTACCTGAAGAACACTTTAATAGGTATCCTCATGAGTTCTCTGGAGGTCAGAGACAAAGGGTTGGTATAGCCAGAACTATTGCTTTACAGCCTAAATTAATAGTCTGCGACGAGTCAGTTTCAGCATTAGATATATCAGTACAAGCACAAGTCTTAAATTTATTAAACGAATTGAAACAAAAATTTGGGTTTACCTATATTTTCATTTCACATGATTTAGCCGTTGTTAAATATATGTCTGATCAGCTTCTAGTTATGAACAAAGGGAAAATTGAGGAATTTGGTGACGCTGATGATATATATAAGAATCCTAAAAAACCTTATACACAAAAATTAATTGATGCCATTCCAAAAGGATTATAGCATCAATAGCTTTTTTGTTAAAAACACAAAGCTCTTAAAGAGCCTTATAGTGTTTTGAATACTCATGAATATTCTTTGAAATCTATAAGTAGGTTCAGGTAGATTTGGGTTAGCATTCATAAGTTAAGTTTATGGTAGATTTGGGAATCTTTTTATTAAACTTTATTGTGATTTGGGATTACGAATATGGGACAAAAAAATTAAACAATCAGTTTAAAAGCATAAAAAATCGATGAAATACATTAAATTTTAACATTTCGTCGATTTTTTAATATTATTTAAAAGGAAATATTACTTCTTAAATATTCATTTCTGGAATATCTCCTTCTACAATTAGAGCACCTTCGGTTGCATTTTTTATATCTTCAACTGACACTCCTGGAGCACGTTCTAATAACTTAAAACCATTTTCTGTAACCTCTAATACTGCCAAATTAGTTACTATCTTTTTTACGCAGCCTACTCCTGTTAATGGCAAAGAGCATTTTTTAAGTAATTTAGATTCACCTCTTTTATTAGTGTGCATCATGGCAACAATAATATTTTCGGCGCTTGCTACTAAATCCATTGCGCCACCCATTCCTTTCACCATTCGTCCAGGAATTTTCCAATTAGCAATGTCACCATTTTCTGCTACCTCCATAGCTCCTAATATCGTTAAATGTACATGTTGCCCTCTAATCATTGAAAAACTAGTTGCTGAATCAAAGAAACTAGCGCCATCAAGTGTTGTAATGGTTTGTTTCCCTGCATTTATTATATCCGCATCTTCTTCACCTTCAAAAGGGAAAGGTCCCATTCCTAATACGCCATTTTCACTTTGAAACTCAACATCAATATCCTCTCTAACAAAGTTTGCTACTAGTGTAGGTATTCCAATTCCTAGATTTACATAATAGCCATCTTGTACTTCTTCTGCTATTCTTTTTGCTATTCCGTTTTTATCTAACATGTCTTAATTTCTTTGTCTTACAGTTCGTTGTTCAATTCTCTTTTCATAAACCTCTCCTTGAAAAATGCGTTGTACAAATATTCCAGGAATATGTATTTGATTTGGGTCTAGTGTTCCAACTGGCACTAATTCTTCAACCTCAGCAACTGTAATTTTTGCTGCACCACACATATTTGGATTAAAATTTCTTGAAGTTCCTTTAAATATTAAGTTACCAGCTGCATCACCTTTCCAAGCTTTTACAAATGCAAAATCCGATTTAAAAGCATGCTCTAACACATACATTTTACCATCAAACTCTCTAGTTTCTTTACCTTCAGCCACTTCAGTTCCATAACCTGCTGGTGTGTATATAGCTGGAAAACCTGCTTGTGCAGCTCTACAACGTTCAGCAAGCGTACCTTGTGGTATTAACTCAACATCCAATTCACCTGAAAGCATTTGTCTTTCAAATTCGTCATTTTCACCCACATAAGATGAGACCATTTTTTTTATTTGATGCTTTTGAAGTAGCAAACCTAAGCCAAAATTGTCAACGCCTGCATTATTAGAAATACACGTAAGTCCACTAACATTAAGCTTTACCAATTCTGCTATTGCATTTTCTGGAATACCACACAAGCCAAAACCACCTAACATAAGTGTCATGTTGTCCTTTACACCTTCTAATGCAGCTTGTACATTATCTACTTTTTTATTAATCATTACTATAATTTTTGATGACAGAAATTTACAAAATAAAAAAGCCATTCTAAAAAGAATGGCTTATGTTTTTAAAAATCTATTTCGGGTTCGTCTCCTTGATCGTTTTCAAGTCCTTTCTTGTTATCTTCTAAGTACTTTGTACAGTCAACTTCTATTGAGAGTTCTTCTGGTACTTCGAACTCTTCTTTAGAAATATTTAATTCCTCATTTTCATAGCAACTACGCATATAATTTGCCCAAATAGGCAATGCCATAGCTGCACCTTGTCCATAGGTAATACTTTTAAAGTGTGTTGCACGATCTTCTCCACCAACCCAAACTCCAGTTACAAGGTTAGGCACCATTCCCATAAACCAACCATCACTTTGGTTTTGTGTAGTTCCTGTTTTTCCTGCTATTGGGTTTTTAAATTGATATGGATAACCAGTAATTATTTCGCGATAGTCTGCTCTATATTTATCTGCACCTACTGTTCTTAAACGTGCTCCAGAACCATACTGCGTTACACCTTCCATTAACTTAACAGTTACATAAGCTGCCTCTTCACTCAATACATCTTTAGTTTCTGGAGTGAATTGATATAAAATGGTTCCATTTTTATCTTCAATGCTAGTTATCATTACTGGTCTTGTATAGACTCCTTTATTTGCAAATGTTGAATATGCAGCGACCATTTCATATACACTAATATCTGGTGTACCTAAAGCAATTGATGGTACAGCAAGAATATCTTGCTCTACTCCTAATTTATTTGCTAAATCTACAACAGGTTGTGGACCAGTCCTATCCATTAATCTCGCTGTAACCGTATTTACTGAACTAGCTAATGCAGATTCTAATGTCATATAACCCGAATAATTTCCATCATCATTTCTTGGAGACCAAGGCTCTGGATTTCCATATTTATTAGCTTCAATAGTAATTTGAGACCTTGGTAAAGTATCACAAGGTGATAAATGTAATTGATCAATAGCTGTGGCATAAACAAATGGCTTAAATGTAGAGCCTATTTGACGCTTTCCTTGTTTAACCATATCGTATTGGAAGTGCTTGTAATTCATCCCTCCAACCCAAGCTTTCACATGACCTGTTAATGGGTCCATAGACATCATTGCTGGTCGCAAAAACGACTTATAATAACGCATAGAATCCATAGGAGTCATTATAGTATCAATTTCATTATTCTCTGCAGTCCAAGAGAAAATACTCATTTTTATAGGCTTATTGAAAGACTCTATAATTTCTTCATCAGACTTTTTTAAGTCATATTTCATTTTACGCCAACGCTCAGAACGCTTCATTCCACGACGCATTAAGCTTTCAATCTCTTTTCTATCTAACTCAAGAAAAGGTGCAGTTGGATTACGATCTGGTGTGTTTTGATGAAAAAATTCTGCTTGTAACCTTGGCATATGCTTTGTTACTGCATCTTCTGCATAAGCTTGCATTCTAGAATCAATGGTTGTATAAATCTTTAAACCATCTTTATAGATATTATACTTTTCTCCATTAGGTTTTCTGTTAGCATCATCATTTACCCACTTTTTCATAAAACCTCTAAGATACTCTCTAAAATATGTAGCAATACCTTCACGATGTGACTCTGGTGTGTAGTTTAAATCTAAATCTGTTTTTTGAAGAGAATCTTTAACAACTTCAGTTATATAATCATATTTATACATTTGAGCCAATACCACATTCCTTCTGTTTGTAACTCCTTCTGGGTTACGTCTTGGATTGTATAATGATGAATTTTTAAACATCCCAACCAACATAGCTGATTCTTTTAAATCTAGATCTCTTGGTTCTTTTCCAAAATAAATACGTGATGCACTACGTATGCCATCTGCATTATTACCAAAATCATAAATATTGAAATATTGTGCAATAATTTCTTCTTTAGTGTATTGGCGTTCTAAACGAATAGCTATTACCCATTCTTTAATTTTTTGAGCAATTCTTCCTGTTGTGTTTTTTGAACCTTCTCCATGAAACAATTGTTTAGCTAGTTGCTGTGAAATGGTACTTGCGCCACCACCTTGACCCATTTTTACAATTGCTCTTAATGTACCTCTAGCATCAATACCTGAATGGTCGTAATAACGTGCATCTTCTGTAGCAATAAGGGCATCAACTAAATGTTGTGGTAACTCATTATATCCAACTGGAGTTCTATTATCGTTAAAATAAAATTTACCAAGGGTTTTTCCGTCAGAAGAAATAATTTCTGTTGCTAAGTTTGTTCTTGGATTTTCAAGAGCTGTATGGTCAGGCATTTCACCTAAAGCGCCCCAAGACGCTAAAAGAAATACAAAAATTACTGCAAAAATACCACCTAAAAAAACTATCCAAAACCAACGAATGTATTTTGAAAAATCTAAAATTGCTGCTTTTTTAGTTGTTTTCTTTTTAGTTGCCATATACTACTATTCTTGAGTGTTTTCAATTCTAAATCCAATGTCTGTAACACCTTGTAACTGACTAACACCTTTAACATCTCCATTAGCTCTCATAGCGTGTTGAATTGCTACGTTATACTCACCATTTTCAGAAAAAGTAAAAGGTTTATCATACCCTTTAAACCACAATTTATTTTCTTTAACATCAGTAAACCCTTCTCCTAGTAATTCACCAGATGGTTTAGCCATAATATACTCTAACGTGTCTTTTGTTACTTTTCCATTAGGATAATCCATTTCAACTATTAAAAACAAATTACTAAACTTATAATCGTTAGTGTTTCTAAGGTTCACAAATAAATTGTAAGGATTAATGGTGTCTGGAGCCAAAAAATTAAATTCAATTACTGCATCCTTTTGCCATTGGTTAGGAACAGATTTATACTCATCAAATACTTGTTTAGAGTCACAGGACATTACTAAAACTAATAGACAAATTACAAGCCAACCTATTTTACTTTGCATTGTTTTGAGGTCTTCTTTTTTTACGGTTCCTATTATTTCTACGTTTTTTATTACGTTTTGGACTATCGAAACGTGTTAAACTATCTTGACCTACAACGTTTTCAAAGTCTGTCTTAGTATCTTCTATAAGCTCTTCGGCGTATTCCTCAAGGCTAGAAACTTTTTTCTTTTTAGTGTTTAAAGCTATAATTTCATTAGCTTGAGTTGTAGTTAATTTATGCCAATTCATCCATTCTCCCTCATAAGCATACCACATAAACCCTTTAAAAATATCTGTTTTTTGGCAAACAGCAGTTCCTTTTTGAGTTTGTAATTTTACATCTGTTTTTGGAAATGCTTTTAAGGCATCTAAATATGTGTCTAGTTCATAATTTAAACAACATTTTAACTTACCACATTGTCCAGCTAATTTTTGAGGGTTAAGAGATAGTTGCTGGTATCGTGCTGCTGATGTACTTACTGAACGAAAATCGGTTAACCATGTTGAACAACATAACTCTCTACCACAAGAACCAATACCTCCAAGTCTAGCTGCTTCTTGACGAAAACCAACTTGTTTCATTTCAATTCTTGTTCTAAACTCTTTTGCAAAAACTTTAATTAACTCTCTAAAGTCTACTCGTTCTTCAGCAGTATAGTAAAATGTTGCTTTACTAGCATCTCCTTGATATTCAATATCAGAGATTTTCATTTGCAATTTTAAATCAATTGCAAATTGTCTAGCTTTCACTTTCATTGGTTCTTCTTTATCTCTTGCAGCTGACCAAATATCAATATCTTTTTGTGAAGCTTTTCTATATATTTTATAAATCTCTTCAGCATTTTCCGAGATTTTTTTACGTTTCATTTGTACTCTTACTAATTCTCCAGTAAGTGTAACCATTCCAATATCGTGCCCTGTTTTTGCTTGAGTAGCTACGATATCTCCTATGCTTAAGGTAAGATTTTCAGTGTTTTTATAATAATGTTTTCTTCCATTTTTAAAACGTACTTCCACCCAATTAAAAGGTGTCATACCATTAGGAAGTGACATATTAGAAAGCCAATCAAAAACGGTAAGTTTGTTACAACTATCAGTACCACAGGTGCCATTACTTTTACATCCTTTTGGTTGACCGTCTTTACCAGTTGAACAACTGTTACAAGCCATGTGTTTATATATATTGAATTCGCTAATAACTAAGTTATTACGAATGAAAGTTTATAATTGATTTTAAAACGTAAAGATAAGATTATTATAATGACTTAAAAAAATGCAGCTATTAATTAAAATCAATTTCGTAATTAAGCCTGTTACTCATTGATTTAAGCTGTTTTTTTGACTTGAAAATATTTGACCAAAGTTGTTTACTCCATTTTATTTTTTTAGAAAAATCATCAAAGCTTTCTTCTTTCCAATTGAAGTTAGGTTTCCAAAATTTATTTGGTGACACATAACAAAATGTATAATCGAAAATAAAACTTGATTGATTACTATCTTTTGTTTTAGGAATACTATCTGAAGCCAAAACTGTTATATTGTGTTTTTTACAATTGTTTTTAATAGTTTCTAAAACACTTGGATAATCATCTCTAATTGCATCTAAATCAAAATCATTATACTCAGTGTTCCCTATTTTTCTAATTGGTCTAATTTGTAAAATATCAAAACTTGAACCATCAAAATGTGCAAACAATTCAGTTAACTCATAAAAGTTATCCTTATTGAATGTATAGTTTATTCTTACTTTAAAATCGTACTGTTGCTTTAATTTTGCAAACGCTTTAAATGCATTTTGAAATTTTTCATAGCTCGCCTTTTTCATAAAGTCTTCATAGCTTTCTTTAGTAACACCATGCAATGAGATTGTAAACTCATTTAATCCAGCTTTAATTAATGATTCAATTTTTGCTTCATCAAGCAAATTGGCATTTGTTGTTAAAGAAATATATGGAACTTTATATTGTTTCCCTAAAGCAACAATATGCTCTAAGTTTTTATATAAAGTTGGCTCTGTACCACAGCCTATTTGAAGTTTTAGAGCTCTTTTAAAAATAACGTTTGCAACTCTATCAAGCTCCTCTTTTTTAAATTGTCCTTTTAAGGTTTTTACAAAATCTGCATCAGTGAAATAACACATTTTACACCTTAAATTACAAGCCATTACAGGGTCAAGATTAACCGCTAAATAACGTCTTTTGAATGTATGTAAAAACCAAAGTCCAAAGAATTTTATTCTATGGCTTTTGATTTTTCTATTTAGCTGTAGTAGCTTATATACATCCATTAGTTTAAAATAGATATTAGTTTTGTTTAACACTAATTATATTCACTGGACACGCTTTTGCTGCATTATCACAATCTTCAAAAATCATATCGTCATTAGATTTAACAGTAAAAAAACCCTTTTTATCTTTTGAGTGTAATAATACTGTTTTCCCATCTTTTTTTGACATTTGAAATTGACCGGGAGCCATTTCTACACAATAATTACATCCAATACATTTGTTGCGTTGTAAGGTAATAATTACCATTAAGCTTCTACTTTATTTTCGACAATTTTGTACAATTTATCGGAAGGACGAATTCTAAAACCTAAAGGAATTGTTACTGAATCTCCTTTTGAAGCTTTAGTTAACTTCTCATCGTTTACAAGCATTTCGTCAACCTGTACTTCTTTAGCTCCAGTAGTTGGTCCTGTTACTAAAATTTTATCTCCGACAGTTAAGTCGTATGCTTCAATTTTAAATTCTCCAATTTCTGGCTTTGGAAAATAGTGCATTCCTTTTCCTATATACACTTTCTTTTGAGTTGCATGAGACCCTGAACCTTTGCTCCACTCTCCTAGTTTTTGTCCTAAGTAATAACCGTTCCAAAAACCTCTATTATAGACAGTTTCAAGCTCCTTCATCCAAGAAATCACTTTCTCTTTATCGTAAGTTCCATTTTCAATACTATCGATAGCATCTCGATAACATTTTATAACTCTTGCAACATATTCAGGTGCACGACCACGTCCTTCAATTTTTAGAACTTTTATCCCTGCATCTACAACTTGGTCAAGAAAATCGATTGTACATAAATCTTTAGGAGACATTATATACTCATTATCTAATTCCATTTCAAAACCAGTTTCTTGGTCCACAACAGTATATTTTTTTCTACAATTTTGTTTACAAGCTCCTCTATTTGCAGAAGAGTTATGGGAGTGTAAACTCATATAACATTTACCTGAAACCGCCATACACAAAGCTCCGTGTCCAAAGATTTCAATTTCAACCAAATTCCCTGAAGGCCCTTTAATTTGATCTTTTTCAATTTGCTCAGTAATCTTTTTTACTTGACGTAAACTCAACTCTCTACTCAACACCATTGTGTCTGCAAACATTGCATAAAACTTGACTGTTTCTATGTTTGTTATATTGATTTGTGTCGAAATATGCACTTCCATACCAACCTCTCTTGCCGATGCAATTACAGCTTGATCCATAGCAATTACAGCTGTAATATCTGCTGCTTTAGCTTGTTTGATCAGTGTCTTGACAATAGATAAATCATGGTCGTAAATAATCGTATTTAAAGTTAAATACGTTCTAACATTTTTTTCTTTACAACGTCTTGAGATTTCTGGTAAATCATCTAAAGTAAAATTAATAGATGCTCTAGCTCTCATATTTAGTTGTTCAACTCCAAAATATACTGAGTCTGCACCATTATCTAAAGCTGCTTGAAGCGATTCAAAGTTTCCAGCAGGCGCCATTAATTCTATTTTTTGCATAATAAAAGGTGTTAGTTTTTAGATTCCGTTTTTGGAAACTTCTCAAATATATTTCTCAAATCTTTTTTATAAGGTAAGTGATCTGCTCTACCTTTTTTAAATATATCATTGCTATTTGCTTGTCCTTTACGAAGGGCTTTTTGCTCTTCATAAGGTAATGCATTAATTTCTTTACAGTTTGTTGAACAACAATTGTCCATTTCTGTTTTACATGTATCACATTGAATAAATAGCAAATGACAAGCGTCATTAGCACAATTTGTATGTACGTCAAATGGTGAGCCACATTGATGACATTGGGCAATGACATCGTCACTTATTTTTTCAGCTCTTCTATCGTCAAAAACAAAGTTTTTCCCTATAAATTTATTGTCAAGTTCTTGTTCTTTTATTTGTCTTGTGTATTCTATAATACCTCCTTCTAACTGATAGACATTTTTAAACCCCTTGTGTTTAAAGTAAGCGCTAGCCTTTTCACAACGAATACCTCCAGTACAATACATAACTAAGTTTTTATCTTCTTTATGCGCTTTTAAATCATCTTCAATAATATCCAATGATTCCCTAAAAGTATCTACATCTGGAGTAACTGCATTTTTAAAATGGCCTATTTCGCTTTCGTAATGGTTTCTCATATCAACCAATACAGTATTTTCATCTTCAATAAGCTCGTTGAACTTTTCTGCACCAACATGAATGCCTTTGTTTGTTACATCAAAAGTATCGTCATTCAATCCATCAGCAACTATTTTATGTCTCACTTTAACTTTCAGTTTTAAAAAAGACATGTTGTCTTGCTCTACCGCAATGTTTAAACGAATATCTTTTAAAAAGTCAATAGTATCTAAATGGGTTTTAAAATCTTGAAAGTTTTCTGCTGGTAAAGATAATTGACCATTAATACCTTCTTGAGCAACATAAATTCTACCTAAAACATCTAAGTTGTTCCAAGTAAGGAATAAATGGTCTCTAAATTCTTGAGGATTTTCAATTTTTGCGTACTGATAGAAAGACAGTGTTAATCGATCCTTTCCTGCTTTTTCGATTAATGCTGCTCTTTCCTTTGCGCTTAATTTATTGTACAGTTGCATGCTATACTAATTTAAGTTTAAAGAATAATTGGGTGCAAATGTAATACTTTTTAACGATTTGACTTTTAAACAAAAAAAGTGCTTTGATAATTATCAAAGCACTTTTCTTAGACTAACTCGTTTTACAATATTTTAATTTGTAGTAAAATATGTATACGAGTTAACCTCCATCTGCTTTACAACTTCCATTAACACTAATGGAAACTGAAAAGCCTGAGTTGTTTGTGAATAATGTTCTCTTAAAAAATTTCATATATAAATGTTTTAAGGATGTTATTATTGAGAAAAACTCCTTAAGTTATTACTAAAACATTAACAAAAACTTCTTTTTCATAGCAAATTTTTCTTCAACTTATTATGTAGATGCAAAATGTTTAAAAAGGTTGCGTCATAAAATTGTATTGTGCTAAAAGATGTATTATTTTAGCATCAATTAGAATTGAAAATTTGTAGAAATGAGTAGTGAAAAAGACGCAAAATTAAAAGCATTAAAGCTTACATTAGATAAATTAGACAAAGCTTACGGAAAAGGTACAGTCATGAAAATGAGTGATGCTGCTGTAGAAGACATAGATGCTATATCTTCTGGTTCGTTAGGCTTAGATATTGCTTTAGGAGTTGGAGGTTATCCAAGAGGTAGAGTTATTGAAATTTATGGACCTGAATCTTCTGGTAAAACAACACTAACCTTACATGCTATTGCAGAAGCTCAAAAAGCAGGCGGTATTGCTGCATTTATTGATGCCGAACATGCTTTTGATAGATTTTATGCTGAAAAGCTAGGTGTAGATATTGATAATTTAATTATCTCTCAACCTGATCATGGAGAGCAAGCTTTAGAGATTGCTGACAACTTAGTGCGTTCTGGAGCTATTGATATAGTTGTTGTAGATTCAGTAGCAGCATTAACTCCAAAAAGTGAGATTGAAGGTGAAATGGGAGATTCTAAAATGGGATTACATGCTCGTTTAATGTCTCAAGCATTACGAAAACTTACAGCTTCTATTAGCAAAACAAACTGTACCATGATTTTCATTAACCAATTACGTGAAAAAATTGGTGTTATGTTTGGAAATCCTGAAACTACAACTGGTGGAAATGCATTAAAATTTTACGCTTCTGTTAGATTGGACATTAGACGTTCTACACAAATAAAAAGTAGTTCTGGTGATGTTTTAGGAAACAAAACGAGAGTTAAGGTTGTTAAAAATAAAGTAGCTCCTCCTTTTAAAATGGCTGAATTTGATATTATGTATGGAGAAGGTGTTTCTAAAGTTGGAGAAATTCTAGACATTGCCGTTGATAATGATGTTATAAAGAAAAGTGGCTCATGGTTTAGTTATGGAGACACCAAATTAGGACAAGGTCGAGATGCTGTTAAAACGCTTATTAAAGATAATCCTGAATTGATGGATGAGCTTGAAGAAAAAATTAAAGCTATCATCAACGAAGATAATTAAATACTAAATCCCGATTTTTCGGGATTTTTTTATTCCTAAACGCAACCTTTTTAATTGTTGTGCATCTAATAATTAACTAAATTTATTTATTATATAATTTTTGCTAATGAAAAAAGCACTTTTTTTATTTCTAATTGTAACTACTTTTTGGTCATGTAGTATTGATGATTCAGGAAATTCCAATTATTATTTTGAAATTTTGCCAATAGAAAATGCTACTGTGCCTCTTGAGTTTGTTTATGGGCAAACATATTTAATTGAATACTCATATTATAGACCTTCAACTTGTCATTTTTATAACGACTTATATTATGTTCCTAATGAAAATGAAAGAACAATAGCTGTAATTAATACTGTTTTTGAGGAATACGAAGGCGACTGTACCCCTTTAGAAGATGAATTGATTAACCAATCATTTACGTTTGTAGTTAATCAACCTAACGGACATTACCTATTTAAGTTTTGGCAAGGTCACGATGAAAATGGTGATGATATATTTTTAACTTTTGAAATTCCAGTAGTACAATAATTAACTAAAACTATAAATAATTGAGTTTAGAGCAACTCATACAAAAATGTAAAAAAAATGATACCAAAGCACAAAGTGAATTATACACGCTTTTTTCTAGAAAGCTATTTGCACTTAGCTTAAAGTATTCAAGAAGTCATGCAGAAGCTCAAGATAATCTGCAAGATGCATTTGTTACTATATTTAAAAAAATAGAGCAATATAAAAATAAAGGTTCTTTTGAAGGTTGGTTAAAACGCATACTCATTAATACATGTTTATATAAATATAGGAGTAAAGGTGTTTTTGATATTATTAGTGAAGACAATATAGAAGATGTTAACGTAGAAATTGATAACGACGACATAAGTCTTGACTTCTTATTATTATGCATTCAGGAATTACCTGATAGATATCGTCTCGTTTTTAATTTATATGCACTTGACGGTTACTCGCACAAGGAAATAAGTGAGATGCTAAATATTTCAACAGGAACTACAAAATCTAACTTGTCTAGAGCAAGATTGATTTTAAAACAAAAAATAGAGAATTATAAAGCGAATTTGAACTCGCAATCATTATAATGGACAATAAAAAACATATAGACAGGCTATTTCAAGAAAAGTTAAAAGACTTTGAAGCTATTCCAGATTCTTCTGTATGGGATAATATTAATAAGGAGCTTCATAAAGAAGATAAAGAACGCAGAGTTATTCCTTTTTGGTGGCGTTTTGGTGGTGTAGCTGCAGGATTAGTTTTATTAATTACTTTAGGTATTGGTTTACAATCTGATAAGGAAACCACAAACAACAACACTAATGATTCAATAGTAAACACCGACGTAAAAGAAATAAAGGAAAACACTTCAGTTAAAGAACATAGTACTGAAATTATCAATTCGTCTATAGAACACGAAAGTGCAATTGTTACTAATAATGAAAATGCTAATACTGTTCTAAAAAACAAAAATTCATCAAAGGCTATAATTTCAGCTAATAATAAAGTAGATGGAAGTAAACTAATTACCCCAAAAAATGCATTAACGCAAAACACTTCTAAAAATAAAAACACATTAGCCAATAACAATATAGAAAACAACAATAACACCTCTCTTAGCAAAGAATCTATTAAAGAAATAATAAACAATTCAACTAAAGCTGTTGGAGCTGTAATTGCAAATAATGAAACTGTTTCTGCAAAAGAGGAATTACTTAAAAATGATAATGAAATAGATGAAGATAAAGAAGATTTATTTGAAGCATTAGAAGATAAAAAAGATGCGCTAACAAAAGAGGAAGAAGATAAGTTTAAGCGTTGGAGTGTCGCCTCTAATATAGCTCCTGTTTATTTCAATACTTTAGGAGAAGGTTCTTCTATACACGAACAGTTCAATAACAATTCTAAAACTGGTGATATAAACATGAGTTACGGAGTATCTGCTAGTTATGCTGTTACCAAAAAATTAAAAGTTAGAACAGGAATAAATAAGGTTAATTTAGGTTATAGTACAAATAATGTCGTAATCTATGAAAACATACAGCCAATATCACTTGATGGTGGTGATGCTACTTTTAGAAACATTAAACTAAACGCTGTTGGTGCCAACCTATCTTTAATAAGCGCTAATACTTTTTCTTTAGCTCTTACACCTGAATCATTATCAAACAACCTAAAAGCATCTTTAGATCAAAAGTTAGGGTTTATTGAAGTGCCCTTAGAATTAGAATACAATATATTAGATAAGAAATTTGGAATTAATGTTATTGGTGGTTTTAGTGCTTTATTTTTAAATGATAATGAAGTATACTCAGTACTTGAAGGAGAAAGTACACTTTTAGGTAAAGCAACAAATATTAACAGTACGAGTTATAGTGCTAATTTAGGATTAGGATTAGACTACAAAATATCGAAGAAACTAGATTTAAACCTTGAGCCTGTGTTTAAATATCAAATAAACACTTTCAATAATACGTCAGGTGATTTTAGGCCTTATTTTATTGGAATTTATTCAGGCTTGAAATTTAAATTTTAGGTTTTTAGTTGGTTAGATTGGTTATTGTAACTCACAAATAGAGTTGCAATGATTGTAAAAAAAGCTGTTCTGTGCCAGGAGCAGCTTTTTTTTAAGCTTTCAACTCTTCTAACAACACATTTCTAGTGTCACTATTTAAAGTTTTTGTACTCTCTGTAGTTAAACCTTCAGTACTAAAAAAACGATGCATTTTCACTCGCATTACTCCAGGACCTCCACTAAAAAATGTGTAAGAAAAACGTTTTTTATTATCGTAAAATGTTAATGGAACAATTGGAATTTGATGATTAATAGCTAATCTAAAAGCACCATCTTTAAACTTGTCAAGTACAACAGATTCTTCAGGAACACCTCCTTCAGGAAAAATACAAATACTCAATCCCGATTGTAATCGTCTTTGCGCTCTTAAAAATACTGCTTGTCTACTTTTAGCACTACTCCTATCAACCAAGATACAAGTACGCTTATAAAAGAATCCAAACAAAGGGATTTTTGCCAACTCCTTTTTACCTACAAATACAAATGGATTATCTTTTACTGCTACTAACATCAACATAATATCTGTCATAGACGTATGGTTAGCTACAAACATATAACTCTTACCTTTTACTGGTTTTTCTTCAAATTTGATTTTCCATCTAAAGCCCATTCCTATTAAAATAATCTTAGACCAAATTCTTGCTAACCTAAAGAAAAAAGGGTACCAGCTCTCTTTTGAGATAGAGATTAATAATATTGGAAACATGATTATTATTGGTAATGCAACCAATATGTAGAACCAAATCCTGTATAAAACCCAAAAAGGATACTTGATAATTTTCATTATCACCAAAACTAATAAAATAATTGAGCTATTCTTACAAAAAAATTACCTTTGCTCTTTAAGTATAACAATAGATATTATTCTCTATATAATAGAGGTTAAATTATGGCAAGAGTATTAACAGGAGTTCAAAGTACAGGTACACCGCATTTAGGAAATTTATTAGGCGCAATTATTCCTGCAATTGAAATGAGTAACGATCCAAAAAATGAGTCGTTTTTATTTATTGCAGACATGCATTCATTAACACAGATTAAAGATGCTGAAACTTTACGCCAAAACACGTATTCTACTGCTGCAACTTGGTTGGCTTTTGGGTTAGATATTAATAAAACTGTTTTTTACAGACAAAGTGATATTCCTCAAGTAACAGAACTGTCTTGGTATTTAAGCTGCTTCTTTCCATACCAACGTTTAACCTTAGCACATAGTTTTAAGGATAAAGCTGACAGATTAGAAGATGTTAATTCTGGTTTATTTACTTATCCTATGTTAATGGCAGCTGATATTTTGTTATATGATGCAGAAATTGTTCCTGTTGGAAAAGACCAATTACAGCACCTTGAAATGACTAGAGATGTTGCATCTCGTTTTCACGCAAAAATGGGAGGTGAAACATTTGTTTTACCTGAAGCTAAAATTCAAGAAAACACCATGTTAATTCCTGGAACAGATGGAAGTAAAATGAGTAAAAGTAAAGACAACATCATTAACATCTTTTTACCAGACAAAAAGCTTCGTAAACAAATCATGAAAATCCAAACCGATAGTACACCATTAGAAGATCCAAAAGATTGGAGTACTTGTAATTGTTTTGCTATTTACCAATTGGTTGCTAACGAAGAACAAGTGGCTGAAATGAAAGCTAACTACGAAAAAGGAGGTTATGGTTATGGACATGCTAAACAAGCTTTATTCGAGCTTATAATTGATAAGTTTGCGACAGAAAGAGCTCGCTATAATCATTATATGGAAAACCTTGACGAAGTTGACAAGGCTTTAGCTGTTGGTGCTGAAAAAGCAACTTTAATTGCCAATGATGTTTTAAAGCGCGTTAGAGCTAAAGTTGGGTATTAAATAATCTCAAATTGTTTTCCTGGAAGTGGTCTAACTACACCTTTTAATTCCATGTTTAATAATAGTGATGCAACTCTATAAGTTGGCATATTACACTTTAATGCAATAATGTCTAAAAGTTCTTTATCGTTATCTTTTAAAAAATTATAAATCACTTTTTCGTCTGTATCAAGCTCAACAAACAATTGCTTTTGCACAGGTTTTGGTTTTGTCTCTAACTGCCAATTTAAAATATAAGGTACATCAGCTGGTTTTGATAGTAAATGTGCGCGTTGCATTTTAATTAAGTTGTTACAACCAACACTCTGGCTATCTGTAATACGTCCAGGAACAGCAAATACTTCTCTATTGTAAGAATTTGCAATATCTGCAGTAACCAAGCTTCCTCCCTTTTCGGCCGACTCAATAACAATTGTGGCTTCACTTAAACCAGCAATAATACGATTTCGCTTTAAAAAGTTATTTCTGTCAAAATCACTTGTACTCCAAAAATCGGTAAAAAACCCTCCGTTGTCCTTAACTTCTGACACGTATTTTTTATGGACCTTAGGATATACTTGATTTAAACCATGCGCTAAACAACCTATTGTTTGCAAGTTATGTTTAATCGCAGCTTTTTGCGCAGTAATATCAGTGCCATAAGCAAAGCCAGAAACTATTATTGGATTGTATGGTTTTAACTGTTCAACAAGAGCTTCACAATTAGCAATACCTTGTGTTGTAATTTTTCTTGTACCTACAATACTAATAATGCGATGTTGATTTAAGTTAATGTTTCCCGATTGAAATAACAGAATAGGACCATCAATACAATGCTTTAATCTTTCTGGATAAGTATCGTCCATGAAGTAATGACATAAAACATTATTCTCTTTAATAAATTTTAATTCTTGCTCTGCTTCTTGTAAATGATGTTTACTGTATAAATCACTTAAAACCGCTGTACCAATACCATCAATCTTTAGTAGGTTTTGCTTCTTTTCGTTTAAAACAGCTTCGGCAGAACCACAATGTTGGATTAATTTCTTAGCAGTAATGTCACCTATTTTGGCAACATTTTGAAGTGCAAGCGTAAAAATCAAATCTCTTTCAGTCATTTACTCTACTGGTTTTCAATACACAAGTAACTAAATTTTGAAGTGTTAATAAATTGTTAGGTCGATTTTTTTTCTGAGAACAAAAATTTATAACTTTGTTTTTATGCAATTAGAAACTTACATCAGCGACTTATTATATAGATACGAATGTGTTATTATACCACAGTTTGGTGCATTTTTAACACAAGCTGTTTCAGCTAAAGTACACGAAAGTACTAATGCATTTTATCCTCCAAAAAAGGTATTATCCTTTAATGAGCAACTAAAGCAAAACGATGGCTTATTAGCCAAATACATTGCTGATGTAGAAAAAATACCTTACGAAACTGCTGTTGTAAAACTTTCTAAAAAAACTAAAGCTTTAAAATCTTATTTAGCTGAAGGTGAAACTTTGACTTTTAAAAACATTGGTGATTTAGTTTTAACTAATGAAGGGAAAATAACTTTTACGCCTTCTTATCATTTAAACTACTTAACTGATGCTTTTGGGTTATCACAATTTGTATCTCCAAGTATTAGTCGTGAAGTTTATAAAGAAGAGGTTGAAGCTATCGAAAAAGTAGTTCCTTTAACTATAACACCAGAAAAGCGCAAGTCTAAGCCTTATTTAAAATATGCTGCTATTGCATTAATTGCACTTACTATTGGAAGTTTTACAGCTTCAAATTACTATGTTAATCAAATAGAACAGCATAATTTATTAGCACAAGAAGAAGCTAATAAAGCTATTGAAAACAAAGTGCAAGAAGCTACTTTTATAATTGATAATCCACTTCCTGCTGTTACTTTAAACGTAACAAAGCAAACAGGTAATTTTCATATTGTAGCTGGTGCTTTTAGATTTGAAGAAAATTGTGATAAAAAACTAAATCAACTAAAAGGTTTAGGTTATAGCGCTAGAAAAATTGGCGAAAACAGGTATGGTTTACACCAAGTAATATACTCTAGTTACGAAACTCGTGCTGAGGCACAAAAAGCGTTATACGACATTAGAACTAATGAAAATAAAGACGCTTGGTTACTTGTTAAAAAACTAGACTAAGTTTTTTAGACTCCCTTTTATTTTAAATTTGAGTTAACTCTCATTGATAAGTACAACTTACCTTTGTACCTTTGCCGCATATTTATAAATGCTATGGAAATTAAACATCCTAAAGATTCTAAAACTACAATGACCGATTTGGTTTTACCTAGTGAAACTAATCCATTAAATAATTTATTTGGTGGCGAATTACTTGCACGTATGGATCGTGCTGCTAGTATTGCTGCTAGACGTCATTCTAGAAGAATTGTAGTAACTGCATCTGTAAACCACGTAGCGTTTAACAGAGCTGTTCCTGTTGGTAGTGTGGTAACTGTTGAAGCAAAAGTATCTCGTGCTTTTAGGTCTTCGATGGAAATTTACTTGGATGTTTGGATTGAAGATAGAGAGTCTGGTGAACGTGCTAAAGCTAATGAAGCTATTTATACGTTTGTTGCTGTAGATGAAACTGGTCGTCCAGTAAAAATCCCAGAAATCACACCAGAAACTAAAGAGGAAAAGATACGATTTGATGGTGCTTTAAGACGTAAGCAGTTAAGTTTAGTCTTAGCTGGTAAAATGAAAGCGCAAGATGCTACCGAATTGAAAGCACTTTTTGAGTAGTTTTTAAACTTTACTTGTTTTTTAAAGTCTTATAGTAAAAACCATAAACTATGAGACACTTTATATTTATTCTAGGTATATTTTTTACATTAAGTCTTAACTCATGTGCTAAACGTGTAGTTGTTAGAACAGCTCCTGCTACTAGCACTACAATTGTTAAAGTTGCTCCTAAAAACCATAAAATAGTTGTAGTTAAAGGCAAACGTTACTACTACTGGAATGGGAGACACTACAAAAAAACAAGAAGAGGTTATGTGGTAGTTAAGATTTAAGATTAGAGCTTATAAATCCAATGTGCTGGGTTTTGTGTTTTACTATCTTTATAAATTACAAAGCTTAGCACTGCTTCTCCTGAAGCTTTATTAGTAATTACTTCTCCTATTTCTTGTTTTGTATTTACCTTATCACCTTTACTAACGTAAATTTTAGATAGGTTTTTATAGATAGTAATATAGTTACCATGCTTAATCATTATGGCTTTATTTCCATTTTTAGGCGTCATAACATTTAATACTTCGCCTTCAAAAACAGCACGAACTGTTTCACCTTTATTGGTTACTATACGAACACCATTACTTTTAATTTTAACCGTTCTGTCAATTGGAGATGGTCTTGTTCCATAACGCACTTTAACAATACCTTCTTTTACTGGCCAAGGTAATTTTCCTTTATTAGCTGTAAAACTAGCTGCCAATTGCTTTTGTTCTGGTGTTAATGCAAATGTTTTTGAGTTACTAGATTTCCCTGCTTTTCTATTTGATTTTGCAATGGCATCTCTAATAATCTTTTCTATTTGCTTATCTATTTTATCTACTTCTTTTTGTTTTGTTCTAATCTGAGAAGTATACTTACTTAAATCTTGTTTTATGCTAGCAACAATTATTTCTTGTTGCTTTAACTCATTTTCAAGCTCTTGTTTTGTCTGTCTATTTTCTTCTATAAGCTTTTGCTTGTCCTTTTTTTGACTTAACAAATCCGTATTTAATGCTTGTAGTTTGGCTGTTTGTAATTTTATTTCCTCTCCTTGCTTTTTTTGATAATCGGCATATTGCTTAATGTACTGTAAACGTTTATAAGCTTGCTGAAAGTTAGCTGATGATAATAAAAACATAACTTTACTCTGCTCAGATTTACTCTTGTATGATTTTACAATCATAGCTGCATACTCTTCTTTTAACAGTTTTAGCTTATCTCTAAGATTTGTTATTTGCTTTTGATTATCATTAATTTCTCTGGTTAACAAATTGGCTTGTTGATTAGTTATGCTTATTAAATTTTTAAGCACTGAGACCTTATAATCTAAGTTTTCGACATTAGTTACAACTGATTTTTGCTCTTCTTTCCCCTTGAACAACAATGTGTTTAATTGCGAAATTTCTTTACGTAATTCTTGTCTTTTAGCTTCAAGCTGTTGTTGCTTCTTACTTTGAGAATTAATTGATACACTACATAAAAATAGTGCAATAAAAAATAAATATCTATACGATTTTAAGGCGTTCATTATTTAACAACAATTTCTTTAAACCCAGAAGGTATTCTAAACGGAAATCTTAAATCATTGTTTAAACTTACCGATTTAAATTCCATTTCAATGGTAGTTTGCTCATCGCTTTCAAGTGCTATAACCTTAATATTTTTAGGCAATATTTGTTTTTCTACCTCTTGATAATCTTTATAATCTATTTGTAATAATCTACTTTCAACAGGTTGTGCTAATTGCTGTGAGTCCATTTTAAAATGAGCAGGGTTTAACAAAAAGAAAATTTCAAAAAGGGTATTTTGATTTTCAGGCGTTAACATATACGACGTTTCATGAGTTCCTGCTTCATAACTGTCGTTTTTTAAGTTAAATAAGGATTCGCCTAACAATAGGTTTTGAACATTATTAAAATTTAACTCTGTCCCTAAAAGATCGCTGATTAAAGAAAAATCACCATCAAAATAGGTATTATCAAGCTTGTTATAAAAGCTCACTTTTTCTGGTGTTATTTTAGCTCTTACTATTCCTAAAGTTGCACTAATCCAAATGGTTTTATCTTTTTCCATTCTTAAATTAATGGAATGTGATTGCGATTGATCGCCTTGTTTATATTCAACCTTAACCCTTGATTGTAGAGTTTTGAACTTAGTGTCTTGTTTTTGGTGTGCTTTAATAATTTGTCTTGATGACAATTTAGTATCTAGTTCACCTTTAGCCATAACGCTTTTATAGGATTTACATCCAAACATTAACATTAAAGTGAGTAATGACGCTATTTTAGCTATTTGTTTCATTCTTTATTTAAAAGCTTTTGCGCTTTATTAGCAAACGCATTAGACTTGGTAATATTATTTGTCATTTTATATGCAATACTTAACTGCTTATAAAAATCGACTTCCATAATTACATTATCTATAACATAGTCCACTCCCATTTCTAAGCTCTCTATTGCATCTTTAGGACGATTCAAATTATTATTTGCTACACCATTAGCTAAATATAGTATTGGTTGGGCTGGATAAGTTTCAAGTGCTTGACTACTTAATTCTGAAGCTTTTTCAAATTGATTTAAATCAATGTATAATAACAAAACACTTTTAATCATTGAAAAGCTATCAGGTTCTTTTTCTAAAGCTATCTTGTAATGAGCTAATGCCTTTTCTTTATTATTTTTTTGTAGATAATATTTAGCTAATTCTACATCAGACTTTCCTGTATTATCATCACTAACCATGGTAGTGACTTCTAACAAATCACCTTCATATTGTGGGTTGTCTTTAACAAAATTCACAAAATCATTCAATACTTTAGCTTTGGCTTCTGGCTTTACAGTTTTACTTTTAACTACAACTTTCATTGATTCAATAGCCTTGGATTCTTCATTGGCATCTAAGTAATACTTGTATAAGGCTAAATGTACCAAATGCGACTCTGGTTTAATTTTTAAAAGTTCTTTAGCAGTTTCAAAAGCTTTCTTTTTGTCTCCTAATTCGCTGTAACGATAAATTAAACTTAAATAATTGTCTTCGTTTTGAGGGTCGTTAGCTATTTTATGCTTAATGTTTTGAATTCTATCTTTATCAGCACCTGTAATATTGTAAATAGTATTACGTAAACGATCTCTAAGCTTTGATTGGCCTTCTTCGGCATCTAACTCATCTAAAACATTTAAAGCCTCCTTATAATTCTTATTTTGATAATAAACGTTTGCTAAATCCTTTTTATAATCTGGATGGTATTTTATTAATGATTTTAGCGTTCTAATTGCTTTATCATACTCTTTAGTATCTAAATAAACTCCATATAACCCATCACGATACCACTCATTTTCCTCATCCAAAGCAATTGCCTTTTTAAATGCGTCTTCGGCTGCACCAAAGTTTTTAAGCATAACGTAGTTTTTTCCTAACTCAAAAAAAACAATTGGATGTGTGCTCTCAAGATTTATACATTGAAGCAATGATGTTACTGCTCTATCGTAGTTTTCTATTCCTTTCTGTTTTAAAGCTTCAAAAAAATGTTCTTGAAACTCATCTTCCATATTACCTAAGTCATCATTAGGCACTTTATTAAAATCAACTTGGGCAAAATGAAGTTGAGGCATACATAATATGCCTACAAACAATAATACTATTTTTATTCTCTTTTTCATTTTAACCTTTAAAATTAAGGCTTTTGTTGATGACAATTACAAATATTAAATCAAATTTAACGGTTATTTTGTTCCAGTGCTTCCAAAACCTCCAGCTCCTCTTTCTGTACTAGATAATTCGTTAACCTCTATCCATTCTGCTCGTTCATGTTTTGCAATCACTAATTGCGCTACACGCTCTCCATTCTCTATAACAAAATCGTCATTAGACAAGTTAACAAGAATTACGCCTATTTCACCTCTATAATCTGCATCAACAGTTCCTGGTGCATTTAGTACCGTAATTCCTTTTTTTGCTGCTAAACCACTTCGGGGTCTAACTTGCGCTTCAAAACCGATTGGTAACTCTATAAATAAGCCTGTTTTAACAATAGTACGCTCTAGAGGTTTTAACGTAATTGGTTCTTCTATATTAGCTCTTAAGTCCATTCCAGCTGAAGCAATTGTTTCATAATGTGGTAACTTATGCGCTGACTTATTTATAATTTTTATATCCATTTTATCTTTTTAAAAGTTGTTTGATTTCGTTTTTTTCCAAAACTAATATAAATGCAAAAAATACAAACAGAATCGCTGTACTTATATAATAATTTGTATTGAAATTATAATACACTAAAAATGACAATCCTGCTCCTACAATTAGATATAATAAAACCCTAAATACATCATAAGGAACTTTGTAATGCTTTTGTCCTAAAACAAAAGAGATTATTACCATACTTAAATATGCTAATAACGTTGCCCAAGCAGCAGCAATAAAACCAAACTTAGGAATTAAAAGCATATTGCATGCTATCGTAATTACAGCTCCAACAATTGAGATATACATTCCATATCGGGTCTTATCTGTAAGTTTGTACCAAATAGCTAGATTAAAATAAATACCTAAACACAAATTAGCTAGCAATACAATTGGTATAATATCTAAAGCAATCCAATACGATTCGTCTCTCACAATTAACTCCTTAAATATATCTAAGTAAGTAACAATAAATAGTAACATTAAACTTCCAAATATTACAAAATACTTCATTATTGTTGCATAAGTCTTCTTAGCATTTTTTTCTTTTGCATGGTTAAAGAAAAAAGGCTCTGCACCTAAACGAAAAGCTTGAATAAAAATAGTCATAAACACTGCTATTTTATAACATCCTGCATACGCACCATTAATATCTTTATCTAATAACTGAGGTAATATCCACTTATCAAAATTTTCGTTTACAACATAAGCTAATCCAGCTACCATAATTGGCCAACTATAACCAAGCATCTGTTTGAAAATACTCTTATCAAAAACCAATTTAGTTTTGAAAAAATAAGGCGATAATAATATTAAAGTAAATGCACTTGCAGCTATATTAGCTATGAAAATATACTTTACCAAATCTGCTTTATCGTAGCCTGAAACTGTAATCCCAAATTTTGGAACTGCCCAAAGAAAAAAGAAGTTTAAAGCAACATATATGGCAATATTACTCAACTTTATAGCAGTAAACTTAATAGGTCTTCCTGTTGCTCTTAAATAAGCAAATGGTGCTACTACAAGAGTATCTAAGGCTATTACTCCTACTAAATAATTAAAATAATCTAATCTTAAACCTAAACTTTGAGCTATTGGCTCATTAAATGCAAAAACAAAGGCGAAAATTAAAACCGTTGAAATCGTAAGACTTATTAATGCTGTTGAAAACACATTTGATTGCTCTTTGGATTTACTGAAAAATCTAAAAAAAGCTGTTTCCATACCATATGTAAGCAATACGTTAAAAAAAGCTGCATAAACATAAAAGTATGTGTTGTCTGAATAACTAACTGTATCAAGTGTATCAGTATGTAAAGGCACCAAAACAAAATTCATGAGTCTAGGCAAAACTGTTGCTAAACCATAAATAATTGTGTCTTTAAAAAAGGATTTGAGTGTACTCAAAAAGTTGTGTTTATAGTGCTAAAAATACGTTTTTACTAAACGTTATGCAACCTAAGTTATTGCTTGTTATTTGGAGCACTAGGATAAAGTAGTGGCTCTTTTTCTATAACTTCACTAAATTTATAATAATGAGTAACAGAATCTTTTATATAGCTAATAATACATTGATTACTCTTTAATTCAAAAGGTTGTTTAGTTAGCTTTAATGGTAATTTGTTACTGTATTCGGCATTAGGTTCGTTACTTAAAACAATTTGATTTTTATTAATCTCTTTAAAATGAGCTATAAATAACTTACTGCTAGCATTTGATTTTTTTAGTTTAGCTACTTTATTCATAAAATAAACAGAGTCTAAATCTATATTTGTAGGTAATTCATGATTGAAATAGATATAAAAGTCAAACCCAGAACCTCCTTCTTTAATTCCAGATGTCCATTTTTGGAAGTAAACCTCACCAAACTCTACAGGAAATTCTTCTTGTAATTGTACTTTTTTTGTGCTTGCACATTGTGAAAAACTAAACATCATTAACAAAAACACTAACACATTAAAACTGTTTTTAATAACTCTCATAACATAAAACTTATATTAAATATACAAACAATAGCTATGCCATAAAAAAAGCCTTACTAGAAAGTAAGGCTTTATATATTATTTAAAACTAACTATTAGTTGTTTAACGCTTCTGCACCACCAACAATTTCTAAAATCTCGTTAGTAATGGCAGCTTGACGTGCTTTATTATAAGTTAATTTTAATTGATCTCTTAATTCTGTAGCATTATCTGTTGCTTTATGCATTGCTGTCATACGTGCACCATGCTCACTAGCAAAACTATCACGAATAGCTTTATACAACTGCGTTTTTAATGACTTAGGAATTAATGTTTCTACGATTTCAACTTTAGATGGCTCAAAGATGTAATCAAGATTAACATTTGCATCACTTTCTACTGGAACAATTGGTAAAAATTGCTCTGTCATTACTATTTGCGTTGCAGCATTTTTAAACTTGTTATAAACTAATTCGATTTTATCGAACTCTCCATCAACAAATTTATCCATTAAAAGTTGAGCTATTTCTGCAACATTATCAAAAGTTAAGTCATCAAAAACTTCACTTTCATTAGCAATTACAGTTCCCATTTTAACGAATGCATCATTTGCTTTTTTACCTATAGCTAAATAAGATACTTCTTGATTAGCATACTTTTCGTTAGCTAATTTAGTAACCTCTTTAACTATGTTTGAATTAAAAGCACCACATAATCCTCTATTTGAAGTAATACCAACTATTAATACTTTATTAACTTGACGTTGGTTTGCATATTTACTTCCAGAATCTGCATCTAAAGTTGCACTTAAACTTTGTAAAAGTTCAGTTAACTTATTAGCATATGGACGCATTGCAGTAATAGCATCTTGAGCCTTTTTTAACTTTGCAGCAGATACCATTTTCATAGCACTTGTAATCTGCATCGTTGAAGACACTGACGATATTCTATTACGTATTTCTTTTAAGTTTGCCATTTGTTTTCTCTGTTATTCTGCAATTAAAGCAGAATTAAATTTAGATTAAACTTAACTAATCAACTCCTTTGTAAAAAGGAATTACAATTAGTTATACTTAGCTGATAATTCTTTACAAACGCTAGTTAATGTGTCTGTAACCTCATCAGTTAATTTACCTGCTTTTAAAGTATCTAAAACATCTCTATGCTTAGCGTTTAAGAATTCGATAAAATCATTTTCAAATTCTTTTACTTTTTCAACAGGAACGTCCTTTAATAAGTTTTTAGATCCAGCATAAATAATTGCAACTTGATCTTCTACTGTAAATGGATCGTTTTGAGCTTGCTTTAAAATTTCAACATTACGCTTACCTTTTTCGATTACGTTTAATGTTGCAGCATCAAGATCAGAACCAAACTTAGCGAATGCTTCTAATTCACGGAACTGTGCTTGATCTAATTTTAAAGTACCTGCTACTTTCTTCATAGATTTAATCTGAGCCGAACCTCCTACACGTGATACAGAAATACCTACGTTAATCGCTGGACGTACACCAGAGTTAAATAAATCTGATTCTAAGAAAATCTGTCCATCAGTAATCGAAATTACGTTTGTTGGAATATATGCAGATACATCACCAGCTTGTGTTTCAATAATTGGTAAAGCTGTTAAAGAACCTCCACCTTTTACGATTGGCTTTAAAGACTCAGGAAGGTCGTTCATGTTCTTAGCAATCTCATCGTCAGCAATAACTTTTGCAGCACGCTCTAATAAACGAGAGTGTAAGTAGAAAACGTCTCCTGGATACGCCTCACGTCCTGGTGGACGACGTAATAATAATGATACCTCACGGTAAGCAACTGCTTGTTTAGATAAATCATCATAAACAATTAAAGCTGGACGACCAGTATCTCTAAAGTACTCACCAATTGCAGCACCTGCGAAAGGAGCATATACTTGCATTGGTGCAGGATCTGATGCGTTTGCAGCTACGATTACTGTATATGCTAAAGCTCCTTTTTCCTCAAGAGTTTTAGCAATGTTAGCTACTGTAGAAGCCTTTTGACCAACTGCTACATATACACAGAATACAGGCTCACCTGCATCGTAAAATTCTTTTTGATTTAAGATTGTATCTATACAAACTGTAGTTTTACCTGTTTGTCTATCTCCAATTACCAACTCACGTTGACCTCTACCAACTGGAATCATCGCGTCAATAGACTTAATTCCTGTTTGCATTGGCTCATCTACTGGTTGACGGAAAATTACTCCAGGTGCTTTACGCTCAAGAGGCATTTCGTATAAATCTCCTCCTATTGGTCCTTTACCATCAATTGGATTACCAAGTGTATCAACAACACGTCCAACCATTTCTTCTCCTACTTTAATAGAAGCGATACGCTCAGTACGTTTTACAGTTGCACCTTCTTTAATTTCTTTTGAAGGCCCTAATAATACAACACCCACATTGTCTTCTTCAAGGTTAAGAACGATTCCTTCTAACCCATTTTCAAATTCAACTAACTCACCATATTGTGCGTTAGATAATCCGTATACACGTGCAATACCATCACCAACAGTTAATACTGTTCCTACTTCATCTAATGAAGCACTAGCTTCAAAACCTGAAAGTTGTTGTTTTAAGATTGCTGATACTTCAGCTGGTTTTACTTCTGCCATCTTTATTTATTTAGATATAGATATATAGATATCTTAATTTAATGTAAATTCTCTTTTTAACTTATTTAATTTATCAGAGATACTTGCGTTATACTGCTTATCTCCTACACGTAGTATAAAGCCACCTATAATGTCTTTATCTACTACATTTTCTAACACAACTGTTTTACTAGTAAGTTCTTTAACTTTAGCTAATACCTTTAACTCTAAATCTGAAGTCATAGGTACTGCAGTAGTTACAGTTGCTGTTTCTTTTCCGTTTAATTCATCAAATAAAACACTGTATTTTGAAGCTATATCTCCAAGAATATCAATTCTTTTGTTTGTTACTAATACATCAAACAAACCAGAACTAATTGTGTTAAGATTAGGGAATAATTTTCCTAAAACTTGTTTTTTATCTTCAGACTTAATAACAGAGCTTTTAAGCATTTGGCTTAATTCTTCACTTTGTTCAACAGTATTAGCAATTAACATCATATCATTATTTACAGCATCTGCTGCTTTTTGATCTGCTGCTAAGCTAAGTACTGCTTTTGCGTAACGTATTGCTGCTCTTGTTCCTGCCATTATAAAATTAGTTTAGTGTTGCTTCACCTAACATAGACTCAACTAATTTAGTTTGCTTCTCTTTGTTAGATAATTCTTCACGTACAACTTTTTCTGCGATATCTATAGATAGTGTTGCTACTTGAGATTTTAACTCAGCTATAGCAGCTTTCTTTTCTGTTTCAATTGATGCTTGTGCAGCAGCTACTAATTTAGAAGCTTCGTTTTTCGCCTCTTCTTTAGCGTCTTCAATCATTTTATTTTTGATATCACGTGCTTCTTTAAGCATTGTTTCTCTTTCTGCTCTTGCTTCTTTTAATAACTTTTCGTTATCAGCTTGCAGGTTAGCCATTTCTTTTTTTGCGTTTTCAGCAGCATCTAAAGCTCCTTGAATACCTTCTTCTCTTTCATTTAAAGAATTAAGGATTGGTTTCCATGCAAACTTCACCATTAAAAAGATAAGTCCTAACAATAATATTGTTTGAACTATGAATAATCCTGGTGAAAAATCGTTTAATAATGTTTCCATTCTATGTAACTAATTAAATTTTCTTGTTATTGTTTAATTTTAAAACATGTCCTGTAACCAACCGTTACAGGAGCATGCTTTTTGTTTTTGATTCAGATTATTTTCCTAAGAATAATGCACCGAATGCTAAACCTTCTAAAAGTGCAGCGATAATAATCATTGCAGTTTGGATCTTGTTAGTTGCTTCTGGTTGACGAGCAATACCTTCCATTGCGCTTCCACCAATTTTACCTAAACCAATACCAGCTCCAATTACGATTAAACCAGCACCTACTAAATTTGGAATTGTCATTACAATTAAATTTAAAAATTAAACAAACTTTTTATATTAATGGTGATCGTGCTCAGCTACAGCCATACCAATAAATAATGCTGAAAGCATAGTAAAGATATAAGCTTGTAGAAATGCTACTAACACCTCAATTAACGTGATAAAAAATGATAACACTAAAGATAATCCTGTTGCTCCTGCAACTCCTAAACTATCTTTTAATGTAAACATAATTGCGATTAAGCTCATTACTACAATATGTCCTGCAGATATGTTTGCAAACAAACGTACTAATAATGAAAACGGCTTAATCAATAATGCTCCTGCTAATTCAATTATTGCTAATACTGGACGAATTAAAACAGGTACACCTGGCATCCAGAAAATGTGCATCCAATAATCTTTATTTCCACTAACAGAATAAATGATTAAAGTGAATATCGCTAAACATGCTGTTACAGCTAATTGCCCTGTAACATTAAACCCTAATGGTGTTAAACCTAAAAGGTTTAATATCCATATAAAGAAGAACACAGTTAATAAATATCCTGAAAATCTTCTATAATGTTTCTCTCCAATATTTGGTCTTGCTATTTCGTCTCTAACATATAACACTAGAGGTTCTAACACACGACCAAATCCTGTCGGTACTTTTTTACTTTTATATTGTCTTGCTAAAGATGAAAACCACAATAACATTAATAGTCCAATTAACAATACACCCACAACACTTTTAGTAATAGATAAATCTAAAACTTTGTGTGCATTAGTCGCATGGTGATCTGCATCAAAAGTCACAGCTGTAGCTCCAGCCTCTAACTCATAAATCTTACTGTGAATCTTAGTGAACTTCAACCCGTTTTTTTCAACAATAACATGTCCATCGTCATTGTGATGAAATTCTGAAGACATAAAAGTAACTAACCCATCACTTGACCATAAGATCACTGGCAATGGCATACCAATATGCTTTCTTTCGCCTGCATCATTGGTGTATGAAAACAAGTGAAAATCATGCGAGTCTTTAAGGTGATGAAGAATATAAGCTTCAACTTCTTCTTTGGTGTCAACTTGACCTCCATCGTTTTGATTGTTCTGCTTCTCTGCCGTTTCTAAGGCATAAGAATTAACAGAAAAAAGTGCTCCTACAATTAGAGCAAGGATTTTGATAGATTTGTATGTAATCTTCATTGTAAAATTACGCTTTCTAAATTCTGCGCAAAAGTACATAATTAATTGTGAATACAAATTATTTTTTAGCGTTTATTTTTTGTTCAAAATTTTCGCAACGAAATAAACCTCAGCAATTAAAAAAATTGCCAAAGAAACAAGAAGTGCAGCACTATCAGTTTTTGATAAATTTTCAACCGAAAGTACTGGTTTATAAAACACTATGGAAAATACAACTATTTTAAAAATTAAAACACCTAGATAAATAAATCCTAATTGCTGAAACACCTTTTCTTTATAAGATAAAACACCAAAAACAACACAAACAATTAACGAAAAAATTGCATGAAATAAATATACATTGTGTAATGAAAAAATTAAAGAAACTCCATTATTCTTATTAATATATTCGTGTAAATGAAGTCCAACAAAAAATAGCACACCAAAAGTGACAATCTGAATGATAATTCTTTTAGACATTATTATTTACTTAATTTTTTGACTTGAACAATTATTAAATACATTGAAGCAAAAATTGCAAACAATGTTAATGTTGTCTCTAAAAAGTCCTTTTGAAATTTATTATCTAACCATGCGCCAAACCAATTGAAAAGATAAATGGTAAGTCCCATTTGTAAACCAGCTCCAGTAAAGCGCGCTCCTTTATTAAGCAGATTTTTCTTCTGATTTTGCTTGTTGGTTGCCATTACTTAATTCTTTAATCGCACCTCTCATACTACAAACCGCATTAAAAGTAGCTCCTGGTTCAACTGCTAGTTTCCCAACTTGTACTTCGCCTTCAACATGGGCAGATGATCGTAAAGAAAGTGTTCCCGATAGTTTTAATTTCCCTGAAAACTTTCCTTCAAAATCTGCATTGGCTCCTTCTAAAGTTCCATTAATAGCTCCTGATTTCCCAACCACAACTTTTCCTGGTGTTTTTATAGTACCTTGAACAATTCCGTCAATTCTAAAACCTCCTTCGCTTACAATGTCTCCAACGATAGTTGTTCCGTGAGCTATTGTGTTTTGTTGTGATGTTGTATTTACAGTCATTTTTCCTTTTTTATTATCTGAAAACATGCTACTAATTTGCTATTAATTATTGTTGGGATTTTAAATACTCGTCTAGATTTTTATGTATTTGTATTGTTTGGTAATTTTTAGAAGAAATACCAAAATACTCTTTACTTATTGTTTGTTCATTTTCTTCTAATATTTCGGCAAACCCTAAAGCTCCTTCTACACTCTTTAAACCATGTACAACTATAAATAGTTTTTTTCCATCGTAAAAATCTTTGGATGTATATAGGTTAAAATAAGTTACTTCTTTTACAGCTTCGTCAAGAGCTTTTTTAAACTCGTTAATTTCTTCTTCAGGAGTTTCAACGTCAAACTGATAAATTACTTTAAAATTCTTTTCAGCTGTATCATCTACAAAATCTTTATTTGCCAACATTGGCATTACGTTTTGCATCATCTCTTCAGCTTTTTTCCCTTCTGGACTGTTAGGATAATTTAATGCTATAAAGTTAACGGCTTCTTTATAACTCTCATAACCATAAAGTCTTGCTTTAGAAACTGCCTTTAAAAACTCGAATTTAGGCACTATATCTTCACCATCAAATGTAATGATATGCTTATCGCTCTGCTCAATCACTAATTGATATTCTTCGTTTTCAAACTTTTTATATAAAGCATTATATATAAATTCTGGACTGTTTTCATCTGCTGCTAAAGCTGATTCTGGATTTAATAGAATTGCAGCGTATCTTGAATCTGGATGGTTTGAAATAATATTATTCTTCATTATTTCTGCTTCTCCAGGTAAACCTAATAAGTTATATATTTTATATAGGTTGTATTTTGAAGGTAAAATTAAGCGTTCTTCTGGATTACTTTCTAAAAGTGTTTTTAGTTTATCCTTTGCAAGCGTATATTCTTTGAACTTATCTTTATAGATTAAACCTAGTTGGTAATATGCAAAATTGCGATCTTTTTTCAATGTATCTATAGCAGTTTCACGTGTTGGAATTCTATCTATATAAAATTGAGGATCAAACAATTCATCTTCGGTTGCTGAAGCTAAATCTGAGTCTGTTTCTTCGTTAGATATATTTGTTGTTGTTTTGTCTGACCACCTCCAGTTATCTACCAACTGACGTTCTCCCCAAGTTTTAATAAACTCGTTTTTACCAAAAGCAACTGTTACAGGATTATAAAAATAGAAAGCTCCGTCTTCTTTATCTTTTATTCCAATGCTTCTGCCTGAATTTTTACTATTATTAATTAAGCCACTATTACGACTTGCTAACTCTGCTTTTTCTTTTTCTTCTTCGGCTTTTAGCTTAAGTTTATCTGTATAGTCTTTAAAATATACTAATCTATCAGCATCAGACATATTTACTAGACTAAGAATACTATCATTTTTTTGAGCAATATCTTCGTAATAGATTACATCATCTAGATTCTCTCTTTTACGTCTAATCTCTCTAAATAACTTAGTGTTTCTCTCTAAGTTTAGCATTGTACTATCATAATAAGAACCTGCTTCTTTATATAAAGCATTATCAAAACTTAAGTTTCCTAAGGTTTGATAATTCATGGCTCTTAAATATTTGTCTTGAGAGTTTGTTCTTAATGACTTATTGTAATAATCAACAGCAATAGTATCCGAACCATTTGTTAAATGGTACTCAGCTATTTGATGATATATTTTATCCAGATAAGGTCTATTTTCTCTATTTTCTTCTAATTCAGTCAATAGTTCTAAGAACTCTAGTTTATTACCATTCTCGTAGTCAAAATTCTTAGCCTTTTCTATATGAGCACTAATCATATAGATTCTTGGTGTTTTTCTATTTAGCTCAATAATTCTATCAAAAGCTAAGTTTGCACTGTCCTTTTTACCTAACTGATTATATAACTGCCCCTGAATAAATAAGTACCTACCTCGCTCATCATTACTTTTTGTAGCATTTGCAGCAATTTCTAATTGCGTTATTGCGCTGTCTAAAGATTTTGTATTTATATAGGCTTGAGCAAGTGTTGAAGTAGCATCAGCTAAATCTTGCTTTTCAATATTCTCTTGTTTTAAAAGACGTTTTAGGTTAGTAATTGCTAACTCATCGTTCTCTAATCTAAGATTCGTTTTTTCTCTCCAAATTTTAGCTAAGTTAATTTTATCGCTTGTTGGATATCTAGAAAGTATATGGTTAAAAGCCTCTTGGGCAGGAATGAAACGTTGATCAAAATAACGTGCTTGCCCTAAAAGAATGTATGCTTCATCAATTTGAGGGTTCTTTTCTTTTCCTTGAATATTCATTGAGTGCTTTTGAATGGCTTTAACAGCTTTTTCTTCGGCACGTTCAAAATCTTGGTTTTTAGAGTCTCCTGGTAAAAACACATCTTCGGTAACTTGCATACGCTCTATTGGAAGAATTTCCCAGTAATTATCAAAATAACTACTATTTAAACTTTCTCTTCCGTTTTCTAAAGCAAGATTACCGTTATATAGAATATTGAACTCTGTTCCTACTGAATGCCACGCTCTATTAATGAACTTGTCTTTTTTTCTTGAACATCCAACAATAGCAATTGCAGATAACACAAGTAGGGTTTTATATGTAAAAGATGTTTTCAACGTTGGTTTCTTTTAGTAATTGTATAACTAAAGGCACTGCATATTATTATGCAGAAACGTAAAAATAATCATCTTTTTCTATATAACTAATAAAATAATCGACTTTTAACCAAAGCCTTAGTTTGAGAAATGTGCTTCTAGTTCTTTTAAAGTAGCTTCATTAGTTTCAATATCTTTAACTACATCACCTTTTTCTAAAACTACAATACGCTCACAAACATCTGTTACGTGAAGTAAATCGTGACTTGAAACCAGCACAGTAACTCCTTTTTGATTGGCTAAGTCTTTAATTATTTGCTTTAACCTAATTTGTGTAGTTGGGTCAAGATTTGCAAAAGGTTCATCTAAAATAATAACTTCTGGATTACCAATTAAAGACGCTACAATTCCAGCCTTCTTTTGATTTCCTTTACTCAAGTCTCTTAAGTATTTCTTTTTGCCGAGAATTTCATCATGAAAGAAATCTTCAAACTGGGCTAAAAGCGCATCGACATCAGCTTTACTCTGCCCTCGAAGCTCTCCTATAAAATAAAAATACTCTTCTGCAGTTAAATAACCTATTAAAAAACTCTCATCTATAAATGATGATGTAAAAGGTTTCCAATCTTCGCTTTCATGAACTAAAACATCATTATTACTAATATGCCCTGAAGTAGGCTGAATTAAATCTAGTAATAGGCTGAAAAATGTTGTTTTTCCAGCACCATTGTTTCCTACTAACCCAAAGCTTTGGCCTTTAGGAATTTCTAAATTTTCAATGTTTAAAACTTGAACTTCTTTATATGATTTTGTTAAATTATGTACTGATATCATGGTTATATTTTATTATTTTTTTTCTGAAAAAGCTGCTACTGTTTTATATTTACCTTTTTGATAAATGTCTTCGATTTTGTTTAAGAAGAAATTCTTAAATAAAATGCCTACAACTCCAGATAACGCTAATGTTATAATGCCTGCATTAAAACTTATAAATTGATATGGTATAAAAAAGATAATGATAGGTAATATCATTTTAGGCAATGCAATAAGTAATTGAGTTGGGTTGAAGCCATTGGTGTTACTAAAGGCTTTTGCTTTTGTGTTTAATTCTATTGGAACTCTATTCAAGGCTCCTCCAAACAAAGTAATGAAGGTATTTAAACCAATATTAAATAAAGCGCCTGCTGCAACTATTAAATATATATCCCATCCAAAATAAATGTATGGCGTACTCAAAATAAACGAAACTATTACTGCAAACACCATTAAATACCATTTAGATTCTAAATATTGTCTATAAGGTATATTTTGACTCATAAGCATTTTATAATACTCACTATCCCAAGATGGTACTAATTGCCCAAAACTTAGAAGAAATCCTCCTGTAATAAATATTGAAGCGAAGCCTAATAAATAAGGCATCTTTTCGATGTAAACATCTTGCGTAAAAAAGAACAGCCCATAAAATAGGAAGAAAAACGACATCATAACTACCTGCTTTGGTCTAGCATTTCTTGAAATCATTTTTATATCATTCTTCAAAAAAGGAGCAATATTACCAAATCTATCCATCCAAGATAAATCTGTGGTTTTTGCTTCTTTTGTTTTTTTAGATATGGCACCATCTAAATAAAATCCTTTTCTAATAAAATTAAAATTTGCTTTATAAAGCCCAATCATTATTGTTAAAGGAACTATTACTAGGTATGGATAATTATACAACCCATTAAAAACAACTCCAAAAGGTTCTGTAATATCAAAAACATTAAAATACCTTAGGGTTAAAACCGCAACAAGTAAAGATGCAATGCCATAAAAAACTGCATTACTTTTATTTACTAAAAAATTTAGAAAATTGACAGACATGGTAATACACATTAGTGCAAAAAACCAAAGCACTACATTAATTACAGGATAACCTTTAACCAATAAAACTATAGAAAAAGGCAGAAACAATAAAAACGAAATAAAATTGAAAAACGAAATCATTGTTTTACCTAGTAAAAAGTGAATTACAGAATCTCTTTTTATAGGAATAATCATCATTGGCTTAATATTCATCACAGGCAGTTGCTGCATAAAATATCTTATCATTAGCTCAAAAAACACCCAATAAATTAAGTAGTTATTTACCATAACCACAGGGTCTATTTCTGGGAATGCTTTTTTTAGTCCAAAGAACATAACTGCTCCCATAAAAACTGCAATTCCGCCAAAGTATAATACTGCTAGAAATAGTAAAATTTTAATAGCTAGTCCTTTTTGAAAATAAGAAGCTCTTCTAAATTGCTTCCATTCAAGACTTATAAATCGTTTAATCATGTTTTTGGTTTGGTTTATTGAATAGGTATCTAAAAATACTATTTTGTTACACACAATAAACAACTAGTATAAATTTTACTTAAAAATATAAGCTGTGATTAAATCCTTCCGTACTTTTGCAAAAAAATATTTCATGGCACAATTCCATAAACTAATTATAAAAGAAATTATTAGAGAAACTGAAAAAGCAATTAGTATTGTTTTTAATGTTCCTAACGAATTAAAATCTATTTTCACGTTTAAAGCTGGCCAATACATAACGCTTAAAACAAAAATTGATGGCAATGATATTAGAAGAGATTATTCTTTATGTTCTTCACCAAAAAGTGGTATTTTAAAAGTAACTGTTAAAGCTGTTGAAGGTGGTCTATTTTCAGTTTTTGCAAATACAAAATTAACTACTGGTGACACTTTAGAAGTTGCACCACCAAATGGTCGTTTTATATTTGAACCTGACACTAACAAAACTAGAAATATTGCTGCTTTTGCTGCTGGAAGTGGGATAACACCAATTATGAGTATTGCTAAAACGGTTTTAGAAGAAGAACCTAATAGCAAGTTTATTCTGGTATATGGTAATAAAACACCTAAAGACACGATCTTCTTTAACGAGATTCTAGAGCTTCATCACAATTACTTAGATCGTTTTGAATTACACGAAGTGTTTAGTCAATCGGAAAAAGAAAATGCACTATTTGGCCGTATAGAAAAAAGTACAGTGAATTTTATTCTTAAAAACAATTACAAACACATAGATATTGATGCTTTTTATCTTTGTGGCCCTGAAAAGATGATTAATAATGTTACAGATGTTTTAGTTGAAAATGGTGTTTCTAAAGACACTATTCACTATGAATTATTTACTACTTCAACTGCCACTAACGATACTCCAATAGTAAGCAATAACGGAGAAACTCAAGTTACTGTTTTAGTCGATGATGAGGAAGAAACATTTACAATGTCTCAAAAAAAGACCATTCTTGAGGCTGCTTTAGCAGAAGACATAGATGCACCATATTCATGTCAAGGTGGTATATGTAGTAGTTGTATTGCTAGAGTAACTGAAGGGGAAGTAACAATGAGGCAAAACAATATTTTAACAGATAATGAACTAGCAGAAGGTTTAATTTTAACTTGTCAAGCACAACCTACAACTCCAACAGTTGTTGTAGATTATGACGATGTTTAATTTGTAATTAGCTTTAAATCAATATTAAATATCAGGGCTTATAATACAAATCCTACAAAAGAATTTTGATAAGCTATATAAATAAGATATATTAGTAGAGATTTAAACGTTAGCTATTAATTATAAGGAATTACTATTGTCTATTAAACGTTTAGATACAGCCTTACTTTATTGTAAGGCTTTTTTTTGTACTTCAATTATTTTTTCTATCAATTTATCTGGTTGAATTGACGCTATTGCGTCTTCATATCCTTCAGGAAATTTATTACCATAAATAGAAGTTGGTATTAAAGGATACATTTCCCTATTTGCTAAAAGTGCGTTTTCAATATCTTGATTAAAAGGATAAAAACCAGCATAAGGATGAGTTACCCCCCAAAGTGTTACGACTTGAATTCCTAACATTGCAGCAATATGTGCATTTCCAGAATCCATTGCAACCATAACATCTAAATTAGATATTATATCTAGCTCTTCGTCGAGTGATAGCTTTCCGGCTAAGGATGTTACATTATCGTACTTAGTCTCTATGGAATTTAAAATTTCGGTTTCCGAAGCACCTCCACCAAAAAGCAAAATATTTTTAGTTTTTGATAATTCTGAAATAACCTGTTCCATTAAACCCAATGGATAAGCCTTACTCTGAAAAGCTGCAAAAGGTGCAATACCTATATTACTTTTTGAATTACTTATAATGTTATTTAGTTTGACATTTAATTCAACTTTTTTAGAAAAAATTGGCTTACTAATATTTAGCTTAAATCCTAATTGTGAAAATACATCTACATAACGTTGGTGAGTTGTTTTTAACTGTTTAAATATTTTACCAGAAGTTAATGCTTTTTTACTAGCTCTACCTTTATCTATTTGAACAAAAGGTATCCCGTTAATAAACAGTTTTAAAATATTACTACGTAAAACATTATGCAAATCTGCAACAGCATCTATTTGTATCTTTTTGAGTTCTTTTGACAGCCTGTATAAGCCTAAAACACCTTTATGCCTTCCTTTTAAATCAGCTTCAAAAACGTGTACATTTTCTATATCTCTAAAAAAAGGCTTAAAAAAAGCTCGTGTTAAAATGGTAATCTTTAATTCTGGATTTTTTGATTTTAACTCTCTAATTATAGGTGCAGACATTGCTACATCTCCCATTGCTGAAAGGCGTATAACTAATATGTGATTTATTTGCTTAGGCATTAAAGACGATGCACTAATAAAAGGTTGTTATTTTTGACCTCTAAGTACAGGGTTTAATTCATCATCATTATACATTTTCATCTGCTTATAGACTTTCATGTACTTATCTCCTTTTGAAATATCCTCTAATAAATCATCAATTGCAGTAGATAAATCCACACGTTGATCTAACAAAACATCCAGCTTTTTTTGGCATGCGTCTTTATGTGATTGTGATGCATCATCACGAACAGTTTCTAGATGCATATGATAAATTTTTAGTGCTAAAATTGATAATCTATCAATTGCCCATGCAGGACTTTCTGAGTTAATTTTAGCATCTTCTTTTACCTCAACATCTTTATATTTATCTAAGAAATAACTATCTATAAACTCTACTGTGTCTGTTCTATCTTGGTTAGAAGCATCAATCATGCGTTTTAGCTTTAAAGCTGCATCTGGATTAATATTTGGGTCTCTAATTATATCTTCATAAGCCCATTGTACAGTATCTATCCAACACTTTCTGTATAACAAATGTGCAATAACGTCATTGTTTTTATCATACTTATTTTCAAAAGGTTGGTCGATAGTGTTTAATACTTTATAAGTAGCTATCGCATCTTGAAATATTGAATTAGCTTTTTCTGAGAACATATCTTTCAAATTTAAGCACAAATATACTGCTATTTATTAACTTTACTTCAATATAAAACCATTAACATGCAAGTACATAATCTTTCTAATCAAAACACTTTATTGAATACATTTTTAAGTGAATTACGATGTGTTAAAATTCAAAAAGATGCAATGCGTTTTAGAAGGAATATTGAGCGAATTGGCGAAATATTAGCTTATGAAATGAGTAAAACATTAGATTATAACTCTACCAATATTACCACTCCTTTAGACACAAAAAGTGTTTTTTTACCACAAAAAGATATTGTGATTTGCTCTATACTAAGAGCTGGTTTACCATTACATAATGGAATTTTAAATTATTTTGACTCAGCTGAAAACGCTTTTATTTCAGCTTATAGGCATCATAAATCAAACTCTGATGACTTTGAAATTTTGGTAGAATATGCAGCATGTCCAAGCTTAGAAGGTAAAACATTAATCCTTGCAGACCCAATGCTAGCAACTGGTCAATCACTTGCGTTAACTTACAATGCTTTACTACAGTATGGTGTTCCAAAAAAAGTTCACATATTAAGTGTTATTGGCGCTCAACAAGGGGTTAATTATATTGACAATAAATTTCCTGCAAATACAGAACTTTGGATTAGTGATATTGATCAAACACTAAATGATAAAGGTTATATTGTTCCTGGTTTAGGTGATGCAGGAGATTTGGCATTTGGCATAAAACTACAGCAATAAACTTACAAAAGGAGCTATTACTAACAACCATATAAATGCTTCAGCAAACCACTTCTCATTCAAAGCTTCAATGTAGTTTGTTAAAATTATAGCTAATGGTGCAAAAATAAAAATAAACTCTGCTCCACTTTTACCATTTGTTAATACAACAATTAAAATTGCTATTAATAATGTAAACAGTATTAAAATTGATGATGGCTTTTGATTTCTTGCCTTTTCTTTTAAACCATTAATATAAAAAATACTAGACCACAAACCTAAAGACGAAATTACAGTTATACCTACTATCATTTTAATGGAGTTATAACCTGTATAATCAAAACTTATTTTTGCTATATAGTTATTAATTTCTCCAAAAGAATCAAACACAATTATATGATATGACACATATAAAACTACAACAGTAAGAATTGCCACAAAAGGTACAATCCAGTTTTTAAATTGACTTATTGAGAATAAAACTAGAGCTAAAATAATAAGTGCAAAAAATAATATTGCCCAAAAATAAAACAGAGAAGCAATTACAATCCAAAAAGCAGCATCAAAAAGTTTTTTCTTTATCCTTATATTGGTTCTTAAGCTAACCAATCTTCTTAATGCTAATACAATAAAAAAATTGGATAGAATGATATTATCGTTCATTAGTGTTGCTGGAAGTGTTGCAAAAAGCAATAAAAGCAATAAAATTTTGTAACTGTTTTTTTGAGTTAGGTTGTTTTTACCCACCAAAAATGCGAATACAGAAAATGTTAATATAACTACTAAAAAAACACCCACTTGACTTAAGGTATTGATTAAGTTAAACTCCTCATTAAAGGCTTCAATTCTAAAGAAAACAAATACAATTAGCATTAGTAAAGCTACTAATACAAAATGTACTGGTTTTGATGTATTAAAAAAGCTTGTAATCATTTAAAGAGTTTGTATATTTGTGCTGTAAATATAAAAATATAAAGATGAAAGATTTCTTTTACGCTATTCAAGACTTATTTGTAAATGTATTATTCGCTCCATTAGATGCTCTAGCTGTTTTAGAGCTTGATAATTGGTGGGCAGCAAACTTTTTGTCTTGGATTTTTGCTGTTATTGGTTTAGTTGCTTTTATTTATTGGATGGGGCAACTTAAAAAGTTTAATGCTAATAACGAAGAAGACAAGAGTATTTCCTCTCACTCTTATCTATAAGTCGAAACCAATATCCTTACGATAATTCATCTTATCAAAATGTAGTTTATCTATATTTTGATAAGATTTTTTTAGTGCCTCATTATAATCTTTTCCAAAAGATGTAATAGCCATTACACGCCCTCCAGATGTTATCACCTTATCATCTTGATTTTTTGCACCTGCATGAAATACAATTGAATCAGTAATTTGATCTAAGCCTGTTATTTCCTTTCCTTTTTCATAAGTTTCTGGATAACCACCAGAAACCAACATTACTGTTACAGCAGATTGTTCTTCAATTTCAATATCAATTTCGTTAAGTGTTTGTGTATCTATAGCTTTAAATACCTCTACTAAATCATTTTTTAATCTAGGTAACACAGCTTCTGTCTCAGGGTCACCCATTCTAACATTGTACTCTATAACTAATGGCTCATTATTAACCTTAATTAAGCCAATAAATATAAACCCTTTATAAGGTAATTTATCTTTTTGAAGCCCTTCAACTGTTGGTTTAACAATGCGTTGTTCGATTTTGTGCATCAACTCTTGACCTGCAAATGGTACTGGAGATATCGCTCCCATTCCTCCTGTGTTTAAACCAGTATCACCTTCACCTATCCTTTTATAATCTTTTGCTGTTGGCAATATTTTATAGTTTTTCCCATCTGTTAACACAAAACAACTCAACTCTATACCATCTAGAAATTCTTCTACAACAACTTTAGAACTTGCATCTCCAAACTTAGCGTCAACTAGCATGTTTCTAAGTTCGGTTTTTGCTTCATTAATATCTTGAATAATTAAAACACCTTTTCCGGCCGCTAGCCCATCAGCCTTTAATACAAATGGAGGTGTTAGTGTTTCTAAAAAAGCACAACCATCTTCAACAGTATCTTTTGTAAAACTTTGGTAAGCAGCTGTTGGAATGTTATGTCTGTATAAAAACTCTTTAGCAAACTCTTTACTTCCTTCTAATTGTGCTGCAGCCTTTTCTGGACCAATAACTGCCACGTTTTTTAAAACATCGTCACTCAAGAAAAAATCGTGAATTCCATTAACTAAAGGGTCTTCTGGCCCCACAACAACCATTGTAATATTATTGGAAATTACTAGTTCTTTTATAGCTTCAAAATCATTAACATTAATATTAACGTTATTTGCAATTTGTGCTGTTCCTGAATTTCCTGGAGCTACAAATAAATTATTAGAGAGTTTACTTTGCGCAAGTTTCCATGTAAATGTATGTTCTCTTCCTCCTGAGCCTAGAATTAAAATATTCATTGTGTTGTTGTTTTAAGCTGCAAAAATAATTGCTTTTAAGCTTAAAAAATAATTAATTTACAAAAACCTTTATGTCGCTTTAAATTGAAATTATTCGACTTCACATTACGTTTTAATGGCTTTGATATAAACAAAGCAAAACAAGTTTTACATAAAATTCAGAAACTCAATGATTCTGAATTTAAAAAATATGTAATAGATAAACGTATGGATATTGTCGAGTTCCATAAAAGCAATAATCCTTTTTATCAAAACCTAATTAAGAATCTTGACATAAAATCTTGGGAGCATATTCCTATAATGACCAAACAAGATTTACAGAGACCGCTAAAAGAACGCTTATCAAAAGGTTTTACAAACAAAAATGTTTACATAAATAAAACCTCTGGGTCATCAGGTGATCCTTTTATTTTTGCCAAAGATAAATTTTGTCATGCATTAACTTGGGCAGAGATTATTGATAGATTTGGTTGGTATAATATTGATTTTAACACCTCAAAACAAGCTAGGTTTTATGGAATTCCTTTAGATAAAAAGGGATATTATAAAGAACGCATTAAAGATGTTTTTAGTAACAGGTATCGTTTTTCTATTTTTGACTTAAGTGATGATGCTTTTGAAAAATGCCTTAAGAAGTTTAAATCATCTAAGTTTGATTTTATTAATGGTTATACAAGTCCAATAGTACAATTTGCTAAATTTCTGAAAGAAAAAAACATAATTCTTAATACTGTTTGTCCTAGTTTAAAATCTTGTGTTGTAACTTCCGAAATACTGTTTGAAAGCGACAAAAAACTCATGGAGCAACAATTTGGAGTACCTATTATAAATGAATATGGTGCTTCTGAACTTGATTTAATTGCTTTTCAGAACCCTAAAAATGAATGGCAACTTAATAGTGAAACTCTTTTTGTAGAAATTTTGGACGATCAAAACATGCCTGTTCCTGATGGCAAAGAAGGACGCGTTGTTATTACTTCACTTTACAATAAAGCCCATCCTTTTATTAGATATGATATTGGTGATATTGGTGTGAAATGTGAAAAAAGTACTTTAAGAAAGCCCTTATTAAAAACTCTTATTGGTCGTACAAATGATATTGCCGTTTTACCTAGTGGAAAAAAGGCTGCTGGATTAACATTTTACTATATAACCAAAACCGTAATAGAAGAAGATGCTAACGTAAAAGAGTTTATTATAGAACAACACACTTTAGATACTTTTAAAATTCTTTACGTAAGTAAAGAGCCAATTTCTAAAACTAAAAAAACTATAATTATACAGGAAATAGAAAAATATCTTGAGCCAAACCTCAATGTAGTTTTTGAAAGAAAAACCTCTTTAGACAGGTCTAATAGAGGTAAATTAAAACAATTTAAATCTTTTATATAGCCTTTATTTGCTTAGGCTTTATAAACAAATATTCAACTAAAAACCTTAAAAAAAAAGCTATAGATTTAATTATAGAAAAACCTAAACCTTTTCTGTAAACTAAGTAATTATACTTAACTAGCTTCCATTTATTTCTAGAAATAGAATCTTCTCGAACTCTATAATAAGCAAGTGTTTCCTGAATGCCGATTACTGGTTTCTTAGTTTTTTTTAAAGCGATTAGCCATAGCAACCAATCTTGTCTCTTTCTAAGATTAGGAACTGTAATTTTACCTAAAGTTGAAACCCTATATACTCCTGTTAAATTGCCTATATAATTACATTTAAGAAGCTTTTTATATGTTAATCTAGGAAGTGCCTCAACTTTTTTACTTAACACCTGTCCTTGCTCGTTAATTAGTTCATAGCTTGAAAAAGATACATCGAGCTTTTCTTTTTGCATTAAGCTTATTTGTTTTTCTAATTTATTTGACTTCCATATATCATCGGAATCTAAAAATGCGATAAACTCTCCCAAAGCAATCTCAATTCCTTTATTTCGTGATACTGCTGCTCCTTGATTAGACTTGTTTTTAAGTAATTTTATATTTGAATATTCTTCTCGGTAAAAATTTATTATAGAAATAGAATTATCGATAGAACTATCATCAATCAATATTAACTCCCAGTTTGTATAGGTTTGATTAACGACACTTTTAATAGTTTCTTCAATAAAACTTTCAGAATTGTAAACTGGTGTTATTATGGAAACTTTAGCTTTCAAATTATTAGTAAGCTTTATCTTCTCCTCTAACAGCATTTACAAAGGTTTGTACAATAATCTTGATATCTAAAAACAAAGACCAGTTTTCAATATAAAAGATATCATATTTAACGCGACCAATAATATCCTTATCTGTTTCAATTTCACCTCTAAAACCCCTTACTTGAGCTAATCCGGTAATTCCTGGTTTAACAAAGTGTCTTACCATAAACTTATCAATTCTCTTAGCATACATATTTGTATGACTAACCATATGAGGTCTTGGTCCTACTACAGACATATCTCCAAATAAAACATTAAAGAATTGCGGTAATTCATCAATACTGGTTTTACGAATAAACCTACCTACTTTTGTAATTCTGTGGTCTCCACGAGTTGCCTGATGTAAATGAGCATTCTTATTAGGAGTCATTGACCTAAACTTATAACAGTCAAATTCTTTATAATTAAATCCATTTCTTGATTGTTTAAAGAATACAGGCCCTTTAGACTCAAGCTTTATTAAAATAGCAATAATTGGTGTAAGCCAAGACAATAGAAATATAATTACCGCTGAAGAAAAAAGTATATCGAAAACCCTTTTAATAAGTAAATTAATTGAATCTTCTAAAGGAATGTTTCGTAATGTTAGAATAGGTATATAATCATAATATTCATATTTAAGTTTCTTAGAATAAATCTCTTTATTATCTGGTAAAAACTTAACCACTTTTAAGTTATTATCTGCAAAATCAATTACTTTCAACAATTGCTCGTTAGATAGTTCAGTAATTGAACAATAAATTTCATCAACATTCTCACTTACTATATATTCAAAAATATTTCCTAATTCAGTTCCGTTCTTTAAACAAAAAGTGTTTTTATGAGTATATCCATATTCCGGATTATTATTAAATAAACTTTCAAGGGCAAGTGTTTGCTTATTTCTACCTATAATAACTGTTATTCTGAAGTTTCCTCCAAAAGAAGATCTATACTTTTGGAGAAGATAATACATTGCAAACTTAAATATGGTAATTAATAAAAAGGAAAAAGAAACATATTTAAAAACAGTTATTGGTTTAATTTTCAAGTCAGCATGATATCCAAAATAAGCAAATATTACTAGAAAAAATAAAATAGATTGTCTAAATATTAAATTTAAAATAAAAACTTCTCTTGTATATCTATATACTTCATAAAACTTAGAAAACGTTGATAGAATTATCCATCCTATTGAAACATAAAGGATAAAATTTAACGGGTTTATGTTAACAAAAAAGTATAAGATTGCTAAACAATTTATTACACATAAATCTATAGTGTAAGAAATGGGCCTTAAATACCCTGAATATCTACCGTGTTTAAATAAGCTCACTATCTTTTTATATGGTTTGAAAAATCTTTATGTTCTTTTTTGAATAATTTATCTTTTGATAAACTTTTAAAAAACTTAAAAGTTTTCTCCATTCCTTCAGATCTTTCAACTTTTGGACTCCAATTTAATATCTTTTTTGCTAATGAAATATCTGGCTGCCTCTGCAAAGGGTCATTTTGAGGAAGGTCTTTAAATATTATTCTTTGTTTAGTATTAGTTAACTTCATAATTTCTTCAGCAAATTCCAATATAGAAATTTCGTTTGGATTACCAATATTCACTGGTAAATTATAATTACTAAATAACAACCTATAAATGCCTTCTACTTGATCATCTACATAGCAAAAAGATCTAGTTTGAGATCCATCTCCAAAAACTGTTAAATTTTCACCTCTTAATGCTTGACCCATAAATGCAGGAATTACTCTGCCATCATTAAGCCTCATTCTAGGTCCATATGTATTAAATATTCTAGCTATTCTAGTTTCTAAATCATGAAATCTATTATATGCCATAGTAATAGATTCTTGAAAGCGTTTAGCTTCGTCATATACTCCGCGAGGACCAATTGTATTTACATTACCATAATAATCTTCAGTTTGTGGATGTACTAATGGATCTCCATAAACTTCAGAGGTAGATGCAATTAGTATTCGAGCTCCTTTTGCCTTAGCTAAACCTAATAAGTTATGTGTGCCTAACGACCCAACTTTTAGGGTTTGTATTGGTATTTTCAAATAATCTATTGGACTTGCTGGAGATGCAAAGTGTAAAATATAATCTAACGTGCCTTTAATTGAAATAAACTCTGTAACATCGTGCTTAATAAATTCAAAATTAGGATGATCTAACAAATGATTGATATTACCTTTATCACCTGTTATAAAATTATCCATTCCTATAACCTTAAATCCGTCTAAAATAAACCGATCACATAAGTGTGAACCTAAAAAACCAGCTGCCCCAGTTATTAATACTGTTTTATTTTTCATTTCCTATTCTTTCTTCCAATGGAACTATAAAAGAACCCTTCTTTTTCCATTTCTACACTATCATATAGATTTCTTCCATCAAAAATTACGGGTAAATTCAAGTTATTTTTTAATCTTTTAAAATCTGGTGTTCTAAATAAGCTCCATTCTGTACAAATGACCAATGCATCTGCTTTATTTGTTGCTTCATACATTTCATCAGCAAAAACAATTTTTTCTCCAAATTTACGCTTAACATTTCCCATTGCTTCTGGATCATATGCAATAATTTTTGCTCCCTTTTTCAACAACTCTTCTATCATATATAATGAAGGTGCTTCTCTAATATCGTCTGTTTCTGGCTTAAAAGCTAATCCCCAAACAGCTATTTTTTTACCTGTTAAATCTCCTTCAAAATAATCTTCAATCTTAGGTACTAAAATTGTTTTTTGAGTGTTGTTCACTTTAACAACAGCCTCAAGAATAGAAAAATCAAAATCTACTTCTTTACCTGCTTTATGTAAAGCTTTCACGTCTTTTGGAAAACAAGAGCCTCCATATCCAATACCTGGGAACAAAAAGCGTTTTCCTATTCTTGAATCTGTCCCCATACCAATCCTAACCTTATCTACATCTGCTCCAACTCTTTCACAATAATTAGCAATCTCATTCATAAATGTAATCTTAGTTGCTAAAAAAGAATTAGCAGCATATTTAGTTAACTCTGCACTTTTTTCGTCCATAATAATAATTGGATTTCCTGATCTAACAAAAGGCTTATACAATTTCTTCATCATATTTATTGCCTTATCGGAAGTTGATCCTATTACTATTCGCTCTGGCTTTAAAAAATCATCTACAGCAAAACCTTCTCTTAAAAACTCAGGATTTGAAACAACATCGAATTCAATATTTGTTTCTTTAGATATTGTCTCTCTTACCTTGTCAGCTGTACCAACCGGAACAGTACTTTTATCAACAATTATCTTATAATCTCTTATTTGTTTTCCAATTTCTTTGGCTACACTTAAAACGTATGAAAGGTCAGCAGAACCATCTTCATCTTCTGGGGTTGGTAAAGCCAAAAAAATAATTTCTCCATGATTTAAGCCTTCATTTAATGAAGTTGAAAATTTCAGCCTATTAGCTTTTATGTTTCTTTGAAAGATGGTATCTAGGTGTGGTTCATATATTGGCACCACACCATCTTGCATTTGCTTAACTTTCTTATTATTGATATCTATACAGAGAACATCGTTACCAGTCTCAGCCAAACAAGTCCCTGTGACAAGACCTACATATCCTGTTCCAACTACAGTAATATTCATATTTTAATTTTATTTGCTAAAAGTAAAAAATAAATATATTTAATAATAAAATCTAAAGTTATTGTTCTATGTTTTTTCGCTCAAAGGCTGTTCTGTTAAATAAACAGTATAATATTATTGTAAAATAAACACCTCGTTGTACCCAAAGAAAAGATTCAGTCAAAAAAATAAAACTTATAATAATACTAAACCCTAAAACTGTAAACTCTTTTAACTTAAATGAAAGTGTAAAACTATATAGTATGATTGCTAATAAAATAAATAAACCAATAATTCCTGTTTCTGAGAAAATTTGCGCATACATATTGTGGTAATTTCTTGTGTGAAAACCATGATGAGTATTAAACCTCAAGTGCTTATCAACTACATCCTTTCTTGAGGCAAACAACCCAAATCCTTTAAGCAAAATACCATCTTCATCTATTTGCTGTTTTAATATTCTTAATTGTAATAACCTAAATGAGGTTCCTGTCCAAGGATAAACTTTATTAAACTTATCTTTAGTTAAAACTTCTTCAATATTAGTTTTAAATTCAACCTTAAAGCGATCCACAACTTGAAAAGATGCAAATGTAAATAACATAATTAATAAAGCTAATACGGCTAAAGTTCTTGGTTTTTTAAAATCTTTTCGACCTACCTTTTTTAGTAAGAAAATCACACAACACAAAACAAAAGCTACAATTACAGTTTTTGAAGACAACAACATAATTATCAAACCAATAAGTACTAATGCTACCTTTTGATACTTGCTTTTTTTATTTAAACTCAACAAATAAATAAAACTAAAACTAAAAAATACTGAAACATAAATAGCATTTAAATCGAGTACACTAACTAAATCATGGTATGTAAAAACATGAAACGAATTAACTTTAAGAAAACTAAAAACAGCATTAATCAATAAAAAAATTCCTAAAATAAAATTAGAACCCGTAAATATATCTATGACCTTCTTGTAATTTACAACAGAAAACTTAGGAATAATACTAAATGTTAAAGGGATAATTAACAAAGAGACAGTTCTTACCAGCCCTTTTACTGTTAAGTCTTTATCTACAGACCAAAAAAAAGAAATACAAAAAAATAAATATAATATTATTGGTAAAACAATTCCAATAGACAACTCTACTCTAACTTTATTTAAGAAAAAATATCTTAAAGCAAAAAAAACAAAAACACCAAAAACTATACTGCTAGGTGCATAACCTAAAAACAATGTTGAAAGGAATAAACCAATTAAATAAGAAAAAAAAACTGGTTTATTTACTAGATTATTTACTTTTTGATATACACTCATTAAAAAACGATAAATATTTATGATTAATTATTTCCCAATTAAATTGTTCATTAATTTTATTAAAACATGCATCAATTTTAATACGATTACTTTCTTTATTTATAGTTTCTATATATCGTTTTATATCACCACTTGTAGAAAAATAAAATGCATTGTCTTCTAAAATTGATTTATTAAATTCATTATCATTGGCAATTATTAAAGCTCCTGATGACATTGCTTCTAATAAAGATGGGTTAGTACCTCCTACAGAGTGTCCATGAAAATACAGTTTAGAGTAATATCTCAAATTATTTAAATCTTCTAAATTATAAATTCCTCCTATAAACTTTATGTTATGATTAGCCTTAAATTTTTGTTTTAGGTAAGCTCCAAATTTATTAGTATCATGTTTACCTACTACTAAAAACACAGTGTCATCACTTGACTTTGCTACGCCATCCAATATTGTTTCAATATTGTTTTCAGGCTCTAATCTTGCAATTAACATATTGTACTCTCCAGGCTTAACATTATAACTTGAAAGTAACTCTACATTTGGGTTTTTAAAAAGTTCTGCTCCATAAGCTATATATTTCGAGTAAACTTTATAAGTAGATTTAAGATATTTTTGGATGCCTATAGAGTCAGATATCAAATAATCACTTGACTTAACACCTAATTTTTCAGCAAACTTTAAAAATTTTTGAATCGGTTTAGAGTACTTGGTGCGTTTCCACTCTAACCCATCCATATTTGTTATTACTATAGCATTCTTAGGCAAGAATTTATACCAAATAGTACTACTTGTATAACCTAATTGTAATAAAATGTCAAAGTTTCTTTTTCTAGAATCTAGAATACAATTTAAATCATATATAAATTGTCCTGCTGTTCCTATTTTTTCTTCAGGGTCTTTACAAGAAATAATATTTACTCCTTTAAATTGATTTTTATCGTATGGATGTGTACTTGAGTTATAGACAAAGACCTCACAACCATGCTCAACTAAAAACACAGAAAAATATTCAGCAAATTGTTCAAAGCCACCATGGTAATTAGGTATCCCTCTTGTTCCAATTATCCCTACTCTCATTATCTATTAAATTTAACTGAATAATAATTACTTAATGCAATAAACCCTCCTAAAGCTACTACTATTATATCACTTTTATTATAAATCCCTGTGATAATTAATGTTGTAAATAAATAAAAAACAGAGACTCCTGAAATTAAATTATTAATTAGCTTTTCCTTTAGACTAAAAGTTGTAAAATAAGCTTTAAAATATAAGTATGCTAGGAATATAAAATAAAAAATCAGCCCTAAAACTCCTGTTTTAAACATAATATTCATGTAGCCATTATGTATTATTGGAATAAATTGCATTTTAGTTCCACCTAAAGGTGCTTTAAACCCTAAATCTATTAAAGCCCCAAAACCATTACCAAACATTAAACCTAAATAATACGGAACTTCCATAATTTGATTTAAAGCCTTAGAAGCCTCATAAGCTCTCCAATGATCCCAAAGATTTGCATGGTTTCTTACGTCAAAGTTATTGTCAGGAGCAAAAATTTCTTCTGGTGCGAGTTTCATTTTATATAAAAACCCTTCTATCCCTGTGCTATTTCTTTCTAGCTCTATAGAATACAAATACGCATAAAAAAGACCTACAGATAGAATTAATAAGAACAAATATGTTAGACTTCTTACATTTAACTTTAAATAACCCTTACTAGCTAAAATAAAAATAAGAGCACCTACAAATGCTGTTCGTGAAAAATATAATATAAAAGAGCCAAATATTACAATTTTTAAAATTTTCTTGTATTTAATCTTCAAAGTGAAAAATTCGTTTTTATTATTAATTAATAAAAACACAATAGCTAACATCTCTATATAGTTAGACTTACCTGCATAATTTCTAATAGGGTTAATATTAAAAGGGGCATCTAATAAAAAAGTAAAAACATTAAAAAGATGTATCAAGGCTGAAAAAAAAGCTATATATATAACTGTTTTAAATAGAAACTCCTTGTCTTTAATACTATTAATCAAAAAATACCCTAAAATTATAAACAAAATAGGTTTAGTAAAGTAAAGACAATCTTTAATGAAATCATAAAGGCTTATTGAGTTAAAAAAAAACATAATAATCCCAATGACTATCAAAACGAATAGTGATGTTAATATATTAACTAAAAACCTTGATAGTCTTATATTTTTATTTTGAACAAAAGGCAATAAAAAAAATATACTAAAAAAGATATTTAGCTCAGCAGATTTAAATATTAGAGGTATAATAAAAGATAATACAAAGAGACTTTTGTATAGTTGTTGTACGCTAAGCTTTAGATAAAAGGACATATTTATTTAATCTTTTAAAATACTTATTAAACGATTTGATGTTTCTTTCCAATTATATATACTGGAAATATGCTTTGAAATTGATCCTAATTGATTATCATTACAAGAACCTTTATTTATTATTTCTTTAAGTCTATTCTTTATTTCTTTTTCATTAGGTTGTATATGATTATCGTTAAAAAACTCAAAATCAGCCATTGCAGTTTTATTTGAACAAATGGTTGGGACTTGTAGAATTGCACTTTCTAATGGAGGAATCCCAAATCCCTCGCAAATGGATGGAAAAACACATACTTTAGCTCCATTATAGAAAGAAAGTAAATCGTAATCATCAACTGATGATAGGTGATGAACTCTATTCTTAGATTTGATACTTACTTTCTTTATGGCATTTTCTAACTTTTTATCATTAATTGCTCTTTTCCCAATAAATACTAGTTCTATGTTATTCTCCCAATAAGATAAGTTTTCGTAAGCTTTTAGTAAAGATATATGATTTTTCCTTGGCTCAAGTCTACTAACAAAAAGAATGTAATTCTGAACATTATATTTTTGCTTTATATATTTCTTATCTCTTTCTTTATCTCTTTTAAGTGTAAACTTTTCATCTACTGCATTTGGAAGAATAAAAATTCTTTTATCTTTTAAGTTAAACTTCTCTTTAATTCTCTCTGCTGAATAATTAGACACTGTCGTTAAAACCTCTGCTCTTTTTGCCGATCTTTTAAAAAGAATTTTATTTTTCCAATAATAACCCTTTGAAAAATACATAGGAAAGTCTAAAAAAAGAACATCATGAATAGTAACAATATATTTACATTTCTTATTTAATACTAAAGGAAGATAATAATTAAAATGTGCATAATTTATTTTATACTTTTTTATGTATTTAGGTATTTCATATGCTAGACGAATGTATTTATTCCTTGACTTTAATTTAATATAATTAATATTAGGTGTGTTCTTAAACTCTTTTTTTAAATTATCTATATCGTTTGCCGCCAAAAACAATTCTATATCATGCTCTTCAGTATTTAAATTTTGATATATCCCTTTTAAAAAAGTTCTAGTTCCTTGAAAAATTCCATCGAACACATGAGCATCAACTAATACTCTTATAACCTTTTTTTCCTCTAAAATAATCTTTTGTTCCATCTATTATTGCTTTAGAATTATTGAACTCTAGCTTCACTATTTTACTTAAAACCATATAAGTAATGAAAACTAAGAGAAAAAAAATATTTTTTTTGTGGTATTTATTAAAAAACAACAACCCATTTCTAATAAAATAATAGTACGCAAGATACCCTCTTCCAATACTAGTCCCAACTTTATCGTAAACTATTGCCTCTTCACAAGTAGATAAATTAACTCCATTTAACTTTGCTGAATAACACCAATCTGTCTCTTCCCAATATAAAAAATAATCCTCAGGCAAAAGCCCCGATTTTTCTAAAGTTCTTTTATTTGTATATAAGGCACCTCCATATATATAATCTATTTCTTCTTTACTCTTTGTGTTAATGTTTTTTATAACCCCAAAAGGCTTAATAATTCTATAAGCCCCTAAAAAGCCCCTTTTATGAGGTAAATAATAATCTTTAACAAAACACCCTTTTATAAATGTATCATCTTTTGTTTTATTTAAAAAAAATAGTGCTTTACTATCTATAAATGTATCTGGATTCAATAAAAACACTTTAGAACACGAAGAAATATTATCATTATCAATTATTGGCTTCAATGCAAGATTATTCCCTCCTGCAAAACCTAAATTCTTCTCAGTTTGTAAAAAAATAATAGGAAATTCTAAAATAAAAGAAAGTGACTTCTTTGAAGCTTTTTCTCTAAAGAAACTCGTATTTTCAATAACTTTACGATAATATACATATGGAAGCTTTTGCTTTCTTTTTCTTATTTTTTCTTTAAAAAAAGAATTTTCAATATTAGGAAAAATGTTCCCTTCTAAATAATTTAAAATATTCTGTTCCGAATCATTTGTTGATTTATTATCAATTATAATAATTTGGAAATTTTTATATGTACTATTTATTATAGCTTCTACGCATTCTATTGTGTCCTGCCAACTATTGTAGTTTAAAACAACTATATAGTTAGAGGCATGTTCTATAGTTAAAGCCATTCTGGAAAGTTTTTATATCCTTTTGCTATTAAGAACGACTTTAATTCTTTGTTTTTTTCCAAGTATAGATTTTGAATCCTATTTAGTGAAAATGTACTTTCTTTATTTTTATTATCAACATTTAATGCATAATATATGTTTCTTAAAAAAAGTTTTAGTTTATAATTTTTTCTAAAAACAGGCTCAAGATTTTTAGATATAAGCATTACATATTTCTGTAAACTAGCATTTTTAAAGACCACTGATTTATTTTCAACAGTAAAATTTTTATTATCATAAAACCCTGAGTCAATATTTAGCCATTTTGTTAAATTTTCAACTACTTCGTGGGGTTTGTTTTTAAGGTCATCGAAAAATATGATTCTAATATTTTCTTCTCCAAAAGCTTCAAACCAATCTTTAATATAATCAACATATACACCATCATATAATTCCTTACTATATGAATTATTTTTATCAATCTCTGTCAGGGAACTTATATTTAAATGATCTCTTTCAAAGTCTTCAAAATTATAGTCTGAATCAAACAATAAATTTTTTTTTCTATGATTGAAACTAGATAAAATTTTATCTGCTGGGTTTCTAAAAATGAAAATGATTTTAGGATTTATCGTATTATCTAATATGTTATTAATTGCTATTTTCCTTTCGTAAATATACTCTGGACTTGCTTCCAGCTTATATTTTTCTCCTTTATAATTTTTAAAGTATTCATCATAAGATTTATACTTTTTTTTATAATTAGATCCAGAGAAAAAATGTGTTTCTTTAATATCGGAACCAGCAATACTAGGATGCCAAGATAAATATGTATACAAGGAAGTTGTACCGGCTTTATGTACTCCTCCTATTATTAAATTATTAAAGTCATTATTCATTTTCCTTAATCGAATTTCCAATTTGACAAATCTTTATTAAGAACTTGTTCTAAAATATTTATTTCTGACTTAAAGAAATCATTATATATTTTAGTTTTTATTTCGTTACTAAGCGGTTCTTTTTTTGCTTCCTTTACATTTAGCCTATAAAGTTTTGTCATTATTAAATCTTTAGTCTTTTTTGCAGGAATTAATTTACCTATATACTTTTTTAACTTATTTTCTTTAAAAATAAAGTCTCTTATTAAGATGCTTTTAGGTTCTGAAGCAACATTACTCTTCACTTTATAATTATATTCAAATGTTGGTAACCCAATAAAAGAGCTAATTTCTTTAACATAAGATGGTGTATCTTTTATAAAATCTTCAAACAAAATAATCTTAACATTTTCTTCGCCAAATAACTGAAAATAAGTTTTTATTTGATTTAAATATTTGCCTCTAGATATATAGGAGTAATGAAGTAGCCCAAAATAATCATTTAACCGTTCCTTTTCTTTATATATAGCATCTTTAAAGTTGAGAGATTCCCTTCCAATTCTTTTTGTCATTAAATAATGAGAATAGGCTCTGTCAACAGGGTTTCTTAAAATAAAAATAATTTTTGCGTTTGGAGAAAAGTCATAAATTCTTTTTGCAGCTAAAGGAAAAAAACAATACTCTGGATCAATTTCTCCGTAATATTTCTTCTTAAAGCTATTGAAATTGTCTAAAAAATAGCTTTCTAAGCCTTTTTTATACTTATCATTATCTGAAAAAAAATGAGTTTCCTTTAAAAATGGAAGTTCTAAATCAGGATGTTGAGATAATATATCATGCAAAGTAGATGTTGCTGACTTCTGCGCTCCAATACAAATAAAATTAAGAGTTGGTTGCATTATTTAAATTTTAATAAAAGTATAAAATCCCAAATACTTTTTAACTAGGTAAATTCCAAATAAATTAAAAAAGACATTTGAAATTAAGCTAGCATAAGCAGCTCCTAAAATACCAAATTTAGGAATTAAAAATAAATTTAAAAGAATGTTTAAAACAGCACATACTATAGTAATGTTTTTCAACTCCTTTTGATGCTTAGTCATATTTAAAACTTGAGAAACACTTCCTGATAAAGCATTAAATAAAAGTCCTAAAGAAACCACTATTAGGACTGATTCGCCTGCAATAAAATCTAAACCAAATAAACTTAAAACATGTTTTCTAAAAAGTATTAAAACTACAACCACTGGCAAAGTTATTACTGTAATCATTTTAGTTGATTTATTAATCAACTCTTCAATTTCATATAATTTATTTTGAGAAAACAATGAAGCAATTTTTGGAGCAACAATTGTGTTAACAGCATGAATAACAATTAATACAATAGTTGCTAATTTATAAGCTACATTATATATTCCAACTTCTTCCTTAGTTACTAAAGCCCCTAACATAAATACATCTGTCCAGTTAATAAAAAACACAAATGCTGATGTAATTAACATAGGAATAGATAGCTTAAAAAGTTTATTGGCAGGGTATTGAATATTTGTTTTCAACTTTTTAAAAGGGAAGAACCTTAAAAAAAATATTCCTGTTAAAGAAATTCCTAAGACATAACCTAGAAAGTAGTATTCTTCATCGAAACTTAAGCTTTTAAAAAAATAAAAAAATGAAAAAAATATAATATAAGGTAAAACATATAAGCCAAAAGCAAAATGTTTAAACTTTAATCTTCCGCGTAAAAACTCTAGAACAAAAGAATGTAAAACAGTAAAGACTAAAGTATATGAAATAAAATTAAAATACTTAACTAGTTTAATATCGTCAAATATCGTTTCTGCTAAAAACGTGTTTAAAAACAGCCCGATAAAGCTTACCACTAAAGCAGAAATAACTACTATTATAAATGCCTTTTTTAAATAGTCATTTCGAGGGAAAAAATTAAAATTTTCTTTGTCAGATGTTAATTTAACAACAGCTGTAGGTATCCCTAGAGAACATATCAATACTAATAATTGAAGTAGTGTAACACTAATAGTATATCTACCATAAATCTTTGCTCCTAATAAATTGGTAATAGCTATCATCATTAAATATGCTAAAACCATTCCTAATAGCCTAAAACCAAAAACTAAACCACTATTTTTTAATAAAAATTTATCCTTTAATAAAAACTTAACCAAACTAACTTAAATAATAGGTTACTTATACAAATAAAAATCTATTTTGTCTTCAAGAACTTTTCTAGAAGAAAAAGATGGAGCGTAATTATCTTTAACCACTTTACCTATTGCAGTTGCATTGTCCCTATCGTATTCTATATAATTATTTGGAGCAAAAAATTGAAAAAACCTATTACCTTCGATATAAAACTCTTCTCCTTCATAACTTAAAGAAGCATTCAAAATATCTATTCTTTGTCTTTTTATTTCGTTTTTAAACTTTAGAAACAAACGCATAGGTAGAACATTATCTTCAAGCTTAAACTCTATAGTTTGTGGCTCGTTAGACCCAACAACTTTGACAGAAATAGAGTTCTTTTTTGTTATTGCTTTATCACCATCCTTCATATAAAACAAAGTAAAAGTATCATCTTCAATAACTTTAGCATTTAAAGTCATTAAAAAATTATCGTCAGAAACTTCTTTGACAACCTCTTCATTATTGTTTTTGTGGTTAATTGTTTCTTCTTTTTTATCATTTCCTTTACAACCAACAAGTAACATAACTAAGATAAAAACCTTAATAAGCTTTTTCATAATAAATTTATTTTAATGTTATTCTTAACCTTACTAATAATTAAACAATCATTCCTGCTGCAACAGTTTCATTGGTTGCATCATCAACTAAAATAATACTTCCAGTTGTTCTGTTTTCTCTATACGAATCAACCATTAATGGCTTTGTAGTTCTAATTTTAACTTTACTAATATCGTTCATTGATAATTCACTATCGACAGTATTTCTTTCAAGTGAATTAATGTCAATTTTATAAACCACCTCTCTAATCATTGCTTTCTGCTCATTAGAAGTATGCCTAATGGTATATTTAGCCCTAGGTTTAGCTGGATTATTATGTAACCAACATAACATAACTTCAATGTCTTGAGAAGCTTCAGGTTTATTGTTTGATCTTACAATCATATCACCACGACTAATATCGATATCATCCTCCAACGTCATTGATACTGACATTGGCGCGTATGCTTCACCTAAAGTTTTATCTAAAGCATCAATAGATTTAATTTTAGAAGTAAAACCAGAAGGCATAACAGTAACCTCATCACCTTCTCTAAAAATTCCACTAGCAACTCTACCAGCATATCCTCTATAATCTCTATGACTTTCACTTTGTGGTCTTAATACTGTTTGCACAGGAAAACGTGCGTCTACCTTATTAATATCACTACTAATATGCATCGTTTCCAAAGTATGAAGTAATGGCGCACCTTGATACCAATTCATAACTTCAGATCTATTAACCACATTATCCCCTTTTAAAGCACTAATTGGTATAAAACGAATATCTTTAACTAATAGCTTAGACGAAAACTCTTCAAATTGATTGATTACATTATTATATGCCTCCTCAGAATAATCAACTAAATCCATCTTATTCACACACACAATGATATGTGGTATTTGAAGTAAAGACGCTATAAAAGCATGCCTTCTTGTTTGTTCAATAACTCCATGGCGTGCATCTACTAAAATAATTGCAGCATTTGCTGTTGATGCTCCAGTAACCATATTACGTGTATACTGAATGTGCCCAGGTGTATCTGCTATTATAAACTTACGTTTTGGTGTTGTAAAATATCTATAAGCAACATCTATTGTAATCCCTTGTTCACGTTCATCACGCAAACCATCTGTAAACAAAGCCAAATCTACGCCATCGTGCCCCTTCTTTTTACTTGTATTTTCAATAGCTGTTAATTGATCTTCAAAAATAGATTTTGAATCATATAATAAACGACCTATTAATGTACTTTTTCCATCATCTACACTTCCTGCTGTAGTAAATCTTAATAATTGGTTGTTATCTAACATAATGTTTTTTCTTTAAGTAAATGATTTTGGGATTAAAAATAACCTTGACGTTTTCTATCTTCCATAGCTGATTCAGAACGTTTATCATCACTTCTGTTACCACGTTCTGTTTGACGCATTCCTGAAACTTCATCAGCAATCTTTTCTAGCGTATCTGCATCAGACTCAATTCCGCCTGTAATCGTTATATCTCCTAAAGTTCTAAAACGTATTTTTTTAGTAACTATTTCTTCATTGTCTTCTAACTTCAAAAATTCAGAGTTTGGTATCCAAGAATCTTGTCTCCAAACCACTTCACGCTCATGAGCAAAATATAATGACGGTATTTCGATATTTTCTCTTTTTATGTAATTCCAAACATCCATTTCTGTCCAATTACTAATTGGAAATGCTCTAAAGTGTTCTCCTTCAAAATGTTTTCCATTGAATAAATTCCATAATTCTGGGCGTTGATTTTTTGGATCCCACTGCCCAAAATCATCTCTATGAGAAAAGAAACGTTCTTTTGCCCTAGCCTTTTCTTCATCACGTCTTCCTCCTCCTATTGCACAATCAATTTTATTTGATTCAATTGCATCTAAAAGTGTTGTGATTTGAAGTGCATTACGAGTTGCGTTTTTTCCTTTTTCTTCCGCAACTCTACCCTCATCAATTGATTCTTGAACAGATCCAACAATTAATTGAACTCCTAATTCCTTAATGATATCATCTCTAAATTGGATTGTTTCTGGAAAGTTATGTCCAGTATCTACATGCATTAATGGAAAAGGAATTTTAGCTGGGTAAAATGCTTTTTTAGCTAAATGTGTTACAAGAATTGAATCCTTTCCTCCAGAAAATAAAATTACTGGATTTTGGAATTGGGCCCATACTTCTCGTAAAATAAATATTGCTTCGCTTTCTAATTCATCTAAGTAATTTAAATAATATTTACTCATTTTCCTTTTCTAATTTAGGTGTGATAAAATCTATAATCTTTTTTACAGCAGATTCAACAGATTCTAATTCAGTTTTTATTTCAATATCTGGATTTTCAGGTGCTTCATATGGTGCTGAAATTCCGGTCATGTTTTTAATTTCTCCTGCTCTTGCTTTTTTATATAAACCTTTAACATCCCTTCGCTCACATTCTTCAATACTTGTGTTTATATAAACCTCGACAAAGTTAACATCTTTAACAATATTTTTAATCTCTTCTCTGTCTTTTTTATAAGGCGACACAAAAGCTGCCAATACTACCAAGCCAGCATCAACCATTAGATTAGCTGATTCTGCTATTCGTCTAATATTTTCTGTTCTGTCTTCTGGTGAAAAAGTTAAATCTTTATTGAGTCCTTTTCTAACATTATCACCATCTAATGTATAGGTTTTTACTCCCTTTTTATAAAGCTCTTGCTCAACAACATTTGCAATTGTTGATTTACCAGAACCTGATAATCCTGTAAACCATAATAAAAAAGAATTATGGTTATTTAATCTTCTTCTATCATTAATAGAAACTTTATACGAGTGAGGGATGACATTGTCTTGCATTATCTCTCTAATAAATTTTGTTAAAGTTAATTTTTAGAAACTAGAAACCAAGGGTTTAAAAGGTTTTCTTTATTATATAATAAAGCTTTATTAGTTTCTTTAGAAATTACATCTATTCCTACTGCATTACAAATAGCTTGTCCAGCAGCAGTATCCCATTCCATTGTTGGAGCAAATCTTGGATAGACGTCAGCATTGCCTTCAGCTACTAAACAAAACTTTAAAGAGCTTCCTTTAGATACTATTTCTACTTCTTTTCCTTTGGATTTTAATTGCTCAACAAAGTCTAAAGTTTCTTGACTCATATGAGATCTACTTCCAACTACTTGAATAGGGTTAGAATCACCTTTTTTTGGTTGTAATTGCACCGCAAGGCTTAACACTTCATCCAATTTAACATTATGAGAATTTAATTCAGCTTTGAAAGCATTATTACTATTTACATTTGCGAAATAAATAGTTTTAACTGCTGGTACATAAATAACTCCTAGCACTGGCTTGCCGTTTGTTACTAATGCTATGTTGACTGTAAATTCTCCATTGCGTTTAATAAACTCTTTTGTTCCATCTACAGGGTCAACTACCCAACATGTTTCCCATTGTTTTCTTGTTGAATATTCTGTTTGCTTATTTTCTTCACTAATGATTGGAATTCCAGTTGGTAGTAAAAAAGAATTGATAATATCGTTTGCTTTTTTATCAGCTTGTGTTAGTGGTGATTTATCATCTTTATATTCCACCTCAATTACCGAGTCATATATGTCCATTATAGCCTCTCCTGCTTTTAAAGAAGCTTCTATAGCTATATTAATATTTGTTTTTGTTTCTAAGTTCATTATGGCTTTTTTTAAGCTTTCTTTCCAATCTAAAATATCAATTGAAAACTCTTTTTTAATTTTTTCTTTATTTAACAAACTAAACTTTGGCCTTCTTGCTGGAGTTGGATAAGCTTCTGTTGAAATTGGGTTTGTTTTTATTTTTTTTCCTGATACTTTAAATATAGCTGTAGCAAAATCAAACCAACTTGCTATACCTTCATTACTATAATGATAAGTACCAAATGCATCATTATTTATTTTAATGATTTTTAATATTACTTGAGCTAAATCTCTAGCGTAAGTTGGAGTACCAACTTGGTCTGAAACTATCCCTAGTTCATCTCGCTGTTCAGATAATCGTAGCATAGTCTTCATGAAATTATTCCCGTGTTCTGAATACAACCACGATGTTCTAATAATGTAATGTTTAGGCATTAATTCTCTAATGTGTTGCTCTCCTTTTAATTTAGAGCTGCCATAAACACTTATGGGACTTGTAGATATTTCTTCTGTATAAGCTATATTAGAGTTTCCATCAAAAACAAAGTCTGTTGAGATATGAATCAGTTTTACATCAAATTTATTACATGCTTGAGCAAGAATTTGGACTCCTGAACTGTTAACATTATTTGCTAATGTAATATCCTCTTCTGCTTTATCTACATTAGTATATGCAGCACAATTAACACACCAATCTATTTTTTGTTCTTTGAAATAGCTATCTACTTTATTTTTATTAGTAATATCTAGTTCTTGAGAGTTAACAAAAATTAAATTAACATTATTAATTTCATGCTTTACATCTCTAATACAATGAGCTAGCTGCCCATTTCCACCTGTTACTAATATATTTATCATAATTCGGCATGCTCAAGTTTTGGTAAAACCATATCCTTTTCTGAAATGATAAATTCGTTCTCAGGTAATTTCCAATCAATATTAAGTTGGGAATCATTATAAATAATCCCTCCTTCAGATTCTTTATTGTAAAAATTATCACATTTATATGAGAATATTGCTGTCTCACTTAATACTATAAACCCATGAGCAAACCCTCTAGGAACAAATAGTTGCTTCTTATTCTCTTCGGATAACTCTACAGCTACATACTCTCCAAATGTTTTAGAGCCCTTTCTAACATCTACAGCCACGTCCAAAACCTTTCCTTTAATAACTCGAACCAATTTAGCTTGAGCATATTTTCCTCGTTGATAGTGAAGCCCTCTTAAAACACCTTTAGTAGAATAAGATTCATTATCCTGTACAAATTTAACTTGATCTCCATTTAAATCATTAAAGGTATTCAAGTTGTAACTTTCAAAAAAATAACCTCTTTCGTCTTTAAAAACCTTCGGCTCTATAACAAAACAGCCTTCTAATTTTGTTGGTTTAAATTCCATTTTATGTGTTTAGAATGCTCAATAAATGTTTACCATATCCACTTTTAATAAGCGGTTGGATTAAATCTTTAAACTGCTCCTTATTAATAAATCCCATTTGGTAAGCTACTTCTTCAATAGCTCCTATTTTTAATCCTTGTCTTTCTTCTATTACTTGAACAAACTGAGATGCTTGCATTAACGAGTTAAATGTACCTGTATCTAACCAAGCAGTACCTTTGTCTAATACACTTACTTTTAATTTATCTTGTCTTAAATATTCTTTATTTACATCGGTAATTTCAAGTTCACCTCTATGACTAGGTTTTATATTTTTAGCTATTTGAACTACTGAATTATCGTAAAAATAAATTCCAGGAACAGCATAATTAGACTTTGGTTTTTCTGGTTTTTCTTCGATTGAAATCACTTTTCCTTTACTATCAAATTCAGCAACTCCATATCTTTCTGGGTCGTGCACATGATATGCATATATAATCCCACCATCTGGATCGTTATTTGCTTGAAGTAGATTCGCTAAACCTGTTCCATAGAAAATATTATCTCCTAATATTAAAGCTACTTTGTCAGAGCCAATAAAGTCAGCACCAATAATAAAAGCTTCTGCTAGTCCATTAGGAGCTTCTTGAACGGCATATTGAAAATTACAACCAAACTTCTTTCCGTCTCCTAATAACTGTTTAAACAAAGGTAAATCATGAGGTGTGGATATGATTAATATTTCTTTTATGCCTGACCACATTAATGTTGACAACGGGTAGTAAATCATTGGTTTGTCATAAATCGGCATAAGCTGTTTACTTACCGCTAAGGTTAATGGGTGTAATCTTGTCCCTGAACCTCCTGCTAATATAATCCCCTTCATATGTTAGTTTTAACTATATTGTTTCAAATAATAACTTTGATATTCTCCAGAAGTAACACTATTTAACCAATCATTATTTTCTAAATACCAATCAATAGTTTTAGATAACCCTTCTTCAAAAGTAACCGAAGGTTTCCAACCTAATTTCTTGTTAACCTTTGAGGCGTCTATCGCATATCTTAAATCATGTCCTGGTCGATCTTTAACAAATGTTATTAGTCTTTCTGACGATCCTTTTTCCTTTCCTAACTTAACATCCATCTGTTGACAAAGAAGTCTCACTAAATCAATATTTTTCCATTCATTAAAGCCTCCTATGTTATATGTTTCTGTATTAATTCCTTGATGAAAAATTAAATCAATAGCCACAGCATGATCAATAACATATAGCCAATCTCTTGTGTAGTTTCCATCACCATAAACAGGCAAAGGTTTGTTGTTTATTATATTATTAATAAATAAAGGAATTAATTTTTCAGGAAACTGATTAGGACCGTAATTGTTAGAACAATTAGATATCACATATGGTAAATTATAAGTTTCACCATAGGCTCTAACAAAATGATCAGAACTTGCTTTTGAAGCTGAATAAGGTGAGTTTGGATCGTATGAAGTTTTTTCAGTAAATAAACCTGTTTCTCCTAATGTTCCATAAACCTCATCTGTACTTATATGATAAAAACGTTTTCCTTCAAAATTATCTTTCCAACAAAGTTTAAACGCATTCAATAAGTTCATAGTTCCTAATACATTTGTCTTAACAAATGCCAAAGGATCTTTAATAGATCTGTCTACATGAGACTCTGCTGCCAAGTGAATAACATTTTCAAATTCATATTCTTCAAAAATTGAATGAATAAAATTTTCATCTGTAATATCTCCTTTTATAAAAGTGTAATTTGGGCTATCCTCTATATCTTTTAAATTCTCTAAATTTCCTGCATAGGTTAAAGCGTCTAAATTATAGATTTTATAATCTTTATACTTATTAACAAACAACCTTATAACATGAGAACCAATAAAACCAGCACCTCCAGTAATTAAAATTTTTTTATTCATAACTTAACGTGAATTTAACTACTTTTTTAGTTAAATATCCCAACACTAATAACACAAAAGCTATAAGAGGAAGTATTAGCGAATATCTATCAAATATTGTTTCTGATTTATTTCCTATAGATTGAAAACTAGATATCACATCAAAAAACACATTTTCTTCAATTTTTTGCTCATCTAAAGCTCTTAACTCATTTCTCAGTTTAATTTCCTGATTTAATAACTGATATTCTTTTGTTTCTGATTTTTCCTGCTGTAAAGGGAAACCTTCTCCCAGACTAATTGATGTTTTTGTTGATTGTGATTCTTCCTCAATTACATCAATATAAACTTTTTGAAGCTGTTTAATCTCTTCTATTTGAGCTTCTAAGTTTTCTTTCTTAATAGAAATCATCGAATCTCTTTTTTGCATTTTTTTAATAGAATATGCATTGTTAAAAGAAGAGTTTAAACCTTCTTCTAAGTTTCTAAACACGTCTTTTTTTGTTGATAAAACTTTTATTATAAATAAGTTTCCAGAATGTATATCTCTGTTTTCTATAAAATCGTCAAATGATATTTCTTGAGCTCGAATACTATCTATTGATTTTACAAAACTATCATACTGTAATATACGATCGTTTTCTGTTTCTGGTCCTGGAGAAATTTCAAATTCTATTAAACTCTCAGCAGATTCTTTATCTATTTGAAAAATATCTGATAGCATATCATGCTCTTCATCAGCCAAAAGCGCATTAAAATAATTGATATTGGTTACTAATTGGTATTTAGCCTCAAAATAGGTTTTTACCAACATTTCTGAGTCATATTTTGGTGTTTTACTTTTTTCTAAAGCATAACCCAAAACTCCAGCTAATACCATAACAATTGCAATAATTTTTATGTTAACAATAATAGCTTTAATGGAATAAATAATTGCAGAAAAAATCAATTTTACAAAAGAACTTATATATCCTATAATTCTATCAAAAAATCTTCCTATAGCATTAAATAGTTGTCCTAAGTCTATTTCCTCAGGGTTGTTATTTGAGTTTTCGCTCATGTTATGATTGGTTAAATATTTGTTCTAAAATTTTTCTTGTTATTAAATATGTTGGTCTTACACCACTTGTTCCTAAACCACCTGAAGCCAATGTACTCCCTGTTTCTAATGGATTATCACTAGCATAATATGCATATCTAACTTTGACATCTGGATTAATGCTTTTTCTCACCTTGGAAGCTGCTTGTATTGCTTTTTGATAATGCGCACCTTCCATTTCTAAACCAATAACATTCCATGTTGAATCATGGAAAAACTTCAAAATTTCTTTATTTTGAAGTGAGGTTCCTAATACAGTTACCATTGACCCTTCGTAAACATCTACTCCATTACCTTTTAAGTCTTCCATTTTTAATTCATTCTCAAAAGGGTAATTATCTGCTGTTCCTTCAAAAATATGGGCTGAAGGTATCATAATATCTCCTTTTCCTCCTTCTAAAATACCAGCTTTACCCATTATTGAAATAGACCTTACATCTAGGTGTATTTTATCATCACCTTTTCCAAATGGTTTAAGCAATTCATCTATGGTTTCATAAGCTTGTTCTCCAAAAGCATAATCCATGACGAATATAATTGGATTTTCTGAATCCTTTTCTTTTTTGTTAATGTTTAAATCTGTTTTTGAAAAATCTATCTTAGATGAGTCAAAAATTTGGACATTAATGTTGGTTCCTGATTTATCTTTTAGATAAATCATTCCTTCTTGCAACGCCAATTGAGATATTTTATTGCGTAAGTTTTCGTTTTGTTCTTTACTGATATCTTCATATACATCAAAAATATCCTTTTTAGCAACTAAAGTTTTTAATGCTTTTGGTGTATGAAAAGTATTCATAACACTATGAAGGTTAGCACTTATAATATGAATTGGTCTATCTAATAAATCATTAGATTTTAATGTCTCTTTTATGGTTGTTGCCCATTCTTCGCCATGAATATGATGCCCTAAACGCTCTCTTAATACTGGACTAAAAGTTACTGTTCTTTTAGTGTTTTTAACCATTTCCTCTAAAGCCAATTTCCCTAGCCAATATATAAGATGTAAAAAGCGTTCTGGTCTTTCTTTAGTTGCAAAATCCTTATACACAGAAACTATTTCTTCGAAAGTTCTACCCAAAATGTTTCCAGTATGTGTAATTGCTATTTCTCGTTCTTTTTGGGTAAGTTTTTTATTAGATAACACCGCTTTTTCAAGCTTAGTCCAATCTCTAGTTGTAGCTCCTTTATCATTAATAAGAACACGTCTACTAATTTTATGAGACTCAACAAATAAAAAAGTTAAATGTGTTAGTATATCGTAAATCTCAGAACGCCCTCTAGTAATTTCAATGTTCATTTGCTCGCTATCAATACGATAACAATTCCTTCTTCTTTTTGATGGAATTATAGCCTCAAAATGTGAGTCTCCAAAACCTTCATCACTAGTAAGGTTGATAAACCTACATTCTTCAATTCCTATTGGTAACCTGTCAACTACATAAAGTAAACCGTCCAATTCTGCCTTTTCTTCTGCGATTGAACCATAAATTTCTGGTCTAAGTAATAACAACCCTTCTCGTAAAGTTTCACCTGAAACTCCCATTGGCTTGTAAAAACCTCTATTAAATAAATGGCGCATTGTTATGTACATGCGCTCTATAGCATTTGTACTTTCTTGCGCTCTTGTTCTTCCTAAATGTTTCTTTTTCATAATCCTTCTTTAACGTACAAAGATACACTAATTAACAAAATTAGCATCATATAGCGCATTGGCTATTTTTCTATCATTAGAAAGCCTTGGGATTTTGTTTTGACCCCCTAACTTTCCTATAGACTTCATATAGTTTTTAAACCCATCTTTTTTAACGCAAGTTATCTTTAAAGTTTGGAGTACTTTACCCTTAATTAAGTCAAAATAATAACTGTTTTGCTGTTGTAAAGATTCATCAATCTTTAAAGCTAACTTATCAATATTTTCTGGTGGGTTTTCAAACTCTATAAACCATTCGTGATAAGGCAATCCATTTTCTGGATTTATTTGTGGCGCTACCGTAAACTCACTTACACTAATACTTGTGCCTTTTGTAGCCTCTAACATTGCCTGTTCGACTTCTTTCCCAATAACGTGTTCTCCAAATGCTGAAATAAAATGCTTTATACGACCACTAACAATAACTCTATAAGGGTTAATAGATGTAAATTCTACTGTATCACCAACATTATAAGCCCATAAACCTGCATTAGTTGAAATTATCATAACATAATTTACGCCTATCTCTACATCTTTTATTGAAATCCTTTTTGGGTTGTCTTCAAAAAACTCATCAGCTTTAATAAACTCATAAAACATTCCAGAATTTAATTGAAGTAACATTCCCCTCTCATCTTGCTTATCTTGAAAAGCAAAAAAACCTTCACTTGCAGGATACAACTCAATGCTGTCTACTTTTCTGCCAATTAATTTTTCAAATTTAGCTTTATAGGGTTCATAGTTAACTCCTCCAAAAATAAAAAGCTCGAAGTTTTTAAAAACGTCTCCTATTTTCTTTCCTGTGCGCTCTTGCAGTTTTTCAAAATACATTTGTACCCAAGAAGGAATGCCGCTAATAATTGTCATGTTTTCCGGAAGAGTTTCGTCAACTATAGCATTAACTTTTGTTTCCCAATCTTCTATGCAATTTGTTTCCCATGAGGGCATTCTGTTTTTTTGAAGATATTTTGGAACATAATGTGCTACAATTCCTGAGAGTCGCCCTAATTGAATTCCATTATTCTTCTCTAATATTGGACTTCCTTGAAGGAAAATCATTTTCCCGTTTACAAATTTTGCGTTTCCTGTTTCTGCTACATAAAGCAAAATAGCATTTCTAGCTGCCTCAATATGATAAGGCATACTTTCTTTAGTAATTGGAATATATTTTGCTCCTGAAGTAGTTCCTGATGTTTTTGCAAAATAAATTGGTTTCCCTGTCCATAGAGTATTTTCTTGACCTTCTACAACTTTTTCAACATATGGTTTTAATGCTTCGTAATCTCTTACAGGAACTCGTTTTACAAAGTCTTCATAAGTGTTTATACTTATAAAATCATGGTCTTTTCCAAATTGTGTTGATGCAGCTTGGGAAATTAAACTCTTAAAAACATCATCTTGTGTTTTTATAGGGTTTAAAGCCCATTTATTTACTTTCTTTCTAATATGTTTAGCAAACGGTTTTGCTAATAATTCTTTTAACGATGTTGATCTTCCTATCTTCATTATTTATTCAAAGTCAATAAACGTGCTTGGATTAATTGGGTAACCATCCTTCCATAATTCAAAATGTAAGTGTGGTCCCGAAGTTAATTCGCCTGTGTTACCTGATATAGCAATTACTTCACCTGTTTTAACTAAGTCTCCTTGTGTTTTGGTTAAGGAAGCATTGTGTTTATATGCTGAAAGTAATCCATTACCATGATCTAAAATAATAACATATCCTGTTTGTGTTGTCCATTCAGCTAACACTACTGTTCCGTCTGCTGTTGCTTTTATTGGTGTGTCTTTTGCTACAACAATGTCTACTGCATAATGCTTTTCTTCAGCATTATATAATTGACTAATGGTTCCTGTGACTGGAGGAAAAAGAACAAAGTTTGATGCTGCTGTTGCCGATTCAAACAAATTGTATTTATCTTCCTTATCTACTTTTTCTCTTAATAAAGAATCTTCCCTAGAAGGGTTTAAGTTTATTTCGCTTACATCCAGTTCAGCAGCTTTAATAATGGAGTCTTTATTAAAAATTACAGTATTTACATCTCCTTCTAAAACTCGTTTTATAGATGCAAAATATTGTTCATTAATAGTAATTACTTGTTGCAAAGAGTCTGTTTTCTTACTTAACTCTATAGCTTGTTTTTTTAAAGCAGTTGAAGAATATCCAGGAATATATTCTCTTAAAGGTGTAAATGCTATTAAAATAGTTGTTAACGCTATTAAAATAATTGTAGATAGCGACAAAATAACAAACACATTTAAGCGTGTTAACTTAACCGCAAAACGCTCTTCAAATGTATCTTCATTAAGGATAACCAAGCGATACTTATGCAGTAATTTCCTAGCTAATTTTTTTTTACCCTTCTTATTTGTATTCATAGATACACAAAATTAAATAATTTTAAATGTTTTGCGCTTTGACAATATACTAAAGTTAGTTATAATCACGCTTTTTTAAAGTATAATTATTAACTTTGCATTATAAAAGAAAAATACATGAGTTTATATATGTTACCGTTAGCAATTGGAGCGCCACAAATTATTTTAATAGTAGTTGTTGTATTACTGTTATTTGGCGGAAAGAAAATTCCAGAACTTATGAGAGGTCTTGGTAGTGGTATTAAAGAATTTAAAGACGCTAGTAAAGACGATAAATTAGATTCTGAAAGCAAAGAATAGTGAAATATCCTTTATAAAAAAAAGACCAACAAATGTTGGTCTTTTTTTTATTTAATCTTTAAGGATTTAATTATTGACTCCAATTCAAAAACATAATCTCTTTTTTCTACAGATGGTGCAAACACAAACCCTTCAGCAATAATATATCTGTTGTTTATTTTATCTTCAATTGCATAGTTAATGAAAGGCCCAGACATAAATGCCTTTTTCACTTCCCAAACACTTCGTGTTACATACGTTGGCTTATTATCTAATATAGAACTCCCAATAAAAGGCGTATAAGCATCTTCGGTTATCATATAAGAACCATCTAATGGTCCTGGAATATGAGCTTGACCTATGGAATCTCTTATTTTTATGATGTCATTAATTGTTTCATCTCCTTTAGAAATCGCATCTAAAGGCATTTCGTATAACATCAAGTTTATAGTTCCTGTTTTAATATCTCTTCTTAACCAGAAGAATTTACCATCTTCCTTTGCAACTCTATAGGCTGAAGGAAATTGAATTGTCAAGCCTAAAACATCCTCTATATTGTTGTTTTTATTTAATGACTTTCTAATTCTGCGTTGTTTTTCCTTAATTTCTTCTGTTTTAAAAGCAGAAATAATTTTTGCAGCATTTGTATTTATCTGGTCAATAATTTCTTGATTAGTTTGTCCATAAACAACAGCCATTTTTTGAGGCTTAGCATATGCGTTTTCAAAAAACTTCGTATCAGCATCTTTACCTTTTACAACTTTTAGAATGGTTCTGTTTTTAGTAGCAAAATCAGTAAAAACAACTGTTGGCATTTGTTTTAATGAAAATTGAGGTTCGTCTTGTGGCAGTCCATATAAAGGAGCTCCAATAGTATTTCTTATAGATTCTCCAATTTCTCCTTCCCAAAGATCATTGTCAATTACTACAGATAAACTATTAATGTTTCCTGAAGAAGCAGATACTACTCTCTTAGATTTCCCTTCTTCTTCACAAGAATAAAACAAGATTAAACTCAGTACTATTAAAGCTATTTTTTTCATGGTTTTGCTATTTTAAAATTTACTTAGAAACAATCAACGTCATTCCTGGTTTTAATTTTGTACCACTAATATCGTTCCAATCTTTTAAATTCTGAACAGAAACACCAGGAAATTTTTGAGAAATACTCCAAAGTGAATCTCCTGATTTAACTTTATAGATTTGTTTTCCCTTACTATTCTTTACTGTTTTAGGTTTTTCTGTATTTGAGTTTGAAGGTTGAGTCGCTGGTTTTCTTGGGTAAATTGTTAACCTTTGACCTATTCTTAAATTATTACTTCTTAAACCATTCCATCGCTTTATTTGGCTTACTCTTACACCATATTTTCTAGCAATTTTCCCTAAATAATCACCTGACCTAACACGATACCTAATCTTTGTATCGTTTTCAAAAAACTGAGGCAATGGTTTTTCTCGTTTTTCAAACTCTCGTTTAGCATAAGCATAAATACTATCTTCATGAGTTACAAAAGTCCCAATATACTCTCTAGGTAAACGTAAAGTGTAATTTTCGTCTTTAATAAATGGGATTATATCCAACTTATAAGATGGGTTTAAAAACTGTAACTCCTCCATGTTAACTCCTGTAACTTCTGAGACTTGATCAAGTGTAATCATGTGCTTAACCCTTACAGTATCTGTTTCTATATATCTAACCTGTGCTTTTTGAGGTTGAAAACCATGCTCCTCTGCATATTCAAAAATATACATAGTTGCTAAAAATGCTGGTAGGTATCCAGCTGTCTCACGTGGAAGATTTGGCCTTATATTCCAATAATTTTGATAACCTCCAGAACGTCTAATTGCTTTAGTGACATTTCCTGGTCCCGAGTTATATGCAGCTAAAGCTAAGTCCCAATCTCCAAATATTTTATACAAACTTGCCAAATATTTACTTGCTGCTTCAGTAGACATAATTGGATCGCTTCTCTCATCAACATAACTACTTACGTCTAACCCAAACTGCTTTCCAGTAGCAAACATAAACTGCCATAAGCCTGTTGCTCCAACTCTTGACTTTGCTCTTGGTTTTAAAGCAGATTCTACTATTGCTAAATATTTAATTTCTAATGGAATATTGTGATTATCTAACTCTCGTTCAAACATTGGAAAGTAATACTCACTTAAAGCCATTAGTTTTTCGAAAGACTTACGTCTGTTCTTTAAATATCCTTTAATAACGCTTTCTAGCGATGGATTGTATTCAATATTAAAAGGGGTTTTTGCGTCTAATTCTGCAAGACGTTTTTTAAGCGTGTCTGTTGGCAATTCAGGATAATAAACCTCTTCATATTTTAACTCTGAAACCGACTTATATATAGTATCATACAAAGAAGAACTATACAGTTCGCTTAACCATTTTTCATCGAGATCTGAAGCAAACTTAAGGTCTTCTAATTTTTTAGGGATAGTATCAGAAGCTGCTTTTAAAGTTTGTACTATTGTTGATTTATCATCAATTAATGTGTCAACCTTAGTTTCTTTAACTTCTTTTTTTTCTACAAGCGTAGAATCTTGAGATTGAGAAAAGCCCAGTTGCACACAACACAATAACAACAATAATCGAGTAACCATAAAATCTATTTGTATTCAGAAAACGTTTATGGCGCTAAAATCGTATTTTTTTACGATTAATAAAATTAGAACACTATTATTCTAAAATAGCTGCAATACCAGGAAGTGTTCTACCTTCTAAACTTTCTAACATAGCTCCTCCACCTGTACTTACATAACTTACTTTATCTTGAAAACCAAACTGCTTAACTGCAGCAACAGAATCACCTCCTCCAACAAGGCTAAATGCACCATTTTTGGTTGCTTCAGAAATAGAATTTCCTAATTCAATCGTTCCTTTAGCAAAGCTTTCCATTTCAAAAACACCTAAAGGACCATTCCATAAAATTGTTTTACAAGTGTTTACCACTTCATGAGCTAGTGTTATAGATTTAGGTCCACAATCAAGTCCTTGCCAACCTTCAGGAATTGCATTAACATTTACTACTTGTGTCTCAGCATCGTTACTAAAACTATTTGCCGCAATTACATCTACAGGTAAATGTATTTTCACATTTTTTGCTTCAGCCTGCTTTAAAATATCAAGTGCTAACTCCATTTTATCGTCTTCACAAATAGAATCTCCTATTTGTCCTCCTAACGCTTTAATAAATGTAAAGGTCATTCCGCCTCCAATAATGATATGATCTACTTTATCAAGAATATTTTCTATGATAGTAATTTTAGAAGATACTTTTGCACCACCTAAAACTGCTAAAACTGGCTTTTCTCCAGTTTCCATTACTTTTTTAATACTCTCTATTTCTTTAGCTAGTAAAGCTCCAAAACACTTTTTGTCGTTAAAAAATTGTACCACAATTGTTGTAGAAGCATGTGCTCTATGAGCAGTTCCAAAAGCATCATTAACATAAATGTCTCCTAATTTTGAAAGCGCTTCAGCAAAACCTTCATCACCTTTCTTTTCTTCTTCATGAAAACGCAAGTTTTCTAGTAATAGAATTTGACCTGGTTGTAAATTTGCTGCTGCTTTTTCAGCTTCTTCTCCAACACAAGAACTTACAAACTGTACTTCAACACCAATAATTTCACTAACTTTTGATACTATATGTTTTAACGAAAACTCTTCCTGAACACCTTTTGGACGTCCTAAATGCGACATTAAAATACAACTTCCACCATCTTCAAGAATTTTGATAATTGTAGGTTTTGCAGATACAATTCTAGTAGTATCTGTTACTTCAAATTTGTCGTTTAAAGGGACATTAAAATCTACACGTATTAATGCTTTTTTGTTATCAAAATTAAAGTCGTTAAGCGTTTTCATTGGTTGTTTTTTTTAATAATAATGCACAAAGGTAATTAATTAAATTGCGGTAAAAAATTGGTTTTTTCACGAAAACGATTTCAGTGTAAAAGAATTTTTAAAACGCTATATTTGTTCGATGTTATTCTCAGAAATACTAGGTCAAAAACATATAAAAAAACACCTTACTCAAAGTGTTGATAATGGTCGTATTCCGCATGCACAGCTTTTTGTTGGAAAAGAAGGCTCAGGAACTTTACCAATGGCTATTGCTTACGCAAGATATATACTTTGTAATAATTCTGGAGGCGAAAACAACTCTGGTAATGAAGCGTGTAACTTAAAGTTTAATGCACTGTCTCATCCTGATTTACATTTTGCTTTTCCTGTAACTACCAGTGACAAAGTAAAAAGCAAACCTGTTTCTAGTTTTTACTTAGACGAATGGAGACAATTGCTAAAAGAGCAGCCTTATGGTAATTTATTTGATTGGTACAAACTTTTAGGAGTCGATAATAAACAAGGTCAAATAGGTGTTGATGAAGCGCTAGAGATTGTAAAATCTTTATCTTTAAAATCGTACGAAGGTGGTTATAAAGTCATGGTTATTTGGATGGCTGAAAAAATGAACACACAATGTGCCAACAAACTCCTTAAATTAATTGAAGAACCGCCTAATAAAACGGTTTTTATTTTAATTACCGAAGACGAAGAACAGATTATAAATACTATAAAATCGCGTTGTCAAACACTACACTTTCCACCTTTAGCAGAAGACGATATAAAAAACGCTTTAATAAATAAATATAATATTGATGAAAATATTGCGGTGAAAATCGCGCATCAATCTAATGGGAATTTTAATAAAGCAGCAGATTTAGTTTATCACGATACTGAAGACACACAATTTGAAGATTGGTTTGTGTTTTGGGTAAGAAGCGCTTTTAAGGCTAAGGGAAATAAAGCAGCTATTCACGATTTAATCTCTTGGAGCGATGAAATTGCAAAAACAGGTAGAGAAACTCAAAAGCAATTTTTAAATTTTTGTTTAGATTTTTTTAGACAATCAATGCTTTTAAATTATAATGTTCAAGAACTAGTATATATAGAGCCTAAAAGCAAAAATTTTAAGTTAGAAAACTTTGCTCCTTTTGTTCATGGTAATAATATTATGGATATTTCTAACGAGCTTCAAGATGCAATTTATCATATTGAACGTAACGGGAATTCTAAAATTATTCTTACAGATTTATCTATAAAGTTAACACGTTTACTTCATAAAAAAGCTGAATAATGCAAGCTTCAAAAAAATGGTTTGTTATTATTAATCCTACTTCGGGAAATGGTGCTTCTAAAAAATTGTGGCCAAAAATAAAACAGGAATTAGAGGACAATAATTTTGAATTTAAATTTGCTTTTACCAAACATCCCAATCACAGTAAAAAATTATTACAAAAACCTGTAAATAAAAACATTAAACACATTATTTGTGTTGGTGGAGATGGCACAATTCATAATATTGTTAATGCTATTTTGCAACTAAAAAAACAATCTGTTGATAATATAAAACTAGGAGTAATACCCATTGGCACTGGAAATGATTGGGTTAAAACTCATGGCATTTCTTCTAAAAATTACAAACAAGCAATTCAAGTTATTTTAAAAGGTAATTTAAAACAACAGGATATTGGGAAAATAACACTAAACAACAATAAGAACAAAGAAGTCTATTTTAATAACTTAGCTGGTGTTGGTTTTGATGGCTATATAGTTACTAAAGTATCAAAATACAAACACCTTGGAGCTGTTGCTTATTTAATAGGGACATTAATGGGTTTGTTCTCTTTCAAAAACTACAATGCTACTGTTACCATAAACTCTGAAACTAAAAAAGTAAAAGCATTAATGATACTTATTGGTATTTGTAAATACTCTGGAGGAGGAATGCAACTTACCAAATCTCCAGTTTATAATGATGGCTTATTTGATATAAGTATTGCTGAAAATTTTAAAGCTTTTGACATTATAAAAAACATTATAAAACTATTTAATGGTAAGGTTACCAACTCCAAGAAAATAAACACCTACAAAACCACTGATATAAGTGTTAATACAGAAATAGATCAACCAATTCAAGCTGATGGCGAACTATTAGGTTTCGGAAGTTTTAAGTGTAGTATTGTTAAAAATGCATTACGTTTTTATAGCGCATAAAAAAGGCTAAACAAAAATGTCTAGCCTTCAAATATCTATTGTTTTAAGCGCTTAATTAGCCTCTTTATATTCAGCGTTAATAGCGTCTAAAATCGTTTTAGTTAAATCACTAGTTTCTTGTCCATACATTACACTTCCAGCTTCATTACTCCCTAAAATAAAGTTATATCCATTTTTTTGACCATAATCTTTTACAAAGTCTTTAACTTTTTTGATTAATGAATCATTTTGCGACTGACTTTCTTGAGAAATTTGTTGTTGCTCAAACTGAATTCTTTGAGATAGCGCTTGCTCTTTTTGTTGTAACTCTTGAGATAATTTTTGAATGTTAGCTTGTGACATTTTTCTAGCTTTAATTTCAGCATCATTGATTTCTAACTGAAATGCTTGACGTAAACTATCAGTTCTTCTCTTGAAATTATCAATTTTTGCTTGAAGTCTTGCTTCAACATCTTTTTTCTCTTGATATTCATTAATTAATTCAGAATTATCAACAAATCCTATTTTTTGAGTTTCTTGACAAGAATTAAAACTTACAACTGCTAAAAGTATTACTACTAATTTCTTCATTATTTATAATTTATTTTATGGCGCAAAAATAGAAAAGTTAAAACGATAACAAAGTCTGTTTAACAGAGTATGTTAAAGCTATAAAAATTATTTATACACAAAAACAAATTTGATTAAAATAATTTATCGTTTTTAATTCAAAATAAAGCGTTTTAAGAGGGTTTTAAAAACACTGCGTGTATTTAGGTGTTTTACCGCTAAAACAATTAAGAGTGCTTTTTAAAATTAATTTTAGTTGTTTTTTAGCACATAAATTAAGGAAGAATACTCTCTTGAGGTCTTTGCTTTAAAATTTGACTTAAACCCAATCCAAAAACTTTTAATAGGATTCATTTTTCCTGATTTATATTTTTCAGAAAGCAAACAAACATAATAAGCATCAAATTTCATTGGTAATGTTTTTTCAACAATCATATCAACTTTAGAAAATAACTTTGAAATTGATGTTTGCGAAAAATGCCATAAATGTCTAGGAACATCATAAGCAGCCCAAAAATTTTTATAATGCATTGCATCAAAACTTTTATAATTTGGTACTGCTATTACTAACCTTCCATTAGGCTTTAATAATTTTTTTAAAATAGAAATATGCTCGTTTAGTTTTGGTAAATGTTCTAATACATGCCAAAGAGTAATTACATCAAAACTTTCGCTGTCAAATTTTAATAATTGTTCAACTTCAAAAACTGAATTATTTGTTTTTTTATTAGCTAAAGTGCGAGCATTTTCGTTTGGTTCTATTCCAGAAACAATCCAATCATTTTGTTTTGCTACCTGCAAAAAATCACCTGTTCCACATCCAACATCTAACAGCTTTTTTTTATCTGTATGAAAACTATTAATTAATTTTAGTTTTCGTTTTAAAGAAACACCTTTAACTAAGTGGTATACTTTTTCAAATAAATTTCGCTTTGCATCAGTATGCGAAATATAATCTTCGCTCTTATAATAATCTGAAAGTTTTGCTTCTTCTGGTTGTGGAAATGTTTCTAAAAGTTCTAAATCAGAATTAAGAATAAGCTTAAATTCTTCTCCAGAAACCGAATAATCTTTTACCTGTAAATATACTTTTGGGTCTTTCATAAAACTAATGTTCCACGTGGAACTATTTTAAAGTATTATATAATTCTACATCTAACATTTCTGATAAACTACTACCTAAACCCAAAACTTTATTCTTGTTAGGTGATTCGAAAACTATAGTATTTTGATTACCCTTAAAGAATTTAATTGTGTATGATTTATACTTTGCATCGTTAAGAGTGTTTGGTACAAATCCTCTATTATTTGTTTGGATAAATGATTGGTGAAACAATGAAATATAATCTGGAAATAACAACTTCATTTTTATCTTAAACAAAGGAATAGTAAACACAGTAATCTGTCTATAGTTTATAAAATTCTTTGATATAATGTAGTTATAACCTAAACCAAAAATTATTACAGCTAAAAAAATCAACAGTATTCCAGTAACAAGATTTTCTCCAGAACCCAAAAATCCAACAACCAATAAAGGCAAACCAAATGCTAATTTAGGTCGTATAGAAACAGTTTGTTTTAAAACAATACTCTCCATTATCTTCCCATATAAACTAACAATACAGAAATATCATTAGGAGATACACCGCTAATTCTAGACGCTTGAGCAACAGAAGTTGGTTGTATATTTTTAAGCTTTTCACGAGCTTCAAAGCTCATAGATTTGATTTGAGAATAGTCAAAATCTTTAGGAATTTTAACATACTCTAACCTATTTAATTTATCGGCATTCAATTTTTCCTTTGCAATATATCCAGAATATTTCACCTGAATTTCAGTTTGCTCGATAACCTCATTATCCAAATTATTATCTTGAATATACTGTTCAACAGCCTTAAACTGACGCACATCTTCAATAGTAATATTTGGTCTAGCATAAAGCTTAAACATCTTATCAGATTGTTTAACAGGTGACGAATTTTTTGCTTCTAAAACAGGATTAGCCTCTTCTGGTTTTACACTTGTATCTCTAAAAAACTGGACAAAATTTGAGGCTTGTGTATGCTTTTCTTCCATACGTTTTAAACGCTTTTCACTAGCCAAACCTAAATCATAACCTTTTGGTGTAAGCCTTAAATCTGCATTATCTTGTCGTAATAAGGTTCTATATTCAGCTCTAGATGTAAACATACGATAAGGCTCCTCTGTTCCCTTTGTAATTAAATCATCTATCAAAACACCAATATAAGCTTCATCTCTTTTTAAAGTAAAAGGATCTTTTTCTTGAACTTTCAAACTAGCGTTTATTCCAGCCATTAACCCTTGTGACGCAGCCTCTTCATAACCTGTAGTACCATTTATTTGTCCAGCAAAATATAATCCTTCAACTAACTTAGTTTCTAAAGTATGCTTTAATTGTGTTGGTGGAAAATAATCATACTCTATAGCATAACCTGGGCGAAAAAACTTAACGTTTTCAAATCCAGCAACAGAACGTAATGCTTTAAATTGAACATCTTCTGGTAAGGAAGTAGAGAAGCCATTAATATAATACTCTACTGTGTTCCATCCTTCAGGTTCTACAAAAAGTTGATGTCTATCCTTATCTGCAAAACGGTTAATCTTATCTTCTATAGAAGGACAATAACGAGGCCCTAAACTTTTAATTCTACCATTAAACATTGGCGATCTATCAAAGCCCTCACGAAGTAAATTATGCACTTCTGGACTTGTATAACTCATATGACAAGATCGTTGTTTGGTTAATGGTTTTGTAATATCTAAATAAGAGAATTTCTCAGGGTTTTCATCTCCTGGTTGCTCAATCATTTTAGAGAAATCTAAAGAACGACCATCAACTCTTGGTGGTGTTCCAGTTTTCATTCTTCCAGATTCGAAACCTAAATCAATAAGTTGTTCTGTAATTCCAGTAGCTGATCGCTCACCTGCTCTACCACCACCAAAATTCTTTTCTCCAATATGAATTAATCCATTTAAAAAAGTTCCATTAGTTAACACAACACTTTTAGCTCTTACTTCAACACCAAGCGATGTAGTAACACCAACAACTTTATTACCCTCCACCAATAAACCTCTAACCATTTCTTGATAAAAATCTAAGTTCTGTGTTTGTTCTAACAGTAATCGCCAATCTTCAGCAAAACGCATTCTATCACTTTGCACCCTAGGACTCCACATAGCAGGTCCTTTAGATTTATTAAGCATTTTAAACTGAATAGCCGAAGTATCACTAACAATACCACTATAACCTCCAAGCGCATCAATTTCTCGTACAATTTGCCCTTTTGCAATTCCACCCATAGCAGGATTACAAGACATTTGCGCAATGTTTTGCAGGTTCATAGTAATAAGCAATGTTTTACTTCCCATATTTGCAGCTGCAGCTGCGGCCTCACTACCTGCATGACCACCTCCAACTACGATAACATCATATTCTTTATCAAACATTTTCTTGGTATTGTATTAATTGTTCCACGTGGAACATTTTTAAGTGTGCAAATATACGTTTAAACTATGAAATTAGGTTTAAGTAAAAATCTTCTTTAGAGCGCATCACCTTAGCTTCGTCGTCTGTTTTATCCTTATAGCCACAATAGTGTAATACACCGTGTACAATAACACGATGAAGTTCATCTTGGAAAGACACTTTAAAATCTTTAGCGTTATCCTCTACCCTTTCAATAGAAATGAAGATATCTCCGTGTAGTTCTTTTCCTACTGAGTAATCAAAACTTATAATATCTGTTAATGTGTCGTGATTAAGAAAATCAACATTGATTTTATGTAAATATTCATCATTACAAAACACATAATTAATATCGCCTTCTTTACAATCTTCAGCTGATATTACATCAGAAATCCAATTAGAAACTTTTTGCTCATCTTCTAGTTGAAACGCATCTTCGTAGTTAAAACTAATCATTTGTTTTTTTAAAATAGGTTTGCACTTTCTTTTTGTAAACTTGTTGCAAAGGTAATGCTTGTCTATTTAATATTTCGGTTGTATTGAAGTATTGTTTAATATTAGGAATTTGATTATTTGTGTTATTATTAAACTGTTGCGTGTTTGTTGTTGACTTTCGCTTTTGCTCTTCACCTTGTTGAAATGTAGCGTTTTCTAACTTTAATAATTGATGTTGCAATGCCATCATTTTTTGTAAAGTTTGATTTGTAAACCCTTTATTTAATAAGTCTAATTCAACCTCTTCCATCTTTTTAAGCAAGTTTTGTCCAGAACCACTATTTCCTTCCTTAGCTAATCTATCTTGCAATGCTTGTCTTAATTCTTGTTGTCTTTGATAAATCTCAAAAAGCTCACCATTTAACTCTTCGCTATTAGAATTACCTTCACCTTGCTGTTTGCCTTCTTTGTTTCCTGGTTGTGGCTTTTCCCCTTTCTTATCACCTTCCTGTTCACCATTTTTCTCTCCTTCTTTTTTATCCATTTGTTGCTGCATTTGCTTATTGAGTTGTTCTTGACTCATAATAATGTCTGGTAGTTGCATATCTCCTTGACCTTGACCTGGAGAAGGATTCATTTGCATTTCCATATTATCTAAAACATCACTCAAAAAGTTAGCTAGCGTATTAGCTGACGTTACTGTGTATTGTTGTGCTGCAACACCTTGATATAATCTGTTTTCTGCTAATTGAGATAAGGATTTATCAATATTAAAAAAGGTTTCGGTTATCTCTTTATTAATAACTTCAGATATCATAGGTTGTCTTAATGACAAAGCAAATAAACTATCATCAATATGCTCAAAATGCTCTCTAAGGCTTTGTTGCGTTCTTAAGTGTTTTGCATACTCATTATGATTAATTTGAAGTCCTCTAAAAGTATTCATCAAGTCTTCTTGATTAAAAGAAAACAATACCAAATTATCTAGAATTTGACGCAACATATCAATATCTTCTCCCATTTGTTGGCTTGCACCCCCCATCATCATATTACTCATTTGCTCGCTCATTTGTTTCATTTTTTGAGCTGCTTTCTTTTGATTTTTTTGAGCGTTATTTTGATTATTTTGTTGCTGTTCTTGGTTTTGACTTTCTTCTTTCTTCTCTAAATTTTCACTTGCTTCTTGTTGATCCTTTTTTATGTCCTCTTCTCCTTTTTTGTCGTTTGGAACTTCAATAGGTTCCTTAAGCTCATTGTTTTCTTTTCTTAAGTCCTCTAGTTCTTCTTGAAAATCTTCAAACTTTTTGTTGAGTTCGTCTTGTTTTTCTTTGGTGTTATTTTCTTGAGATTCCTCAGATAATTTTTCTTGTTCTTCTGCTAGCTTCTCTAGATCTTCTTTAAGTTTTTCGGTTTTTTGAGCAACATAATAACGCTTTGTTAACTCAACTAGTTGTTCTAAACTTCGTTTCTTATTCTTATTTTGTTTAGCAAGTTCTTCAAGTTTTTGTGATAACTCTTCTTTATCTATTTTTTCTGATAATTTTTCAAGCTCCTTTAAAAGTTCTTCATCTTTTTTTAATTGCTCTTGATTATCGTTTAGGCGTTCTTTTAAATCTTCTTTAAACTGGTCGTCTTCATTTTCGTTTTGAAACTGTTCTAAATTTTCTTGAAGCTTTTTATTGAAGTTTTGCATCATTTCTTCCTGCTGCTTCTGTCTTTTTAAAAAGTTTTCAAGCTTCTTTTTATCGTTAAAATTAAGCTCAGATTTTTCCTTTTGTGTTTTAGATAACTCTTTAAGCTCTTCTTCTTGACTCTCTAGTTTTTCGAGTGAATTATTTAAATCCTCTATCGTTTTGCTTTGCTCTTGAAGTTGATTTTCCTTCTTTTCATCTTGTGTTAATTTTCTAAAACTATATGTATTACTTTTAGTGCTTTTGAAATTACTTAAAGCATCATTATCAAAAACTTCAAAATATAATTCGTAAGCCTTTCCACCTTCTAAGTTTAAATTATCTGGAAATACATTTACAAACTCATCAAAAGCTTGATTAGATATAGGAATGTTAACTGTTTCTTTTTTCGTTTCTTCATTAATTGGATAGTAAACTAAATTAAGCTTACTTAAGCCATAATCGTCACTAACCTGTCCATAGAAATACATAATTTCAACATCAGTTGAATCTTGTTTCATTTGGAGGTTTAATTCTGGATATTGATCCTTTATCACATCTATACTAAATGCTAAACTTTCGTAATCTTTCAAACTTTCATTACTTGTGTTTAACGAATAATCAAAATTATTATATAGTCGCTTAGAAAGGTTAAATTTATTATTAGAACCGTTAAACTCTAATATAGTATCGTTTGTAATCAACGTTACATTTTCTGTAGCCTTGGTATTTAATTGCCAAGTAATTTTTGTCCCTTGTGGTACTACAGCATTTCCTATACTTTTAAGAGTTTCGTCTTTCTTTTTAGTATGAGATGGATAATCTAATACCATATCAAAACCTAACAATGTTGGTGTTTGCAGAATGTTAAGCGTGTATGTTTTTGAACTCACATTATCAGAAAACACATTAAAATCTATGCTTGATCTTGGTTGAGTAAACACATATTCAAAAGTTCCTGTTTCCTTTTGTTTTAAAAAGTAAATCTCTTCATTATATGTTATTTGAACATTGTCAGGAACAACATCACCTTCAGTTTTAACTAGTAATGTAAAATCTTTATTTTCAATAGCTTGTAAATCGTTATTCAAAATAAAAAATTGATAAGGTGCTGGTGGTTCATATGCTGTTTGGTAATTTACAACACGCTCATAACTATCACTAAACCAATCGACTTTTCCTGACAAATAAGACCCAAGAATTATTAGTAAAGGTACAGCTGCATACTTAAGATACTTGGTATTCGACTTAAAATTAACAGCTAATTTAAATGGAATTGGGTTTAACTCTTTTGATTTTTGCTCAATGCTAGCAATTAGTAATTCAGATTGAGCACTATTTTGATTTAACTGAAGTACATTTAATAATTTATCATTTACTTCTGGAAAATGATTACCAATAATAACAGAGGCTTCTTCGTAATTAATTCCCTTTTGTAGCTTAAAGAGTCTTGCTAATGGAGTTAAAATAAACTTTAAAAACAATGTGAATTCAACTGCAATAAAAATCCAAAACAATATGGTTCTACCTAATGGACTTAACCACAATAAATATTCAACAAAAAGCGTAAACAAAAAGTATAACAAACCAATAGCAAAAAATAAAATAGCGCCTTTTAATAACTCGTTTGTATAATAGCGTTTTATAAATTGCTCAAGCTTATTTTGTATGGTTTTAAAACTACCCAATCCTTGCTCTTTACTAATTCAACTAATAAAACTACAATTTTATTATTAACTTGTAATGCGTTTTAAGATAACATTTTGATAAAGTTGTTGTTTTACAAACTCTTTACTTATGAAAGACCTTAAATATCTAGCTGCTTTTTCGGTACCTTTAACTGCATTTATTGGATTGTGGCTTAAAGAATATTGGACCTTTTTTACACCTATTTATTCATTTGTTTTAATTCCAATTTTCGAACTATTGCTACCTCTAGACCACTCAAATTATAGTGAAGTTGAAAAAGAAAATAAAACAATAAATTCCATTTTTGATTGGATGTTATATCTTAATCTTCCTATTACTTATGGTTTATTAGCTTTTGCTTTGTTTACAGTGTCTTCAACAAATTTAGAAACGTATGAGTTTATTGGATTAATACTAACAACGGGAATGGTTTTAGGTACCAATGGTATCAATGTTGGACATGAGTTAGGACACAGGCAATCTACCAACGAACGTTTTATTGGTAAAGCATTACTTCTACCCTCTTTATACATGCATTTTTATATTGAGCATAATCATGGACATCATTTACATGCAGCCACTAAAGAAGATCCAGCAACAGCAAGATATAATCAAAATGTATATGCTTTTTGGATAACCTCAACTGTTAGGCAATATTTTAGTGCATGGAAAATTCAAACAAAGCTCTTAAAAAACAATAACCTTGGTTTTTTATCTATTAAAAATGATATGTTTTGGTATATCATTTTACAACTAATTTATTTATTCATTGTATTTATTGCATTTGGAAAATTAGCATTGCTTTTTGCTGTTGGCGCAGCTATAACAGGGTTTTTACTACTTGAAACCGTAAACTATATAGAACATTATGGTTTATTAAGAATGAAAACAAAATCGGGACGTTACGAGCGTGTAAAACAGGTACACTCTTGGAATTCTAACCACGTTGTTGGACGTATTATTTTATACGAGTTAACACGCCATAGCGACCATCATTATAAAACTTCAAAAAAATATCAAATTTTGGAGTGTCATGAAGAAAGTCCGCAAATGCCTTTTGGTTATCCAACATCTATGGTTATTGCTTTAATACCTCCTTTATGGTTTAAAATTATGAATAAACACGTACCTCGTGATATGATAAATTAATAATTAAAACAATTTATCATGTTGATTTTCTTACTTTTACAGTAGGTGTTTTTACTTTTAAACTGTTACATAGTTATATCAACCTATTTTAATCTTATGAAAAAAGCAATGAAACTCTTACTATGTATGTTCATAGTAAGCGCATTATCATGTAATGATGATGATGTAACTTCAGGAAACAATGGTTCTACTCCAATAGAAACAAACTTCTCTGAAAACTTTGGATCTCAAATTAATGCACGTTTTTTAGGGCGTGTTATTAACGAACAAAAAGAACCTCTAGAAGGTGTAACTATTAGTGTAGGAAACACAATAACTACTACAGATGCTTTTGGTATATTTTCGATAACCAATGCAAGTGCTTACGAAAAGTTTGCTTATATCACTGCCGAAAAAGACGGTTATATAAAAGGTTCTAGAGCTTTAGTACCTTCAGAATCAAGTGTAAATCAAGTTGAAATCATGCTTTTAGAAAAAAATGTGGTGGCAACAATTAATGCAGGAGAAACCTCAACTGTAAACTTAGATAATGGAACAACAGTAACTTTTGATGGTGGATTTGTTTCTGCTAATGGCAATACATATAGTGGAACCGTAGATGTTATTTTAAAACATTTAGATCCAGATGACGAAAACATGACTGCAATGATGCCTGGAATGTTATTTGCTCAAAACGAAAATGGAAATGCAGTAACACTAGAAACTTACGGAATGCTTGCTGTAGAATTAAAATCGGCAAATGGCGAGGACTTACAGTTAGCAGAAGGAAGTACTTCACAAATATCAATGCCTTTAGCTTCAAGTACAACAAACCCTCCTAGTACAATACCATTATGGCATTTTGATGAAGAAGCTGGTTACTGGATTGAAGAAGGAGAAGCTACTTTACAAGGAAATATGTATGTTGGTGAGGTAAGTCACTTTTCATTTTGGAATTATGATTTTCCTTATCCTTCAATTTATTTGTGCATTACATTACAAGATGAAAATGGAAACTTATTACCTAATACTGCTTTAGATTTATATTCTAGTTTGTTAAATTCTACTGGTACTTATGGTTATACTAGCTCAAACGGAATTGAATGTGGATTGGTACCTGCTAATGAGGAGTTTACTTTAACAGTACCTTATCCTTTGTGTTCAACAGAACCTTTTGACACAAACATAGGTCCTTTTTCTTCTGATACTAATATTACAGTAACCGTAGAGTCTCAAGATATCTTATCATTTACAGGTAACTTCCTTTCTTGTAACGGAGACAATGTAACCAATGGCTATGTTCAATTATTTATAGATGGTCTTTCACAAGTTATTCCTATAGAAAATGGAAACATAAATTACACTGTTTATCATTGCAACGCTAGTACATACTCTATAAAAGGAGTTGATGTTGAAAACAATCAAATAACCGATTTAATAACTGGTGTAATTGATGGTGAAACTATTGATTTAGGTGCTTTTAGTGCTTGTATCACATTTGAAGATAGTGATAACGATGGTGTATTTGATACTTATGAAGACTTAAATGGTGATAACGATTTAACTAATGATGATACTGATCAAGATGGTATTCCTAACTATCTAGATGAAGATGATGACAACGATGGCATAAATACTATAGACGAAAATTACGATGGTGATAACGACCCAGCTAATGATGACATAGATGGCGATGGTATTCCTAATTATTTAGACGATAATGATGTTGGTATATTTGATTTTGAAATGGCAGGAATTGATTGTAATCCAGTTTTATTTGACTTCGATCTTATGGTTAATGGTATATATACTATGCCAAATACTACTTATACATTTTACCAAAATGAAGCAGATGCTATTGCAGGTTCTAATGCAATAACAACACCAAGTAATTATACTGTGCCTTTTTCTCAAATGATAACAGGTAACCAAATGATTTTTGTAAAAGGAACTAATACAATACATGGTTTTTCAGCCATAGCAACCATTTATTTATACCTAGATTATATTGATAGTGATCAAGATGGTTTAACCGATTGTGAAGAAATTACTGGAATCGACGATCCTAACACATTTATGGTAGCAACAGGAATAAGTGATCCTAACGACCCAGACGATCCTAATATTCAAAGTGAATACCCTCAACATGGTACTTTAGAAGTTTGTGACGATAACATACCTGATGGTGTTGCTAATTTTGATTTACATAGTATGGATTACTACTTTTCGACAGGTATTTTAGAAATATCTATTTCTTATTATCAAACAGAACAAGATGCGCTTTTTACAGATAATCCATTGGTAAGTCCATACACAAATACTGTAAACCCTGAGACACTTTTCGTGAGAATAGAAGATGCTGATACAGGAGAAATATTTCAAATATCAACCTTAACCTTAGTAGTAAACCCTCTTTTTGAAATACCAACAGATTTATCAATTACAGAGTGTGATGGTGATGGTGATGATTTTACTGAGTTTAATTTAGATAGTTTAAACGATCAAGTACTTCAAGGAGCTACAGAATATACAGTAACTTACCATGAAATACAAGCTGACGCTGAGGCAAATGTAAATCCTATTCCAGCAACATATACAAATATTGTCCCAGGAATTCAAATTATATTTATACGTGTAGAACACATGGAAACAGGATGTTATAATATAGGCTCAGTAGATTTAATTGTAGATTCAGGTTGTTAACACACTTTTAAATAATTATAAAAAAGCACCTAAAATTTTAGGTGCTTTTTGTTTTAAACCCCTTCCTTCTTTTTTTCTTTGTTCTCTTATCTTATCAATCTATCTTTGCACCTTATTAAATGACAAACATGAGTAACAACGTTCGTGTGCGATTTGCACCAAGCCCAACAGGACCTTTACATATTGGAGGCGTAAGAACTGCGCTTTTTAATTATTTATTTGTTAAAAAACATAACGGAACTTTTGTTCTTCGTATTGAAGACACAGATCAAAATCGCTATGTTGAAGGTGCTGAAGATTATATTGTAAAATCTTTGGAATGGTGTGGTTTTCCTTTTGATGAAGGTCCAGGTTTAAACGAAAAATTTGGTCCTTATAGACAGAGTGAACGTAAGCATTTATACAAGCAATATGCAGATCAATTAATTGCTGAAGGTAAAGCCTATTATGCCTTTGATACTGCTGAACAATTGGATGCACATAGAAAGCAACACGAAGCTGAAGGCAAAACTTTTATTTATAATTGGCACAATCGTGAAAAAGGACGTTTAGTAAATTCTTTAGTCTTAACGCCTGAAGAAACACAAGCTAAAATTGATGCTGGAGAGGATTATGTCATTCGTTTTTTATCGCCTCAAGATGAGACTTTACACTTAAAAGATATTATTCGTGGAGATATTAAAATTGATACCAATACTTTAGATGATAAAGTCTTATTTAAGGCTGATGGTATGCCAACTTATCATCTAGCAAATATTGTTGATGATCATTTAATGGAAATCTCGCATGTAATTCGTGGAGAAGAGTGGTTACCATCTTTAGCATTACACTTTCAATTGTATGATGCTTTTGGTTGGGAAGCACCAGAATTTGCACATTTACCATTGATTTTAAAACCAACAGGAAAAGGAAAACTAAGTAAGCGTGATGGTGATAAATTAGGATTTCCTGTATTTCCATTAGAATGGACAGATCCAAAAACTAATGATATTGCTAGAGGTTATAAAGAAGATGGATATTTTCCAGAAGCTGTGGTTAATTTCTTAGCATTTTTAGGATGGAACCCAGGAACTGAACAAGAGATTTTTGATTTAGAAGGATTAGTAAAAGCCTTTGATTTAAATAAAGTAAATAAATCTGGAGCACGTTTTGATCCTGATAAAACGAAGTGGTTCAACCATCATTATATGCAAGAGCAATCTAATGCAGATTTAGCTGTAGCATTTAAAAATATACAACCAGAATTAGCTAATATAGATGAAGGCTATATAGAAATGGTTATTGCTTTGGTAAAAGAACGTGCAACCTTTGTAAACGACTTTTGGAGCTTAACTAGCTATTTCTTTGTTTCTCCAACAAACTACGATGAGAAAGCTTCTAAAAAGGCTTTTAAAGAGGGAACAAAAGAGATTCTAGAAACTGTAAAAGGTTTAATTGATGGTATTAAAGATGTGACTGCTGAAAACCTTCAAAACACAATCAAAGGTTGGATTACTTCAAATGAAATTGGTTTTGGAAAAGTGATGATGCCTTTACGATTGGCTTTAGTTGGCGCATTACAAGGACCAGATGTATTTGATATTATGTTTATGATTGGTAAAAACGAATCTATAAAACGTATAGATAACGCTATAACAACTTTATAATGCAGTAATGACCTTCAATTTAGAACAATCTATAGAGGTCTTAGACAACACTCCAAAGGTGTTGTCTTCGTATCTTCTAAATCTCTCAGAAGATTGGCTAAAGCATAACGAAGGTAAACATACATGGAGTCCTTATGATGTCGTTGGACATTTAATATTTGGTGAAAAAACCGATTGGATAGTGCGTATTCAAACAATTCTTAGTGATTCTGAAGATAAATTATTTGAGCCTTTTGATCGTTTTGCGCAATTAGAAAATGACCAAAATCAGCCTATATCTATGCTTCTTGAAGAGTTTTCAAAACTACGAGTTGAAAATATAAAAACTTTAAAATCACTACATATTACTGAAGCCGATTTTTCTAAAACAGGCATTCATCCGGAATTTGGAAAAGTAACTTTAGCACAATTAATTGCTACTTGGGTGGTACATGATCTTGGGCATATAGCTCAAATCTCTAGAGTGATGGCGAAACAATACAAAGCTGATGTTGGCCCTTGGATTGATTATTTGAGTGTTTTAAAACGATAAATTATGAGAAAAGTAATCTACGTTTTAATACTATTATTTTTTACCAATTATGGCTTTTCACAAAAGCAAGAAGTTACTACACCAGAATTATCCGTTGATTTTGAAAACCCTTTTCAAAAGTTTACTAAAAAAATAAAGTTTAAAAAGAATACTAATACATTAAAAGAAAACTATCAATTTGAAATAAACTCTATTGTAAAACTTATTTCTGTAGTAAAAGAAAACAATGTACTGTTTGAAATTCAAGCTCATACTGACAACTCGTCTAATCAAACAAACAGTAAAAAGCTATCACAAAAAAGAGCTGATAAAATACGTGATATTCTTATCTCATTAGGTTGTAATGCAAAATCTCTAAAATCTATTGGCTACGGTTCATCTCAACCAATAAACTCAAATGAAACAAAAGAAGGAAGAGATAATAATGATAGAATTGAAATAGTTCTTACTATAAATAATTAATAGATTCTTCGTTTAACCTTGAATCACGATGTTTAAAACGTTAACATCGCAGTTACAGCAATCATACTTTGATTACCTTTAAACTTAGTGTTTAATCCTTTGGCAAATTCAGCATCATTTAGTTTGTTTAGCATGTTTGTAAACCCATAAATATACTGTGCTCTCACCTTAAAAGCTCCAAAACCTAAAGAAGCACCAACCATTCCATTTACGTTAAACTGAGAAATTTCACTTATATCTGTTGCTAATACATTATCATAACCATTAACATAAAAACTCTCTTGGGTTGAGTTAGTTAAATCCATTTTACCATTGTATTGTAGTTGTGGTCCAATATCAATGGTTAAGTTATCACTAATAATTTTAGTATGGAATGTAAATCCAACTTGTACAGTCATAAGTTTATATTCTAAAGCTTCGTTTCCTGCTACATCATCAGTCATTCTTCCCAAAATTTCTAAATTATTTTCAGATAACAACATACTATAACTTACTGTATACCATTTATGTGGCAAATCTACAGTAGCATTTAAACCACCTATCCAACCAGAGCTTGCTGTAGTTTCAAAGTTATCTGTAATAATATCAAACTGTGTGATACCTCCTTGAATTCCAATACCATTTTTTATAGCATATCTTCTATGTTGAGAATGTGAAAGTGTAACAAAACCTACTATAAATGCTACTAATAAAATGTATTTGTGTTTTTGCATGATTTCTTGATGTGATTGCGGCAAATATAACTTAAATTAGTATCAATTATTTTCTAACCATTTTTTAAAAATATTTATTATGGGTTTTCCTTTTTATATTCCTTTTATAGTTTTAGGACTATTAATTTTTATTTCTGCTTTCTTTATAGTAAAACAACAAACAGCTGTAATTATTGAGCGTTTTGGTAAATTCCAAAGTATTCGTCATTCAGGATTACAGATAAAAATTCCATTAGTAGATCGTGTTGCTGGACGTTTAAGTTTAAAAATTCAACAATTAGATGTTATTGTTGAAACAAAAACTTTAGACGATGTATTTGTGCGCTTAAAAGTATCTGTACAATACAAAGTAATTAGAGATAAAGTATATGATGCCTTTTATAAATTAGACTACCCACATGATCAAATTACAAGTTATGTATTTGATGTTGTACGTGCCGAAGTACCAAAAATGAAGTTAGATGATGTCTTTGTAAAGAAAGATGATATTGCTATTGCAGTAAAAGCTGAACTTAATGAAGCAATGTTAAACTATGGATATGACATAATTAAAACCTTAGTTACAGATATTGACCCAGATGCACAAGTAAAAGCTGCTATGAACAGAATTAATGCTTCTGAACGTGAAAAAGTAGCGGCACAATATGAAGGTGATGCACAACGTATTTTAATTGTAGAAAAAGCAAAAGCGGAAGCTGAAAGTAAGCGTTTACAAGGACAAGGTATTGCAGATCAACGTCGTGAAATTGCTCGCGGACTAGAAGAGTCTGTTGAAGTTTTAAATAAGGTTGGTATCAACTCTCAAGAAGCCTCTGCATTAATTGTTGTAACACAACATTATGATACATTACAAGCTATTGGTGAAGAAACTAATAGTAACTTAATTTTATTACCTAATTCACCACAAGCTGGAAGCGATATGCTTAATAACATGGTAGCTAGTTTTACTGCAAGTAACCAAATTGGTGAAGCTATGAAAGAAGCTAGAAATAAAAAGAATAACAAAGAATAACACTTACTTATTCTATTTAAAACTAAAAGCTCTTAGTGTATTACTAAGAGTTTTTTTATATTATTTTAAAATGATTTTGTGTGTTTCTGTTTGAGAGTCTGATTTAATTTTTAAAACATATAAACCTTTTGCTAAGGTTTCTAAATTAATTGATTTAGGACTTTGATTAAGTATCAATGTTTTATGATAAACCACCTTACCATTTATATCTACAATAGAAACATCTACATTTCTAGATTGTAAATTGGATTTTATTGTAATATTTGAGCTTACTACAGTTGGTAAAACTTCAAAATTGTTTTTAAAATCATTATCTATCACACCTAAGCTAGATTCAACATCATATCTAGCAATCGCAAAATTTTCATTAGGATAGGGATCCATTGTATATCCTACAACAGTAATTTTATTTTGAGTAATAATAAAATCTCTAGCTGTATCATGCGAACCAAAAAAATCAGTTGATATAGTACCATTAGTTCCAAAAGTTGTATCTATAACTCCATCAAATGAATATTTTGCAATAGCAAAATTAGAAGCTTCAGTATCTGTACCTACATCACCAACAACAATAATGTTATTGTTCTCATCTAATTTCATTTCATATATTTGAGATTGATCTGTTGGAAAGACAGTAGAAACAATACCATTGTCTCCAAAAGTAGGATCTATAGTTCCATCACTATTTATACGAATTATAGCAAAACTGCGTTGAGTACTGGTTGCACTAGCATGACCTGCTACAAGAGATTTTCCATCAGAAAGACAAATTATAGATCTAGCTATACATGAACCATCAAAGATATTTAAAGTCACAACACCATTAGTTCCAAACGTTGGGTCTAATAAACCATTATTTAAATAACGAACAATAGCATAACGTCCTTGATTAGATCCTGCATAAAAAACTGCACCTCCTGCAGCCATAATTTTACCATCAAAAGTAATATCAGCTCCAATAAGATAATCACTTCTATTTGTAATACTTAAAGTGTTTTTTCCGTCGTCATTAAACGAAGTATCTAATGAACCATCTGGAAGTAATTGTGCAATAGCAGTTTGCCAAATCAAACCACCCTCTGCATTTCCAACTACAACTATTTTATTATCAGTAGTGGTAATTATTTTATTTGGTCGCTCATCTGTAGTTGCTCCAAATGTAATTACAGTAACACCATTAGCTCCAAAAGTTGTATCGTAACTACCATCATCATGTAATTTAGCGACTATAAAATCGTAATCGTCATTAGCATTTTTCGTTTCTGCAGTAATTAAAATCTTACCATCAGGTAGTTGTAACATATCTTCAATATCTTCCCTTGTACCTCCAAAATCTAACTCTAAAATACCATTGGTTCCAAAAGTTGTATCTAGGCTTCCATCTTGATTAAGTCGAGCTATTACAGCATTATAACCTGTAGTTCCAGCAGCTAAAAATTGGTTATTGTCAAGCTCTAAAATGGCATTAAAAATTTCAGGATCTTCATTATTTGTAAAACTAATCAAACCGTTGGTTCCAAAAGTTGTATCTAAAACACCATTTTGAGCAAACACAACTCCAAATGATAAATGAACTAATAAAATAAAGCTGTTTTTAAGTGATAATAATCTGTTAATCAACATAGTCTATTTAAAAATTTGTGTAAATGTAATAAAGAAAAAGTAAGAAAATTATTATATTATAGTTAATTTATAAGAATTAACGCTTCAAGTATTTCTATAAAGACAAACAAAAAACGTCTGGAGGGTTCCAGACGTTTTTATTATTTATGATTTACGTTATTAAATAGCTTTTGCCTCAACTACTAATAATTCATTTTTATCTTCTAAAGCTTTTGTAATAAAATCATTAACAGCTTCATTGCGTTCTAAGCCATTTTTAAGCATCACATTCAACGTTAATATGGCAGCGATACGTGTACCAACCTTTTTTACTGCAGTTGCAAATAAAGGTTCTAAATCGTCATAAGCTACCTTTTCTGCAAGCTCTAATATTTCAGCACGTACTTTTTGTTGCTTAGCTTCAGGTAAATTGGTGTATTTTTTACCTAACAGCTTGATTACATCAATTGGTTTACGTTGCGATTGTTGTTGCTGTGGTTTCGGTTTATTAGTATTGTTTTGTTGTGGCTTTTGCTTAGCCCAAGTATCACGTAATCCAACCGTTTTATTAAATACTAATTTATCTGATGTGCTTTCATTATCCACATTAAAATAACCTAAACGTTGGAACTGAAATCTATCTCCTACTCTAGCCTCTACTAAACTTGGTTCTACAAATGCATTAATAGTTCGCAACGAATTTGGATTCAAGAAATCCATAAATGTTTTTCCTTCATGACTATCTGGTGCTTCATCAGTAAATAAACGATCATATTCTCTTACCTCAGCATTTACAGCATGTTTTACAGATACCCAATGCAGTGTTCCTTTTACTTTTTTAGAAGTATCTTCAGAATATGTACAATGAATTTCAGTAATATTTCCTTCAGAATCCTTAACTACATTTTCAGCTTTGATAATATAAGCATTCTTTAAGCGTACCTCTCCTCCTAGTTTCAATCTAAAGAATTTGTTGCCAGCTTCTTCTTTAAAGTCTGCTTTTTCAATATAAATCTCTCTAGAGAATGGTACTTTTCTGCTACCAGCATTTGCATCTTCAGGATTGTTTTCTGATTCTAACCATTCTTCTTTGTCTTCAGGATAGTTATTAATTACAACCTTTACAGGATCTAATACAGCCATCACACGATTTGCTGTTTTATTAAGATCTTCACGAATACAAAATTCTAATAAGGATACGTCAATCACGTTTTCGCGCTTAGCTACACCAACCGTTTCTACAAACTTTCTAATAGCTGCTGGTGTATAACCTCTACGACGTAACCCAGAAATTGTTGGCATACGTGGATCGTCCCAACCTGTAACTACACCATCATTAACCAATTGCAATAACTTACGCTTACTCATAATCGTATAGCTTAAGTTTAAACGTGCAAATTCACGTTGTTTTGGTGGCATTGGATATTCAGTTTTGCTGTAATCATGTACAATATCTCTAAACCAGTTATATAGCTTTCTATGTGGTTTAAATTCTAAAGAACATAAAGAGTGTGAAATCTGTTCGATATAATCACTTTCGCCATGTGTCCAGTCGTACATTGGATAAATACACCAATCGTCTCCTGTTCTATGGTGATGTGCATACATCACACGATACATGATAGGATCTCGCATTAACATGTTTGGATCTTCCATATCAATCTTAGCACGTAAAATGTGTTCACCTTCTTTAAATTCACCATTTTTCATTCTAGTGAATAAATCTAGGTTTTCTTCTACACTACGATCTCTATATGGACTATTGGTACCTACTTGTGTTGGTGTTCCTTTTTGTTCAGCCATTTCCTCAGAGGTCTGACTATCTACATAAGCCCTTCCATCTTTGATCATTTGAACTGCCCAATCGTATAATTGTTGGAAATAATCTGAAGAATATAATTCATTTTCCCATTGGTAACCCAACCAAGCAATATCACGTTTAATCGCATCTACATATTCTTGCTCTTCTTTTGCAGGATTGGTATCATCAAAACGTAAATTTACTGGCGCATTATAGTGCTCTCCTAAACCAAAACTTATACCAATAGCTTTGGTATGTCCAATGTGTAAATAGCCATTAGGTTCTGGTGGAAAACGAAAACGTAATTTATCTTTTGATAAACCGCTTTTTAAATCTTCTTCTATGATTTGCTCAATAAAATTGAGTGATTTCTTTTCTTCAGACATAAATAAAATCTCTTTCTACTTATTTTAAGCAGCAAAATTACGGAAAATTGTAACAAGACAAACTATGAATATACTGATAAGATATAACACAACTGTAAATACAAAATCTTATGAGTTATCAATGTCCAAAATGTAATAATAAAACATACGAAACTGACCAGATGCAAGCTACTGGTGGAACCTTTTCTAAGTTATTTAATATTCAGAATAAAAAGTTTACTTCTGTGACATGTACACGTTGTACCTATACCGAATTTTATAAAGCGCCAACTAGTAGATTAACCAATATCTTTGATTTCTTTACGAATTAACCTCTTGAAGTAACTTTAAGTATTATTTTTACTAAAAAAAATAATGCAAAGAATTACGATCTTACTTGCCCTAATAGGCGTTTTTCATATTAGTTTTGCTCAAGAAACCAAACGTGTTTTATTTCTAGGAAACAGTTATACTGCTTCTAATAATTTACCTAACCTCGTCAGCCAAATGGCGACTAATACTGGTGATATTCTTATTTATGATTCCAATACTCCTGGAGGACATCGTTTGATGAATCATGCTAGTAACACCACAACTCTTAATAAAATAAATGCTGATAATTGGGATTTTGTAACGCTTCAAGCACAAAGTCAAGAAACTTCATGGAGTGAAGCACAAATGCAAACTGAATTATATCCTTTTGCAACTCAATTAGTCAATGCTATACATAATAATAATGCTTGTTCACAACCTTTGTTTTACATGACTTGGGGTCGTGAAAATGGTGATGCTCAAAATTGTGAATTTGTGCCTTGGGTGTGTACTTATGAAGGTATGGACGATGCTATAAGAAATACCTATACGTTTATGGCAGAAGAAAACACATCTGAACTTGCTCCTGTAGGTGCTGTATGGCGTTATCTAAGAACTAATCATCCTGAAGTTGATTTATATTCTGGAGATGGTTCGCATCCTTCTTTAGCAGGGTCTTATGCAGCAGCTTGTGCTTTCTATACGATGATTTATAAAAAAGATCCGACTTTAATGACTTGGAATTCTTCACTTTCTGAAACTACTGCAAACACTATAAAATTAGCTACTAAATTAATAGTATTTGATGTTATTAACGATTGGGATTTTACTTCAAACTTTGATTTTACAGTCGATAATAATCAAGTCACATTTACCAATACTTATCTAGCTGATACAGTTACTTGGAATTTTGATGATGGTAATACTTCATCTGAAAATAATCCAGTTCATACGTATAATGCTACTGGAGATTTTGAAGTGACTTTAACTATAACAGCTTGTGGTCGTACACATACATTAACTAAAACAGTTAATGTTTCTAATTTAAGTATTAACGATAAAGATTTATCTGTTATTAAAATTTATCCGAATCCAACTCAAGATATTATTAACATTGAAGCAATAAATACAGAAAATTATAGCGCAACTTTATATTCTATTTTAGGACAAAAAATAAAGTCTTTTGATAGGATAATCAACAATAGAATTTCACTCTTAGAAATTGAACAAGGCACTTATTTTCTCGAAATAGTTTCTGATAATACTAAAGAAATCAAAAAAATAATCAAGCAATAACTAAAGCTTTTTAAATACCTTTGTGCCTTAAAATTATTTATAATGGGAATTATAAAACTTGAAAATATTCGTGTTTTTACCAACCATGGATGTTTAATTGAAGAAACAAAAATTGGTAGTGATTATCGTGTAGATTTAGAGGTAAAAGCTAATTTACAAAAGTCAGCATTATCGGATGATTTAATGGATACAGTTGATTATGTACTACTTAATAAAATTGTTAAAGAAGAAATGGCTATTGCTTCTAAATTATTAGAAACGGTTGCTAAACGAATTCTAGATCGTATTTTTATAGAAGCAAACATGGTTACAAAGGCTACAGTTTTGATTTCAAAAATCAATCCTCCAATTGGTGGTGATGTAGAAATGGTAACGATAAAAATGACTGATAAAAGAAAAAGTTAGTTCTAAGTAGTGTAAAAACTATATTTTTTTTACATTTGCTCTCCTTATAAGGCGTCTTGGCCGAGTGGCTAGGCATAGGTCTGCAAAACCTCGTACAGCGGTTCGAATCCGCTAGACGCCTCAAAATAAAAAAGCTGATTCTAATTGAATCAGCTTTTTTTTATCTTATTTCTTCAATTAAATCTTGAGGATTCAATTTATCTTTGGGTAAAAACCCTTTTACAATAAGTACTAAACCGCATACAATAAGTACTAAACCTAGTGTTTTCTTAACTTTAATAATCCTTCTTGTGGTTAATTTTCTTCTTAATTGTTTAGCTAACATAATTTTAAAAAGATCTGTAATAAAATATGCTAGAATCATAGTACCAAAAAAGACTAAGAATCTATTAAAATCATTTTCTAAAGATGGTCCTGTAATAACAATAACACCTAACCAAAATACAAGTACTCCTATATTAATAAAATTAAGAAGGAACCCTTTAACAAAAAGATTTAAGTAATTACTCTTATTTAAATTAAGGCTGTTTGTACGTAAAGCACTAACACTAATTTTAGGTTTCTTTAAAAAGATAATAACACCATAAACCGTTAAAATAGCACCTCCAAATACATATAAACCTGGTTGATTACTCAAATTTTCGAGTAGTTGAAAACTACTAAAATAAGCAAGTCCTATAAAGAATATATCAGCAATAATAACACCAATATCAAAAGCTACAGCAGCTCTAAATCCTTTGGTAGCACTTGTTTCAAGAAGAACAAAAAAAACAGGCCCAATCATAAAGGCTAGAAAAAAGCCTAATGGTATTGCTGCTTGAATATCTTCTATCATGAGTAAATTGGTAATAAAAATGCTGAATAAAATTCAGCATTTGATGTCTTTTAACAAAGATAGTAAAACTTCCTACAAAAGAAATTACTATGTTTTAATATCTATTCCATTTGTTTAATTCTACCACCTAAAGCACGTTTCTTATTTATTTTTTTTGGTTGACCATAAATAAATACATCGCCTCCAGCAGTAATTTTAATATCTAAAACTTCAATTGCTCTAACATCAACTTCTCCTCCAGCCTTAATTTTTACATCTGCTAATTGAGCTTCTAATGATTTACCTTTAAAAATTCCGCCTGTATTAATTGATATATTCTCATGGTTTGCAGTTCCAGAAACCTCAACAACTCCTCCAGTAACTGCTTTTACATCCAATTCTTTTACTTTAAGATTTAGCTTTATTTCTCCTCCTTCTTGTGTTTTTAACTCAATATCATATTGCTCTATAATATCTTGAGAACTAATAAAGGCACCTTCATTAGCATCAATAACATCAACATTTGTATAATAAAGCTTTACTTGTGTATCATTACCATCATAAGACTCTTCAATATTCATCTTAATTTTTAGTGTACCATTTTTATTTGCTACTACTACTTCTTCGGCATTTTTTCCAGAAATTTCAACTTTGTTTATATCTGATTTAATCATTTCAACATTAATTAAATCGTAAACTTTTAAGGTCGTAAATTCACCTACAGTTTTAGAAATTGGTTCTTGAGCTGTTACTATTAAAGTGAAAGCAATTGCGAGGGTTGTTAAAATATTTTTCATTTTTTTTGATTTTTATTTTTGAGGGTAAAATCAATAACTATACCATTTATAATTTATTTACATACAACTGCAGTACCTACAACTGAAATTGAAATACCTCCTGTTGTACCATCTATTTCAACATCTGTACTTACTCCTACTACTGCATTTGCTTTTAATTTTAAAGCATTATCACGTAATTTTTGAAATGCATCTTCTTTAAGTTGTTCTACTTGAGCTTCTAATGAGTCGTAATATTTTTCCATGTTAAAGGTTAGTTTACCTTTTTTATAACTCATACTTAAACCAGTAACAATACCTAAATAATTAACGACTGGATGTCCTTCAATAGTGTGTGTAGTAGTAATAATCATAATGTATATTTTACTTTATTAGATGATGAAAATTTAAAAATGTTACGGTTTTTAATTACTTATCTTCTGGTTTTCCTATTAATGTAAAATCTAGATGTTTTTTTACTAAATCGGCTTGTTTTACTTTAACAATTACCTCATCGCCTAATTGGTACATGTTTTTAGTTTCATCGCCAACCAAAGCATATTCATCTTGATCAAAATGGTAATAATCATCTTTAATATCTCTAATACGTACCATTCCTTCACATTTATTTTGAATGATTTCTACATAAATTCCCCAATCGGTCACACCAGAGATAACACCTAAAAACTCTTGGTCTTTATGGTCTTGCATAAATTTAATCTGCATATACTTTATAGAATCTCTTTCGGCTTTAGTTGCTAGATTTTCCATACTTGATGAGTGTGCGCATTTTTCTTCAAAAGCATCTTCATTAACCGATTTATTACCATCTAAATAATGTTGTAATAAACGATGTGCCATTACATCTGGATAACGACGAATAGGTGATGTAAAATGACTGTAATAATCAAACGCTAAACCATAATGTCCAATATTATTAGTAGTATATTCAGCTTTACTCATACTACGTATTGCGAGTGTATCTACAAGGTTTTGTTCTTTTTTACCGTTTACTTCCTTTAAAAGATTATTTAAAGACACTGTGGTGCTTTTACGGTCTTTAAAATTCATTTTATAACCAAACCTTCCAACTATATTTTGTAATGCAGCTAATTTTTGATCATCTGGTTCATCATGCACACGATATACAAAAGTTTTCTTAGGATTTTGTTTACCTATAAACTCGGAAACTTTTCTATTAGCTAATAACATAAATTCTTCAATTAACTTATTAGCATCTTTAGAAGTTTTAAAGAATACTCCTGTAGGATTATTAGTTTCATCTAAATTAAACTTCACCTCTACTTTATCAAATGAAATTGCACCAGCACTCATGCGTTGCTTACGCATGATTTTAGCTAATTTATCCATAGTAAGAATCGCATCAGCTATTTTTTGGTCAGCTTTATATACTTTTCCTGTTAAGGATACTTCTTGAGGTATTTCGTTGGATTTTGATTCAATAATAGCTTGCGCTTCTTCGTAAGCAAAACGAGCATCACTATACGTTACTGTACGTCCAAACCATTGGTTTTGTATTACTGAATTTTCATTCATTTCAAATACAGCAGAAAAGGTATATTTTTCTTCATGAGGACGTAATGAACATGCATTATTAGATAAAACTTCTGGTAGCATTGGTACTACTCTATCTACTAAATAAACACTTGTAGCACGCTCGTAAGCTTCATCATCAAGTATAGTACCTTCTTTTAAGTAATGAGATACATCTGCAATATGAATTCCAATTTCGTAATTACCATTTTCTAATACTTGAAATGATAATGCATCGTCAAAATCTTTAGCATCTTTAGGATCAATAGTAAAAGTTAAAACATCTCGCATATCGCGACGTTTTTTAATCTCTTCTTCGTTTATAGAAGTATCTATATTATTAGCATAAGTTTCTACTTCATGAGGAAATTCATAAGGTAGTCCATACTCTGCTAATATGGCGTGAATTTCGGTGTTATGATCACCTGGTTTACCAAGAACTTTAATTACTTTGCCATAAGGTGAATCGGCTTTTTCTGGCCAATCTTCAAGACTTACTAGTACTTTATCACCATCTTCAGCTTTAAAGGTTTTATTAATAGGTACAAATATATCTACATACATTTTATTGCTATCTGGCACTACAAAAGCATATTTACTATGTATTTGAATTACACCAACATACTCATTTTTAGCACGTTTAATTATTCGCGTTATTTCACCTTCAAGTTTACCGCGTTTCCTACGTTTATAAACATATAATTCTACTTCATCTCCATGAAGCGCTTTATTCATGTTATTTGAAGCTATATAAATATCTTCTTCAAAATCGTCACAAATAATATATCCTGATCCTCTAGAGCCTATATCAACAATTCCTGTATAATACTCGGACGAGATAATAGCTTTAAATTTTCCTCTATCTATTTCTTCAATTTCTTTTTTAGCAGCTAAACGATGAAGCGTTTTAATAATTTGGTTACGACTACTAGCGTCATTAACACCTATTTTAGCAGCTATTTGCTTATAATTAAAGCTTTGGTTTCTATCTTTTTTTAAAATACTTAGAATGGTATTTGTTAGGTTAGAAATCTTATTACTGGATTTCCTTTTTTTCTTTCTTTTCATTTATTTTTAATCATTTTCATATTTCCTAAGGTACAGGAAATTCATTTACTTTTAACTTAATTAGAAGAGAAGAATGCGTATTAAGTTATTGCAAAGCTACGGTTTTAATATTTAATCGTATTTCTTAAAGGTTAAATAATTGAAAAATTCACTTATCCACATATTATATATACATAAGTTCTTTCTTTTAAAAATTTTAAAAAAATATTGATGTTTATTATTGCTTGTTAATTGTTAGTATAAGTTTTTAATATTTTGTTTTGATTTTAAGTTATTGGTAACTTATCTTCTATTATTAACATCTTATTTACGTTTTAAAAACTTATAAATTAAATAATTGATGACTTTAATTAACAGTTATCAACAATAGCTATTAACAGTGTTTATTTAATATTTTTTATAGCTTTTTACTGTTTATAACTGTGAATTGATTCTTAATAACATTTCAATTTATTTCTATAATTATTTTTGGATAATAAGATTTGATTTTTGATTAGATAATTAATTATAAAAACCAAAAATTAGTTATCAATATTAACAAATAGATATTAACAACTAATTAAAAACGATGCTAACAAGCTTAGAATTTCTAGAAGTCTTTTTTGTAATTTTGTAGTTATAAACAACAACACAACTTATGAAAATTTCAATCGGAAACGATCACGCAGGAACAGATTATAAAAATGCCATTGTTAAATTATTAGAAGACAAAGGTATAGAAGTTACTAACTATGGTACAAATAGTAATGATAGTGTAGATTATCCAGATTTTGTACATCCTGTAGCTAAAGATGTAGTTGCTAACAATGTTGATTTTGGTATATTAATTTGTGGTAGCGCTAATGGTGTTGCTATGACAGCTAATAAATATCCAGAAGTAAGAGCTGGTTTATGTTGGACTAAAGAAATAGTTTCACTTATAAGACAACATAATAATGCTAATATATTATGTATTCCAGCAAGATTTACTGCTATTCAACAAGCCTTAGAAATGGTTGAAACATTTTTAAATACCGATTTTGAAGGTGGTCGTCATCAAAAACGTGTAGATAAAATACCTATGAGTTGCTAAAAAAATAGTTAGCATCTTTTTATTATTTTTCACGTCTATTTTGATGATAATAAATTTTAATTAATGGGTCATCATCATTCACATAGTCATTCTCATGGAGGAAATTTAAAAGGTAGAAATCTTTTAATATCTATTCTCTTAAATATTCTTATTACTACTGCTCAGGTAATTGGAGGAATTGTTTCTGGAAGTTTATCATTACTTAGTGATGCATTACATAATTTTAGTGATGTACTATCATTAGTAATAAGTTATATAGCATCAATTTTTGCAAGAAAGAGTGCTTCAAAACATAAAACTTTTGGTTATAAACGTGCAGAAATAGTAGCTGCTTTTGTAAATGCTGCAACTTTAATTATTGTTGCTATTATTTTAATTTTTGAAGCTATAGAGCGTTTTCAAAATCCACAAGACATAGAATCAAATTTAGTTATTTGGTTATCCTTATTAGGAATCACTGCTAATGGATTAAGTGTTTTACTATTAAAAAAAGAAGCAAATAGTAACATGAATATGAAAAGTGCATACTTGCATTTATTTACAGATATGTTGGCAAGTATAGCTGTTTTAGTAGGTGGATTATTAATGAAGTATTATGAAATGTATTGGGTTGATAGTGTATTAACATTAGCAATTGCAGTATATTTAATTTTTGTAGGTTACGATTTATTAAAAGATTCGTTTAAAGTATTAATGCTTTTTACTCCTGAAGACATAGAAGTTAAAGATATTGTAAAACGTTTACAAAAACATACATTAATTAAAAATGTGCACCATGTTCATGTATGGCAGCTTAATGAAGAAGAAACACATTTAGAAGCACATATAGATTTTTATAAAGACATTAGTTTATCTGAATTCGATAAAATTTTAAATGAAATTGAAGAAATTCTTTATCATGAGTTTGATATAAATCATGTAAATATTCAGCCAGAATATGGTAAATGTGATTCAAAAGATATAATAGTACAAGATTAAAATGATAGATATACAGGTTAAATACTTTAACGAATTAAATACTGATGAGTTATATAAATTATTACAACTACGTAGTGAAGTTTTTGTAGTTGAACAAGATTGTGTGTACCAAGATATTGATGGTAAAGATGAAAAAGCATTACATGTAATTGGTTTTAAAAATAATAAGGTAGTGGCTTATACACGTATATTTAAGCCAGGTGATTATTTTAACGAAGCAAGTATTGGTCGAGTAGTGGTGGCTGAAAATGAACGCCAACACAAATACGGTTATGATATAATGGAAGCTTCCATAAAAGCAATTAGTGAATATTATAATGAAACGCTAATTAAAATTTCTGCACAAACATATTTAAAACGTTTTTATAATAATTTAGGATTTAATGAAATAGGAGAGGAGTACCTTGAAGATGGTATACCTCATGTAGCTATGATAAAAAAATAGGTTAATTACTTACTTTAGGTTTATTATCAGATATATAAGTAATTAATATTTCAACACGTCTATCGTATTTAGCTTCGCCACCAAGAGGAAATTTTCTACGCATACCAATATATTTCATACGTCTTTTATCTACACCACGTTTGGCTAAGTAATCGTAAATATATTTTGCTCTAGCTACCGATAAGTTTCTTTTTCTAGTCTTTTTATCTACAGCATCTCTGGCATTTTGTGTACAACAAACATGTCCGTGAATTTGAAAGTAAATATCTTCTCGTTCTTTTAAAATTTTAGCAATTTTTTCTAAAGTTTTTTTAGATCCAGGAACTATGTAACTATAACCTGTTTTAAATAAAATATTATCTAATACTATTTTATCACCAACTTTTAATTCGCCTTGTAAAATATCTTCAGCAAGTTTTTTTTCTGGTACTTTAGCTTCTATAGATTCTATATTATTAACAACTTCAGTTATTGGTTTAGGATTAATGATAATCTCAACTTTTCTATTTAAACCTCTAATAATATTAGCATCTTGAGTATTTACTAACTTAAGTAACACCTCACCTTTACCATCTACATTACTTATAATAGATTCGTCTATACCATTATTAGAAAAAATCTTTTTAATAGCATTAGCTCGATTTTGAGAGAGTACTAAATTATATTCATGACTACCTCTATCATCACAAAAACCATAAATAGCAATTTTTTCTACAGTTGTAGTATCTAAATTTTGAATAAAAAGAAGAAGCCTATTTTGTTCGGTTTCAGGAACAACATATTTATCTGTTTCAAAGTAAACTTCATGCGTTAACTCATTATGTTGAGAAAACATAAAATTACTTATCAATAAAAATATGAGGAAAATTTTTTTCACAATAATTTTTCTTAAAAATCAAAAGGCACCATAAATATAACCTAAAAAATAGATTTTAAATATTTATAAGTATTAATAGTTATCGTAAATAACCATTGTAAGTATTAGAGTTACTAAGTATTTCTTTTGCTTTTTTTATCTCTATATTATTGGCTAAGTAGTAGTTATATAGTCCTTCTCTATAAAAATAACGTTTAATAATCTCGTTTTCTAATAATGATAATAATTGTTGTTTATTATCGTCTACTGCTTTACTTTTTAGTTTATTAAGATTTGAAATTAAAGCATTATAATCTTTTGCTAAATCAGTATCTAACTCCTCTTCAACAGCTATTAACATAGCTTTATTAAGCGCTTTTTCTGTTTTAGTTTCAAAATCAAAATTATGAGTATTTAAATAATTTTTAAAAGCATTAAAATCTGAATCAGATAGTTTAAAACTCAATAAATCATCTACCGAATTATTGTAATAATACTCAGTAGCATAATTAAAAATATAATCGTTTTCTATAAGAGTTTTTGTGATTTTTGAAGGGTTAGTTAAACCAATTTCAATATCAGGTTTTACGCCTCCACCATCAAATACTGGACGACCGTTTTTTGTTTTAAATTCGTTATAATTTTCTTGCTTAACTCTAACAGCATTACCTTCTTTATCACGATTCCAATAATCTAAAGATTGAATACATCTTCCAGAAGGTGTATAATAGCGAGAAATAGTAACTTTTAATTGTGTACCATAAGTAAGTGGCTTAGGACGTTGAACTAAGCCTTTACCAAAGCTTCTAGCGCCAATTATTATAGCTCTATCTAAATCTTGTAACGATCCTGATACAATTTCACTAGCCGAAGCACTTCCACCATCAACCAATACTACTAATGGTATTTCTAAATCTAAAGGATTTTCTTTAGTAACATAAGTTCTATTGTACTTTTTTACTTTAGACTTAGTAGTAACAACCAATTGTCCTTTTGGTACAAAGAAATTAACAATTTTAATAGCTTCGCGAAGTAAACCTCCAGGATTTCCTCTTAAATCTAAAACTAATTGTTGAGCACCATCAGCTTTTAAAGCTAAAATGGCATTTTTTGTTTCTTGTGAAGCTTTGCTATTAAATTTAGCTAATGCCACATAACCAATTTTATCATCAAGCATTTTATATAAAGGTACTGCTTTAACCTCTACTTCTTGTCTTGTAATGGTTGCTGTTTCTATTTTTCCTTGGCGTAAATAAGTAACATTAACTTTAGAATTAGGTGCACCTTTTAGTAAATCGCCAGCACTATCTTTAAAATCTGCTACAACTATATCATCAACTTTTATAATTTCATCACCAGCTTTTAATCCAGCTTTATCAGCAGGATAATCTTTATAAGGTTCAACAATTACTAATTTATCTTTAAATGTTCTTACACTTGCTCCAATTCCAGTATAGTCTCCAGTTTGTCTAATTCTTGCAGCTTCAACATCTTGTTCGTTCATAAAAACTGTGTAAGGATCCAAATCTTCTAACATGCTTTTTATAGCAGTATCCATTAAATCACCAGGATTTGTTTCATCCACATAATTCATATTAAGCTCTTTAAATAACGTGGTGAAAATTTCTATTTGCTTAGCAATTTCAAAAAAATCACTTTTAAAAGCAGTTCCAGTTAATAGTATAACTACTGTAAAAACAGGAAGTATAATGCGTTTTTTAAATATACGTTTCATCTGTTAAGATTATATTTTAAGACACTTTTGAAGAAAATTTATCAAAAAGTGTATTCATTTTAGATTCTACAAAACTATAGGTTGGTTTTTCTTTTCCAATGTACAAAATCATCAACGCATATTGTGTTGTAATGTTGTTAAAATATGAGTTTTTATTAAGCCTGTAGGCTTCTCTTAATAAGCGTTTTACTCTATTTCTATCTACAGCTTTTTTAAAATAACGCTTACTTACAGACACACCTGTTTTTGCTTTTACATTATCATCTAAAGGTGCTTCTAAAAAAACTAAACGCAAAGGATATGCCGAAACAGATTGACCTTCGGTAAATAATTGGTCAATAAGCTTTTTGCTTTTTAGTTTTTCTTTTTTGGAATAAGTAGTATTCATAGTATAGTTTACAAAAGTAACAATATCATTAACATAAGCTATGTAAAGTAGGTATGATAAAAATCATTTTTTAAACGCTTTACTTAATGTAACTTTCATTGTTAATACTTAAGAGTTTTTGCCATGGGAGATTTAAAAGTAATAAAGCTATCTAATAAAAAAGATAAGTCAGATTATATACATCAACTAGTTAAAGATATTGATGCTTTAGATATGATGATTGAAAAAGGGTTAATTGAAACTGAACCAATTAGAATAGGAGCAGAGCAGGAATTTTGTTTAATTAATAAAGAATTTAAAGCTAGTAATAACTCGTTAGAAGTATTAAAAGAAATTGATGACGCACATTTTACAACCGAAATAGGTAGTTATAATTTAGAGTTAAATCTAGATCCTTTTGAATTAACAGACGATTGTTTTTCTAAGCTTTCTAATCAGTTAACTACCTTATTAGAAAAAGCAAAAAAAGTAGCTGATAAACAGGAAACTAAAATACTATTAACAGGAATTTTACCTACACTAACTCAAAAAAACATTAGTGTAGATAATATGACGCCTATACAGCGTTATGCAGTATTAAATGAAGCTATTACAGAGTCAAGAAAACAAGATTTTAACATACATATTAAAGGTGTTGACGAATTAAACTTACTACACGACACAGTAATGTTAGAAGGTTGTAATACAAGCTTTCAAATGCATTTACAAATTCATCCAGATCGTTTTATAGATGATTATAATTGGGCACAAGCCATTTCTGGTCCTATACTAAGTGTATGTACCAATTCACCAATATTATTTGGAAAAGAGTTGTGGAGTGAAACACGAATTGCCTTATTTACCCAAAGTGTAGATACAAGAGCAAATTCTTTTACGCTTAACGAAAAACAATCAAGAGTAAGTTTTGGAAGCGATTGGACCTCTGGTTCTGTAACCGATATTTTTAAAGATAATATCTCCAGATTTAGAAGTTTAGTAACCTCTGAGTATATTAAGGATAGTGTTGAAATGCTTGAAAAAGGAGAAATCCCTAAACTTAAAGCATTGAGCTTACACAATGGAACAGTGTATAGATGGAATCGCGCTTGTTATGGTGTAGGTAACGGAAAACCTCATTTACGTATAGAAAACAGATATATTCCTTCTGGACCAACAGTTGCCGATGAAATTGCAAACATGATGTTTTGGGTAGGAGTTATGTTAGGTCGTTCAAAAAAGTATGACAATATCCATGAGAAGATGGATTTTAAAGAAGCTAAAGCAAATTTCTTTTTAGCAGCTCGTTATGGTATGGCTACTCAATTTTTATGGAATGGGAAATACATTAGTAGTCATCAATTAATTCTAGACGAATTATTACCAATGGCTTATAAAGGACTGTATAAAGCAGGTGTGTCTCCTAAAGATGTAGAGTATTATTTAAAAATGATAGAAAATAGAGTACAAGCAAGTACTGGCTCGCAATGGATGGTAAGAAATTATAGAACTTTACTTAAAACACAACGTCCTTTTGAAGCTGCACAAACATTAACTGCTAAACTTTATGAAAAACAAGAAAAAGGTTATCCTATTTCTAGTTGGAGTAATTTAGATGTTAATACAACTTTATCTAATACTGATAGAAAACTAGTAAAGCATAAAATGAATAAAGACATTTTCTCTGTTCGTAAAAATGATAGTTTAGAATTAGTACTAAATATTATGCGATGGAAAAACATCCATCATATGCCAGTAATTAATAACAAAAGAGAAATTATTGGATTGCTGTCTTGGACAGATTTAAAATCCATTCAAGATGATAAAGAAAAGCTACGTAAATCTGTAAAAAGTTTTATGGTTAAAGAAATAATTACAGCTAATCAATTTGACACATTAGAAGCTGCTAAACATAGAATGACCATTAATAATATTTGCTGTTTACCTGTAATAAGAAACAAAAAACTAATAGGCATTATTACCACAAACGATTTTTAATCTATGATAGAAGTGTATAGCAAAGCACTACAAGAAAGTATTTCTGTAGAACGCATCATTAAAAAAATTAAAGGCACACAAGAAGGACCTACCATGGTTTTTTTTGGCGGCATTCATGGAAATGAATCAGCTGGTGTATTTGCTTTAGAGAAGGTTTTAAAAACTATAGACCAAACCAATGTAAAAGGGACCATTTATGGTATAACAGGTAATTTAAATGCCTTGGAACAAGGTAAACGTTATATTGATGCTGATTTAAACAGGCTTTGGACATTTGACCAGTTGGCAATGTTAGATATGACGCCTAAAAAACACTCTGAAACTCAAGAGCAAATAGATATTTACAATATTTTAAAAGATATTTTAAAAACCGAAAAAGGGCCTTTTTACTTTATCGATTTACATACTACATCAAGTAAAACACTACCTTTTATTACTATTAATGATGCACTTATTAATAGAAAATTTTCAAAACTATTTCCTGTTCCAATTGTACTAGGAATAGAAGAGTATTTACATGGACCTTTATTAAGTTATGTTAATGAGTTAGGATATGTGTCATTAGGTTTTGAATCTGGACAACATAACGACAAAAAGTCAATTACAAATAATATAGCATTTATAAATTTAGCTTTACATTTTACAAGTGTTTACCAATCGGAAGAAATAGAGAAATACAAAAAACAACTGCAAAAAGCAGCTGAAGGATTGTCGGATATGTTTGAAGTTATACACTTACATCGCATATTAAATGGTGATACCTTCGAGATGCAATTAGGTTATAAAAGTTTTGAAGACGTAAAACGAGGTAATGTGTTGGCTTTATATAATAATGAAGAGTTAAAGTCGCGCTATAGTGGAAAAATATTTATGCCATTATATCAAGAAAAAGGAAAAGAAGGGTTTTTTATTATCAGACGTATTCGACCATTCTTTTTAAAACTATCGGAATGGTTACGCTACATAAGAGCCGACAAGTTATTTGTATTAATGCCTGGAATTACTTGGGAAAATAAAAGAAAAGAGGTACTTCGTGTTAATTTACTAGTTGCAAAATTTTTAGCAAAACCAATATTTCACTTATTAGGTTATAGAAGTAGGCAGTTAGATGCGTCACATTTAAGAATTTCTAACAGAGAACGTGCTGCGAAATTTAAAATGTATAAAAACGAAGCATGGTATAAATAAGCCTCTTCAAGTGAAGAGGCTTTTGCTATTTAATTTTTGTTATTGTATTTATTAATATCTGCCATTTTGTTTTCTGGATCAATAACTACACTTTTAATATTGGATTTAGGTACATTTATTACAACCTCATAAGTAGGATGTGCCCAAGCCCAATCTTCTAATATCACAGTATCTTTAGCAACAGGCTTTTCACCTCTCATAATGCGTAACGGAATATTAAAGTGTTGCTGAGTACCATCAACTAACTCTACTACAAAATCTATTGGCATTGGCATAAGTCCAATTCGTTCTATGGTTATTAAGGTGTTTTCGTCACTAGATGTTACACTCTTTACACCATAATCAATAGTATTGGTTGTTTGTGTCCAATCAATTAAATACCAATCAAGCTCTAAACCAGATACTTTTTCGGCACAACGTATAAAATCATTTGGTGTAGGATGTTTAAAAGCCCAAGTTTTAAAGTACAGTTTTAGTGTTTCTTTTAAATTATCTTCTCCAATTACATAACCTAATTGTGCTAAAAACACAGCACCTTTTCTATAAGATGAAGTGCTATAAGACTTATTAAGTTTATACCTATCGGCATGTGTGCTCATTGGTTGTTCGTCACCACTTAAAACTTCTTTAATATAACGTTTGTATGAGCCTTCTAAAGGATGGTTATCTTCAATACCTAACACTTCGTTTTCGGCAATAGTACAAATGTAATCTGTAAAACCTTCGTCCATCCACTCGTGTCTAGCTTCGTTTGTTGCCAGTAAAAACTGAAACCATGTATGTGCCATTTCGTGTGAAGTAACACTTACCAAGCTTTTAAAAGTACGATGTCCAGTAATAAGCGTACACATACCATACTCCATTCCGCCATCTCCTGCTTGTATTACCGAATATTGTTCATAAGGATATTTACCTATATGTTCGCTAAAAAAGGCCATTAGTGCTACTGTTTTTGGCTGTAAATCTTTCCAACGTTTTGCATACTTTTCTTCTAAATCATTTTTATATAAAAAGTGCAACATTGGACCATTAGGTACTTGCATTTTATCGTGCACAAAATTAGGGTCAGCAGCCCAAGTAAAGTCGTGTACATTAGGTGCTTTAAAATGCCATGTTAGTGTTTTTCCTTTGTGTTTTTTTAAGGGTTTTGTTTCGTAGCCATGACCAACTTCATCTGGATTTTGAAGGTAACCAGTACCTCCAACCATATAGTTTTTATCTAAGGTTAATTTTACATCAAAGTCTCCCCAAACACCATGAAATTCTCTTGCTATGTATGGATCTGCATGCCAACCTTCAAAATCGTATTCAGCCATTTTAGGATACCATTGTGCCATAGACAGTGCCACACCTTCTTTGTTGTTTTTTCCTGATCGACGAATTTGTTCAGGTATTTGACCATCAAAAGTCATTTCAAAAAGCACTTTTTCACCAGGTTGTATAGGTTTATTTAAAGCAACCTCTAAAACAGTTCCAACAACTTCAAAATTTAAAGCGACACCATTTTGTGATAAGCTGTTTACATTTAAAAAACCAATATCTTCTGGTGCTAAATGCTGAATTCGATCACCAATTTTATAACTAGGATCTAAAATAGTACGTGAACGTACGTCCATTTCGCTTTCAGGTTGAAAAGCATTAAAGTATAAATGGTAAAATACTTTTTGTAATACATCAGGCGAATTATTGGTGTAAACAAGTGATTGCGTACCTTGATAAGTAAAGGTTTCAACATCCACATTTACATCCATTGTATAATCAACATGTTGTTGCCAATAGCTTGTGTTATTGAATGCAAAAGCGCTATTAAAAGACAATGCAAAAATTGTTAGGAGCGTAAGTAAGTGCTTCATTATGGGAGTTCTAATTAATTACGTGTTATTTTGAAATTTTACTAGCTAAAAGTAATGCGTTATAAGCATTTACTATTTTACCAGATTTTGAAAGTTCTTTAAATTCTATTACTCTATTATTGGCGCCAACAACTACTTTAGTGTTTATTGGTGTACCAGAATCCATTATTATTTGTTTTACTTGAGCAGCAGTTAAGTTTGGATATTGTGAAAATAATAAAGCTGCAATTCCAGCTACAGTTGGTGAAGCCATAGAAGTACCTTTAGCAAACTCATAGCTATTACTTGGGTAAGTTGAATATATTTGAGTTCCAGGTGCAAATACATCTACATTTATTTTTCCAAAATTAGAATAGTCTGCTACCAATGTTGAGCCATATCTATATTCTGTAGCACCAACATTTATGAAATTATTTGATACTTCGGGACCATTATCTATTTGGTCATTAGGGAAGTTATTAAACTTATCGACATTTAAGCCTTCGTTACCAGCTCCAGTTACAATTACAACTTCGTGTTCTCCAGCATAAGCTATAGCATCTCTTACCCATTCGCTATGCGGAGAATAGTATTTACCGAAACTCATATTAATAACTTTTGCACCATTATTTACAGCATATCTAATAGCTAAGGCAACATCTTTATCGTACTCATCTCCATTTGGTGTGTTGCGAATAGCCATAATTTTTACATTATTAGCAACACCATTTATACCAATGCCATTATTGCGTTTTGCCGCAACAATTCCAGAAACGTGTGTGCCATGACTGCGTTCTTGAGTTATGGGTTTTACGTTATTGTTTCCGTAATTAGTGTCATTTATATCATTGGGATTATCGCCTACTAATTTTCTACCATCAAAGTTGAGGTTGAGGTGGTACTCTAAACGGTCAGAAAAGCCGTTAATATCTCTTTGCAATGCAGCTTTTAAATTGGCAATGGTTTCATGACCAAAACTAAATGCCATTTTAATATTGTCAATATGTTCTTGAAGCGACTTGTTTTGGGTTTTAATACCATTAATGTCTTGAAGTGTGTATTCTTTTTTATTTAAATACTTTGAAATTGCCTTATCTGATGTATCAATATCATTTAATAGCTTTAAATATTGCGATTTTAAATCGGTATATTTTTTTACTTGTCCATCATATTCAGATTTTGCTTCTGCATATCTTGGATGATTTGTATTGCCAGTTGCTAACAATCTTACGTATTCAAAACGTGTAAAGTTAGCATCTCCAAGAAAATTCCAACCATGAATATCATCGATATAACCATTGTTATCATCATCTTTTCCATTGTTAGGAATTTCATCTTCATTTACCCAAACATTTTGCCTAAGATCTTCATGGTCAATGTCAATTCCAGAATCGATAATAGCAACAATTACAGTTTTTCCTTTTCGTTTAATTAATTCACTATAAGCTTTATTTAAACTAATTCCAGGAATTGTATCGTTTACTAAATCAAGGTGACTCCACTCTTTTTCTTCGCTATCTGATAAGCTAGAGAATTTTATAGGTGTTTTATCAATTTTATCTTCTGGTGTAGATATAATATCCGAAGTTCCACCACAACTTGTTAATAATAGAGTTAGTGTTGTAAATACTAAATATTTTCCAAGTGTGTGTTTCATGTATTATAAGTCGAGAATATCATTGCAAGTATGTACTTCGTTTAAGCGCACACCTTTTTCAGTATGTTTAACTGTTATTATTTCATTGTGAGCATCGTGCTCTAAAAAGAGATAATAATTATTATCGGCAGCTGTATTTAAAAATTGCGCTTTTTCATCCAATGTTAATAAAGGTCTTGTATCATAACCCATTACAAAAGGTAATGGTAAATGACCTGCTGTTGGTAATAAATCTGCCATAAAACAGATGGTTTTTCCTTTATAGTTAATCATCGGAATCATTTGCTTTTCAGTATGTCCATTCGCAAAAAAGATATCAAAGCCTAAATCAGATTCTGTTAAGATGTTAGTTTCTGGTATTGAAGTAAACTTAAGCTGTCCACTTTCTTCCATTGGAAGGATATTTTCTTTTAAAAAGGATGCTTTTTCTCTATTATTTGGTTGCGTTGCCCATTTCCAATGGTTTTCATTACTCCAAAAATGTGCGTTTTTAAAAGCAGGTTCATAACCTGTTCTGTCTTTATTCCATTGCACACTTCCACCACAATGATCGAAGTGTAAATGTGTCATAAATACATCGGTAATATCATCTCTATGAAAGCCATATTTAGCCAAAGACTTATCTATCGTATCATTTCCCCAAAGGTGATAGTAACCAAAAAACTTATCACTTTGCTTGTCTCCCATTCCAGTATCAATTAATATTAATCGATTACCATCTTCTATTAACAAACAACGTGCAGCAATATCAATCATGTTGTTACTGTCGGCTGGATTAGTTCTTGTCCATAATGATTTAGGAACCACACCAAACATGGCACCACCATCTAATTTAAAATTTCCTGCGTTTATTGGGTATAATCTCATAGTAATGCAAATTAATAAAAGCTTATTAAAACTGCAGAAAGATTAACTTAATTTTTACTAGAAAGCATTAGGAAATAACTACTTCAAGCCTTTTACTAAAGTCTAATAGCGCCTTAATTTCTTTAATACTTGCTAGACGTTCTTTTTCGAAAATTAATAAACCTCTACCATTAGATTCTATATGGTAGTATGGATTACTTTCAAAAAACCTGATAACGTCTGTTGTAAAAGTTGTTTTAATAGCACCTTCGTCTTCACCTAATAAGTAAAACCTATTAGAAAAATCGGGATGGTTATCAAAAGGAATATCCTTAAAACCAGCAAGGGCATACATTTTTTCTAAAAATCCTTCTTTATCTAAAGTAAATGTTGGTAGTTCTTTGTCAAGTTCAATGTAAGCCATGGTTGTTCTTACAACTTCTTTTGCGATAAATTCACCTTCAGAAAAGGTAATATCAAAAAGTTTAAAATGTGATTTCCCATTAGACATTTGATTAAAAGTATGATCAATTTGTCTTGTTTTAAAGAATAAGAAGTTATCTAAAAAATAAGCTTCTTTGTTTTTAGATGTATTATAGTTTAATTCAAAATCTTGAGCGATTTCTTCAATTTGTGTTTGTCTTTTAGTAAGGTTGTTAGGTAAGATATTTGAAAACGGAATTAAACGCCTTAAAGCAAATGGATGCTCAGAGTCTGTTCCATGCATATCTAAACCAATAACTTCAAAATGGCCTCCACGTTTTGTAAATAATTCTTGATAATTGTTAAGGTTTTCCATTACTGTATGATCTACAAAATCACACATTGAAAAATCAACAATCACTTCTTGATTTTCAGGAATTGCATCTAACTTATTCTTTAGTTTATAAAAATTAATAAAGCTGCAGAAATGTTTTACACTTACAAAGTAATTTCCATCATCTTCTTTAAACATTAATACATTTGGTTTTAACCAATTTCTAAAAAATAAAGAAAAACTTTTATTGATGATTATATGAATAATAAACGTTGTTATTACTCCAAGTAGAATACCTTCTATTAGTCCTATTTTTAGGGTTGCAAGTAGGGTTACAAAGAAAATAATCAATTGTTCTTTTCCGATAGAAAATATTTTTTTAACCACATTTGGAGAGGCTAATTTATAACCTGTAAATACAAGGATAGCCATTAGCGCAGGTAGTGGAATGCGAGTTAACTGTGTGCTAAACAAAGCAATAAAAAGCACTAAGAAGAACGCATGAAAGAAATTTGCCGAACGATTGTTTCCGCCATTATTAACATTTACTGAGCTTCGTGCTATTACCGTTACAACATTTAAGCCTCCTAAAAATCCACTACCAATTGTAGCTAGCCCAAGAGCCTTCAAGTCTCTGTTAACATTAGATCTTCTTTTTTCAGGATCAAGCTTATCAACGGCTTTTATACTCAATAACGATTCTATACTAGCAATAAGTGTAAGGGTAATAACAATAGACCAGAATGCAGGACTTGCAATATGACTAAAATCTACAGTAGGTAAATTAGTAACAATAGAATTGAAATCTGGAATATTAGAAATCATATATCCAGAATCGATTGGATTGGGTTTTTGTAAAACTAATTCGTAGTAATAACTAAATATAATTGGAAATATAACAATCCACATTGGTGCTGGAATCAGCTGTAAATACTTGTTTCTAATTTTTGGGTAAAACACCATAATAGCTAGCCCTAAAACACCAGCAATGGCTGCATATGTTAATCCTGAATTATCATATGAAAAAGCACCAATAATGGTTTTTGGAATACCAAACAATAATCCTAAAACACTACCTTCTTCAACTATAACAAAATCTCCAATGGACAAAGAAACACCTTTTGTACCTTGGTTTGCCAACATGGTATGCGTTGATTTTGCTAAAATGATCAAACCTATAGCTGCTAGCATTCCTTGAATAGCTGATGAAGGAAAAAAATCGGCTAACTTTCCTAAGCGTAAGAAGCCTAAAATAGCTAATAACATACCTGAGCAAACGATTGCTGCTAGCACAACAAAATAGCCTTGTTGGCTAGCTGCTTCACCATCTAAACCGCTTTGAGTTGCATAAAATAAAACAGCTCCAGCTACAACACCAACCAAACTATTTCCTGGACCAGTAATAGTAACGTTACTACCACCTAAAATAGAAACGGTTAAACCTCCAATAACAGCTGTAATAATTCCAGCAATTGGAGGTGCTTCACTAGCCATGGCTAATCCAAGACCTAACGGAAGCGCAATAAGACTTACCACAAAACCAGAGAAGATGTTCTTTGGTAATGTTTTTAAAAAGTCTTTTAAGCTGTTTTTTTTAGGGCTCATTTATTGTACTATTAAAACATCAGTTGGTAATTCGGTTAAAATATGTTCGATATCATGAGGAAATAAACGATCCCAAAATGTCATTTTTGAAGGCGCATTCATAACTAATAAATCGGCTCTTACTACTTGTGCATAATGACCAATTGAGTAACCTCTTTTACCAAAAATAGGTTGTGTTTTTATGGTAATATCTGACAAATGGTCTTTTGGTAGTTCTTCAATGATTTTTTTAACCCTAGACTCTTCACGTATTTTTAAACGCTCTTTTAAAATTGTAGCTTGTCTAAGTGATTTATCATCGTCAACCTTTATTGAAACTTCTTCTTGACTAATCTCTTCAACAATAGTAAGTTTTTTAGAGTTTAGTTTATTAGCAACATAAAATGCTGTAGAAATTGTTTCTTGGGTTTTAGGATCTTCTAAACCATTTACAACAATATGGTTACATGGAATCCTATTAACCGAAGGGTTTATAAGTAATAATACCGAACATTTTGCTTGACGTGTAATTTTTCTAGCAATGGAACCCATGTAATACTTCAAAAAGTTTTCACGTTTTAATGCTCCTAAAATCAGTAAGTCAACATTTTGTTGTTGTGTTGTAGACAAAATAACCTCAACAGGATCACCAGTTTGAAATACAATTTCAAAATCCAAATTGTATTTTTCAAAAGGTTTTAAAAACTCTTGAAAGCTATTTTCTTTATCATTAGATTTCTCTCCAACATGAATGAGTATAAGCTTACAGTTAAATAAAACTGCTAACCGAGCAGCTTCATTGATGTTTGCTTCAAGATTTGGAGAGAAAGTAACTCCTATACCTATTGTTTTAAAGGGCTTTAGGCTCAAATGGTATATTATTTTTTGAGTTAGTCATTTAACTTTAAAACAGCCATAAATGCTTGTTGAGGTATTTCTACATTACCTACTTGACGCATACGTTTTTTCCCTTTTTTCTGTTTTTCTAAAAGTTTACGTTTACGTGAAATATCACCTCCGTAACATTTAGCGGTTACATCTTTACGTAATGCTTTTATGGTTTCTCTAGAGATAATCTTTGCTCCAATAGCAGCTTGAATAGGAATGTCAAATTGTTGTCTTGGAATTAATTCTTTTAGCTTTTCACACATTTTTTTACCAATTGTTTGTGCATTATCAGCATGTATTAATGCAGAAAGCGCATCTACTTGTTGAGAATTTAAAAGAATATCTACACGAACTAATTTAGAAACACGCATACCAATTGGATGGTAATCAAAAGAAGCATATCCTTTTGAAACGGTTTTTAATCTGTCATAAAAATCAAATACAATTTCTGCTAAAGGCATATCAAACGTTAATTCAACACGCTCTGGTGTTAAATAGGTTTGATTGGTAATCATTCCTCTTTTTTCAATACACAACGACATTACATTACCAACAAAATCGGCTTTAGTAATAATAGTTGCTTTAATATAAGGCTCTTCAACACGATCTAATCCTGAAGGGTCAGGTAAGTCTGTTGGATTATTCACAATAATTATTTCGTCTGGATACTTTTTAGTAAAAGCATGATAAGATACGTTAGGAACAGTAGTAATAACAGTCATGTTAAACTCACGCTCTAAACGTTCTTGAATGATCTCCATGTGCAACATTCCTAAGAATCCACAACGGAAACCAAAACCTAATGCTGCCGAACTTTCAGGTGTAAATACTAAAGAAGCATCGTTAAGCTGAAGCTTTTCCATTGATGCTCTTAACTCTTCATAATCTTCGGTGTCAACAGGATAAATTCCAGCAAATACCATTGGTTTTACATCTTCAAAACCTTCAATGGCATTTGTTGTTGGGTTTTTAGCGTCTGTAATAGTATCACCAACTTTTACTTCACGAGCATCTTTAATACCAGTAATTAGATAACCTACATCACCTGTTTTTATCTCTTGCTTTACAACTTGGTTAAGCTTTAAGGTTCCAACTTCATCTGCACCATAGGTTTTACCTGTAGCAATAAATTTAATTTGTTGATTTTTTTTAATAGAACCATTAATAACTCTAAAGTAAGTTTCTACACCTCTAAAAGGGTTGTAAACAGAATCAAAAATTAAGGCCTGTAAAGGTTCGTTTGGATTTCCTTCAGGAGCAGGAATTCTATCTATAACAGCTGCTAAGACATTATCTACACCAAATCCCGTTTTTCCACTGGCATGAATCACTTCTTCGGGATCACAGCCTAATAAATCTACAATATCATCGGTTACTTCTTCTGGGTTAGCACTTGGTAAATCAACCTTATTTAATACAGGGATAATTTCTAAGTCATTATCTAATGCTAAATAAAGGTTAGAAATGGTTTGTGCTTGTATGCTTTGAGCAGCATCTACAATTAGTAATGCACCTTCACAAGCAGCAATTGAGCGTGATACTTCATAACTAAAATCTACGTGACCAGGAGTGTCAATTAAATTTAAAATATACTCTTCACCTTTATAAGTATATTCCATTTGTATGGCATGAGACTTAATGGTAATACCACGTTCACGCTCTAAGTCCATACTATCTAAAAGTTGGTCTTGTTTTTCACGTTCGGTTACAGAGCCAGTATAATCTAAAAGTCTATCTGCTAATGTACTTTTTCCGTGATCTATATGTGCAATAATGCAAAAGTTTCTAATATTCTTCATGTATGCCTAATTCAGCGCTTTTGCTGTGAGTTTGCAAAAGTAAACAAAATTATATGATTATAAGTTTATAACTGTAGTATGTTGGTTATTATAATCTTCTTATCGATTTATGGTTTTACCGTAAGCGTATTTTAACTAAATATTATATGTTTGTAACGCAAACATTAAAAAACCAGAGAATTATCAATAAAACAATTTATTTATTATTTGCGTTTTTAAGCTCCACTTTTGCATGGTCTCAATACACAGTTAGAGGCGAAATTAAAGATGTTAAGGGAGAATCGCTTCCCTATGTAAATGTTTTATTATTAAAAGATCAAGATTCTACAGTTGTTTCTGGAACTTCTTCTGATGACAATGGAAAGTTTTTTATAGAAAATGTTGCTAAAGGCAGCTATATACTAAAATCTAGCTTTATTGGTTTTGAAACACATTACAAAAATTTTACTGTAGAAAGCGATACAAATGTTGGAATTATAACACTTGTAGAATCTGCCGAATCACTTTCTGAAATAGAGATTGTAGTAAAAAAACCTACGTTAAAACGAGAAGTAGATAGGTTGGTATTTAATGTTGAGAAAACAGCTTTAAGCGAAGGTAATATGCTTGAAGTATTAAGAAGCACACCAAGTGTACTTGTTTTAGACGACGCTATTCAGGTTAAAAATGTCAACCCAACGATTTATATTAACAATAGGAAAGTACATTTGTCATCTTCGGAGTTGGTTGAACTGCTTGAAGGTACTTCAGCAAGTAGCATTAAATCTATAGAAGTTATTACAAACCCTTCAGCAAAATATGATGCAGATAGTGGAGTGGTTTTAAATATAGTAATGGCAAAAAACCTTGTGACTGGTTATAATGGAAGTGTATTTGCAAACTATACTCAAGGTGTTTTCCCGAAAAGTAATTATGGAATTACAAATTACTTTAAAGGTTCTAAAATAGATGTGTTTGTAAACTATAACTATAACAATAGTAAAATTGATAGAGTTAATGATGAAGAGGTTAACTATCCAGATGAGGCTTGGAATACGCATTTAGATAGAAATACGTGGTCAGAAAGACATAATGTTGGGCTAAATATTGATTATAGTATTAACGATAATAACACCATAAGTTTAGCATCGAACGCACAATTTTTACCATATTTTAAATACTTAACCACAGGAATAACAAATATTGATGCAGATGTTAATGTGGTAGAAAGATTTAATTCAAACAACCTATCAAGAGATAAAAAGCATAACATTGGGTTTGATTTAGATTATATAAGTCAATTTAAGAACGACGCTCAATTATCATTAAATGCACACTATACTAATTATGACTATTCAAGAGATCAACGTGTTTTTAGTGATTATTATGGTCAAAATAATTTGTTTTTAGAAAGAACAGCATTTAATACAGCAGCAAACCAAGACACAGAAATTGTTACTGCGCAAGCCGATTTTTCGACACCTTTAGGAGAGCAATCATCATTAGAAATTGGAACAAAACTATCAAATGTTAAAACAGGCAGTGATATTTTACAAAACGATATCATTAATGGTGTAGAAGTAATTGATGTAAATAATTCTGATGCGTTTGACTACGATGAAAAAGTATATGCTGCTTACGCTAACTATAGCACAAACAGCGAAAAATTAAGTTTTAATGCTGGAGTAAGAGTAGAGCAAACTAATATTGAAGGAGAAAACACCCTAGAAAAGAATACACAAGATTATTTAGAGTGGTTTCCAACAGTAAGTTTAGGTTATCAAATTTCCGAAAAAGTTAATAGCTATATTAATTATAAAAGAAGCATACAACGACCTAATTATGCTAACTTAAATCCATTTCAATTTTATCTTAACGATAATACCATAGTAACAGGTAATCCAAACTTGCAACCTGTTTTTACTGATCATTACCTAGTAGGAACAACTTTAAATGATATGTTTACGTTTGAAGTTTACTATAAAAAATATGAAAACAACATTTTTGAGCTACCATTACAGGATAACGCAACAAACATCATAACCTATACGCCAGTAAATATTAAAAGCACTACTGAAATAGGATTTGATTTTGAAACATATTTTGATGTTACAGAAAGATGGTCATTATATTTTGGAAGCTCAACATATAACTACAAAGATGAAGGTGTTATTTCTGGAATTAATGTAGAAAGAGATAGATGGGCTAACTATTCTATTTTACAAAATGATTTTTCATTCTTAAAAGACAATAGTTTATCGGCTAGCTTATCTATAGTATACATTGGCGAAAATGTTCAAGGGCTCCAAATTGTAGATACACGTTGGGATACATTTTTGTCTATTAAAAAAACCATTTTAAAAGGTAAAGGAGTGCTTTCTTTATCTTGTAGCGATTTGTTTAATAAGCAAGACTATTTTGTAACGACTAAGTTCTTGGATCAAGATAGTAACCTTTTTATCAATGAAGATTCAAGGTACTTTAGGCTTGGTTTTAGATACAAATTTGGAAACACAAAACTATCTACAAATCAACGTTCTACTTCTAAAGAAGAAAGAGAAAGATTATAACCTACTCTTCTTATTAATCTTGCCACTCAGCTATAAATAAGTTAGTGTCGTGACCACCACCATTATTTCTATTAGAAGAGAAGATTAATTTTTTTCCATCGTTTGAAAATACAGGAAACGCATCAAAAGTTTCACCATGAGTAACACGTTTTAAGTTTTTCCCATCTAAGTCAATCATGTATAAGTTAAAAGGAAAACCTCTTTCTGCTTCAAAGTTTGAAGAGAATAACACCTTTTCTCCACTAGGGTGAAAAAACGGACTCCAATTGGCATTTCCTAAGTTAGTTAATTGCCTTAAATCACTACCATCAGCATTACAAATGTATAGTTCCATTTCGGTTGGTTGTACCAATCCTTCTGCTAATAAATCTTGATATTCTTTTATCTCTTCTTCAGTTTTTGGTCTTGATGAACGGAAAATTAATTTTGTACCATCTGGTGAGAAAAAAGCACCTCCATCATAACCTAATTGGTTGGTGATTTGTTTTACATCACTACCATCAATATTCATTGTAAACAACTCTAAATCGCCTGTTCTCATTGATGTAAATACAATTTTATCTCCTTTAGGCGATACTGTTGCTTCAGCATCATAACCTGGTTCAGTAGTTAATTGAGCTGTAATATTACCTTCTAAATCTGCTATAAAAATATCGTAACTAGGATAGATAGGCCACACATATTTACCTTCTCTACGTAAAGGCGCAGGAGGACACTCATCACCACCTAAATGTGTAGAACCATAAACAAAACTTTTATTGTCTGGTAAAAAGTAAGCACAGGTAGTTCTTCCTAAACCAGTGCTTATCATTGGAGGTATTTTGTCTTTAAAAGTTTCATCAGCATTCATTAAAAACATTTGATCGCATCCAACATTCCAAGCTTTATTGTTTGATTGAAATATTAATTGCTTATCATCAAAACTCCAGTAAGCTTCAGCATTATCACCACCAAACGTAATTTGCTTTATAGATTTAAAGTGTGTTTCCTCAGGGTAAATTAATGAGTCAACCCATTTTGTAGCACTTGTTTTTGCATCTACAGATTCTTTTTTATCATTTTTACATGATGTGATTAATGCTAATAATACAAAGAGAGAGAAGATGTTGGTTTTCATAATTGTAAGAGTATAAATAAATGGCAATTATTACCTAATTTTGTTTCAAATGTAAAATTTATATCATGAAAAAAATATTACTACTACTTTTTTTTGCATCAATTTGGTCATGTAAGCAAGAGCACAAACCTGAAAACACAATAAAAGACGATGTTCTTTTTTTAGCAGACGATAAGTTAGAAGGTCGAGGCACAGGAACCGAAGGTGAGAAAAAAGCAGCAGATTATATAGCGAGCCGTTTTAAAGATTTAGGGCTAGAAGGAAAGGGAACTAATGGTTATTTTCAAGATTTTACGTTTACACCAAAAACCGATCCACATGCCGAAGCAAAATTTACTAATGATGCTACAGATAGTACAATTACAGGGCGTAATGTTTTAGGGTTTTTAAACAATAATGCAACACAAACAATTGTAATTGGCGCGCATTATGACCATTTAGGTTATGGTGATGAAGGCTCGTTACATAGAGGTGAGGGGAAAGCTATTCATAATGGCGCAGACGATAATGCAAGTGGTGTTGCTGTTATGTTAAACTTAGCGAGCAAGCTTAAAGAAGCGAATAAAAATAACAACTATTTATTTATGGCTTTTTCTGGAGAGGAAATGGGCTTGTTAGGGTCTAATTATTTTGTGAAAAATGCGACTGTAAAAACAGAAGAAATTAACTATATGCTAAACATGGATATGGTAGGGCGTTTAAAAGCAGATAGCACATTAGCAGTTTATGGAACAGGAACGTCTCCATTTTTTAAGCAAGTAGTAACGTCTAGTAACGATAAGTTTAAAATTGTTGAGCACGAATCTGGAGTAGGACCTTCAGACCACACGTCTTTTTACTTAAATGATATTCCTGTATTACATTTTTTTACAGGACAACATGAAGATTACCATAAACCAGGTGACGATGCAGATAAGTTAAACTATGAAGGAATGGAATTAATTTCAAAGTACATTTTTGATATTATTACCGATTTAGATGATAATGGTGAGTTAGCCTTTAAAAAGACTAAAAATGAAAGCGATGATGTACCTCGTTTTAAAGTAACTTTAGGTGTGGTGCCTGATTACTTGTTTGATGGTGAAGGAATGCGTATTGATGGTGTAAGCGAAGAAAAACCAGCACAAAAGGCAGGTTTAATAAAAGGAGATATTGTAATTCAGTTAGGAGAACATGAAGTAAAAGATATGATGGGTTATATGAAAGCCTTATCTAAGTTTGAAAAAGGTAATACTACCATAGTAAAAGTAAAGCGAGGAGACGAAGTTGTAGAAGCTGAGGTTACATTTTAAGACTTATTAGAAGAATAGCAAAAGCCACTCAATTCTGAGTGGCTTTTTAGTTTTATAGACGATAATTTTTTTGAGATAGTATTAGCTGTTAGCTTCTTGTTTAAACTCCATTACTTGTCCATCTTCTGGAATTGAAGTTTTTTCTAATAAACCTTCTTTTTCTAAAATAAATTTTAATTGTGAACGAGTTGTTGGACAGTGATTAACCGCTTCCATATGATTTGCAATAGCTTTATATGGTGTGTTTTTAATAAACTTTACAATATCTTCTACAGTCATTAACAATGGTTTAAAAATATCGAACTGTGCCGAACCTGCTGCCACAACACTAATTTCTGGTTTATATTGTGTTAACACTTTATCTAATGCATTAGTATATACAGTATCACTACTTAAATATACTGATGGTTCATTTGGTAATTCAATATAAAATCCCATTACATTTCCCGCAGGCTTTGCTACAAATCCGTAACCATGTTGAGCTGGTATTCCTTCTATTTTTCCTCCTAAAAATTCAGTTCGTTTCCAATAATTAACTGCTTGTACCACATTTAATCCTCTTTTCTTTAATTCTTTCTCATCTTTGATACTACAAGTTATAGGAATATTTTTTTCTTTTAAAAATGCTTCTGCATCTTTATCTAAATGATCTGGGTGTAAATGCGTAATTAAACAGAGAGTTACTCTTTCTAATATAGGTTTGCAATTTTCTGGTAATTCAACTATTGGATTTCTTTTTGGTTTAAATCTAAAAAATGTAAATGGTGGCATTGTCCCTCTCTTACCTATCATTGGGTCTACTAATATGACATCATTTTGAGTCTCGATAGTCATTGTAGCATTTCTAAAGTGTTGTATCTTCATAATATTATTATTCTAAAAGACAAAATTAGAGTGTCAACTTTCCAATTCCATTGATTAGAATCAAGAAATACGTTTGCGAATTCTACTTAAGGTTTCGGGAGTAATATTTAGATAAGAAGCTATATGATATTGAGGAATAGTTTGTAACCAATTTGGTTTGTAAATAAGGAGTTCACTATACAATTCTTCGGATGATTTAGTGATTCTGTTATACTCGAATAATTCTTTTTGTTTTAATAGTTTTTGAAAAGATAAATCAATGAATGATTTTCCACATTCATACTTTTTTAAAATTTTTCTGAACGAATACTTATCAATAACCAACAACTCAATATTGGTTAAAGCTTCTTGGTATTTTCTTGTTTTCGAATCATTAATAAACGAAGATAAATCAGTAATGAATTGTGGTTTTGTATAAAAATTGATGTTTGTTTCCTTTTCAGCAGATGCATAATATTCTCGAACAACCCCTTTATTTAAAAAGCGTAATTGCTGTTCTTCAGTATTTGCCGCAAGTATTTGGGTGTTTTTTTTGAGTTGTTTTGTACTGAATAAATCTAATAGTTCTTTTAATCCTTCTTTATTCAAAGGATATTCGGTTTCAAAAAATGATGATATTTTGCTTATATCTAGACTCATTCGGCTTGTTATTAAACGAAATTAGCAGTTTTATTTAATAAAATCAAGTCGTTAATACGCTATTACAGCATACCTAAACCAGCAAGTGTTGTGGTAAGAGCTACAATAATCCAAACGATAGATACTAGCCAATACGCATTAGGTTCGTACTGTCTGTAAATAGGACGATGTGTCCAAGTAACACCATAATACAAATCGTATAATACCCAGAGAAGCAATCCTATTCCTATGTAAAACCAGATATTCATAATATTATAATTGTTGTATGTAAAAGAATGCTTCAGAACCATCAGAACACATAGCTTTGCCATCTTCGGTAGAAATAACAATACCATTATTATCTGTAATGCGTTTTAAAGTTTTAGAAAGGTCTTTGACGCCAAAAATACAAGTCCAATATTCATACTTTCCTTTAGTGTAATAATCCAGTTCTTTAATAGCTGCTATTTTTTTGGAAGAGATGTTGCAATACACATCGTAAGTATAACTATTTGCCTTTTTGAAGCTCCAGTTGAATAAACTCTTATAAAATGGAAGTACCTTATCAAAATCGGAGATATGAAGTTCATTAAAGATAAGTGTATCAACTTTATTTTGAGTTCTGCTATTAAGCCAATTGCCTTCGTAAACGGTAAATCCAGCACCTAGCGTATCTCTAATTAAAGCAATACCACCAATAGGATTATTTGTATCTACAAGCTCAATGATTGCACCTAGGTTTCGCGCTTTTTCAACGGTTTCTACAACACTATCTACTTGAATGTAAGACATCCAAAACGAAGGCATGTTCATGTCTTTAAACTTCTGTGGTGTTTCATACAACCCAACCACTTCTTTATAACCTTTGTATGCAGTAAAATAACCTTGATATTCGCTGTATTTCCAGCCAAAAACAGCTTCGTAAAATGACTTTGTATTTTGTGGGTTGTAGCTAGATAAATCTGCCCAAACAAATGTATTCTCTTTCATAATTATTTATTTTGAAGGTGACCAATCTGGTGGTTTAATGAATAACAATAGCTTGTTTTTAAAACCTTTTATGTCTTTAAATCGTTTGTAGAACCTTGTTAATCCATGGAAAAATACTTTTATAGGATTCACACTATTTAAAGGTTCTGAAATGCCATAACGAACGGTTTCTATTTCGGGTTCAAACGTACCAAGCATACGATCCCAAATAATAAGGATTCCAGCATAGTTTTTATCCCAATACTGTCTATTAGAACCATGATGTACACGATGATGTGATGGTGTATTAAAGATGTATTCTATAGGTTTTGGTAGCTTACCAATGATTTCGGTATGTAACAATGTTTGGAATACTTGCACACAGATTTCGGCTGCTAAAACCAATAAAGGATCAAAACCTAGCATTACTATTGGCAATGAAAATAGTATTGGAAATACAGCATCTAATGGACCAAAACGATAGGCTACAGACATATTAAAATGCTCCGAACTGTGATGAACCGTATGTGTTGCCCAACCAATACCTATGCGATGCATCATTCTGTGATCCCAATAATAAGCAAAGTCTGCTAATAAAATGGCTCCAAAAATAGTAGCGATATTTAGAGGTAAATGCTCTAAACTCATATTGTGGTGTACCCAAAAATAGAGTTTGGTAATGGCTAATAAACCTAAAATATATTCGATAACGATAAAGGCGCCAAAAGTAATGACATTAGCAATAGAGTCTAAAATAATGTCTTTTCCTAATCGCTTTACAATTGCATATCTAATGATTTCGATAAAAAAGAATGGAATAATAATGTAAACTAAACTCAAATCGTTGAAAATATAAAACCAATAATCAACCGTTTCTGAAAAGTAAACTTTAAGATCAAGAAAATGAGTTGTTGCATGAACACTACCAGCAATTAATGCAACAATAAGTAAGCTGTATGTAAATAATTTTGTGTTACTCATAATAATTAAAATGAAGTGTTACGTTTCCAAATTTCCTTATATGGCGAGCTATCAACTGTCATTAAGGCTTCTAATGTATCGTTGTTTTTTAGAGTAAAAATGACATTGTAATACGAACCATCAGGTAAGTACATTTTACCATTAATGTATTTTCCATCTTTAAATTCAACATCAGATAAGAAATAATCTTCTTCTTTATCGTTGCCTTTGTATTCGGAAGTTCCGTCATTGTAATAATGTACTTTTCCGTAAAATTTATCTCTATGTTCTACAATTTCGTAAGTAGCTTGATATGCATCTGTCTTCACATCCCAAACTCCAACAATGTTATCTTTTTGTGCACAAGCACTGAAAGAGAAAGTAATAGTTAGCAGTAAAATAAATTGATATATGTTTTTCATAATTATCGTAGTTTGATGATACAAATGTCTTAAGAATGTTTAAGGTATACTTTGACCTAAGTCAAAATATCAAGATAATTCAATATTGAATAGAGTGCCAAAAAACTCCAGATAACCACCATGCTCCAAAAGAGTTTTGGTGTTTCTTTTTTCTTAACAGCTTCTACAAAATGGATTTCTCCACTTTTAATAACGTGTACTAATCCTATGAGAATAAAGATTGCCCAAAAACAACTCCAGTCAAAATAAATAGCTAGAATTAATAAGGTTAAGGCTAAAAAAGTTTTCCATTTTTTCATTTATATAGACTTTAGTCGTGTGCTTATTTCTTGAAGCCTAATTACTTGCTGAAACACTATAGGTAACATAAAGATACCATTTGAAAACTCCAAAATATAAGTAACGATAGAAAAAATGCTTCCTGCAGTTGCATTAACTGCACTTGCAGATAGGTATAAAGTGAAAATAGCAAGCACAAATAAAATAACCTCAATAATTCCAAAGTTTAATGTTTCTAAATCAGATAGCTTTACCATCCATTTAGAAATGTTTTTAAAATGCCTAACAATACCAATATGTTCGCGTTTTTCTAGGACGGTTATACGGTGTTCTAATTCGTCATTAAGCCCAATATTATAACCGTAAATCTTATTATTACTTAATTTGTAAATAATAAGTATGAGTAAAACGGTTAGTAGGCAAGCTGCAAAAATCCACCAATCAAACAATGCAAGCATAATTAAGGCCCCAACAACACTTATTAGCGAGGTGAATGCTTGAGTGATATCATATTCAAAAAAATCTACCAGTTCTTTTATGAGTGAACTTCGTGCAGCAATAGTAGACACAGAAACTTTATTTTGATTTTGAATGTTTGCAATTTCAGAAGCTACAGATGTATAAATTGAAGTGTAAGCTCTAGTATCGTAATAACGTCTTACAACACCAATACAAAACCCAGCAGCATATAACATACAAAATAACCATAAACCATTATTATTTTTATTTATGAGGTCGTTAATAACAATTCCTAAAACTAAAGGTTGTAAAACCTTAAAAATGTTTTCTATAATCAGCATAGAAAATGTAATGGAAATTTTCCATTTAAAGCGTTTAAAAATAGAGAGTAAGGAATAGTGCGACATGTTCTTTACAATTATGTCGCAAAGAAATGACACAAAACACTGTTTGCATTTGACTTAAATCAAAATAGTAGAGCAGAATTAATAATAGAACTGCTCATAATCAATAAATAATACAGAAAAAGAGTAGATAGCCATAAGTATCCAACTGGCTATAATAACCCAATATAATATTGGGTTTTGCTTTTTATCAATAGGTTCAATAAAATAAGTTATGCCTGAGAAAATATCAGGAATAACCCAAAACAGGAATAAGACTCCCCAAGCCCATTCCCAATTCATAAACATAGCAATATACATAAGTATAAGCGCTATTATAGTACGCCATTTAATGTTTGAAAGCGTCATATTTAATATTGTCAGCTAATTATAGTCTAATTCCAAAGCGTTTAAGCATTTTCTTTTCCATAGCCCAGAAAAATGCATGTTGCCCAAAAATCCATCCAAAAGTTACAAGAAAAATTTGGTATAAAATAAAGCTTAGTATAATAAAAAGTGGGTAATATATAAATCCGTTAAGATTGTCTAAAGTAATTCCTATTGCTTTTAATAAAGGTCTTCCTACAGCTATAGATGTAGATCCTGTAATTGAAAACACTAATAAAATAACTACTAATTGTAAAGGGTGTTTAAGGTTCCAACGATCCATTAATTTTTTCATAGACTTTAATTTTTCAGCAAAAATAAAATACTTCTTGTATTGACCATTTGATGTATATCAAAAATTAAAAATTGAGAATCTATGTTGATTTTGACATAGGTCAAAAATACTCCTAAACTACCAATATACATTTGCTCTAAAGATTTTAACTATGAAAAAGAGCAGTGTTTTAATCATATTATCGATGTTGTTTTCTTGCAGTAATGATGATGCAGAACAGTTGTATGGCACATGGCGTGTTGATAGTAAATTTTATAAAGCCAAGTATGAAATTTTAGAAGTTGAAAATAAGGTAAAAGCTAAAATAAAGTATTACAATGATGATACTACAGTAATTAAAGAAGATGCAGTAAATCCTCGCTACATTTTAAACAATCTATTACAAAAGGAAAATGTTTTTGTTGATGCAGTTTCAGGAGCAACGACATCTAATGAATATATAACCGAAATTAAACCAAAACACAAAGACACCTTAGAAGTGATTACACATTTAATGAACAAACCTCTTAAAGAATTATGGATACGAATAAATTAACAATTAAAGATATGAGAAAGAACATCACCTACTTTTTTAGCATTTTGATGACGCTTTTCGCGTTACAAAGTTGCTCTACAGACGATATTAGAAATATTGCTGGACCCTCTGGAGGAACTACAAATCCAAATCCTCCATTATCAACCGAAGTAAATCCAATAGACATAAATACTGATGGTTTTGACTTTTTAGAAAAAATGGAAGGACAATGGGTTGGAACAAATAGAGTAATTGCCGATGATTATGAGTGGTTTACTTTCGATTATAGGGCCAATTCCCCTTCTTCTGTTCATGGTATTTTTGATGGTGGTTCTATGGGAAACCTGCTTACAACATTTTTTGTTACCGACTTTAAAGGTAAACGCACAATAATGGCAAGAAATGGTGGTGTGTTAAGCGGCATTTATCGTATAAGCTACTTTGTAATGGATGAGATAGAGGAGAATGAAAATGGAAAGTATTTCCGTTTTGTGGATGCTAAAGGAGGCGCAAATACAATGTTTATGGAGCTTAGATTCAAACAAGATAGTCTTTACTTTAATGCATATACAAGTAGATTGGGTTTACAAGCTCCAGCATCAAGGCATATGACTTTTAAAGGAAAAAGAAACGACATAGAGCTAGCTCAAACTGCAGCTCAAGAAGTTGGATTTCCTCAAAATGTTCCTGCTTGGGATTTCTCGGAAGGCTTTATGGAAGACTATTTATATGTAAATCCTGGAGATACCGAAGCAAAATCAGCGTCTTTCTTAGCGCAGTCTGAAACAAACGATGTTTATAATCTTTCATTCGAATCTGGAGACCCTTGGCGTTTTGACCAACAACCACATCTAGGTGTGTTAAATGTAGATATTGAACGCAATGAAATGATTCAGGATAAAAACCTAATCGTTATGCTTTCTAAAGAACCTTTAGTAGATGAGTATGGTTACTTTGTATCAAACCTTGATGCTTTCAATTCTATTTTACAGATTTCAGACTTATCTTCTGGAGAATCCGAATACTTATACACGTATCAACATCCTGGAAATTACAATGTATGTGTTGTAGCAGATATGAATGGTGATGGATTTATCACGCAAGGAGATTATACACACCCTAATCAAACAGTCACAATTACTCCTGAAGGACAACACGAAATATCAATAACCAATATAACTGTTGAAAACTAAAAATATGAAACATAAAACAATAAATACTGTACTTGCTATATCAGCATTGTTATTGACACAAAGTTGTACAACTGCAATTATTGACGAAGGAGATATAGATGGATTACCTCCAATTACTAGAACAGTTACGTATCAATCTGATGTTGGTAACATTATGTTTAACAATTGTATTACGTGTCATGGTGGAGCAGCGCCAAGCGATGGATTAGATTTGTCTAATTATCAAAACACCAAATCGGCAGCTGAACAAAGAAACTTAATTCAACGAATGAACAGTGTTACCAATCCAATGCCTCCTCAAGGGTTACTGTCGCCAGAGATACGTCAAATTATGGATAAATGGATTGAAGATGGACTTTTGGAACAATAAAAAATAGCACATTATGAAGCATAAATCAATAGTAGTGTTATTGTTGTTTGTTACAACAACAATAACTGCGCAATCTAAATATTTCACTAAATCTGGACACACTGCTTTTAAAGCATCAGTTGAAGCTTTTGAAGCTGTAGAAGCAAAAAACAAAAGTACAACAGCAGTTTTAAATACCGAAACAGGAGCTATAGCTGCATTACTTTTTGTGAAAGCGTTTCATTTTGAAATTGCTTTAATGGAAGAGCATTTCAATGAAAACTACATGGATTCCGATAAGTTTCCCAAGGTAACTTTTAAAGGAAACATTGAAAGCTTTAATGTAGATGAGTTATCATCAACAGCAAAGGAATTCATAATTAATGGCACTTTAAATATTAGAGGTATTGATAAAGAAGTTGAGGTAAAGACAATGTTGTCAAAAAACGATAAAGGCGCCATTATATTAAACGGAAGCTTTAGTGTAAACCCTCAAGATTTTGACATCAAAATTCCAAAGATTGTAAGAAAAAAAATAGCTGAAACTATAAATATTGAATTGAATTATGAGCTTGTCCAAAAAAAGTAAAATTTTATTAGTTGTAATTGTTTTTGTTGGAGCAGGCTTATTTGTTGCTCAAAAAATAATTTACAAACCTCATAAAACCATCAATGATATTGAAGTTGCTTTTTCAGGAACTTCTAAAGAGTTTATTGAAAATCACCTCTCTAATAATGCTAACTCTTGGCAAGATAAAGTAGTAGAACTTTCAGGTATAATTTCATCTATAGAAGAAAAAGGCATAGTGCTTAATAGTAAAATCTATTGTCAGTTAGAAGGAGAAAAAAATATAAACACTTTAAAAGAAGGCACAATAGCAAAGATAAAAGGGAGAGTCATAGGTTATGACGATTTATTAGAAGAATTAAAAATAGATAAAGCCATTATTATTGGCAATAAACAGTAAAACTAATGAAACAAAACATTATATATATTCTAGTTTTTTGTCTAGGAATAAGTGCTTATGCACAAGACGATCTACTAAACGAGTTAGAAACAGAAGCTACAGAAGAGGTTTTTGAACAACCAGCTTTTAAAGCAATGAAAATAGGAAACCTACAATCCACAAAAGTGGCTGAAAAAGGAGATTTATATTTATATGTGTCACATAGATTTGGGTCCTTAGAAGATGGTTTATCTACATTTTTTGGCTTTGATAATGCCAACACAAAAATTCAATTAGTGTATGGTGTATTAAAAAATATGCAAATAGGAGTGAGTAGAGAGTCTTTAAGAAAAACCTATGGCATGTCTTTAAAATACAAGCTAAAAGGACAGACCAATGATTTTCCATTTAGCCTTGTTGCTTATGGAACAGCAAATATTAATAGTGAAATAAGAAAAGATAGATATCCTTTCTTAAAATCAGGTGACCGAATGAGTTATGCTACACAGTTACTTGTTTCAAGACGTGTGTCAAATAATCTTTCTTTAGAATTAGCACCAACATTTGTTAGGCAAAATTTGGTTTTAGAACCATTTCAAAAACACAACCAAATAGCTTTAGGAGCAGGAGGACGCATGAAAGTGAGTAAGCGTATGTCAATTAATTTAGATTATGTCTATAATTTTAGCAGGCATGAAGATTCTATTTATAAAAATCCACTAACAATAGGCTTAGACATAGAAACAGGAGGACATGTATTTCAACTGTTATTTACGAACGCACAATCTACTAACGAACCAGGATTTATAAGTAATGCAGAAGGCGATTGGACTAAAGGTGATGTGTTTTTTGGTTTTAACGTGGTAAGAGTATTCTAAATAGCAATTATTTAGTTTTTGATTGATTTGGTTTAAAATTCCTGCTTAGCGGCAGGAATTTTATTTTCCTCGAATTCTACTTAATGTTTCTTGAGATATTCCCAACATAGAGGCAATATAACCAAGGTTTGCTCTTTGAATAATAGAAGGAAAGGCTTCTATTAATAAGTTATACTTCTCTTTAGCTGTTAAGAAATAATAACCTTTATAAAAATCATCAATCATAGCCATTTGTTCTTCCACTATTAGTCTACCAAATCGCTCTAATTCTGGGTGTTTTATATAAAGACTTTGCCATTGATCATAAGTTAATGAAATTAAAGTAGCTGCTTCTATAGTTTCACAATACTCAGTAGCAGGCTTTTTTAACAAATAGCTAGACCAAGATGTAAACAACATATTATCAGGATATATCCAATGAGTTACATCTTTTCCTTTTTGGTAAAAAAAGATGCGAATTGTACCTTTTGATAAAAAATACGTGCGTTTACATGTTTTTCCTTCTTTTAGTAAAGTATGCCCTTTAGGCACTTCTTCCAATAAAGCTACTTGTGTAATATCCTGTTCTGCAGCTTCAGAAAGTTCAACATATTGTTTTATGTAATCAATAAATGTTTTCATTCATTTGCAAAATAAATAAAAATGTAACTTTGCCACACAATATTATGGTAAAAATAGACAACATAGAACTTCCAGATTTTCCATTGCTTTTAGCGCCAATGGAAGATGTTAGCGATCCACCTTTTAGAGCCTTATGTAAAGAGCAAGGTGCAGATGTAGTATATACTGAGTTTATTTCTAGTGAAGGCTTAATACGTGATGCTGCAAAAAGCACAATGAAGCTAGATATTTATGAAAAGGAACGTCCTGTAGGTATTCAAATTTTTGGAGCTAATCTAGATAGTATGCTACAAACTGTAGATATTGTTGAGAAGTCTAAACCAGATATTATCGATATCAACTTTGGTTGCCCTGTTAAAAAAGTAGTGAGTAAAGGCGCAGGAGCTGGTATTTTAAAAGATATTGACCTTATGGTTAAGCTTACTGCAGAAATGGTAAAACGCACACATTTACCAATAACCGTTAAAACACGTTTGGGTTGGGATCATGATTCTATAAGAATTGTTGAGGTGGCTGAACGTTTGCAAGATGTAGGTTGTAAGGCTATTTCTATTCATGGTCGTACTCGTGCACAAATGTATAAAGGGAATGCAGATTGGAAACCTATTGCCGAAGTAAAAAATAACCAGAGAATGCATATTCCTGTATTTGGTAATGGCGATGTAGATTCTCCAGAACGTGCTATGGAAATGCGTGATAGTTACGGTTTAGATGGTTGTATGATTGGACGTGCGACTATTGGAAACCCTTGGTTTTTTAAACAAGTAAAGCACTTTTTTGAAACAGGAGAACATTTAGCACCTATTACAATGGCAGAACGTTTGGAAGCTGCACGTCGTCATTTACAAATGGCAATAGATTGGAAGGGTGAAACTTTAGGTGTTTTAGAAACACGAAGACATTATACAAACTATTTTAAAGGTATTCCACATTTTAAGGAATACAGAACCAAAATGGTAACAAGCGATGATGCTAAAGATGTATTTGCGGCTTTTGATGAGGTAGAAGAAAACTTCTCAAACCATCAGTTTACTTTATAAGCTTACTATTAATTCTGCTAGAAGCAATTTTTGAGGCTATGATTCCTAACACAGAAATGGTAGCAAAAACTACTAAAAAGTTTATAGGTTTAATAGTTACAGGATAAGCTAAAGATGGTGTTATCATTATTTTTAATGACTCAGGACCATATAGCTGAAATGCTACTAGAGCAAATCCCAAAACAATACCTATAACACCTCCTAAAACACTCATTAAGCTTCCTTGGTAAAAGAAAATACGCTTAACCTCAGTTAAGGTAGCACCTAAGTTATACAGTGTTGCAATGTTTTTTTGCTTGTCAAGAATCATCATGATAATTGAGCCAATTACATTAAATAGCGCTATAATTAATATAAGTGTAAATATTAAGTAGACAGCTAGATTTTCGGTGTTTAACATTTTATATAAGGCATCATTTAACTGAAAACGATTCTTAATAATTACGCTATCTCCAAATAGCGATGTAACCTCTTGTTTAGTTTGTTCTATATCTGCATTTGGACTTAAAATCAACTCAATAGCACTAACTGTATCATCATTGTAGTTAAAAAGATATTTAGCGTTATCAAAGGTGGTATAAACTATAGAATTGTCTAACTCTTCGTTGATTTGAAACACACCAACATTAGCAACTTTAAGTGTGTTAAAAGCACCTTTAATTGATGAAATTTGTCCTTTTCCTGGTTTAGGCGCATAAATTTTTATGGGTTTTGCAAAATCGAAAATACCAAAGGAGAGTTCGTTTGTAATTCCCCAACCAGAAACTATTTGTGGTGCTTCAGACTCTAGCCATTGTCCTTGAATAAGAATAGAATCTATAGTTGAAGTTGCATAATTTTCATCAACACCTTTTAAAGTAACACCTAAATGTTTGTCTTCACAATTTAAAATAACGCGATCTTCAATTATTTTTGAATAAGAGGCAATACCATCAATGTTGTTTAGCTGTTTTTGTAGATTTTCATTAAAGTTAAACGATTTATTTTTTGCTGGTAATACTTTTAAATCTGGGTCAACAAATGATGAAAATTGAAGGCTAAAATCCTTTAATCCAGCAAACCCAGAAAGGACTATAAATAATGACGCAGAACCTACTATAACACCAAAAGCAGCAATTATAGTAATAAAATTTATAGCATTGTTTTTGCTCTTAGAGAACAAATAACGTTTAGCTATATAAAATGAAAAATTCAATTATGATTTCTTTCTTTTGTCTAGTAAGTCTGGATTGTCTATTGGGTTGTCCAGTCCTTTTAAAGAACGATCAATTTGGTCAATATATTCTAATGAGTCGTCAATATAAAAGCTTAATTGTGGCATTCTGCGTAATTGATGCTTTGTACGTTGCGCTATTTCATGCTTGATTAATGATGCGTTAGACTGTATACCTTCTAACAGTTCTTCTCCTTTATCAATAGGGAAAATACTTAAATAAACTTTAGCAATAGATAAGTCAACAGTAACATTTACTTTAGTTACCGAAATTATCACACCACGCATTCCTCCTTGAGAAGCAGCATTTTGCAACACATCTACCAAGTCGCGTTGTAAAACAGAAGCTATCTTTTTTTGTCTATTACTTTCCATGGTGCAAAAATAACATATTTCTATTGAAATACTTTAAAAGGTTACGCTTTTAGATTAAATTTGTAGTATGATGAAAAAAATTGAGCATATTGGAATTGCTGTAAAGGATATTGAAGCATCCAATGAAGTATTTAATAAGTTATTTGGAGAGCCACATTATAAAACCGAAGCTGTAGAGAGTGAAGGTGTAAAAACATCTTTTTTTCAAGTAGGTCCAAATAAAATTGAGTTGTTAGAAGCTACCAAAGAGGATAGCCCAATTGCTAAATTCATTGCAAAAAAGGGAGAAGGAATTCATCATATTGCTTTTGATGTTGAAGATATTGAAAGCGAAATAAAAAGATTAAAGGACGAAGGCTTTATTGTACTTAACGAAACACCAAAAAAAGGTGCTGATAATAAGTTAGTTGCTTTTTTACACCCAAAAACAACCAATGGTGTACTTATAGAGTTATGCCAAGAGATTGCTAATAAAGAATAAATTTCTTTTGTAATATTAAAATAAGTAGTAATATTGCACCCAATTTGGTCCCATAGCTCAGCTGGTTAGAGCACCTGACTCATAATCAGGGGGTCCTTGGTTCGAGCCCAAGTGGGACCACCTTTAAAAGCCTTACAGAAATGTGAGGCTTTTTTTCTTCTACAGGTTTAATAATAAACAATTTGATGCGAACTTAAAGACACTCTGAATGGTTACTCTAACTATTTTAGTTTTTGAGTTGAATTAAGCCTATTTAAAGGTTGGGTTTAAAATATGTTTTAGATTAAAGATTTTATAACAAACAAATAAGATAAAACACCCCATAGAATTAGAACAAAAAGTCTAATCCAAAAATCGCTAAAATTATAAGATAGCTTTTTCTCTTCATTTTGTGTAGGAGAGAAAAATGAAAGAAATTGATTTATAAAAAGAATTACTAGTAATTTCCCCCAGAAACCTGTATCATTTAGGTATTCTGCTAAAAAAGTTTTGTCTAGATGAATTATTTTATAAAAGAAATGAGCTAAAATAATTAAAAATATGGCTAATAAATAAATTCTCTGAATTCTTGAGTACCTCTTTTGTTTTTCTTCTTTTTTCTTTTTTTCGTTAGAGATTTTCTTTTTTATAGAAGGAACATAAGTTAAGTTAAGATTAACAATATTATTTGCATTTAAAATAAAAATGTCCCCAGGTACTTTAATTCTATTTCTAGATTTAGTTGGTTTTGTATTTGATTCTTTTGAAGCTTCTTTATCTTTTACTTCTAGTCCATTTTCATCTAGGATTTTTTCTTTCTTTTTATAGCGATAAGTATCAATTAAGTAAACTTTATCTAATTGAGTAATATCATCACTTTTTAAATCATAATCCACTACGTAACCTGTATAAAGCTCTTTTCTGTCATCACTAGCTCTAACTAGAATATCAGCATAAGTTAGTAATGTATCTTGAATTAAACCTTTATTATTCATAAAAGACACATTGTGAGCCTCTTCAAATTTTTTCATATTTAATACTTCTCCACTAAATATGTAATACCATTGATTTTTAAATCTGAAAAGTTTATATTTTTTATCCCATTTTCTAATTCTTATTGTTCTACTTGAAATCCAACCTAAAAAAGAAGAAAAACCAAATACAAATAGAGAATATAGAAAAAACGTAATTATATGATTATTTATAAATTCTTTGGTAGCCTCCTCCGTTCCATTAGAACCATCTGACGCAATATCTCTAAAAATAGTAAAGACTTCTAAAAAACTCGAATCGAAACCTAAAGATAAATTATAGATAATAAATGAAATTAGTTGTATAATAATTCCAGGTATTATGCTAAAAAACATTGAATGTAAGACAGGATCTTTAGTATTAAATTGCTTAGAGAATTCTCCATAGAAAAAGAATCTTCTGAATAAAATACCGGGAATTACAATTGTAATAAAAAAGGCTATGAAACCTAGAGTAAGATTCATAGCATAAGATTAAAGGATTGATTCTAGTTTAGTTTCATTCCATTTACCATTATCATGGTAATCATCAACAGCTTCTCTAATTTTCTCAGCGGCATTGGGATCTTCTTTAATAGCTTTTAAAGCATCATCTGAAATAACTGTAGTTTCAGTATCGGAATTAATAGATTTTAAGGCTTGATAAGCAATTGCTACTAATGAAACTAATCCTAGTATCCCTAAAATGTTATCTAAAGTGCCTTTATTGTTTCCCATGTTTATTATAAGTGCTGTATTGCGAAATTATTTATTTTATTAACGATAAAAAAGAGTTTTAGTATATATTTATTATAAATGTAAGCAACAATTATACCTTATTTATTGTGAACTGCAAAATCTTTAACTTTTTGATACAATTACTGTTAACTGAGGGTAATCAATTTACTATAAATCTAATAGATTTGCAATTGAATTAAAAGAGCTTATAGTTTAGGTATTAAGGTTTTATTAAAACTAAAAAAAGCTTCAAAACGAAATTGTAAGAAAAGTTAATGTTAAAAATATATAAAACTGTCACAAAAAATAATTTTGAGATTTTGTACACGTATTTATTTTTGTAGATTTAACAATTCACAAACTCGTTTAATCTCCCAAAACAAGTAGGTGTTGGTTCAATATAATAAATCAAATAAAGAACACTTTGAATATTAATTTTACGAGAATTATTAGTTTCCTACCTATTAAGAGGAATGCCTTAATTTTTTCATTAGTACTAATAGTTGCCGTCTATTTTACAAAAATTGAGTTTTTTGAAGAAGAGACTATTATTGCACTTTACCTTAAATTATTTGCTTGGTTATTAGGTGTTTTTGTTGCTATTATTATAGGTGTTGGTTTTGTATATACGCTTGTATGCTTTTTACATTTTATAATTAACAGAAAAAGAATAACACCTAAAATTAATATTGGACTCGATGGTAGTATTAAAGGAGAAGCAGGTCAAGTACCAATCATGATCTCTTTACCTAAGGCTTTATTACCATTGTTAGGATATATTAAAGTAAGAATAGAGTTTAAAAATGGAAGTCTTTCAGATACCATTGTACTTAATAAATACTCAAAAGGGTTTGAAAAATTATTACCTAAAGAAGGTGCTTCTTTAATATGGTTACCAGACAGAAAACAATATCACGTTAAAGGGTTTGTAATTAGTTTTATTGACTATTTACAATTTTTTAAGTTCACCACTTATAAAAAATCTACAAGCTCATTTTATTTGCATTCAGCAGAAGTAGATGTGCCTTTAAATGAAATTAATCCTTCAAAAACCAAAGAAGAAGTAGAAAAAGTAAAGACTACTAGAAAAGTACAAGGAGACTTTTTAAACTATAAAGATTTTGAAGCTGGTGATGATGTACGAAGAATTGTGTGGAAAATTTTTGCTAAAAACAGAGAATTGGTTATTCGAATTCCAGAGATTATGAATCCTTATGCATCTCATGTTAATTTTCACACAAGCTTTTATAATCTAATATCTAAAGATTTATCTTCAGCGTACGCAACAAGTATGCTTAATTACTATAAAGACATTGTTTATAATGTTTGTTTAAGTATAAAGAAAACAGATAAAAAAGTAGCGTTTAATATAGACCAAGCAGTTAATGAATTTGTAACGGTTAATGAAAAAGATCGTGTGGGCTTTTTGTTAAGTTCGGCTAGTTGGCAAAATAATTTTTCGGTTAATGACTTAAAATCTGCAGGAGAATCTGTAATATGTGTATCTACATTAATTAGTGCCGAGGAGTTATCTACTTTAATAGAAAAAAGAGCATCAAACATTATTATAGTTAAGGTCTCTCGTCATTTAGACAATCTAAATTTATTTAGTATCAAAAACCTATTTTTAAGGAAAGATCAAAAAAGTGAACTTAGTAAACTTAGGTGGATTTTATCCAATGCTAGAAGAAAAGTAAAAAGAAACGAAAAAGAAATTGAGGCACTAGTGTCTAACACTAATTTTACAGGGCAAATCATATGAAAAATGTAGACTATAAAGAACTGGCACTTGGGTTGATTTTTTTGATTTTACCTACGATACTTATCATGTATCCTTTACTGGATTTCTTGTCAGAATATTATGCGCTGTTATTCATTAATAAACACCTTTTAGTTGGTGTTTTTGCCATAGGAATTATTACAGCGTATTTATTACACAAAACTAAAATTAGGTTCTTAATTATATTTGGATTACTCGTTTTAGTAGTGAATATTGTTTACAATTCTATAAGCGCAACCTCTTTTAATGAGTTTGATGCTTATTATGTAGCCAATAGGTTTAAAATAAACACATTCATTTTTGTATTTGGATGGTTTTCGGGATTTGCTATCTCAAAATGGCGCTATTATTTAATAGTGTTTTCAATACTCTTAACAACTGTATCAGTCATTCTTATTTCAGATTTAGAAATGTCCAATGTAAATGAAATGATATGGTTAATAGCACCTACTGTATTGTATTTGTTTTATGGACTGTTTGTTAAAGAACTGCTTAAGACTATTAAAAAACAGAAGAAAACAAACTACTTAATGGTAGTTGGAAGAATTTTACTGTTTTCGTTATTGGCGCTTTTCTTGTTTTGGACAACGGTTCAGCTTTTAGATTCTAAGTTAGATAATATTCAAAATGAAATTTCTAAAGCACAAGGTGACGATGAAGAAGATAAAGATGGTGAAGGAGATGAAGATAGTGATGACAACGATTCTGACGATGGTGGAGGTGGCTCAAAAACTAAATTTAATTTAGATGATTATACTGGACTTCGAGACCAATTAAACGTGTCTGAAGAACTTCTTTTTTGTGCTAATATTGATAATTTTATAAACGAAACAACGCCGAATCCTCAGTATATTACTTTATACCATTTAAATCAATACAATCCAGTATTAGAGCAGTTTGAAGTTGATCCAGACAGTATCGTTAAGGATTTGTTTTTGCCAAATCCAACCACAATACCTCAGTATTTTAGTCAGCAAAACGATTCCGTTTTAGTTTACGATAAAATGGAGCGTTCTAAAAAGCAAGTGAAAAGTACGATGTACATTGCTAATCTTGACCCAGAGGTTTTTGTAGCACCAAGTACAGCTTATGCATGTCAACCTATTTCAATAGAAGAAGAGTTTAAAGAGGAATACAAATTTGCATATAATGTTTACTCTGAAGTATCAGAACTTAACAGCGCCTACTTTGTATATAACACACCTAATCAAGCTATAATTGATTATCAAGAAAAACGTTATCGTACTTTAAGAAAAGCCAAAAACTATGATGGAGAGAGTGAGCGTTTTATGGATTATTATACAGAAATGCCTGAAGGTGATTTGTATAAGAGAATAGGGAAGTTAGCAGATAGCCTTACGCAAGGAGACAAAACAGCTATTGACAAAATATTAAGTATTAGAAACTATTTCTTGTCTGAAAAAGAGGATGGTAAACCGTTATTTGTATATACGTTAACACCAGGAAAACCGTCTGACCCTAACATTCCAAATGCAAGTATGTTAGAGGAGTTTTTGTTTAATACGCAAAAAGGATATTGCACCTATTATGCAACATCATCTCTATTTATGTTGAGATCATTAGGAATTCCAACAAGGGTTGCAGTTGGGTTTATGACAGTAGACAGAAGTTTTAAAACTCCAGGTTGGTATTGGTTTTATGGAGATCAAGGACATGCATGGACTCAGGTTTATATACCAGAATATGGATGGTTAGATTTTGATATGACTGTTAGTAACCAAGAAGGAGAACAAGCACCACAACCAGATCCAACACCTCCAGTACCACCTACAAAAGAAACCTTTGTTGGTAAGGGAGTCGTAACTGTTGTTGATACTATTAGTAAGCGTATGGAATTACGAGTAGATCAAATGGTTGTAAACGATAATGGTATTTCGCTTGATAGCACTAATATCGTTGACATGAAGTTTGATGTTAACCAAGCTAAAGTTTATGCTGGCGAAGCAACAATTCCTCTACATAAAGTAAAACTTGGAGACACAGCAGTCATGGTGTCGTTTGATTATAAATTAGCAAGAATAAGAAAGAAGCGAGCCTCAGAAACAATAGAAAACTATATAAAACGTTTTCCTGATCCTGTAACTATTATGGAAGTGCATGTTCCAGCAATAGAAGAAGAACAATTAAGTGAAACTAAGGAAGAAGAGGAAGAAAGTGTTGTTAAAACTATAACCGATTGGTCTATATACATAATTATAGTTTTACTACTTGGGTTACTAATATTGTTGCTTTCGCCAATATGTTACTATTGGTGGTTGTCTAATAAAACAAAAAACAATAACTCCATAGTTGACCTGTCCGAAATAAATTATAAAAAGGCACATTTTGTGCTTAATCAAATGGGAATTCCAAGAGGTTACCAAACGCCTATGGTGTATGCAAGAGATACTGTAGACCCTAAGTTTGGAACTAATTTTGAAGCATTTATTAAAGTGTATCAAAAGTTAAAATACAGTAAGACTGAGCTCACTAGTGATGAAGAAGCAATAGTTAAAAACTTTCATTCAGATTTTAATCAAAAGGTATTATCTAAATACAGTAAATCGCAAAAGTTTTTCAATTTCATAAAACCAAACAAATGGATTCACTACATGTTGAATCTTAACCTAAAAAAATAACATAGAATTATGAACCAAGACATGGAAAATACAAATACAGAACATCCACAGATGGATACATCTATACTTGAATCCAACTCTATTGAAAATGCAGGACAAAAAATAGACGCATTAATTAATAATATTGGTAAGGTTGTTAAAGGGCATAGAGAACAAATCATTCAAATTATTACGTGTCTTGTTGCTAAAGGACATATTCTTTTAGAAGATAATCCAGGTTCTGGTAAAACTGTTATGGCTAAAACATTGGCTTATTCGTTGGCTGGTGAAAAAGACCATTCCGATTTTAAAAGGATACAATTTACACCAGACCTTTTACCAATGGATTTAATTGGGTCGCATTTATATGATGAAGCTAACAAAGATTTTATCTTCAAAAAAGGACCTTTATTTTCTAATATTTTATTAGCAGATGAGATTAACAGAGCCTCTCCAAAAGTGCAATCTGCATTACTTGAATGTATGGCAGAAAATCAAATTTCTATAGGAGATAGAACTTATAAATTAGAAGATTTATTCTTTGTAATTGCTACACAAAACCCAATAGAAATGGAAGGAACTTATCCATTACCAAATGCACAGCTGGATCGTTTCTTTATGAAGATAAACTTTGGATATGTAAGCGAAGATGTAGAGTTAGAAATATATAAGCAACAATTAGAAATTCAAAAGTCACAAAACTCGGTTGAAGCTGTATTAAAAATGGAAGATGTTTTAATGCTTAGAGAGAAAGCCGAAGAAGTACATGTTGATGATGAGATTATTGTTAGTATTAAAAACATTGTACGTAACACAAGAGAGCATTCGGGAATTGTACTTGGCGCATCTGTTAGAGCAGGAATTATTCTTTTAAAATGTTTAAGAGCTTATGCTGTAATTCATAAACGTGATTATGTAATAGAAGACGATTTAGCAGCATTAGCAAAACCAGTGCTTCAGCATAGATTGTTGTTTAAAAACCTTGGAGCCGAATCTAATGCAATGAATAGTATTGTTAAAACAGAGGTTAACCGTTTAGCAAGACTTAATTTAAAGAAGTAGAGTGTGAAAATTGCAAGCATTAAAATAAACTTACTTTTAGGGTTTTTCTTTTTAGGAATGCTCGCTACACATGCTCAACGCATTGAAATCGATAGGCTAGAGAGAGAGTTTAGAGGCAATTTTTCTAGTCGAAAAGCGTATGAGCTTTCTCAAAAAATGATTCAATTGGACAGTACGTATTATACTGGTCATTTTTTTGAATCTAATTATCGCTTTTTTAGGGCTTCGGATAAAAGAGGTTATGAAGCAGCCATAAAATCACTTGAAAAAGCCATTGATTTATTAGAAAAAGATTTTCCTAGAAAACTTAAAAGGACTACCAATATTAACGTTTATATTAATAGTTATCTGTTTCAACGTAAGTATGCGTTTTTGGTTTACCTCTTATCTCAAAGCTATCAATATGTAGATAAGCCAGAAGAGGCCATTGAGGTAGTGAGGCGACTTCAAAAACGTGATTTTGTTTGTAATTTTGGAGTTAATTCGTACTCTACAATTTCGTGGATTTATTTACGAAATAGAATGTATGGTCCAGAGAAATATTCCTTTTTAAAAGCCAGTATTGAAGAAAATCTTGAAGCAGCATCAAAATATGCCGATTCAATTAAAAACAGCGATAAGCACAATAAAAGATACTTAGACCAATGGTGGCCAGATTATGCAAATGATGCATTAACGAGTTATTATCATTATAAAAACATTATTTATTCACATCAAATTAAACTGGATTCAGCCGAATATTTTAGCAAGCAATTAGAAAAATACGATAGGTTATCTCATAACAATTATGGAAACCTTCAGTTTATTCAAGCTAAATACAATGAAGCTGAAGACAGCTATAATAAAGCGCGTCAGCGAGATAATTACGAAGAGAAAAATATTAAGGAGTTTGATTATATGCAATCGGCAATTAAAGTTTTTCAAAACGACTTGTCTACGTCTAAGTCAATTGTAGAAACATCTATAAATAGGTTAGGTACAGCGCCTGGATTTGGATGGAATAATATTGCGCTTAGTCGAGCGCATTATTATGCTGGAGATTTAAAAAAATCTAAAGAATATAGAGATAAAGCAGCAAACTTTAAAGAAATACATATTGGCAGTACTTGGGGAGAAGTGGCGTACAATAGAAACACACTTTTGTTTAAGTATTTATTCCATAAAAAGTCTATAAGCGAAATCAAATTTAGAGATCGCTATTATTGGTACAAGCCTAAAAAACTATACCAAATTTCTAAGCATCACTTTAAGCAAGAAAATGCACATTTATTACTTACTAGTGAACTATCAGCAGATCCAGAACGATTTATAGGATATTACAATTTGTTTGCGTCAGAAAACAACATATTTTTTGATGAAATATGGGAACTTATAAAGTATTTTAATTCTGAGTATTTTATTAAGATTTTTGAAGAGAAACTACAAGACGATGAGCGTGAACGTGTTCATAAGTACTTCAACTATTTTATAGCGCAATTTCATTTAGAAGATGGTGATTACGATTTTGCAATTGAAAAATTTGAAAACATATTGGAGAGTGAATTTTTAGATGCATCTAATGAAAAACTATTTGTAGCAAGAATTAATGAAGGCTTAAGTAAAGCTTATGCTGAAAAGGAAGATGTTGATTTAGCTGATAAGCATTTAAAAGCATTTTATACAGATTTCCCTCAGTTAATTCCGTATTCAGACCTTGAAATGAAATTTAATTTTGAAGTACTCAATAAGTCATTAACCGAAGAACAAGAAGCTATTGTCGAAGACATCAAGGACTGTAAAATTGAATGGATTGAAAACGACTCAAATTGGCCAACTCTTAAAATAAATATCACTAAAAAAGAGGATAAACAGTTGGTTAATTATCAAGTAGAAGAAGATGGTGAAATTAAAATTGAAGGTAGTTTAGATTTTAATACTGAGAACTTAGGACAGTTAATTGTTTTTAGAGCTTTTGGTATTGATTTAGAGTAGTTAAATCTTAAAGGGTATGGATACATCAAAAAACGACCCTAAAAAAATAAAACGCCCTTGGCCAACTAAAGCAGCTATGACTCAGGTTTACGAAATGAAACTTTGGGGAGGAAGTGATGAGGTTGATTTTTACTCAGGTGAAGGCTCGCATCATCCAGATATTATAAACCCTTATATTGAAGCTGTAACCTCTTTTTTAACGGCTTTTAAAACACCACTTGTAGTATGTGATTTGGGTTGTGGCGATTTTAATATAGGCAAGAAACTAGTAAAACATACCCAAAAGTATATTGCAGTAGATATTGTAGAAAGCCTTATAGCTCACAATAAAACAACATTTAAAGAAACGCATCTTGAGTTTCACTGTTTAGATATTGCTACTAGCAATTTACCTTCTGGCGATTGTGTGTTAATTAGGCAAGTGCTACAGCATTTATCTAATTTTGAAGTACAGAATATTCTAAACAAGCTGTCTAGTTATAAATACGTTATTATAACAGAACATATTCCTAATGGTAATTTTGAGCCCAATAAGGATATTATTTCTGGTCAAGGTATTAGACTTAAAAAGCAAAGTGGATTAAACGTATTAGAACCGCCTTTTAACTTTAAAGTAAAGCATAAAAAGCAACTAACATCAGTGACTTTAAGCAATAATAAAGGAATTATTGAAACAACGCTTTATCAAGTTTTTTAATAGTAATTACTGCAATTTGTAAATAGGATTTACGATTAGTTATATTTTTGCAAACACTACTATATTGTATTATAGTTTATGAACTCAAATTTTAAAGATTACCTTCTAAAAAGTACTAATGCTTCTAGTTGTGAAGAAGTAGAAATTATTCAAACACTATGGAGTGGTTATGGTAAAATTTCGCGTTATGTGCTTAACGGTTCGTTAAACACTACTGTAGTTGTAAAATCGATATCCTTAAATCAATCGAGTTCGCATCCAAGAGGATGGAATACAGATTATGCTCATAATAGAAAAGTAAGGTCTTACGAGGTTGAAACAATTTGGTATAGTAAATGGAGCAAGCTTTGTAATGATAATTGTAAAATTCCAAAAGTGATTGGTGTGTTTTCTGAAATGAATGAGCAATGGATAATCATGGAAGATTTAAATCAAAAATTTCCATTACGAAAGCATAAATTACAACTACAAGAAACAAAGACTTGTTTAAAATGGTTGGCAAATTTTCATGCTACATTTTTAAATTATAAACCAACCGATTTATGGGAAATAGGTACGTATTGGCATTTAAAAACACGACCAGATGAGTTTGAAAAAACCACAAATCAAGCGTTAAAAGCAAAAGCACATGTAATTGATGGGTTATTAAATAATTGTAAGTATCAAACAATAGTACATGGTGATGCTAAATTGGCTAACTTTTGTTTTTCTGAAAATGGCAACCAAGTGGCAGCAGTCGATTTTCAGTATGTTGGTGGTGGTTGTGGTATAAAAGATGTTGCCTATTTTTTAGGTAGTTGTTTGTCTAGTGAGGCATGTGAATTTTATGAAGAAGAACTATTAGAGTATTATTTTTCAGAACTTAAATTGGCATGTAAAACCAAAGCAATTAAAGCGAGTTTTGATGCGCTAGAGCAAGAATGGAGATATATGTACTCTATAGCTTGGACAGATTTCACTCGCTTTTTAATGGGGTGGATGCCAACGCACCAAAAATTAAATGATTATAGCTTAAAACTAATGAAAGAGGTTTTGTTGAAGCTGTAATTTTGAATTGAATTTCCTAAACGGAAACTTAGGTCTAATTGCGGTCATGTATTTTTGGATGTAGCTTTTATAATTTGGTTTATTTGTTCCAGTACAGTTTCTTTTTTAAATTCAGTACTGTCAATCGTTTTTTTAACTTCCAATAATTGTTTTGAATTCAGTTCATACTTTGATTTTAGCCAATGTAAAGATGAGTTATTATCTTTTATTTTCTTAATTTTCTCATAAACCTCATTCAACTCTCTTTCTTTAATTGTTAATATACCTAGTTCTCCAAAAGACAGATTTTCAATTTCAAAAGTCTTTTTGTTTATCGTAAATCCACAATAACCACCAGCAACAGGTGGTTCTTCTGGTATTTCTCCATTCGTTTGTATAAATACGAAATCGAAATAATACTTTGAGGTGAATTCTTTTAAGTTTGCAAAGCCATATTTAAAACTAGGTAAAACTTCTCCAAAAGAGTTTACGTAATTATCTGCTATTTTTTCAATTTCATTCATTTAGGAAATGTTGCTTTAAATTACAACCAAGGTGTTTGTGTATGGTTTCGTTGCACATTTTAAGCCTTAAAATTAGCAAATACAAGCAGAATAGAAAATCCGTGAGGATTTTTGTAAATAGGCTTGCACTAGCAATGAATATACACCTTATTAGCTGTAGTTATTTATTATTCCTATTAAATCAGAAGGCTTTTCAATTTCGAAATCAGCTTTGTATTTCCACGAACTTGTTTCTGCTCCACTATATTTTGCGACTATGGCAATTACTCTACTTTTTCCGCTTAATTCTTTGTTAATGTTTCTAGCAAATTTTACATCACCCTCGTGGTCTCCAATGTAGAAAATAGTTTTATCATTAATATTTCCAAATATGCGTTCAATACATTTTAGTCCGCCATATGGATTTGGTTTTTGAGTATTATTCGGAATATCATCATAGCCTATAATTGCTTGAAACTTATGAGCTAAAGAGTTTTGCTTTAAAACTTTGCTTATATTTTTGGAGCTATTTTGTGAACATATTCCTTGAGGTAATTCAATTTGATTTATTGTTTGTTTGATTTCTGCGAATAATTCAACTGGCGTTGTGTTTCTTAATTGATATTCCGTCCATAAAGTTCCAGCTTCAAGCATTTCAGATTCTGACATTCCATAGTAATTTAGATACAGGTCTTGCCAGTTTTTGGATTGATGATTTGCTACATGATATGATTCTTCATTTTTCAGATAGTGTGGTAAACTTTCTCCAGTCAATCTTGGGGCAACTTCAGCCAGAATTTGTTTTGTAATATCAATATTCTTTGGCACAGAATTAACTAAGGTTCCATCATAGTCCCAAAGTATTGCATTAATATTCATAAAGTTTTGTTTTAATTATAGCTAACGTGTTCGTGTGTAGGTAGTATCGAGTTTTATACAACTGTATTTCAGTATGAAAGATAGTTAATTTAAACAAAAAGCGATTTGATTTTTCGTTCAAACCGCTATTGCTTATACATGTTATTGGCAACAGTATTTCATTTTTAGTTCAATGTTCTTTTAAAATAAGAAGTCAATTTTTCTACAGCTTGATTTACATATTGTTCTTGGTCATATAAATCAAAGTGAGTTGCATCTTTAATTTTAAATAATTCCTTATCTCCTTTAGCTCTGTTAACAGCAACTTCACTGAAATAAGCTGACAATGCATTTTCGCCAATAATAGCTAAAAATGGTCTATCAGACATTAATTCCATCTGTTCGCTAGGGTTAAAAAAGTAGCGAGTGTCTAATGACATAGCTGCTCTTAAAGGTGAATAAGTTGGAAACTGACCACCACGTTTAGGGTTGCGGTAATATTGAGCTGCCCTGTTCCAGAATTCTCCCATTCCTGAATTGTCAATTGGAATTCCATCAACTAAAACCACCTCACCTGTTTCGAAGTATTTTTGACGAGCTTCATTTCCCATTCTAATTTGTTGTTGAAACTGTGCTATTTTATCACCTTTTAAGACATCTGCGTATTGTGTAGCTCCTCCTAAACCATAGTCTATAAAATCAACGAACCCACTTACAGTGGCAACTGATTTTACTCTTTGATCAAAAATTGCAGTTTGAATACTATATCCTGCACCTGAACAAATTCCTAATTCGGCAATTTTTTCTCTATCAACCCCAGGAACTGTTCTTATAAAAGAAATAGCATTTTTTATATCTTCCACTTTCATTGGTGCATTTTCCATTCCTCTTGGGTAGCCTCCACTTTCTCCATAAGTTCTGTGGTCAAAAGCTAAAGTTATAAAACCTTCTTTAGCTAATTTTTCGGCATAAATTCCTGCGGTTTGTTCCTTAATTCCACTTGCAGGTGTAATACATACTATAGCTGAAAAATTACCATCAGCACTATAATTCTCTGGAACAAATAAGTTTCCTGAAATTCTGGTTCCCTCACTTAAGAAATTCACTTTGTTTTTTCCTGCTACAAATTGCACTTTATAAGTAGCATCTTCTTGTTTTGTTTGTGCGTTTACATTGAACATAATACTTAAGATTAAAATTGTTATAAAATTATTTTTTAAATTTGTCATAATTAAAACTTATTAAATTAATTGTAATTAATTGTTTTACAAAGGTATTTTGATTGGCATAAAGGTCAAAATACTATTTTTAGATGATTATCATAACTTAAAATTATGGAAGTAAGATTGCTTAGATTTTTTGTTGCTGTTTATGAGCAAAAGAATTTGACGCGTGCTTCAGAACAATGTTTTGTGTCACAGCCTAATATTTCGAATGGTATAAAACAGTTAGAAGAAGAAATGGATAAAACACTTTTTATTAGACATAAGCGAGGTGTTGAAATGACTAATGAGGCACATTATTTTTATCCAATAGCAAAGCGTCTTTTGGGTGAGTTAGAAACATTGCCTAAAATGTTTCAAAAGAAAAAGATAGAAAATAAGATTACCATTGGTGTTGCAGATAGTTTGCCTCAGGAGCATAAGAAACAGTTTTTTAAAACAGCTAATGCGTTAAATGATTTGGTAGAATGGAGTGTAAAACCTATTGATAGAAGTTGTGAGTTGAATTTATTGGTTAGGGAGTGGAAGCTTGAGGAGGATTTGTTTTTGCCGCTTTGGAAGGAGGATTATAAGTTGTGTGTTCCTAGTGGACATCCTTTATTAGATAAAAAGGAAATAGATTTGGTTGAAGATTTAAAGGATGAAAAGTTTATTCATTGTCCTCCGTGTGAAGCTCATAAACAATGTCTGTCTATTTTGAGTTCAGAAAATCAAAATATGATAACGGTTGCAAATTGTGAAACCAAAACGGAGACATTAACGCTTTTAATGGCTGGATTAGGGTTAACATTTTTGCCAGAGCATTTTATAGATGGTTGGTATGGTTTTGAAACCCGTCCATATAAAGGACCTAATTATTTTAGAGAGGTTGGTTTATCCTATTCTAGAAAGAGCTTACAAAATCCAGCTGTAAGTAAAGTGATAAATCATTTTTCTAAAAACGTTTTAAAAACGCGACCATTTAAGGAGTTTGGTTATTATAATTAGGGGTTCTCTATATTAATGTTAACAGTTTTGTGTATGTCTTGTTGTGAAAATCAACTATAATTTTAAGCGATAATGAGCTATACACGTTGCTACCTGCTGGCTTTTTTTATTTCTTCAATCAGTTTATTTTCATTTTGTCCGTTTCTGCCCAATGATACTAATGAACTTTTTTTGTCAAGATCACATATACTATTTACAAGTACTTTTTTGTTACCGAATAGTATGGTAATCTGTTCGCCCCAACTACCAGACAAAAAACCTGGATGTGTTTTTGCAATAATTGCCTTTGAATTCGAAAAATATAAATGCCATTCTAATTCATTTGCAACTTTATCGATGATTTTATTTAATTGCGACCTATTGAGATTGGTATTTACTTCTTTAAACTTCAATCTACTTTTTTGTAAGTAGAAAAATATAATTCCTAATAATGTTGGAATCATTAAAAACCAAATTTCTCCTGACTTAATAGACTTAGGCGAGTTCTCAAAATAATCTTTCAGATGCGTAAAAATTAGTGTAATAGGTATTATAAAACAAAAGCCTGCAGGAGCATAATGTTGAACCTTTTCCCGAAAACTCAATTTAAGTTCGTGGTTTTCTAATCCATATTTTATTTCATTGTTAGTCATTTCAGCTTGCAGATAATGATTTATGCTATTACTTATATGCTATCTTGTTAGCACTTATTTTATTTAAAAAACATTTTGTCCAACTTACCTTTTTTGTATGCCTTTATGTATTTTTTTGTTTGTGAGTTAACTGGAACGTTATTGTTTTTATTTCCTATATATTCTAATAAAATTTTAGCCCCACCTAGTTGGACTTCTCTAACATCTTCTTGTTCGCTATACTTTTGTCCATCAATTTTTTTACAAGTTAAAATTCGGTTGTGTTTGATTTTTTGGTTTAAACCATAATTAATCATAGCAACCGTATATAAAAATTGTTGTTTGTTTTTATTAGTTAGAGAGGTAAAAAAATTTCCAAAAGTTGGAATTCCCATTCCAGTATCTTTATTCATCCAAAATCCGACAATTTGTGTAGCAGAAATAAATTCCTTTGATTGTGTGTTTACTGGATTATCAAAGATGTATTCAGTTGCTTTGAATAGTAAAGGTTCGTATTTTTTATATTCCACATTTTTATCGGCTTTCATCTCTTCAAGTGATTTAGATAATTGCCCAAACATTATAGTGGGTAAAGTCAGTAATAAAATCAGTGATAATTTCTTAATCATATTTTTGTTTTTAAATTGTTGTGTTTGTTGTTAAGCAAGATCTCTCATACGTATGTTAACGATGAAATTTGATTTTTGCTAGTGAAATTAGCTATTTGGTTTTGTAAATTTTATTATTCTTTGTTTTAATTTACAATAAGTTATACTCATTATAAGTAGTATTTTTATGGGTGTTTTTTTCTAGGTAGTACAGTATCTACTTTAAATATATTTTTGGGTATTTCCTTTTCTTCAATTTTTTCAGCTGTATATGTCATAGTTATTTCATCAAAAATTAATTTAAGCTTTAGATAAGGAGATTCAGTTGCTTTATA